>CAYSPL010000010.1:0-101062 GCA_964432915.1 uncultured Maribacter sp.
ATCGTATGCCGGCCTCCAAATTCACTTTTCCGATGGTGGTGGTATAATCAAAACGAGCACTATAGAGGTCAATTTCGTTTTTTGAATCGCCAATCAATTGGTTGGTATCCACAATATTTCCGTCCATATCCAAAAAATCATTGGTCAAATTCTGATTACGACCATATTTATAGTGGGTGTAATGAGCACCTACCATCATTTCTTCATTTTTCCCATTTAGGCCTTTGGTATAATCAACATGAATGGAATTGTTCAAGGTGTTTTCGTCTGAGGTATTCAAAGTATTGAAATCATTGCCATTGCCCTCAACTGAGGTTTTTGTATCAAATAGTCTGCTGTTATTGGGGTTCCAGGTGTTGATTGACACCAACGATAATTTGTTCTTTTCATTGAACTGATAATTGTAATAGGCGTTCAATCCATAGCGTTCAATTCGCCTGAGGTAGTCTTGTCGGCTAGTCCAAACAGAATTGCCACCATTGGCCTCCGAAAAATTAACGATATCTTTATGTCTTCGAATGTTTTTATTACGACCGTAACTGTAGTTTATTGAAAAATCACTTTTTTCACCCTTGAAATAGTGGTCTGTGCCTAATGTGTGTTTGGCAAACACGCCTTGTCTGTAATTATTGAAAAGCGCCCCATTATAACCAGCAATCAGGTTTTTGTTCATTTTGATATCAATCAACATGGAGCCCTCTGCGCTATATTTTGAAGGAGGATTTGTTATAACCTCAATAGATTCGACATTGCTTGCTGATGCCCCTGATAGTAAATTGATAATATCATCTTTGGGTAAATTGACTTTTCGGCCGTTGATCATCACATCAATATCGCTACTGCCCTTAACCGTCAAAACCCCTTGTATGTCAGTGACGCTTGGTGTGTGTTTCAAAAGCTCCCAAATGGTGCCATCAGATAGGGCGGTGTTGGCAACGTTGAAGACCAGGCGATCAACTTTACGTTCCAATTTTGGCTTTTGATAGGTTACCACAACCTCATCTAAATTTTGGGTGTTTTCTTCAATGGTCAATGTGCCAACATCCACATCTGCCTCAACCGTTAGGTAATATTGTTTTGAAACATTTTCAATGAAACTGGCGGTTAAAATATAGTCTCCCGTTTCTATGTTATTGAAAGAAAAGAAGCCTCCTTCATTAGATGATGCTCCTTTTAAAACAGTTGAATCTTTCGCTTTTAGTAGAAGCACATTGGCAAATGCAATGCTTTCTTGTTGGGTGTTCTCCACTTTACCTGATATACGGAATTCTTGAGAAAACAGCGCCATCGAAAAAAACAGTGAGGCGATGAAGAGGACGTGATTTTTCATTAAACGGTAGGTCTGCCTCCAAATGTAACATATAAATGATGAAATATCCTACAATTTTGGTGCGGTTTATCGATTTTTCCAATTCTTTCCAAACAAAACAATAATGTTAAAGAGCATTGCGATAACCCTTTATAAATTGACCTATCTTTGCAGCTCTTAATAGGCCAGTCTTACTGTTTTTTTTAAGAAATTGTATTTATGAAGCACATCAGAAACTTCTGCATCATTGCGCACATCGATCATGGTAAAAGCACCTTGGCTGATCGATTGTTGGACTTCACCGGCGCAGTGACAGAAAGAGAAAAGAAAGAGCAACTTCTAGATAATATGGATCTGGAGCGTGAGCGTGGCATTACCATTAAAAGCCATGCCATTCAGATGGAGTATACGCTTGATGGCCAAGAATACATTTTGAATTTAATTGATACTCCGGGCCATGTTGATTTCTCTTATGAGGTGTCTCGATCCATAGCCGCCTGCGAAGGTGCGCTTTTAGTGGTTGATGCGGCACAGAGCATTCAAGCACAGACCATTTCAAATTTGTATTTGGCCCTTGAAAATGATTTGGAAATCATTCCTGTTTTGAATAAGGTTGATTTGCCAAGCGCCAACCCAGAAGAGGTTACCGATGATATTGTCGATCTTTTGGGATGTAAGCCCGAAGAGGTCATTCCGGCTAGTGCAAAAACAGGAATTGGTATAGAAGATATTTTAAAAGCCATTATTGAGCGCATTCCCTCACCAGAAGGAAATCTTGATGAGCCATTGCAGGCTTTGGTTTTTGATTCGGTTTACAATTCTTTTCGTGGCGTGGAAACCTATTTTAGGGTCATCAATGGGGAAATCAAAAAAGGACAAAAGATAAAATTTGTCGCCACTGATAAAGATTATTTTGCCGATGAGGTAGGCACATTGAAACTTGAACAAGAGCCTAAACAAAGTATAAAAGCGGGTGATGTAGGTTATCTGATTACTGGAATAAAAGATGCACGGGAAGTAAAAGTGGGTGACACCATAACCGATGCGACCAAACCCACCGAGAATGCCATCGATGGTTTTGAGGATGTCAAACCGATGGTTTTTGCAGGTATTTACCCCGTTGATACCGATGAATTTGAAGAGCTGCGTTCTTCGATGGAAAAACTGCAGCTTAATGATGCCTCTTTGGTTTTTGCTCCTGAAAGTAGCGCCGCTCTTGGTTTTGGATTCCGTTGTGGTTTTCTAGGAATGCTTCATATGGAAATCATTCAAGAAAGATTGGAACGAGAGTTCAATATGACGGTCATTACCACGGTGCCCAACGTAAGCTACCATGCCTTTACAAGGAAAAATCCTGAGGAGGCATTGATTGTAAATAATCCCAGTGATTTACCCGATCCATCAAGTATAGATCGTGTTGAAGAGCCCTATATAAAAGCCACTATAATTACCAAGTCTGATTTTGTTGGTAATGTCATGTCACTGTGTATTGAAAAGCGCGGCCAAATTACCAATCAAACCTATTTGACTACAGAGCGGGTAGAGCTAAATTTTGATATGCCTTTGGCTGAAATCGTTTTTGACTTTTATGACCGATTGAAAACCGTTTCTAAAGGTTACGCTTCTTTTGATTATGCGCCAATAGGTATGCGTAAATCAAAATTAGTACGTGTTGATATTCTTTTGAACGCACAGCCTGTTGATGCACTTTCTGCGCTAATACATGCAGATAATGCTGTCAAAATTGGTAAAAAAATGTGTGAAAAATTAAAAGAACTGATTCCACGTCAACAGTTTGATATTCCTATTCAGGCTGCTATTGGAGCAAAAATAATATCACGAGAAACAACCAAGGCACTCCGAAAAGATGTGACCGCAAAATGTTACGGCGGTGATATTTCTCGAAAAAGGAAATTGCTTGAAAAACAGAAAAAAGGTAAAAAAAGAATGCGACAGGTAGGCAGTGTAGAAGTGCCTCAAGAAGCTTTTATGGCGGTTCTTAAATTGAACGATTAATGTTATTCTGATTCGGTATCGGCGACAACATAAATATCAACATCTTTCCCCAAGACCACCAACTGGCATCCTTTTTCAATATCAGCCAACGCTTGATTGTATGAGCGAATAATTTCTATTCTGCCATCTGCTCTTTTTAAGAAAAGAGGGGAAATATATTCTTCAGACCTTATCAAGTTCAAGAGGTTTGTGAAGTGTTCTTCATCTTGAACCTCGATTTCATGAATTGTTGGATACTTTCTAGTCGTATCCATCAACTTTTCAAAATCATCCGTGCTTGAAAAAAGTCCGTTTTCAATAGTCTTGTTTGGGTCCTTTCTTTCATCGCCATTGACCAAACGATAAGAGCCATTTTCGCCAAATTGTTTTTCAAATTTCTCAATAGCATAGCTATTAATGTCAGTATTGCCAGTCAATGCCATCAAATAACCCACGTCGCTCAGCTCAATATTATCCTCTAAAGTATCAGAATAAATGTTGGTCGTAAAAGCCTCCAAGCCCAAATTTTTTGCCTTTTTTATATTGGATTGATTGTTGTCAATGAGCACTACATGACGGCCGTTCTTTTTCAAATAATCGCCAATCAATCTTGAAAATTTTGATGCGCCAATTATCAAAATACCATCTGATTTTCTTAGAAAAACCCCTACGGCCTTAGCAAACAGGCGGGCGGTGGTCGCATTTAACAAAACAGTGCCCAAAACAATCATGAAAACCAAAGGGGTAATATACTCTGCGTCGGGTTCTCCCTTGGCCAATAATTTTGACCCAAATAAAGAGGCGATTCCGGCAGCTACAATTCCTCTTGGGCCCACCCATCCTATGAATATCTTTTCGTTGGTACTCAAATTAGAGCCCATTGAACTTAGAAAAACCCCTAAGGGTCTGACCGCAAACACAATGACCAAAAACAGGATCAGCGTTTTCCAATTATAAATCAGTTCTAGGTCACTGATATTGATATTGGCCGCCAGAAGAATAAAAAGTATCGATATCAACAGAACACTCAGCGATTCTTTAAAGTAGAGAAGTTCTTTCAAGTTGGGAAGGTTCATATTGCCCATGACCATGCCCATGACCACCACTGCCAGTAGCCCTGACTCATGGGCGAAAAAATCTGACTCAACAAAGACCAAGAGCACCACAGAAAGTGAAACCACGTTCAATAAATAGTGGGGTATGAAATTCTTTTTAATGGCAAATGCAAGGGCGTGGGCAAAAGTGAAACCAAAAGTGAAACCGAAAAGGAGAATCTTAATAAATTCAACCAAAGCCGTTGCGGTATACCCTTGACTCTCACCAACACTTATAAATTCAAAAACCAATACCGCGACCAAGGCCCCGATGGGGTCGATTAAAATACCTTCCCATTTCAAAACTGCTGAAACATCTTTTTTTAACGGAACATTTCTCAAAATTGGGCTAATCACCGTGGGTCCTGTAACGATAATCAAGGCCGAGAAAAGAAATGAAATTTGCCAGTTTAATCCAAATATGTAATGTGCGGCAATTCCGGCACCAAAAAAAGTGACCACAGAACCAAGTGTGATGAGCTTGGTAATTACGGGGCCAACGTTTTTTATTTCAGACCTTTTCAAGGTCAATCCCCCCTCGAAAAGAATAATACTAATGGCCAAGGAAACGAAATAATAAAGACCGTCTCCTGGGAACAAGCCTTTTTCCCCATTCCATACCGGTTCAATGAGTTTCGCTCCGTCTTCTGTGTACAAAGTAGCAATTGGGCCAACTAAAATTCCAATCAGAATAAGCGGAAGAATCGCAGGCAACTTCAACCGCCACGCTACCCATTGTGCGATTATCCCAAGAATGATAATTCCGGCAAGTTCGAGCATTCTTTGTTTTTTGTAAAGATTTTAGTAAATCCTTTGAGCCAAAGTAAGTTTTTTTTATTCAATTCATAAAATTCAAACAAAATCAGGCGTATTCTTTTCATTCATCATCGAACCAAAGTTTCTCTTTTTTAGAACACCACAATTGATTTTGTCTCTAATTCAAAAGTATCTATTGTTGTTCCTTGAATATCAACTTTCACATTAAATTTTCTTTCTTCAATAAATTCAGGGGATTCTTTTAACACTATAAGCATTGTTACAGGAACTTCTTTCAGTTGATTTAAATGAGTCATTAAATCTATTCTATTATCATTAAATTGATTTAACCCATCAAATTCAATGATATCAAAAAAGGAAATCAAATTACGGCCGGCTTCATAATCAGTAGCAAAATCTTGATTGCTAGTTATTTCAATATTTAAGAATTTACTTGTGGTACCAACAAATGCAGGTGAACAAGCGTAAATAGGTTGAAGTAAACTAAATGAAGTTTTACCTGAAACTGTGGTTGTGGTTGTCTTTTCTACTTCTTTAAAACTAAATTTCAATTGAATAACGGCTGAACTATACTCTAAACTGTCAGAAAATGGTTCATTGAGAGTTCTTGAGTCGCCGTTATTGGAAAATTCAAATAAATTTACCTGCATCAAGTCTGCAACAAAGGTAATGCTTGAAACTGGCGGACAATCATCATCTTGACATGAAAACATTCCACAAAACAGAAAAAGGATGTACGTTAATATGAAAAACTTAAATTGTTTAAACATAATGTCAATTCTAATTAAATTTAGAACAATTAAATAAATAATTTCATTTCATTAGTTTTAAACTTATGAAACTTTACCCCATAGAAACAGGAAATTTCAAGCTTGATGGCGGTGCCATGTTTGGCGTGGTGCCCAAATCACTATGGCAAAAAACCAATCCTGCAGATGCCAATAATTTAATTGATATGGCCGCCAGGAGTTTGTTGATTGAAAAAGACAATCGATTGATTTTGATCGATAGTGGCTTGGGCAACAAACAATCAGAGAAATTCTTCAGCTACTACTATCGGTGGGGAAATCATAATTTGGATAATTCTTTGGCCAAACACGGTTTTCATCGTGATGACATTACCGATGTTTTTATGACGCATCTTCATTTTGATCATTGTGGTGGATGCATTGAATGGAACAAGGACAGAACGGGGTTTCAGCCTGCTTTCAAAAATGCCTATTTTTGGACCAATGAAAATCACTGGAAGTGGGCCACGCAACCAAACGTTCGCGAAAAAGCATCTTTTTTAAAAGAGAACCTTTTGCCTATGCAAGAATGTGGACAACTTAGGTTTGTTTCTCGAGGCGGTTCACATTTCGTAAAAAACGCAGAACTGGGTTTTGATATTCTTTTTGTTGACGGCCATACCGAGAAAATGATGGTTCCTCATATTCCATACAAAGACAAAACCTTGGTCTTTGTTGCTGACTTGGTGCCAACCGTTGGGCATATACCTGTTCCATACGTTATGGGTTATGACACCAGACCACTTTTGACCTTAGATGAAAAATCAACTTTCTTGAATGCTGCTGAAGCCAATAATTATCTTCTGTTTTTTCAGCATGACGCCTATAATGAAATTTGTAACTTGCAGACCACTGAAAAAGGCATTCGAGTAAATGAAATTTATACATTTGATGAGGTATTTAATTAATACAATGCCTTTTGACCATGCATTTTTTGGAATGCTTTTTTTATAACTTTAAACACATTTATCACATAAACACTAAGCCATATTATAATATGAAACAGCTACTTGCAAATTCACTTCTTTTGGTATTTTCTTCTCTTTTTCTCGTCGGTTGCGGAGCAACTAATTTAATATTGACCCCGGTTGAAAATATTGACACTACTCCACTAAAAATTGCAGACCTTACCGATGCCCAGAAAAAAAATTGGGGGCATCTTGATTTGGTTACAGATACCATACCCGGTATGAGCGTTGACAAAGCATACAAAGAAATCATTGGCACTAAAAAAGGGAAAACAATCATTGTGGCGGTCTTGGATTCTGGTATGGACCTGACCCACGAAGATCTTGATGATGTATTATGGACAAACAAGCGCGAGAAAGCGGGCGATGGAAAAGACAACGATAACAACGGTTACATTGACGATATACATGGCTACAACTTTTTAGGGGAGTCATACAATGAACAATTGGAGTCGGCTCGAATTTTACGACTCAAACTGGGCGATGCTGCATTGCAGGCCAAGGCCAAAGAAAAGGTAGATGTTGAATACCCAAAAGCGGTTCAAAACAAACAACAGTATGAACAAATTCTTCAAGCTGTTAACAGCGCAGATACAGCCGTGAAAAAACACCTCAACAAATCTGATTATACCAAAAAAGACGTCGCTGGCATCAAATCAAATGACCCAGCCATGCAACAGCATGTCTCCGTTTTAATGCAAATGTTTACCTATAAAGACACTATTCCCGAAGTGATTGAGGAGCTTAAAGATGGCATTACCTATTTCTCTGAACAGGCCAATTACAATTACAATGTCAATTTTGATGGTCGCAAAGATGTTGGCGACAATCCCTATGATTTCAATGATAGAGGTTACGGAAATGGTAATCCTCAAAACAGGGTCGAAGATGAAAGTCACGGTACCCATGTGGCAGGTATCATTGCGGCGGAGCGGAACAATGGCAAAGGTGCGAACGGTGTTGCCAACAACGTACAATTAATGAGTATTAGAGCGGTCCCAAATGGTGATGAATACGATAAAGATATTGCCTTGGGCATTCGCTATGCGGTTGACAATGGTGCCAAAATAATCAATGCCAGTTTCGGGAAGGATTTTTCGCCCAATGCAGAATGGGTGTATGATGCACTGAAATATGCGGCATCAAAAGATGTGCTTTTTGTACATGCAGCAGGTAATGATGGTGCTGATCTCGATGACCCCAACAATCCCAATTTTCCGAATGACCAGATAAATAATGGTCCTGAAATGTCAAACAATGTCATAACAGTTGGTGCTCTAGACCCAAAATACGGCACGAGCTTAGTCGCTGATTATTCCAATTACGGCAAAATAAATGTGGATGTTTTTGCACCTGGCACTGATATTTATTCAAGTTATCCTGATAGCACCTACGAATACTCCCCCGGCACCTCCATGGCGGCACCAGCCGTATCAGGTGTTGCAGCCTTGATCTGGTCGCAATACCCCAAATTGACAGCGGCTCAAGTCAAGAGAATAATCATGAAATCAGGTTTGCCCATCAAAGCAAAAGTTGTTTTGGGAGGTGATACAGAAAAAACAGCAACCTTAGAAGAGATTTCCACTTCAGGTAAAATCGTTAACGCGTACAATGCGCTCATCATGGCACAGGGAGTTTCTTCAGGAAAAATCAAACTTTAAGATATGATAAGAAACAAGGTGGTTCTTTTGATATTTATGATTTATGTTTTCTTTGGATGCACAGCAACGAAAACAGTGGCTGTGCCAATTCAGAAAAGTTCCAATTATTGGCAACAGCATGTTGATTACACCATGAATGTTGACATGAACGTAGCCAACTTTCAATATACTGGAACGCAAAAATTGGTCTATACCAATAATTCGCCTGATGAACTGAAAAGGGTATATTACCATCTTTATTTCAATGCTTTTCAGCCGGGAAGCGAAATGGATATGCGATTGCAAAACATTGCCGATCCCGATGGGCGAATGACCACGCCCGAAAAGAAAAGCAGAATTGCCTCTTTGACCGAAAGCGAGATGGGATATTTACATGCGACTTCCTTAAAGCAAGATGGTGTTTCGACCTCTTTCAATGAAGAAGGCACAGTGCTGGTGGTTGATTTGGCCAAACCTATTCCCGCTGGAGGCAGTACCACTTTTGAAATGGTATTCAAAGGTCAAGTGCCCTTGCAAATAAGACGCTCGGGCCGTAATAGCAAAGAAGGTGTTGCACTTTCAATGAGTCAATGGTATCCAAAGTTAGCTGAATATGATTTTGAAGGTTGGCATGCTGATGCCTACATTGCTAGAGAATTCCATGGTGTTTGGGGCGACTATGATGTAAAGTTGACCCTTGATAAAAATTATACCGTTGGTGGAACCGGATATCTTCAAAACCCGCAAGAAATTGGCCATGGATACGAGACAACAGGCTCCACGGTCAAAGAACCAAAAGGCAAAACCTTGACATGGCATTTTAAGGCGCCCATGGTTCACGATTTCATGTGGGCAGCCGATCCAGATTATGCGCATGATTCCTTTAAAATGGACAACGGACCAACACTTCATTTTCTGTATAAGAATAATCCTGAAATTAAAGAGAATTGGAAAAACTTGCAGCCCAAAACCGCTGCTTTGATGCGGTTTTTCAATAAAACAATTGGTGAGTACCCATACAAGCAATATTCGGTTATTCAAGGAGGTGATGGCGGAATGGAATATGCCATGTCAACCTTGATAACAGGCGAACGAAAGTTTGGTAGTCTTGTTGGAGTTACCGCTCATGAAATGGCCCACTCTTGGTTTCAACATATTTTGGCCACCAACGAGGCCAAGCACGAATGGATGGATGAGGGTTTTACATCTTTTATCTCAGCCTTGGCCATGAACGAGGTAATGGATCAGAAGAAAGAAAACCCTTTTGAAGGTTCATACAACGGTTATTATTATCTAGTCAAATCTGGCAAAGAACAGCCGCAAACAACTCATGC
Source organism: uncultured Maribacter sp. (assembly GCA_964432915.1). Lineage (GTDB taxonomy): Bacteria > Bacteroidota > Bacteroidia > Flavobacteriales > Flavobacteriaceae > Maribacter_C. The sequence continues at coordinate 9,906 of CAYSPL010000010.1, forward strand.
AGATAGGTATGACTCGAATACCCCCTATGGTATTTCAGCCTATAATAAAGGGGCGGTCTTTCTCTCACAATTGGGCTATGTCATTGGGCAAGAGAAATTGATGGAAACCTTAAAGAAATATTATGCTGATTTTAAATTCAAACATCCGGTGCCTAACGATATTAAAAGAACCGCGGAAAAAGTTTCCGGAATGGAGTTGGATTGGTATTTGACCGATTGGACACAAACCACAAACACCATTGATTACGCATTCAAAGAAGTTGCTGCCAATGGTCAAAAAACCACCGTCAAGATTGAGCGTGTGGGATTGATGCCAATGCCTCTAGATATCTTGGTGGTATACAATGACGGTGCACAAGAAACTTTTTATGCACCACTGCGCATGATGCGCGGAGAAAAAGAAAATCCGTATCCGCAATTGAAAAGAACTGTTTTGGAAGATGTCACTTGGGCCAACTCTGATTATGGTTTTTCAATTGACCGCCCTTTGGAAGACATCAAAGCAATTGTGATGGATCCATCACTCTTAATGGCTGATGTCAATCAAGAAAATAACGTTTGGCAACCACTGCCTTTGCCAAAGAATTAGTTTGTATTCCCCCTTGAGGGGGGCTTCGGGGGGTGTTGTACGTGGTTTAAAAAATTACTTTTGTATTAATCTTCCAAAGCGAACTGCGAACTCGATTGAAAAACAATATAATTCCATACAACCCTAAACTCAGAGCGTACGCCAAAGAACTGCGCAAAAATAGTACGTTGGCTGAGGTGCTTCTTTGGCAAAATATCAAGAACAGAGTTCTTGGGGTGCAATTTCATAGGCAAGTTCCTCTTTTAGAGTATATCGTGGACTTTTACTGTCATGAATTACAATTGGCCATAGAAATCAATGGTGATTCACATAAATATAAGTATGAGGCAGATTCAAAAAGACAGGGTTTGCTAGAAGAGCGGGGTGTCCGATTTATTAGGTTTTCAGATGAAGACATTAAAAAAAATATGTTTAGTGTGGGCTTGAGTATAGAGGAAACTGTTAGGGAAATGGGTAAGATTCGTGTTTCAAAAAACACCCCCCTTACTCCCCCCTCAAAGGGGGAATCCACACGAAAAAATTTTGGTTTCCCAAAAAAGGAGAAACTCAAAAGCAAGAAACTCATTGACAAACTTTTTTCAGAGGGGAAGAATATTTCCGTCTATCCCATAAAACTGATCTATCTAAAAACAGAACTACCCTCTGAAGTGGCAGTTCAAGCAAGCGTCTCGGTTTCTAAAAAAAACTTCAAAAGTGCAGTAAAACGCAACCGCATCAAACGTTTGTTGCGTGAAAGTTATCGCCTCAACAAAGCATTGATCTTTAACAATAGTAATGACACTTTTGCGTTTCTGTTTTTATATCTTGGCAAACAGATGCCCGATTTTCAAACCATTGATGACAATGTGAAAACAGTGCTTCTAAAATTCAAAAAGAAAATTGATGATGACTAAAATGTTCAAAAAGAGACTATTAATTCCCATATTTTCAATTGTAATTCTTGTTGGTGCAAGTGGTTTTAAAAGTGATTTCTTCGAAATCGCAAAGCAAATAGAAATCTTCACTACACTTTTCAAAGAGCTTAATATGAATTATGTGGATGAAACCAATCCTGCTGAGTTGATGGATGTGGCTATTAAAAATATGCTGGATGGCCTCGATCCGTACACCAAATTTTTAAACGAACAAGATGTTGAAGAATACCGAATCAATAATGCCGGAGAGTACTCGGGTATTGGTACAACAGTTCGATCTTTCAACGACAAATTGCTGATCATTGAGCCCTATAAAGGATATCCTGCTGATAAAGCAGGTCTTAAGGCGGGCGATGAAATCATTCAAATAGGAGATATTAAAGTGGCCGATTTTGATGATAACGCCAGTGAGTTGCTCAAAGGTGCCAACAACACATCGGTAAATGTCACTTTCAAGCGGCAGGGCGAAATCAAAACAAGCACAGTTACCAGAGGGCCTGTAGAAGTTGATGCCGTACCTTTTTATGAAATGGTTGACGATAAAACAGGTTATATTGTTTTGGCTAAATTCAATGAAAAAGCATCTCGACAAACCGAGTCCGCTTTATTGGACTTAAAAGGAAAAGGGGCTGAAAAAATCATTCTTGATTTAAGAGGAAATCCTGGCGGACTGCTTTCCGAAGCAATCAACGTGACCAATCTTTTTGTTGATAAAGGAGAGCTCATTGTGACGACAAAATCAAAAGTCAAGAAATTCAATCGCGAGTACAAAACCAAAAACAAAGCTGTAGATACTGAGATTCCTCTGGTGGTTCTTGTAAATGGCAGTAGTGCTTCGGCAAGTGAAATTGTTTCCGGAGGGCTTCAAGATTTAGACCGAGCTGTAATCATGGGGGCCCGCAGTTTTGGCAAAGGCTTGGTGCAACGTCCATTAAAACTAACCTACGGAACCCAACTAAAAGTGACGATTTCAAGATACTACACGCCGTCAGGAAGATGTATTCAATCATTGGATTATTGGAACCGAGATGAAAACAACAAAGCGGTCAAAAACACCACTTTCAATGATTTCAAAACACGTAACGGACGGCCTGTTCAAGATGGTGGTGGGGTGTTGCCAGATGTTGAGATCGAGACTGTCAAAGCAAATGCGTTGACAAGGGCTCTTTTAATCAACAATGTCATTTTTGATTTTGCCACGGACTACTATTATAATAACAGTTTGGACAATGTTGCTGATTTTAGTTTTTCTGACAATCAATTTCAGAATTTCATAAGTCATGTTTCAAAAAGTGATTTCTCATTTGAGACCAAAGCCGAAAAGGCCATAAAAGACGCCTTGGCAAATGAGGAAGATTTTGTCTTTGACCAAACGGTTGAAAGTGATTTTCAAAAGTTGCTGGTTGCTATTGAAAAAAGTAAAATATCCGCTCTGAAAACACATCAAAAAGAAATTCAAAACAAAATAGAAGACGAAATTGTAAAGCGCTATTTCTATAGAAATGGTCTATACAGCTACTACCTTAAAAAAGATGAGGCCATATTAGAAGCAACCCAACTTTTGGCCGATTCAGTAAAATATAATGGTATTTTAAAGTAACCTTACCAGGTATATTCTGGGGGTTCAATACCGTTCATTCGCAAATATAAATTTGCCTTCGCCCGATGATTGGCCAAATGATCTTGAGTGAAAAACAACGCAAAAGCTCTGCTGACAATATTGCCACTATGGTACATTTTGCAGGTTTCGTCAAGTTGCTCTTGCTCAATTTCCTTAATTGTTTGGGCGGTGAATTCAAAGCTCTCCTGCATCATGACCAATATTTCTTCCTTTGTCATTTTTGAGGCATCGGGTGTATTTGGTTTCACTTCCATGCCTAAAACATAACGTTTGGTTAAAAGTCGATTTGCCGCGGCAATATGAACCATTTGCTCTGCAAAGGTTTTACTTACCTTGGTTGGTTTGTAGCTATACTTTTCTTCGGGCATTGCCTTGGCCACATCCATGCAATGTGCTATTGCCTCTTCCCAAACTGGTAAATACATTTTTGTGAACGCTGTTTTTGGTTGTTCAATGGTTTGTGCGGTTGCAGCTTGAATCAAACAAACTGACAAAAGAATGGTATAAACCTTTTTCATAATCTTATCTTTAAGAGTCTTATTGCTACTGCAATGTCTAAAAATAGTGTAAATAACCTAGTGTTGTGTGTGGTGGTGTTTTTGACTACGTGCAATCTACCTTTAAAAAAGGATGGGGTCTCAGATGATGCCCTTGAAAAGAAACAACAAGGACTCTCCTTGGTCGTGTTGGGAACAGTGCAAGATGCCGGTTCTCCGCATATTGCATGTAGAAAAGAGTGCTGTGTGAATTTATTTGAAAATCCTGATGCTTCGCGAAAAGTGGTTTCTTTAGGAGTACTTGACCACGATAATCATCAAACTTTTCTTTTTGATGCCACACCAGATATTTCGACACAGGTCAAAATTTTAAAAAAACAGGCCTCGTGGGAAGCAACCGAACTTCCTACGTGTATATTTTTGACCCATGCCCACATTGGGCACTATTCAGGTTTGATGTACTTGGGCAAAGAAGCCACAAATGCCAGCCATATTCCGACTTACGTCATGCCTAAAATGAAAGCCTATCTCGAAAACAACGGACCATGGAGTCAATTGGTTTCAAATAAAAATATAGATTTACATCCTATTGAAAATAAAAGCACACTTTCAATGACTTCAAATCTGAAGGTGATTCCTTGGCAAGTACCCCATCGAGATGAGTTTTCAGAAACTGTGGGTTATAAAATAATTGGCCCGAATAAAAGTGTCTTGTTTATTCCTGATATTGATAAGTGGGAGAAATGGGATACCAACATTGTTGAGGCCATATCTGAAGTTGACTATGCTTTTCTTGACGCCTCTTTTTTTGACGGAAATGAATTGAACACTCGTGACATCTCACAAATACCGCATCCGTTTGTTGTTGAAAGTATGGCGTTGTTCGAAACGCTTTCAGAGTCTGAAAAAGCAAAAATTCACTTCATCCACTTCAATCATACAAATGGCTTGTTGGATATTGATAGCGAACAATCAAAAAAAGTTTTCAAAAATGGATATAATATTGCGCAGTTCAATCAAAAATTCGATTTGTGAACCGCTCAAAATCAATCATTGAAAACCGGGCTCCTTTTTAGATGAATCAAGTCTTCATCTTCCTCCTTCAAAATTCGTTTTGCCCGCAGATATCTATTCAGATTGTATGCATCGAAATTTTCTGCTTTGGCATCCATACTACTGATGCGAACCTGGTTTGAGGCGTGAATAAATTCATTGTTGCCTATCCACATACCCACATGAACCACTCTTTCTTTAGTGGAATCGGTCGCTTTTCTTCCAAAGAACAATAGATCCCCTTTTTCGAGTTTATCAAAATTTTGGTCTTCATCTATTTGCTTTCCTGTGTGCACTTGTTGTGAGGCATCTCTAGGAATAACCATTCCGTTCAAGAAATATACTGTTTTGGTAAAACCACTGCAGTCCATTCCTTTGGTTGACGTACCGCCCCACAGATAGGGTGTGCCCAATAATTTCTTGGAGGTGGTCACTAGGTCGTCAAGCGAAGGATCCAACTCCGCCAACCAAGAATCATAAGGCTCAGATTCGGTTTTTAAAACATATGCCGTTCGCCCGTCAGGATAACGTGCCAAATAAAATAGATCTGTGGTTTTAAGTACTTCCAAAACACTTCCGGCAACCAAATCAGATACTATACCTGACTTTTCAATATCAGCATAAGAATGTCCATATGTTTTGGTGTACATAATTTTCTTGTTGTCTTTCCACTGATCAATTTCCTTATCGATCAAAGAAACTATTCCACCGCCATCAACCCAAGACAAATACTTGTCAGGGGTTTGGATATAATACCAATCGCCATCTCTTTTTAAAACTTTTACTGGAGTGCCCAATGTTGCTTGGGTTGCCAATTCAGCAGAATGTTTCGGATTGCTTCGAAGATTGCCAACCGAATTATTTATTAGCGCGTTCGTTTTACCTTTCAAATCTGAAGAGGGCAACATTTGAATACTATCAACAAAAGCAATTTCCTCGGTTTTTAAAACTTCCTTTAAGACGGTAACGGCATCCGGTAAATTGCTTTCTCCCTTTAAAATATAACTTCCATCTTTTTGCGTTGCCATAACATTGAAAAGTGCGACCCTTTTGTCTGGTGCAAACTCAGTTTTTATGGCCTGTATTTCTTTGGTCAAAAAGGCCTCATTTGACTTGTCAGTACAGGCGGTCGACAATAAATACACCAATAAAATTCCAAGTGTGTTTATTTTTTTATGATTTCCCATTTTTCTTAAAATTTTACCATCATGACATGTGGAATATCGTCTTCAAGGTATTCCCCGCCTTTTTCAACAAACCCCAAAGAATTATAAAAATTCTTTAAATAGGTTTGTGCAGACAAGGCGATTGACCTTTCGTCCAACTCTTCTTCCACGGCTTTGATCGAGGCATTCATAATATCGTAACCGTAACCATGATTTCGTTCATTTTCTTTGACCACTACCCTTCCGATGCTGGCCTGCGCCAAATAATCGCCCGCTTTGAAAATTCTGCTATAAGCCACAATTTTATCTTTTTTAAATCCAATGACATGAAGGGCCTTTTGATCTTTTCCATCTACATCTTGATACGCACACTCTTGTTCTGCCACAAATATTTCTGAGCGTAGTTGCAAAATTTCATACAATTCTGTGGTGCTTAGCTGGTCAAAAGATTTTACTGAAATTCGTAACATCGGTGGTTGTTTTTAAAAGACATCACTTCTGAAAGCAAAGAGAGGTTTCCTGAAACCAAGCCTCCAATTATTTAGGTAGCTGTAATTAAAATATTCAATAAAATGGCAATCACGAGATTTCTCCTTTTCAAATCTTGATGATGATGGCCATGAGAATGATTGTGATGATGGCCCATGGCATTGATTTAACTACAGGGAATTTTCTCAATGCGTCGTTCATGTCGTCCACCGGCAAATTCAGTGTTCAAAAAAGTCTTTACCATTTCAAGTGTTTGGGGCAATGAAATGAACCGTGCTGGCAAACTTAGAATATTGGCGTCATTATGTTCACGGGCCAAGGCAACAATTTCTTTGTTCCAACATAAAGCACATCTAATTTTTTGATGCTTGTTCGCAGTCATTGAAGCCCCATTTCCACTGCCGCAAATAATGATTCCCATATCAACATTATCCTCCTCTATATCTTTGGCAACCGGATGAATAAAATCAGGATAATCAACACTATCTGAACCATTCGTGCCATAATTTGTAACCTCAATATTCAATGATTTCAACAACCCGATAATGGCTAATTTATACTCGGTTCCGGCATGATCGTTGCCAATCGCTATTTTCATTATTGAAGAATTTTGGTTGCGTTGCAAAGGTACAAATACATTGTTTAACAGAATCGAAGGTCTAATTTCAGTGTAATTATCAAATTTATTTTCAATGTTTGATCCTTATCAATAAGTCATCAATTCATGTTGATAAATACATAACAATAATTCATTGATTTATTTTGTTATGAATATTCAAAATTGATTTAATAAAAGATTTTTTGTTATCAGAATTTATTTTTCAAAACATAATAAAAGATATTAAGTAGAACTGATGACTAACCAACATTGATTCAAATTAATTTTATTAGTCATTTTCTGTTCATAGTGGTTATCAATATACGTTCATAAAATATGCAATCTCTTGATTGTTAATTCTATGCACCGATAACAAAATGTCAATAAATTTTTGAAACCGTTTACAACAAGTTTTCGGCTAAAAATTTATCAGACATATCAACATACTATCATAATAATCATTTTAATTTTAATTAAATAAAAAAGAAAATCATATTATGTAATAATTGTTGAAAACGATTTTGAAGAACTGCATAGTTGTTTGAAACATGGGCAGTTGATTATAATTTGTAATTTCGTTTCCAAATAAAAAAACTTAATGTCAAAGAAGAAAAAGAAAGCTAAGAATCATAGGAAAAATGAAATTACCAGAGGAATTTTTACGGTGTTGGAGGAAAGTCCTAAAAAAAGCTTCAATTATAAACAAATAGCCGCTAAAATTGGTGTAACAGATGCGCATGACAGAAATCAACTCATAAAGAGGTTGGTTCAGTTAAAGGAAAAAAAGAGAATTGAAGAAGTCAGTCGCGGTAACTACAAAGCACTGGCATCAACCAAAACATACCATACAGGGGAAGTTGATATTACTGGAAGAGGCAATGCTTATATTGTAGTTGAAGGAATGGATGATGATGTTTTTGTACCCTTCAACAGACTTAAAAAAGCGTTTCATGGTGATGTCGTAGAGTTGTATATTTTTCCTAAAAGGAAAGGCAGAAAATTGGAAGGCGAGATAACAAAAATTGTTAAACGAAAGAAAACGACTTTTGTGGGTATTGTTGATTTGCAGAAATCTTTCGCCTTTATCAGACCCTCAGATTTTAGGATGTACACTGATATTTTTATCTCTCAAGACAAGATTGGAAAAGCAAAAGATGGCGATAAAGTAATTGTCGAGATTACAGAATGGCCTGACAATGCAGACTCGCCTTTTGGAAAAATAACCGAGGTTTTGGGCAAACCAGGTGAGCACAACACCGAAATACACTCCATACTTGCTGAATACGGACTACCTTATGAGTTTCCAATTGAGGTACAGCGTTTTGCTGATGATTTAGACACCTCGATCAAGGCTGAAGAAATAGCCAAACGGAGGGATATGCGTGAAGAATTGACCTTCACTATCGACCCAAAAGACGCCAAAGACTTTGATGATGCGCTTTCTTTCAAGGTGTTGGAAAATGGTAATTATGAAATAGGAATCCATATCGCTGATGTTTCCCATTATTTGAAGGAAAATACAATTTTGGATGATGAAGCTTATGAGCGGGCTACTTCAGTCTATTTGGTAGATCGTGTGGTACCTATGCTACCGGAAGTTTTATCGAACAACGCTTGTTCTTTGAGGCCCAATGAAGAAAAATATACGTTTTCCGCAGTTTTTGAATTAGATAGCAAGGCACAAATCAAAAACCAATGGTTTGGACGCACTGTAATTGACTCTAATGAACGATTTGCGTACGAAGAAGCGCAACATATCATAGAAACGAAAGAAGCGGTAATACCTCATGAAATATCAATTCGTGGTCAAGGATATGAAGTTGGTGACGCAATAAAGATGTCGATTTTAAAAATGGATGATTTGGCCAAAATAATGCGTGCCGAACGAATGAAACGAGGTGCTATTTCATTCGATTCGATAGAAGTCCGTTTTAAATTGAATGCAAAGAATGAACCTGAAAGTGTCTATTTCAAAGAATCGAAAGACGCTAATAAACTAATTGAAGAATTCATGTTGTTGGCGAACAGAAAAGTTGCGGAGTTCATAGGAAAGCAAAAGCCCACGAAAACATTTATATATCGAATTCATGACAATCCTGATGAAGACAAATTAATAGCGCTGAACGGCATTGTTTCCCGTTTCGGGCACAAACTTAATTTTAAAGACAAAAAATCCATTAGTGCGTCTTTAAATAAGCTTCTTGCCGATGTTAAAGGTCAAAAAGAACAGAATCTTGTGGATACCCTGGCCATTAGAAGTATGAGTAAGGCTATTTACACAACTGAGAACATAGGTCACTACGGATTGGCATTTGATTATTATTCCCATTTTACATCACCCATTAGAAGATACCCAGATGTTATGGTACATCGTTTGTTACAGAATTATCTTGATGGAAAACCTTCTGCGAAAGCTCAGATTTTTGAAGAAAAATGCAAACATTCCTCTGATATGGAAGGTTTGGCGGCGAGTGCAGAGCGGGATTCCATTAAATACATGCAAATAAAATTTATGCAAGACCATCAAGACCAAGAATTCGTTGGTGTGATTTCAGGAGTGACCGAATGGGGTATTTATGTTGAAATCATAGAGAATAAATGTGAGGGCATGGTGCGTATTAGAGACATCAAAGGTGATTATTATATCTTTGACGAGCGAGAATATGCCATTGTGGGTGAAAAAACGAATACCATGTATCAATTGGGCGATGAAGTGGTGGTAATGGTAAAGAACACTGATTTGATAAAACGTCACCTTGATTTTTCCTTAATCGGAAAAAGGGAGCTTTCAACAGTTTTGGAATAAATATTGCAAACCAGTATTGATTACCTAAAAAACGAGAATGATGAAAAATCTAATGATTTTCTTTCTAATGGTTTCTTTTCAAGCTGTTTGGGCGCAAGAAGGCGAACGTGTGCAAGATTTAAAAAAATTCACGCAGGTCAAGGGTTTTGATGGACTTTCCATAAATCTTATCAAATCAAACGAAAACAAGGCCGTAATTACTGGAGAAAATCTCTACAAAGTCAGTCTTGTCAATAAAGACGGTATTTTGAAAGTAAGAATGCGGCTCGATAAAATTTTCAGTGGATATCGCACTTTTGTTGATTTGCATTATACTGAAGAATTGATCATCATTGATGTGAATGAAGACGCGAGAATAACGTCTCAAACAACAATAAAACAAGATGTACTTGAACTCAAAGCACAAGAAGGTGGAGAACTGTCAATCAGTGCTGAAGTAGAACAACTTTTGGTTAAAACCGTCACTGGCGGGTTGGTTGAAACCAATGGGTCTTCAGATTTACAAGATGTGGCCATCAATACCGGAGGCGTTTATGAAGGAAAAGATTTTAAAACCAAATTTTCGACCATCAATGTCAACGCAGGATCCAGGGCAGAAATTTATGCCTCAGACTATGTAAAAGCAACGGTAAAGGCAGGAGGAGAGGTTCTGGTATATGGCGATCCCGCGAAAATGGAAGAAAAGACAGTTTTTGGAGGAAAAATAACCAGAATGCAGTAAAGGCATGTTCGAAGACGTACAGGCGGCGATTCCATTAGGCTTTTTTTTAAGCTTCATGATTGGGCCTGTTTTTTTTGTACTTCTCGAAACCAGTGCCACCAAAGGTTTCAGGGCTGCAATTGCCTTTGATTTAGGTGTCATTCTTGCCGATGTTCTTTTTATCACAGCGGCATATTTCAGTAGTTTCAAATTATTGGAGAACTTGAGCAACCAACCCGGTTTGTTCATTTTTGGTGGTGCTATTCTCGTGGTATATGGCACCTTGACTTTTTTAAATAAAGCACAGAAAAAAAAGGATGCACAGATTGAAGCTCACAAAGAGAATTACTTTAGTTTGTTCGTCAAAGGATTTCTTTTGAATTTCATCAATGTAGGGGTGCTGGTTTTTTGGCTTGGTGTCATCATTGTGGTTGGCCCTAGCGTCAATAATGATTCTAACCGTATTTTGGTTTTCTTTGGTTCTATGATCGGGGCTTATTTCGTAACCGATATTTTTAAAATATTATTGGCAAAGCAGTTAAAGCGTGATTTGACAAAGAACAAAATCAAAATCATAAAGAAAGCCCTTGGCATTATTCTGGTGATTTGTGGTGTTGTTTTGATGATAAAAGGATTCTTGCCTAAAGATCGTTTTAATATTGAAAAAGGCTTTGAGCGAATAGAGCAAATAAGGAATTGACGGCTTATTATTAAATTAAAAAACCCTAAACAATTACGTTTAAGGTTTTTGAGGCATCGAGCGGATTCGAACCGCTGTACAAGCTTTTGCAGAGCTGTGCCTAGCCACTCGGCCACGATGCCATATCAAGCTGCAAATGTAGTACCTTAAAACAAGGTTTCAAAAATTTATGAAGAGCTTCTTTTTGATTGAAGACAGACGGTTACCTCTACCACATCACCGCCAATTGGCGGATTTAGTTTTGAAACAGAAACAGATGCTTTGGAAACTATATCTATTTCTGAAAACAAGCGTTTCAGAATTCTATCGGCCACATGCTCAAGAAGTTTGGATGGAATCTTCATCTCCTCTTGCACAATAGCGTTGATTAGAACATAATCTACCGTATCAGATAAACTATCAGACCGAGAGGCTTTTGATAGGTCTGCCCAAACCGAAACATTGACAGTGTAATCGGAACCTATTATGGTCTCTTCTTTTAAGCAGCCATGATGGGCATATACCCTAATGTTTTGAACGGTTATTTTATCCATGAGATTATTGATTGGGGCAAACTTAAGAGAATAGAATCAAACTTTACGAAGCATAGTTTGATTTGACGGCAAAAAAGATTTGTCAAGCGAGAAGGTATCCGCTTAATAGGTGCACCTACAGTTACTGATTCCTTGAAACAAATCAACCCCAAGAGTGATAACATGCGTACCAGTGGTATATTGCAAAATGTCTTCCAAAATTATTTGATACGAGTAGCCAAAATAGAATTTGTTCTTTTTCAACCCGAGTAAAGGAGCAACATAAAGAGGATTGCCAATTTGGTCTGTCAAGAAGCGATATGTAAATCCGGCATAATAGTAATCCTCAAAATCATACCATCTGAATTTGAGATTTAAATCTATTTCAGACCTGCTGTCACTTTCAAAATAGTGGAAGAAAACAGAAGGTTCTATTTCTAAATTACTGTTCTTGTTTTTTTTGTAACGATACCCAGAGTAAACGTAATAGTTTCTTAATCGACCCGGTTCGTAAAGGGCATTGAATTTGGTCAAATTCTTATCCAAAAGGTTTGAGGCGTTCAAGGTAATGTAAAACTTATCAAGGCGGTATAAAATTCCAACATCAAAATTGTGGTTTGTGGTTGAGCGATCGTCTGTAACACTTGGGTCTTGAGTGCCGAATGTACTAGTGTCTATTCTGAATTGATTGAAATTATAAGACAAGCCAAAGGACAAAAACTCATCATCATACCGATCGATTGTCAAATGATGGGCGAAAGATACACGCGCACCACGCTGTTTTGTGTTGCCATTAGTGTCATTGTAAAGCAACATTCCGAAGCCAGACCGCTCGCCAACACGCATATCAGCAGCTAACGACTGGGTGTCAGGCGCATCTTTAATACCAACCCATTGCGTAAGTCCATTGATTCTGATTTTTACATGATCACCAATACCTGCGTAAGTGGGCGACATGACAAAAGGGTTGTCCGCCAAATATTGTGATAGTTGTGGCACATTAAGTTCTTGCCCCTTTGAAACAAAGACAGTCAAAAACAAAAGTCCAAAGATTAGTCTTTTAAACATGTTCTATATTATCTATACAATGTAAAATGCCCAACAAACTCTCTTTCATCATTTTCACCCTGTAGTTTTATAACATACCAGTAGTCTCCCGTTGGTAATTCAGATTCTTTGTACAATCCGTTCCATCCCGGATCATTGAGTTCAAGTCGATAAACCTCCCTACCATAACGATCAAATATGATAGTTAGTATTTCTGGAAAAGCTTCTTGATTGCGAGGCATCCAGAAATCATTTTGACCATCACCATCAGGAGTGAAGAATTCAGGTATTTCAATATCTATGAACTCCATTTCAATTGAAGAGACAGCCTCACAGCCGTTTTGATCGACCACCCGTACGAGGTAGGTGCCAGATTGGTTGATTCTATACGTTTTATCAGATCCGTTATCAAAATCATCAAAGTAAAAAGTGTAATCTTCAAGACCTCCGCCAGCGGTTGCGGTTATTTCATTTAAATTCAACTGCTCGACAGTTAATGTCAAAGGTTTGAAATCTTCGATCTCAAAGTATATGCGCCTAACACAACCTCCATTTACATGGGCAATGGCGATATAATGTTCGCCAGGTGCTGAATTTCTAAAATCAGGGTTCAACTGCATATCATTTGGATCTGTAGAGTCGATGGCATAAAGCACATCACCAATAACAGATGAATCATTCAATGTAATATTCACATAATTTTCGGGTGTGGTGCCAGAACACTCATAAACAGGATTAACCACACCACTTAGATCAACACCGGAATCGACGGTTATTCCTATATCAGTTTGGCAACCATTTGCATCTCTAACAAAAACAATATACCCGCCAGCGGCTAAATCTGTTAAAGTATCCCTGCCTAGAACAAAATCGCTTTCGTCACTTAATCTTGTGCTATAGGGTTGGGTTCCACCAGTGATTGTTAATTCAATGATTCCATTTTCTTCACCAACACATACTTCTGGAGTGGCCACACCAGATACGGATAGATTTTCAGGTTCATCAATCGTATAATGTAATTCAAGGAAACATCCATTTTGATCTTGTGCAATTATGGTGTAATCACCGGCTGCTAAACTGTCAAAAACGTTATTGCTGTCAAATAGGTCGAGATTCGGAGAAATTGCATATTCATAACCTCCAGCTCCACCGCTAAGGGTTACTGTAATGCTTCCGTTATCATAACCTGAACATGAAACATCTTGCACTACTTCAGTGTTCGTTAGAAGAGAGGGTTCCGTTATGATTACCTCCTCTGAAACAGGGGGGCAATCACCACTTACTACACTAACATAGTAGGTGTCTGCGTGCAACATATTGAAATTTCCATTGGACTGAGGCCCCGCTACTCTTGAACCAGCACTTAAAGAAGGGTCTGTGAAAAGTTCAAACATATAGTTGCCCAAACCTCCATCTGCGGTTGCATATATTGCAGCAGTGCTATCTCCGTTACAGTTGACAAAAGCGGCACTTGCATCAACAATCAATTCAAGGGGTTCAATGGGATTCTCTTGTATTTCGTTACTAAGAACAGCGGCACATCCATGCATAGCATCACGTACATAGTACTGATAGATTCCTGAGGGCAACGTGCCTGATAAAGGCAGATTTACGGAGTTCCCTGACATAGTAATCCAAGTCATGTTGTCGGTACTATATTCGTAAGAACCGCTCAGTCCGCCTGTGGCTGAAAGGTTTAATTCTACGCCTGTAGCACAGGTCAAAGGGCTAGTTCGTATGAGTAGTGCAGAAACTTGTTCAGGGTTGGTGATTTCTTCAATCGGCGTTGTGAAGCTACAGCCGTAATTATCTGAAGTGGTTATGCTGTAGAATCCGGCAGAGATATTGTTAAAAACTGTTCCGCTTTGTGGTGTCGAAGTGTTTAGCAAGCTTACACCATCAGCCTCATAAGTGTTCAATTGATATTGATAGATTGCGGTCGCATCAACATTTCTTCCAGATGGAACCGTTGTATAAACCGTACCAGTATTTCCATTGAAACAACTTAAAGGGGTTGTTGAAATGGTAGGTGAATAATCATCGGGTCGAATCAATATGACGTTGCCGTATTCCGCGCATCCCATTGAATCAAGAACAGAAATATCGAAAGACCCGCCAGATAAACCAGTGAATAGAAAAGACTCCACATTGTTTTCGGTATATGTTTGAGAGGTAGTGGTATTGGTCAATGTGATGGTGTATGGTCCAAATCCTCCTTGTGGGTCGATCAGCAAAACACCTTGATCATTACTACAGCTCACACTGGCCTCTTCATTTATGCCTATCGTTATCGGAGTTGAAGGGGTAACAATGGTAAATGCATTTGAGTCTTTTTCACAGAAAGGTGCATTCGTTTCAGTAATGCGAATGTAATATCCACCACCAGATAAATTCGTTAAGGTTAATGTGGTGTTGGTGTTTCCTGCGCCAGATTGTCCCGCGACAGGGTTATTGTTTATGTCATAGACCTGATATGTATAGGCACCCACATAATTATTGATATCAACCTGAAAGCTACCATTACTGACACCATCATTCAAGCACTCTTCGTCCGTTAGTTTGGTGGCAATTACTTCAATGGTATCAGGGCTTGCGATTTCATGGGTTCCAGAAACCGTGCATCCAGTATCTAAGTTGGTAACCTGAACAATATAATTACCAACCCCCATGGCAGTAAAGGCCCCTGTTGAATTGGTTTGTGAATAGCTGACGTCAGTACCCGAAACGGTATACTCTAAATTGGGCGTAGCCGATGATGGTGTGGTGGCTACACTGACTTGAATTTCAGAATCATTGCCAGGAGTACAGGTAATATCGACCAAGGTATTCACAACCGGGTTTGCAATACGAACAAATGGCGAAATGTTTTCAGAAGCGCTGCCGATACAGCCCCTATCGTCATATACGTTGATGGTATAGTTACCACCCGCAAAATCAGTTTCAGTGTACCTATTGTTTGCACCGTCTTGAACCGTGGTTGAAGTGGTGTTATTGATAAATTCAAAACGAACGTAAGTATTCGAACCACCTGTCAACGCTGTTTCATCAACTGTTATCGAGGCAAAATCGGTGTTGTTGCCATTTGAACACGAGTATTGAACAACGTTCAAGCTTATATTCGATATGGCCTCAGGCTGCAAAATAACTTGTGTGATATCTGCTGAACAAGAATTGGCGGCAATGGCACGAACGGTATAGGTAATACCTGTGTTTGAAAGACCTTCCAAATCTTGGAAGACGGCCGTTGAGTTGGTAAACGAAGTAGGCGCTATCGGAAAAGCTGACGTACTACCAGGGCCCGAAATTATTTCGAAAGTATATGGGCCTATACCACTGTTTGAGGCACTCACGGTTATTGTTCCATCGTTAGCTCCAAAACAATTTACGTCATTAAAAGATTCAATACTTAGAACAGGTTCAATGGCTGGTTCAACAACTACATCAGTAAATGAATTACAACTCGGTATAGATCCACTTAGATCATAAACAGTTATTCGGTAGGTGCCCGGTAAACTTGCGGCGGACCAAACAAACGGATTTGTTGGCAAGGCAGTTCTGCTCTGGCCAATAGGTCCGGTTACTTCATATTCATAGTTGCCCGAACCGGAGACAACGTCAATGGAGATCTCAGCGTTATTTGCGGGTGCAATTTCACAATCAAGGAGTGTGGTCAAAGACGCATTGAATTGTAGCGGATCGGCAATATCAATGGTATTGGTTGAAATACCGCTACATCCCCATTGGTCACTAACGACTACCCTGTATTCGCCTGCGCTAAGGTTGCCAAAGTAGGCATTCGCTTGTGTAGGTCTGAAATCAACAAACGCTGTTCCATCAAAACGTTGTAACAGGTAGCTGTAATTATTTCCTTGGCCACCCCTAACATTTATAACGTCTATTGCTCCTTCAAAAGCCAAACAGTTGGGTTGAGACAGTTGTAAGTCAGCTGTTATGGGCAATGGATCGGTTAGATTTTCATTCGGTAATTGTAGCATACATCCACTACTATCAGCTACCCAAATTTGGTAGTCAGTGCCAGGGGTTACACCTCCTGTCAGTCCTGTAAATAGTGGATTTACTTGAAAAGAAGCAGTATTACTTGGTGCAGGGTTGGATGCCAAATCAACAAAATATGAGATATCGCCCCATCCACCTCGAGCATTGGTGATTTCTATGACACCATCATTGTCACAGGTTATATCGGTTATTTGCGCAGTGGCGGTTAGGGCCTCACTAGGGCCCGAGATAACGAACATTTCATTCGCTGAACAAGAAGGATCACTGGTCTGGGTAATTTCAACTCGATATTGGCCTGCAGGCAGACTGTAAGGTGCGGTTGGCCCAAGGTCTCCTGAGGTACCATTTGCACCTGAAATGATGACATCATCTGACAAGGTCATGGTGCCCTGCGAATCATAAATCTGCCATGTGAACCCGTTTGAATAAGAATTAACAGGGTCACTTATACTGAACTCCACAGACCCATCTTCTCCGAAGCATAGAACATTTTGAACGTCAGTGCTGATTTCAAATGTATTGGTGTCTTCAATTTCAAATGTGGTCTGAACTGAACACCCCGTGTCTGTATTTTGTACGGTTACCTCGTAATTGCCAATACCAAGAGATGCGAAAACACTGCTAGATTGATTTAAAACACTATAGGCGTTATCTATGCCAATCACATCATATGTAAGTGTGGCTGACCCTGACGGAGGCGTCAAGTCTATACTAACACTTATTTGTGCGTCATTACCAGGATTACAAGTGATTTGTTGGGTTATGGCCACTGTTGGATTTGACAAAGAAACAAAGGGCCGAATGATAGCAGACGCGCTGCCCAGGCAACCTGTATCGTCATAAACGTTTACAATATAGTCTCCGCCATCTAAATCAGTTTCGATATAGGTATTTGATGCCCCACTTTGAACAATAACATCATCGGTAGTGGCGGGGGTTCCTTGTGTGTCTAAGAAGTCATATCTGACATAGTTTCCGCTACCACCAGTAGTGCCTGGGTCGATGCTGATCGACGCATTGTTGGTGTTGTTTCCTGACGTACAACCGAACTCAATGACGGTAGGTGTTGCGACTGTGATGGGCAAGGGCTCATCAATTTGTATTCCATTGATGCTGAAAGAACAGCCATTGCTTCCCGTACCTGTTACAGAATAAGTTCCTGCTGGCAGGTTTTCAAAAGTACGTGTAGCTGCGTTGAAACTTCCTGCTGAAGGACTTATTATATAGGTCAATGGATTTACGCCATTGTTGGTTTCAGCAAGGCTGATCGATCCATCGGCGTTTCCATTGCAATTGGCATCAACATGGGTTTCGGTGAAAGAGGGAATAATTACCGGAGGCACCGTAACATTAAAAGAACGAGAACATTCAGGAGTATTGGTATTCGTATCGTAAATAGTGATCACATAATCTTCGGCTATGCCAGTTGAGAATACAAACGGATTACTTGGTAAAGCTGTTCGGGCTACCACAGAACCTAAACCATTGGTTATTTCATAATCATAATTTGATGAACCAAACTGTACCTCAATACTTATTTCAGCATCTGGTGTAGTGGTACAATCCAACAGCTTTGTCAAAGAGGCTGATGCTTCAAGAACGGGGTATACCTCAGCACTTGAAGTAGCTGAACAACCATTACCGTCTAATATTGAAATGGCGTAAGTGCCGGCAGCCAGGTTATTGAAAACACCGCCGTTGTCAACATAAGTGGCACCACCATCAATTGAGTATAGAATTTCTGAGGCGCTTGATGTGGCGTTTATGGTCATTGAGTTGGGTATAGCGCAATTGTTGACCACGATGGAATCAATAGTCGGGTTTGGCGTTAAGTCCATAGCAATAGGACCGAAATCTTCATAACAACCGAATTGATCTGTAATTCTAACACTATAGCTTCCTGCTGGAGAATTTGCCGGTATGTCCACAGGGTTTTCCGTAGTACCCGTGATCGTTGAGAACCCAGTTGGTCCGGTTATGATGTATGTGAAATTTCCGCTACCACCTCGAATGTCGTCGATTGCTATCAAACCTGAGGTGTTGCACGAGATATCTCTGAGCTTATTGAGGGTTGCCGTGATGGCGTCAAGTTCCTCCAACAAGAGATTTTCACTACCCGACACACAGGCATCCGTCATACCCGAGGTAACTTCGGTCACAACAATGTAGTATTCACCCGAAGCAAGACCACTTACTGTTATTGAAGCAGCAGCAGGTATTGGGGCAGGATGACCAGCGTTTGTTTGCACTAGGGCGTTAGTGTTGGCATTGTAAAATTCCCATCGCATGTTCGGATGCGAGGTACCGTCAGTATCGGTCAAGGTATACGTTATTTCTCCGTCATTTGCCCCAGAACAGGAGGGTTCATAAGAACTGCTTATTTCGAGAGGGTTGGTTGTAATGTCGTTTACATTCACATTACTTTGTCGAATACAGCCTGTGGAATCGCGTACATAAAACACATAGGTTCTACCGGGTATGAGGCCAGTCCATGTATGCGCTCCAGGGACAGGGGTTGTCCATGTCGTGCTGGCGATGTTGAAGGTTGAAGGATCATCTGTATAGGTGTATTCGTAATCAGGAACACCGGCAGTACCTTGAACAGTCACTTGAAGTTCATTACAACCAACCACAACAGTTGAGATACTTATATCCAAATCATCTAATGGATAAGGAATTATAAAACGGGGTAGATTTGTTCTACATATTTCGACACCGCCAATGACCGTTCTCAAGGAGGGAAAAACACTTGTTCCGGAAAAATAACCCATTAACCTATCGGATGTTCCAGGAACACTATTGTTTCCTGTCCAAGTAGCGCCGCCATCAGCACTGAATTCAATTACGGTACCTGCTGGGTAGCTAGAAGGATACCCAGTGAATTGAAAACCATAATCAAGGGGGTCTACGCTGCCACAGGCAGAGGGCAAAATGGGCACTATTGAAGCCGTTAGCTCTTCGGGGTTATTGATGGTAATATTAGGGGAAAGTTGTGTTTCACAACCGTTGGTGTCTTGTACATATACCTCGTATTCCCCTGTTTGTAAATTATAAAACGAATGAGTCGTTGTTGAGATATTCATTACCGTTTGGTTTGAAGAACCTCCATTATCCAAATCCACTATTCTGATCTGATACGGTATATCACCTGAGGTAATATTCACATCAATTGACCCAAAACCGTCATGACATTCAGGATCGTTGCCTGATGCGGTGAACACAATAGGGGTTGATGGATCAACGGTCACAGTCTCGGTATATTCACAATAATCAGAACCCCCATTATCCCTTACATAGACATCAAAGGTGCCTTCATTGCCACTGGAAATGGATATCGAGTTCGATGCACTGAAATCCGAAGGCGTTACTGTGGTGCCTCCAGCAACGAAAGCATAGACAAAATTGCCATCACCACCATTGGCGTTGATTGATATTGAACCATCATTACATGTGACATCCACCACATTGACTACCGCTGTTAGTTGGGGGTTGATAGTGATGGTTTGCGGGGTGGCCTGGCAGCCAAAACCATCGCGCACATTGATTTGATAAGTTCCTTGTGATAGACCTGAAAAGGTATAAGATGTGGCATTGGCTGGGGTTGGAGTGATCCAAGGGCCCGAGTTCATTTGAAATTGAAATCCTCCATTTCCAGGAACTGAAGTAACAGTTACCAGTATTTCGGCATTGTTACTGCCATCGTAACAGCTGGTCGCAGTACCCACAAAAGTAGGATTGACAGGGGCAACAATGGTTATGGCCGAATCTATGGGGTCTGTACATCCGTTGGTGTCGCGAACACGAACAATGTAGTCATCCGCCAAAAGGTTTCCGAATATCGGGGATGATTGATAGGGGTTAATAATAGTACCTGAATTGTTTTCAAGTTGGTATTCGTACGCCTGAACGCCCCCACTCGCACTAGCAGTGATAGTCGCTCCAGTGTTATCACAGGTATATGCTTCAGTAATATTCGCGTTAGCTATCAGCACGGTTGGTTCACCTAAGGTTTGGGTCAGGGTAATCGAACAAGAGGTAGGATTATCGACATCACGAACCTCAATGGTATGTGTTTGGGCAGCTAAACCTGAAATTTGTTGATCAACTGAAAAAGGGCCGTTGAAAACCCCTCCATTTACACTATATTCAAATCCGTTTGCCCCATAATTTTCGGCAGTTATGCTTATAGACCCCGAAGCATTTGAGTGGCAATCTAAATTCTCAAATGCTATTATCGAAGCTTCAAAAGCATAGCCCGACAATACTGATAGGCTGATATCTTCAGTACAGCCACTACCGTAATCAACCGTAATTGTATGATTTCCGGAAGCAACATTGTTGAAAATATTGGCATTTGTACCCGATTGACCCGGCAAAACACCATCAAGAATATAGGTATATGATGCATCAAACGGACTAATGGTTACTCGACCTGTGCCATCACAATTGTAGTCAATGGTTTCAGACAAAGTTGGTGCAGTCGGAAGTACAGGTATCACAATATCAGATAAAGTTATATCACACGAAATCTGATTTGCATCACGTACATGAATGCTGTATGTTCCTTCTGATAAATCATTGAAAACATGGCTGCCAGTAGTCGATGCGGTCCAAGCACCTCCATTGATACTATATTGATAATTGCCCGATCCACCAGATGTTGGTGTGATTGATCCTATTGAAATCTCGCCCAATTGAAGACAAGTGTAGGGTTGGGTAATACGAGCTTCAGCAACTATTTCGTCAGGTTGGTCTACTATGGTGTTGATGCTAGTGGTTTCACAATCGTTGGCATCTATAACTTTGACCAAATAGTTTCCTGCACTTAAATTTGGAAAATCACTACTGATTTGATAAGAAACACCATCATCTATACTGAATCTAAATGGGGCTTGACCACCAGAATCAACGGAAATTGAAATGGCACCATTTGATTCACCATGGCACTCAACATTGGTTGGGGAGGCAGTTACTGAAATAGGTGCATCTTGAAAAATTGTTATTTCAGTTAAGGCCGTACAGCCAGCAGGTCCTCCGCTGGGATCTCTAAGATAAACATCATAATCTCCAGGGGCAAATACTTCGCGTACTGTCGAGGCATTGAAATCAGGCGTATTCGGGGTTTGACCATCGGGCATGACGGCAAATTGAAAAGACCCGTCACCACCGGTAGTTGAAATCGTAATGAAAGTCGACGATTCACATGCAGAAATAGTAGGTGCTGTCGCACTTACAGTTATAGCCTCTTCGATTACAATATTCTGTGAGGTGCCAAGGCAACCATAGCCATCACGAACATTTATATCGTATGAACCTTCAGATAGATTTGTGAAAGTATAGTTTGTGGCATTGCTTGGCGTTGGAGCCAGCCATGGCCCTCCGTTAATACTAAAAGTATAATTACCATTACCATTGGCAACGGTTACCTCAACGGTGGCATCATTATTACCTGAATAACAAGTTGTACCGACCAGGTCGAAATCCACAGGGTTTGTGGGTAAAACGACCAATGAACTATCAATGATGTCTTCACATGAATTTGAATCTCTGACGCGAACAATGTATTGCCCTTCTGGCAGACCTGAAAACACTGTATTAGATCCGTTTGATGCAAAATCAAAACCTGATAGAACAGAACCTCCATTATTCTCAAGTTGATAGCTGTAGGTTGGCGTTCCGCCTGATGCGCTGGCCGTAATGGTGGCCCCACCATTAACACAGTTGAGATTCGTTGTAATTGTGGCATCTGCAATGACTTCAGAGGGTTGGTCAATGTTTTGGGTAACAGAGGCCGTGCAATTTATATCATCTGCCTTTCGAATCAATAGGGTGTGATTTCCTGCGTCGAACATGGGCGATGTGGTCACAGGTGAGACCAATGAAGTAGTGAAGGTAGCCCCACCATCAAGAGAATATTCGAACCCAGCGGTAGTGTCAAAATTATCAACTTCAAAGGTTATTGTTCCATCAGAGAGCCCAAAACAACTGACATCGTTAGAATTGACAATGCTTGCCCCAAAGGCTCTTCCTGCTTCAACAACTACGGGTATGTCTACACTTGATGCGCAAATCAAAGGTATCTGGTACGCACGGATGTCATCTATGGCAATATCATTACCGTTGGTTACTGCAGAGTTTGTTCGGATTACAATATCTAAATTGGTTGCGGCTCCCGGGTTTAGTGTCACAATGTAGTTATGCCAATCATCAGCATTGTTGTTTTTGGGCACATTTCCTGTAGTAGTAGAGGCGATTACTGTTCCGCTATTTACCAATTGGATTTCCAGAGTGGGGTCTCCACCACTACTTCCGTTCCGGAGTAAATTGAAAGCTTCAAGTGAAATAGTGATATCCTGATTGGGAAGAACCTCAATATTTGGCTTGGCATATATGACCCCATTTACACCTGCGACACCACCTACATTAATTGCCAAAAATCTTCCGTTTGTATTTCCAGTATGGTCGTTTGGACTCAACCAAGATCCGAAAGGCTGGGTTATTACTTGAGTTACCGAATATTCCCCATCATTTATTCGTGTCGGAACCCCTGGATCACATGCGTGAATTGATCCGTCTTGTGGTTCATAGCAATAAGCTGGGTCTATTTCAGAAATACTGGTATTGTTTCCAACTCCGAAATCTTCCAGTAACAAATCGCTTGGTGTTGGCGGTGTGTTTGTAGTATAATGTACGGTCACTGTTTGATTGCCAACAGGTACGTTGTTAAAAACATTGGAGTCGGCAGGGGTATTTCGAACCGAATTGAGCTCGTATTCATAATCAAAATCAGTGGTGTTGGATGTATTGATGATAATTTGCGCTTCCCCATCACATTCATAGACTACCTGAGCTTCAAAGTTTGGTGGAACCACAGGTTCTGGTACGGTTATGGCCATAACGAAAGTACAGCCCAAATCATCGCGTACCGACAAATTGTGCGTACCGTGTGGAAGAAATGCAATGTTGGAGGTTGAAAAATTTGCAGACCCATCAAAACTGTATTCATATGGCGCTGTTCCACCTTGAACGTTTAAAATTTGAACTTCGGCTCCATCGGTGGGATTACACTCCACTACCTCGGCCACCACTGCAGAAGCTGAAAGTGTAAAAGGTTCTGAAATTGAATAAATATCGGTAAAGGAACAACCTGATGAGTCTTCAACAACCAAGTTGTAACTTCCTGCTGGAAGACCAACGAAGGTATTGGTATCTTGAAAAGTTGCGCCATCGTCAATACTGTACCTGAAAGGCGCTACACCACCAGAGGTGCCAATAGTAAGGTCAGCACTGCTGGTACCGCTACATATTATTTCTGAGTTGGTTGGAGTTACGTTCAACGGACCATTATCATTGATGGTAACCGCATTCGAAAATGCATAACATCCGTTGGCATCGACCACAACAAAAACATAGGTGCCATCCTCTCCAGGAATATAGACATCAGGAGTATCGGGGTCAAAATCATCATCTTCCCAACCAAAAGTAAATTCATCTTCAACCTGATATGCATTACCTGGAATAGCTGACACTGAAGTGTATAACTCAACACCATCTTTACTCCATATTGCATATCCGTAGTCGGGATTCGGAAACCCTCCAGTGGCATTTAAATCAATGGTTCCGGCAGAGCAACCTATATCTCTTGTGGTCAGACCTGATAGGGCCGGATCATCAATGCGGTTTATTTCAACATTTTGACTGAAAAAGCACCCATCATCAGTGGTCACTTCAATAATATAATCGCCTTCATTTACATTGAAGGTATGGGTATTATCTGGTTGGGCCGTTTCATCATCAATAAGGGTTCCATCAGATTGTCTGAGAATGTATGTATAATCAGGCTCTACATTTAAAATATCAACCTGAATACTTCCTTGGGCATTACAATTTGCGGGTGTCGTATTTATATCAACTTGAAAATTTCTGTCACGAATTCCTATATCAGGAGTGCTGAAAACACAAGCATTTGGAAAAGGATATCCACTTCCATCCAATTGAACGACTTCTACCCGATATTGCCCGTTTGAAGAAATGTTAAAATTAGGACCATTATTGGCGCTAAACGGAATCAATATTGAATTGTTGGTGATATCAATCAATTGAAAACCGTAACTACTTCCTATATTGGTAATGTTTATGTAACCATCTGTAGTACAGATTATGTCCCTGGTGTTGTACTGAATGGTTAAATTATTTTGAAAAACATCAAAGTAAAATCTGTTGGAACACCCATTTTGATATTCCACGACCAACCGGTATTTGCCTGCTGTATTTGCTGAATAAGAACTGCCCGTGGCGACTTGATTCCATGAGCAAGCAAGATTTTTGTTTGCGCAATCAGTTGGTGCTGCAGTACAGCTGCTTTCATCTAAAAGTTCCCAAGAAATGGTCTGGGCATCTGTGATGTTTGTTTGTAAGATTTGCGTATCGTTCGTTCCGCATAAGAAGATTCTGGGCAACAAATCACCGTCGATGCCACAGGTAACGATTTCGCCCTGAATATCATTGGCAACATCAGAATCTCCATTTACGGTGTTCATGTAGTCTATAATTGGATTGGTTGCGTTGGAACCAAATCGCTCGACCACCATAGTTTCCTTGAATCCTTTACATGGGTCGGGTATTATTTTATCAACAATGTAAGTGCCTTCCTCAGTAACCAATAAAGTGTCGGATGGCCCGTTTTGCAACACTGGATCCGATGCATCAATCTCACCATTTTCGTTAATGTCACGAACCCAAACATAAGAATCAAAATTATCACCGGCATTTAAAAGAACATCGTCTCCACAAAGCAGAACGGTTCTGGTAAAATTGCAGTTGTCCAAATCATCCAATAAGAAGTTGGTGCTGCCCGGAACGACGAAACCACAGGTATTGAAATCTGTGACGCTTGGATCATCGGTAATTTGGTTGTTGTTAATAACACCTTCATAAGTAGCATAGGCAAGGTTTTGAATCAGTTCTGTACAGGCATCAACAAAATCAAAACAGTTTTCAGCTACGTTTACCCGCATTCGAATAGATGAAACAGGATGGCCACTTTCAATTAAATTATCGGGAATGCTGAAAATTACGGTTCTAGTTGTGGCATCGAAGGAATAGGTTACGCCTTGTGGCAACACAAAATTGCTTTGGTCTAAAGTGACATTGACGGGCAATACATCTCTAATGGTATAATTGGTGCCGTCGTCATTGCCTAAGTTTCTAAAAGATAAGACATAATCTAGTGTTTGACCTAGGTTAACACCCATACCGGTAATATCATTGCCAGCAATATCCTCAACTTTTTTTTCCAATATTATCTCAGGCTCAATAATTTCAACATTGAAAGAGTTGAAAAATGGATAATATTGATCTCCGTTCGTTTCAAACCTGAAAGTCGCGGCAGTTTCATTATTTGGGATAACGGAGTTATTGTAGTTGCCCAGAGTGAAGATATCCGTGTCATAACCTAATGTGTTTAAGCTACTCGGGGTTCTACCGGGAAGATCTGACCCGTTAAGGGTAATGTTGCTGTTGAAAAAGTTGTTCGCTGGGTTGCTTCCGTTACTCATAGTGGTAAACCCAGTATTGCTGGAAGCTCTGATTCTCATGCGATCACCAGTCAACCTGAAATCGCCCTCCAAAGTCGCAGCACCAATGTTTGCATTGACTTGGCCTACTGGAATCGTTGTGAATCCATTATAATCAATATCAACTTGATCTGTTCCTGTAACTCTTGCAAAACCATCGAAAGTGGTGATTAATTTTCCTCTCAGGTTCGGATTTTCATAAACAATAACAAGTGTCCAACCTCCAGCTGAACCTCCACTCATGTAGCTTGTGCCTGTGTTAATGTCATATCCTTGACCTTGAGCTGCGGGAATATTTGCCACAGTATAATCTCCGGTAGGGTTTGTCAATCCAATAATCAAATCCGTAACGTCAGCATATGCTGCATAAGGCGCATTTGATTGTAAAGAAGGGTTGGTTAAACCATCATATAGAATCTCATTGGCAGTAATGTCCACATAGTTTCCACCAGGCACTTTGAATTTTATCTGATTGATAGGGTATTGTCTTGGAGTGCCCACAGGATCCATTGTATTGTCCCTAGGATAGGTTGCAGACCAATAAAGTCCCGCATACCGAATTCTGTTACAATCTGGGTTTGGAAACGAAAGATTAGCGGAACTTGAACTAAATCGACCGTCGCCTGGATCCACATTGATGTAGTGCATCTGTTTGTAGTCATTGTAATTGTAGCGTCCGCCGGTTTCAAAATCACGGTTGCTGGCTGGCCAGTAATTATTGTTATTATTTAAATTGTTGTAGGGGTCATCAGGTTCTGTTGTGGAAGTTCCACCATCTCTGTTTAAGATTTGATTGGATATAAAGGTAAGGTCGCCCTTGATATTGTCTTGATAACGAATTTCAAAGTTGTTATACTCTTGGGACAATCCGGAAAAAGCCAGCAAGAAGATGCTGACAATGATTATATTTTTGGTCAGTTTGGTCAACATCTAGGCAATAAGATTGGACTTAACACGCATTATCCACATTTTGTCGTCATAAGAATCATTTATTTTGGAATAATAGGATATCAATGCGTTATTCCATGATTCATGTCTTTTTAAGTATACATATCGCCAGTTGTTCTCTGGATTTATGAAATAGCTTGCGCTCAGACCATAAGAATTCAACAACTTGACGAAACGATTCGCATTACTTGGAACGGCGAAAACATTTGCTATGATATAGTAGCCTTCACCTACACCATCCAATTCATAGGTTTTTGTTTTTAAATCAGAAGCAAGGATTTTATCGCGCACGGCATTGGTCGTGTTTTTATCAAGTGTAGGGGCGCTGTATTTGTTTGATTCCTTACGAAGACGATCCGTATTCGTTGCGTAGGCATTGTTTGAATAAGTGTTGTCAACATTCATGATCCATAAAGCATCAATATACTCGCCATTCATGTTGCTCTTGTAGGCATCTGCAGCTTCTTTCCAAGAATCGAATCGCTCTAGGTAAACATATTTTAAACCGTTATTGGGGTTATCTACGAAATCAGGAGTGAATCCGTCGTTGCTCAAAGAGCTCATAAACTTGTTCATGTATTTTCCTCCGCTGTAAACATTGGCGATTATATAATATCCGTTATCCACTCCGTCAAGATTTTTGAATTTTCTGCTCTTTATTAAATCATGGGTAATCGTGGTATTGTCTTTGGCAACCGAATTTGATGTTTGTGGAGCAACGGGGTTCAAAACAGGTCTTTTTTGCTCATATACCGGCTCCGGGTCTGGCACCGTGTTTTCAAGATCGTTTTGAACAAGAACCTGACTGTCTTTTCCTTTTAGAAAGAGGCTTTCAGCTCTTTTTTCAACATCAGGTCTTTTGCCTTTTGTTTCGTTTCTGACCATTCTCATGACCATTTCAAAACGCCTTTCCAAATCTTGTTGTCTCTCAGCCTCCAAGGAGTCTTGTCGATACATCAATTCGGCCAAAACGGCATCATTTTCCGCAAGCTTCCTTTTTAATTCCTCGATTTCATTATTGGCGGCAAGGTCATCTAAGTTTAGTTCCTCATTCTCTACTAGCTCATCAGTATTATCTTCTTCAAACATTACCCGATCTTCTGTTAGGTTTGGGGTGAATGAATAGGCGAATGAAATTTCATGGGTTACCCCGAGATTGTTGAAGTCCGTGCCAAAACCTTTTTCCATGGTATACCCTAAAGAGAGTCTTTGGTTCAGGTTGAAACCGGCTCCGGCCGAAGCCCCGTAGAAGGTATCATAACCGCCTTGCAGCCATCCTAATTTTGGAAGGTCTAGAACCAAACTGCCACCAAATGAAAGATCGGGGCCATCAGTTTCTAAAGCACCATTTTGAGCATTCATTCTTGCCCTTGCCAATGGCATTAAGCGTGCGCTTTCAAAGACACCGCTTCCGTTTTCGAAAGGATAGGTATATTGTAAGTGCGCCGAGTAGGTTTTATCTGCGAAATCAGTTAGCGTTTCGTTGGTTTTTAAGTTGTAATCAAAAAGGTTTTCAGCAAACACACCAAAATCAAATTGCCCGTATGATATATTGAAACCAGGTTGAAAAGAAAGTACATTGCTGTCTTCGGTGCCATTGAGCCTGAAGTCATTTTGATCAATGACATCAACACTATTTCGATTTAAACCGGAACTGTAATAAGCCAAGTTACCACCGAAGGTAAAATTGCTTTTGTCACTCAGTTTAATGCCGTAAGCATAATTGGCCAAAATCCCAATATTTGAAATAGGCCCTACTTTTTGATTGTAAAGACTTAAACCCAAACCGCTTCTGTCGCCTATTCTACCGCTATAACTCAAGAAATAGGTCTGATCGTTATCTTGAAATTGTACCGATTGGTTTCTATGCAGTAGGTTGATATAGGAATTCTCCTCTCTAACCGTTGAAAAGGTCGGATTGATTAAAAACCTATTGAATTTCAACAAGTTTTGGGGAGCAACTTTGTAAGGCAAAATAGGATCACTTTCTTGCGCGCTAACAAAAGATAACGGCATCAAAGCAATCAGGATCAGGGACAGTACTATTAAGTTTCTTGGCTTCATTGTTACTTTGGTTGTTCTTATCGAATAACGGTTATGGTTCCTTGTTTTAAAATTTCAGAGTCATTTCTGATGACATAATAGAAAACCATGTTCTGAGCGGGGAAGGACATTGACGACTCAGGCCATGAATTTTGATAGTTAGTTTCATTAAAGAATTCCTTGCCATTTTCATTATAGATGATGACACGGACATCTTGTTTATTGGAATAGGAATTCGGAATGACCCATTGATCATTCGCCCCATCTCCATTAGGTGTGATTACATTCGGAATATTGAATAAATCTAGATATGAGGTATTGATTGTTTTTGAGACCTCACAGTTGTCAATATTCGCTATCAATAAATAGGTTCCTTCTTCGGTAAATGTCATAGAGTCAGAGCTTCCCATCAAAGTATTATCGCTATCAAACCATTGATAAGATGTTCCGCCGCTTGCTCTTACTGTCTTTGAACTTCCTTCAGGAAAAATCACATCTCCGTCAACATCAAGTGAAATCAAATTTGGGTCAAGTGATGTTATTTCGATTTCATTTGAAATTAAATCACAGCCATTTTTATCAAGAACCAGTCTATAGGTCCCCGGCTGTGTTATATTTAAAGAAGTACTGTTGGTGTTAATTGAAGCGCCATTAAGTTCCCAACGGAAAGTTTCAGAACTGATATCAGTTTGGGTGCTTAATGTAACAGTATCCGATGAATTACAATAGATAAGACTGGTACTTTCAATCACTATAGTTTCACTGGTCAATAACTGAACGGGCAAGGGGTTTGAAGATTCATTATATGAGTCTAGCGTCGCATTGACCACATAACTTCCATTTTCGACAACATCCGTTAGGCTTATGCTTTGGTTCGTGGCCCCTACTACATCCGCACCGTCAAGTTGCCATTGGTAGGCAAAAGCAGATTCAAGTTGTGTGGTAACATCGGTTCTAGAGCTACCGCCGTCAACCGCATTGATCGTGGTCACACCTAAGACAGTTGAAGTATTAACACAAGCTGTATAGGGCGGGTCGTACTCTATGATGATTTCAAATGAGGCAGGAACAACGGCAATTGTTGTTTCCGAGTTTTTTGTCGTACCAGGGCATGTTCCTCCGGCTTGAGTAACAGCCGCATAGTAGTCGCCATCTTGTGTTACGTCAAATGTGCTGTTGGTGGCGCCAGAAATGATATTGCCATTTCGGTACCACTGATAGGTTGGTGCAACTGCGTTGGTGCTTACACTAAGAGTTTCAGGAAAAGTAGGCAAAACCACTATGTTTGAGAGATTATCACGTGTAACCGTAAAATTGTCTGCATTGGTCATAGTCACTGCTGCAGAGCGCTCCGTGCAGACGCCAGAACCCGATATTTCTACTTGGTACTCACCTTCAAAACCTGAGTTATTTGCATCTACGTTATAGGTGGTTGCTGTGGCACCAGCAATGGCATTTCCGTCTTTGTACCATTGGTATGACCACGATGGGTCGGTTGTGTCAACACTAAGTAGTTCTGTATCGCCAACACACAATGCCGTTTTCGATGGGGGCGTTATGCCAACACCTGGGCCAGTTCCGCCTATGGTAACCATCACAAGGTTCGAATCTGTGTTCGCAGATCCAGTACAAATCACACCATAATCTATATAAGCCTGGTAGATGCCAGACTGTGTTACATTTAAAATATGGCCTTTTTCAGAAAGCTCTGTGCCACTCCTGTACCATAAATATCGATACGTTTCAGGATTGGCAATATTATCAACCTGCAAGGTTATTGGATCCCCAGAACAAATATCCCCGGGAGGGTTACCATCCCCAATTTCACTTATGTTCAGATTGGTGGTCACATTCATATAGTACATGTTGTATGAATCAACCGAATCTTCAAAATCGGCCGGACTAGTACTTTTAGCTCTTAACTTATAGTTGTCTCCCTTTGTATCAGTAGGTATGGCAAATTGAATATTGAATTCTTTGTCAGGGTCATTGTTTTGATCGCCAACCCGGGCAACTTCAACCGCATTGGTGAAATCTCCATTGGCATCGGAAATTTCCAGCACGAATTCGTTGTCAGCGTTTGGCGAACCCGCCCAAGAGATGACAGCATAATATTCATTGAAGGGGCCACTTCCGTTATCAAGCCCTGCACAGGCAGCCCAACCGGAACCACTTGTAGGCTCAGGTGCTCTCATGGCAATTTGTGCTGATGTTTGGGCAGCACCCAACAGCATTGAGACAATCAATATCGATTTGAAGTGAGTCAATAGGTTTGGTTTCATAAGCAGTCGTAGTTTTATGTCACTACAGTCTTATCAGATTTGGGCTTTGACAAAACGGTAGAGGCGTTTTTGTAATGTGCGGAAATCGCCCCTTTCCGTCGCCGTTAATACTTTATACAGTAATAACAACAAATATGGCTTTAAATCGAGGTCTAAAGAATTTATTGTTGTATTACGGATTAAAATTGTTGTGAAATGCTATTATTTGTATGGCGAAAATTTTGAAGAGGCGGTAATCAAGGCATTTTCGCTACTTTTGTGCAACTTAAAAAATACCTAATGAGCGAGGAAGAGCGATCGTTGAATTTTTTGGAACATATAATCGAAGAGGATTTGAGAAATGGGTTTTCAAAAGAGGCATTGCGTTTCCGATTTCCACCTGAACCCAATGGGTATTTACACATTGGTCACGCAAGTTCCATTTGTTTGAATTTTGGCTTGGGTTTACGCTATAATGCACCCGTTAATTTGAGATTTGATGACACTAATCCAGCAAAAGAGGAACAGGAATTCGTCGATGCCATAAAACGGGATGTGGCATGGATGGGATACGAATGGGATACCGAACGGTATGCTTCAGATTATTTCCAACAGCTTTACGATTGGGCCGTGGAATTGATCAAAGCTGGAAAGGCCTATGTTGATAGCCAATCTTCAGAGGAAATGGCAACGCAAAAGGGCACCCCGACAGAACCGGGTAGTGAAAGCCCATTTCGAAATCGAACAGTGGAAGAAAACATCAAACTGTTTGAAAGTATGAAGGACGGTAGATTTGAAGAAGGAAAACATGTTTTGCGCGCCAAAATTGACATGACCTCATCTAACATGTTAATGCGTGACCCCATTATGTATAGGGTTTTACACAAGTCACACCATAGAACAAATACTGATTGGTGTATTTACCCGATGTACGATTGGACCCATGGTGAGAGTGATTATATAGAACAGGTTTCGCACTCTCTTTGCACTTTGGAATTCGCAATGCACCGTGAGCTCTATGATTGGTTTCTAGATCAAGTGGTAAGCGAAGGCAAGATTAGGCCAAAGCAACGTGAATTTGCGAGAAGGAATTTAAGCCATACAGTGGTCAGTAAACGAAAGTTGGCGAAGTTGGTGGCTTCGGGGGTGGTTGATGGTTGGGATGACCCCAGAATGCCCACAATATCGGGTTTGCGAAGAAGAGGTTATTCCCCTGAATCCATTCGAAACTTTGCAGATACCATTGGTATAGCAAAACGTGATAATTTGATTGATGTTTCATTGTTGGAATTTCAGGTTCGTGATCATTTGAATAAGGTCGCACCAAGGGTAATGGGTGTGCTGAATCCTTTGAAAGTGGTCATAACAAATTATCCTGAAGGAAAAGAGGAACTTTTGGGCGCGGAGAATAATCCGGAAGACGAGTCTGCAGGCAACAGAAAAGTCCCTTTTTCAAGAGAAATTTATATTGAGCAGGAAGATTTTAGAGAAGAAGCCAATAAAAAGTTTTTCAGATTGAAGTTGGGCAAAGAAGTGCGGTTGAAGAATGCCTATATCATAAAAGCAGAGAGTTGCACCAAAGATGCTGACGGAAATATAGTTGAGGTGCAATGCACGTACGACTCTAAAAGCAAAAGTGGTAGTGGCACCGAAGAGAGCCTACGCAAAGTTAAAGGAACGCTTCATTGGGTTTCGATAAAACATGCTATCAAAGCTGAGGTAAGATTATATGACCGTCTGTTTACAGATGAAAGTCCGGATACCCACAAAGACAAAGATTTCATGGATTTTGTCAATCAAGACTCCTTGAAAGTCATTACCGGATTTTTAGAACCAAGCTTAAAAGAATCAAAAATCGGAGATCGAATGCAATTTCAGAGATTGGGATATTTTTGTGTGGACCCAGATACTAACCCTGAAAAATTGGTTTTTAATAAAACGGTTGGTTTGCGCGATTCTTGGGCCAAAATTCAACAAAAAGACTAGTATAGAGGTTTCTTATCCTTTAGAATATTCCAATGGGTATTTTCTATTAAAAACGCCTTATTTTAAGAAGGTTTAACGCATTTTATTTTTCTTCGAATACGTTTTCATGGGCGCGCAAAGAAAACCTCCTAGAATTGTTTAACAAGAAGATTTTGCCCAAAATTCATTTCTTTCGGCTCTTCAGTTAGGTACGGAAAAAATTTAGAGTAATTCTAAATAAAAATCCCTATTTCA
The DNA here is from genome assembly GCA_964432915.1 of uncultured Maribacter sp. Taxonomy (GTDB): domain Bacteria; phylum Bacteroidota; class Bacteroidia; order Flavobacteriales; family Flavobacteriaceae; genus Maribacter_C. The sequence goes on from CAYSPL010000010.1 coordinate 43,662, forward strand.
ACTTTTTGAAATAGGGATTTTTCATTCTTCTTGAGGTTTTTACTCCTTAGGCTTATTTCTGCTTTTTTTCATGGCCTCACCAATTTGATTGCTTGCAGTAAAACTCGCAACCATGTCATTTAACATTTGACTGCCCGCTTGAGGTGAGTTGGGCAACAAAATCAAATTACTATTGGTTTCTTGACCAATTGATTGTAAGGTGTCATAATGTTGGGTCACAACAATCAATGCTGATGCTTCTTGAGAATTGATACCAACCTTGTTCAATACTTCAACTGACTCTTCTAGTCCGCGTGCAATTTCACGTCGTTGATCGGCGATACCTTGACCTTGCAATCTTTTACTTTCAGCTTCAGCTTTAGCTTTTTCAACAATGAGAATTCGAGCGGCATCCCCCTCAAATTGAGCAGCGATTTTTTCACGCTCAGAGGCGTTGATTCTGTTCATGGCCTCTTTTACCTGTGCGTCTGGATCGATATCAGTAACCAAGGTTTTAATGATATCATATCCGTAGGTCATCATAGCGTCATTCAATTCCGATTTTACCGCAATGGCAATATCATCTTTACGTACAAAGACATCATCTAATTTCATTTTGGGCACCTCAGCTCGAACTACGTCAAAGACATAAGAAGTTATTTGGTCATGCGGATAATCCAATTTATAAAATGCATCATACACTTTATCGCGAATCACCTTGTATTGTACTGAAACTTTTAGACGCACAAAAACATCATCCAGAGTTTTGGTTTCAATGATGACGTCCAATTGTTGAATTTTCAAACTCAACCTGCCCGCAATTCTATCCACTAGTGGTATTTTCATGTGTAGGCCAGAGTGACGTATGCTGTGAAATTTACCAAAGCGCTCAATAATAACCGCAGTCTGTTGTTTGACAATGAAAAAGGAAGAAATTAAAATAATCAGTCCGAAAAATATAATCGGAAAAAGAATGAAGTTGCCCATAATACTGTTTTTTAAGTTGATAGGAATATAGAAAGACTTTAAGATATCTGTAGGAAATTTGTACAGAATGTTACAAAAAAGTTGAAAAGCCATAAAAGTTCAAACTGTGGCGTGCTACTTCATTTCGGTGATTGCTTTTCGAATTCGGCACAGGCTTTCATCTTTTCCTATGCTTTCTAAAATATCAAAAATGTGCGGCCCTTTCATCTCGCCCACGATAACCAATCGTAAAGGGGGCATGACTTTGCCGAAAGACAGTTCTTTTTCAGCAATCCATTCTTTTACTTTTGTTTCTACATTGGAAGATGAAAAATCATGTATCTCTTCAAGAACAGAAACCAATTGATTCATGATCTCAGGAGTATCTTCTTTCCATTGTTTGCGAACAGCTTTTTCATTATAAGTTGATGGAGCAGCAAAAAAATACGCAGAAAGCTCCCATAGATCGGAAACAAAGACAGCACGTTCTTTAACAAGAGAAACTATTTTGAGCACACTGTCTGGTTGGGCACATTCCAGTTTTTTTTGCTCAGAAGATAATTTGTCATATAGAATATTTTGGAAAGAAGCCGCCAGTTCAGCGTCGTTCTTTGCCTGTAGGTATTGTTGATTATACCATTTGGTTTTGTCTGGATCAAAACGAGCACCTGATTTGTTCACGCGTTCCAATTCAAAAGCTTGAACAAGTTCTTTTAGAGAAAATATTTCTTTTTCGTTTCCAGGATTCCATCCTAAGAGCGCTAGGAAGTTTATGGTCGCCTCTGGAAAATAACCCGCTTCACGATAACCCACAGATTCATTCCATGATAAAGGAAATACCGGAAAGCCCATTTTCTCGCCATCGCGTTTACTGAGCTTCCCTTTTCCAACAGGTTTCATGATCAAGGGCAGATGAGCAAACTGAGGGGCGTCCCAATTAAAGGCATTGTACAATAATTGATGTAAAGCCAAAGAAGGCAGCCACTCTTCCCCCCGGATAACATGGCTTATTTCCATCAAATGGTCATCAACAATATTGGCTAGGTGATAGGTGGGCATTCCATCGCTTTTAAAAAGAACTTTGTCGTCAAGAACATTGGTGTCGATTTGAATCTCTCCCCTCACAATATCGTTCAAAATCAATTTCTGATTTTGAGGAGATTTGAACCTGATCACATAATCTTCGTTAGCATCTATTTTCGCCTGAACCTCTTCTTTGGAAAGCGAGAGTGAATTCGAAAGCTTTAATCTATTGTGCCAATTATAAATAAAGGTTTTGCCTTTTGATTCATGATCTTTTCTATGAAAACTCAACTGTTCGGCAGTGTCAAAAGCGTAGTACCCATGACCGCTCTCAATAAGCTCATCGGCGTATTTTTTGTACAGATGCTTGCGCTCGCTTTGTCTATAGGGCCCAAAACCATGGTCTTTTCCTGGGCCTTCATCAAAAGGTATTCCACACCAATTCAAGGCATCAATGATATACTCTTCGGCATCTTCAACATATCTGTTCTGGTCGGTATCTTCTATTCGAAGCACAAAATCGCCTTTGTGTTTTTTGGCAAAAAGGTAGTTGAATAGCGCTGTTCGCACACCTCCAATATGCAAAGGCCCTGTGGGGCTTGGAGCAAAACGAACCCTGACTTTTTTTTTCATGGTCTGAATTTAGAAACGCAAAGATAGAAAATACAACTTGCTACCAATATGACTGACCCTGAATTAAACGGGTTTCATTTCACTAGGAATCAACGGATTCATGACCCTGAACCACAACGGTGGAAAAAGTGACATGACCATTGAGGTAGGGTACCCAAATGGCATTTGGGGAGAATTATCATGGCAATCAAGTAGCTGATACTTTTTTGCTGATTTGTAGTGATGGTCACTGTGTCGGGTCAGTTCATAAAGAACAATCCTTCCCATGACATGGTTACTGTTCCATGAATGAATTTCACGAACTCGCTCATATCTTCCTGATGACAACTTTTTACGCATTAGTCCGTAGTGCTCAATATAATTCACGGTTTCAAGCATCAGAAAACCTACTATTCCACTGGCTATGGCGAAAATTAGGCCCAATTTTCCAAAGAAAGCGAAAACCACCAAGGCATAGAGTATTTGAAGTAGGGTATACCATAACATATCATTATAAATGGAGAAAAACCCCTGTTTTTTGCTTATCAGAAGTTTTGATTGCAGTCGCCATGCGCTGAAATATTGACGAATGACCGAGGTAATCCAAAAACAATATACCGTTTGGTTATATATGGCTGTGGCAGGATCCTCTTTTGTGGCCGCTTGGGCATGATGACCAAAGTTGTGCTCTATATAAAAGTGCATGTAGAAAGAAGGTAAAAGCAAAAGTTTGCCCATATGACGTTCATTGGTAGCTTGCCTATGCCCTAGTTCATGGGCAACATTGATACCATTGGTGCCAAGAACAATTCCTACGGAAAGCACCATACCAATTATCTCATGGGTTTCATAGGTATGTGTGGTAATATCCCAAAGCGAATAAATCAGTAGCATGAAAATTATGGGAATGTTCAAATAGAGCATCCAATCGAAAACCCGATTTGATTTCCTTTCTTCAAGTTTTTCGCCTTCATGGTTTGAAGAATCAAGTGGCAAAATCATCTCTAAGACGGGTATGAGAACAAAGGCATAAAAAGGGGTAAAGAAACTTAAATACCCTTTGAAAGTGATACTAAGAACGGCTGAGAGCGGCAGGGTCATGGCCGCCAAATATTTAAAATCTTTTAGCATTGTCTTTTGTCTAATAATTCGTTGCTAACGAGTTTAACACGAATTTGATGTTTAAATTTGTAAGAACAAGTATCTTGAGACAGTAAATAGGGGATTTGAATAGCTATAATAACATACTTAACAAACTTAGTGATTTTACCAAAAAGTATTATACTAAGCTATTGCTTAAGGGGCTCTTGCTCTTTTTGTCTTTCGGCTTGCTGTTCTTTTTGGTGATACTGGGCATTGAGTATTTTTTATGGCTTAATTCAACAGGCCGTCTAATTTTGCTTTTGGTTTTTGTGGGAATAGAGGCATTTCTTTTATTTAAATACATCTTGACCCCCCTCTTCTATTTATTTAAACTCAAAAAAGGTATCAGCCACAAACAGGCTTCACTTTTAATTGGAAGTCACTTCTCTGATGTTGACGATAAACTCTATAATTTACTTGACTTGGCTGAAGACAAAAAAGAATCAGAGCTTTTGATGGCGAGTATTGAACAACGTTCGCGAAAATTAGATTCGGTGCCTTTTACCAATGCGGTAAACCTTCGTGATAATTTGAAATATGCCAAGTATTTGATTATTCCAGTGATGCTCTTTTGTTTGATATGGCTAAGTGGCAATCTAGGGCCTTTTTTCGGAAGCTCTAAGCGGATTGTCAATTATGAAATCGCCTATACACCACCCGCCCTTTTTGAGTTCAGATTGTTATCGAACGACTTGGATGTTTTGAATGACAAACCCTACACGATAATGGTTAGTACTGAGGGTCAAATTAGACCTGAGGCTGTTCACATTGCCATAGATGGCAAGCGAATGTTGCTGCAAGAAAACAATGGCATCTTTCAGTACACGCTGAATCCGCCCCTATCTTCAACCGATTTTTATTTTGAAGCCAATGAGGTCAGTTCACGAACCTACAGTTTGAAGGCACTTGAAACACCGTCTATTCATAACTTTGAACTGAAGCTTGATTATCCCCGGTATATAAATAGAAAAAGCGAGGTTTTAAAAAGTACGGGCAATGCAACTTTTCCTGAAGGAACAAAGGTTACCTGGAAAATCAGTGCCCAAAACACGGAAGAAATCAATCTTATAAGTGCTGACACCACAATAGCCTTGAGCAAGAACGAAGACACTTTTGAAGGATCTAGAAGAGTGTATTCCAAATACCCTTATGAACTTTCCACCTCAAATAAAAACGTTGTGGATTATGAGAAACTTGTCTATGAGTTCAATGTTATTAAAGATGCCTACCCGTCAATAAAAGTAAAAGAAATCAAAGATACGTTGAATCCGAACACCACCTATTTTTCTGGGGAAGTTTCTGATGATTACGGACTTGTTTCAATAGACCTGGTTTATTATGCAGATGACGCTCCTGCCAAACGACAAAAATTGAACCTCAAAAACCCAAATAACAATTTCGATCATTTTTATTACACTTTCCCCACAGGGCTCGATCTGGAGGTTGGCAAATCACATAGTTACTATTTTGAAGTTACCGATAATGATGCGATACGAAAAGGGAAAAAAGCCAAGAGTCAACTATTCAGCACAACATTGTTGAATGATGACCAATTAAAAAACAAGGAGCTTCAATCGCAACAATCCATTATTCAGAACTTGGATAAATCATTGGAGAAGTTCAAAGAACAAAAGGTAACACTCTCAGAGATCAATATAGAGCAAAAAGAAAAGAAAGAACTCAACTACAACGATCAAAGTCAAATCAAAGATTTTCTCAAAAAACAAGAGCAGCAAGAAAACATGATGCAGAAATTTAGCAAGCAGCTAAAAGAAAGTCTTGAAAAGAATGAAAAGGATGATAAAATGAGTGAGTTGCTCAAAGAGCGTTTAGAGCGTCAAGAAATTGAAGCCAAGAAAAACGAAAAATTGTTGCAGGAACTAAACAAAATCGCTGATAAAATTGATGAAGAAGATTTAAAAAAACGTTTGGAGGAATTGGCCAAGAACCAACAAAGCAGTGAACGTAATTTAGAGCAACTGGTAGAATTAACCAAAAGGTATTATGTAACGGAAAAAGCAGCTCAATTAGCAACTGAGTTGAAAAAATTAGCCAAGAAACAGGAGAAAGCATCTGAAGGCAAGAATGATGGGGATAAGGTGGAAGAGCAAAACAAGTTAAGTGAAGATTTTGAAGAACTTTCAAAAGAATTGAAGGGTCTTCAAAATGACAATGAAGAATTAAAGAAACCTTTGGATTTGGACATTGAAAATGAGGATCAAGAATCCGTCAAAGAGGACCAATCTGATGCTGAAGAATCTCTAAAAGAATCTGAATCAGAAGGGGCAAACCCTGAGACTAAAAAGAAAGAGGAAGAGAATGCATCAAGAAAACAAAAATCAGCCGCCCAGAAGATGAACGAAATGAGTGAAAAACTTTCACAATCATCAGCAGGTGGCGGTGGCGGCTCAACAATATCAGAAGATGCAGAAATGCTGCGACAAATATTGGATAATCTAATCACGTTTTCATTCAAACAAGAAAATCTATTTTCATCGCTAGAAGGTGCCGAATTTGACATGCCACAATTTTCAGGAACGATAAAAAAGCAACAAGAGTTACGGCAACTTTTTGAGCATATTGATGATAGTTTGTTTGCCTTGTCGCTGAGAAGAGCAGAGCTTTCAGAATTTGTCAACGAGCAAATAACCGAAGTTTATTACAATACGGACAAGGCATTGGAGAGCATCGCAGAGAACCAAATGTTTCAGGGAATTGGTTATCAAAAATATGTCATCACCGCTGCCAATAGTCTATCAGACTTTTTGGCGAATGTTTTGGACAACATGCAAGAAAGCATGCAATCGGGGCAAGGGGAAGGCCAAGGCAAAGGGTTCCAATTGCCCGACATTATAAAAAGTCAGTCCGAGTTAAAGGAAAAGATGGATGGTAAAGGAAAAGAAGCTCAGGGAAAAAAGGAAGGCAACGAAGGGCAAGCAGGCCAGGGCAAAAAACCCGGACAGGGTGAAAGTGAAGGGGAGGGGCAATCGGGAAAAAGTGGGAAATCAGGTTCCGGTCAGTCAGGTAATGACGGAGAGGGTGGAGATGGCAAGGAAGGTGACAAAAACGGGAAAGAAGGAAAAAGTGGACAGGGCAAAGAAGGCAAGGAAGGTTCAGGAAATGGAGGTAACGGCAACAAAGATGGATTAAGCGAAGAAGAGCTGAAGGAAATATTTGAAATTTATAAAGAGCAGCAGGCGATCAGAGAAAGATTGGAAGAACAATTGAAAAATATGTTAAACACTGAAGATAGAAAGCTTGGCGAAAAGTTGGTCAGGCAAATGGAGGATTTTGAGAATGAGCTTTTAGAGAATGGCATAACCCATCAGGGCAAGAAGAAGATGAATACCATTCAGTATGAATTGATGAAATTAAGGAATGCCGCAATGAAGCAGGGCAAAAAACAGGAAAGGGAAAGTTATACGAATAAGAAGCAATTTGATGTCCCTGTTATAACGAGGCCAGAACAGTTGAATAATATTAGTAATGAAATAGAGATTTTGAATAGGGAGGCACTACCTTTGCGCCGAAATCACCAAAATCGAGTTAAGTTATATTTTAAGGGTGATGATTGAGTTTCATTATGAATTCGATTTTGAACTGAAACAGCCAGAATATTATGAAAGTTGGATTCGGCGAATTGTAAGTTCGGAGAATGCTGTGACTGATGCCATAACCTATATATTTTGTAATGATGATTATTTACTCGAAATCAATAAGAAGTATTTAGATCATGACTTTTATACGGATGTTATTTCTTTTCAATATATTGATAATCAAGTAGTTAATGGAGATATATTTATTTCCATAGACCGAATAAGGGAAAATTCCCAAATCTTTAAGGTTGATGAGGAGCATGAGCTAAGACGGGTAATGGCTCATGGCGTGTTGCATTTATTGGGATATAAAGACAAATCCGAACAAGATGCGTTATTGATGAAGAGGAAAGAAAACGAAAAATTAGAATTGTTCCACGTGGAATGTTAGATTAGAATAAATGTTTGACAAGGTATATGATGTAATAGTAGTGGGTGGTGGTCATGCAGGTGCTGAGGCTGCTGCTGCGGCAGCAAATATGGGGTCCAAAACCTTACTTGTGACCATGAATCTACAAACCATTGGACAAATGTCATGCAACCCCGCGATGGGCGGCATAGCAAAAGGACAGATTGTCCGTGAAATTGATGCCCTGGGAGGGTATAGTGGTATAGTCACGGATAAATCAGCCATACAGTTTAAAATGCTGAACAAATCCAAGGGTCCTGCGATGTGGAGCCCCAGAACTCAAAACGATAGAATGCGCTTTGCAGAGGAATGGCGGTTAGCTTTGGAAAACACCCCAAATTGTGATTTTTATCAGGAAATGGTATCCGGACTTTTAATAGAAAAAGATTGCGTTGTTGGTGTAAGAACTTCTTTGGGTATCGATATCAAATCTAAATCTGTCGTTTTAACGAATGGTACTTTTTTAAATGGACTCATCCATATTGGAGACAAGAATTTTGGCGGTGGTCGTGCCGGAGAGAGGGCAGCTACTGGAATAACTGAACAATTGACCAGTTTGGGTTTTAATAGTGGCAGAATGAAGACAGGAACACCTCCAAGGGTTGATGGGCGGTCTTTGGATTACACTAAGATGATTGTTCAACCAGGGGATGAGAATCCTGAGAAATTTTCTTATTCCTCAACAGTGGCTTTGACAAGTCAACGTGATTGTCATATGACCCATACCAGTGAGATTGTTCATGAACTTTTGCGTGAAGGCTTTGACAGATCACCCATGTTCAACGGTAGAATTAAAAGTGTGGGCCCTAGATATTGTCCTTCAATTGAAGACAAAATCAATCGTTTTGCAGAGAAGGATAGCCATCAAATATTTGTAGAGCCAGAAGGATGGGACACTGTGGAAGTATATGTAAATGGATTCTCGACTTCTCTTCCTGAGGACGTTCAATTCAGAGCACTACAATCAGTGGTCGGTTTTGAGAACGTAAAGTTTTTTAGACCGGGTTATGCCATCGAATATGACTACTTCCCTCCTACCCAGTTGAAGCACACATTAGAAACAAAGATTATAAACAACCTATTTTTTGCAGGGCAGATTAACGGCACTACGGGTTATGAAGAGGCTGCATCTCAGGGCTTAATGGCAGGTATAAACGCACATTTAAAGGTTAATGAAAAAGACCCTTTCGTGCTAAGAAGGGATGAGGCTTATATTGGAGTTTTAATTGATGATTTGATTACCAAAGGAACGGAAGAGCCGTATCGAATGTTCACATCAAGAGCTGAATATAGAACCTTGTTGAGACAAGATAATGCAGATTTAAGACTGACACCAAAAGGCTATCAATTAGGCTTGGCTAAAGTAGACCGCCTGAAAAGAATGGAAAAGAAGCAGTCAAAGTCGGATGCATTCCTGAAGTTTTTTAAAGAGACCAGTGTGCTTCCTGAAGACATCAATCCCATTTTAGATAGTGTTGATTCATCCCTGGTAAAGCAATCAGACAAGTTGTATAGATCATTTTCTAGACCAAATGTGACCATGAAGCACATGCTTCAGTTAGATAGTGTTTCAAAGTTTGTGGAGGAGAATGATTTAGATCGTGAGGTTCTAGAACAAACCGAAGTGCAGATTAAGTACTCTGGGTATATCGCGAAAGAAAAACTGAATGCAGATAAGTTACACAGGCTTGAAAATGTAAAAATTCCGGAGGACTTTGATTACTCAAAATTGAAATCCCTTTCATTCGAAGCAAAGGAAAAACTTGAGGCCATTCGTCCGGTAAACATTTCTCAAGCATCTAGAATTAGCGGTGTTTCTCCATCTGATATAAGTGTGCTACTAGTCTTTCTTGGACGCTAAATGCCATTTGTTCCACGTGGAACAATTCTCAAACGACGCTCAAATTGATAATTTGATTCGATTCTTGATGGCTATTCGCTTTAACAATCCAACCAAAAAGTGCAGGAGAATTCTATGACTTTGTCAACCTCAAATTTCAATTAAATGACTCATTGATGTATGATGATGTTCCGTTCCTTGTCGATGACCAACAGTACTTCTTTGCCTTTTATGAAGTGGAGATTTCTGATAAAAGTATCAATTTGGTACCGCTATTGGTTGACGGTATCTTGTATAGGTCAGAGAAGGGTCCTAGGTTTGAAAACCGTTATAGCATCAGAAATGGCAACTGGTATATTGCCATCGAGGGTTACAATGATTTCGAAAAGGACTGTTTGGTCAAAGAGTCTCTTTCAAGGCAAATGGTTTTAAAGTATCTTCGCGATTTGAAAAACCAGTATTTGACTACCAGCAATTACAATGAAACCGTATTTAAAAACTAAAGATTATTCTGTTTCCCAAGAGGAGTTCGAATTGCTCTTTAATGAGGAATTAGACATGCTGGTCACTTCGCCCCAACCCAAAAATATAGCATCATATTATGACAGTGAGGACTATATTTCTCATACTGACTCCAATAAAACAGGCGCTGACAAATTATATCAAATCGTTAAAAGATACAGCCTTGGAAAAAAACTAAGACTGATATCGAGATATGACAGAAGAAATAAATCTCTTTTGGATATTGGCGCCGGTACTGGTGATTTTCTTTTGACGGCGAAAAGAAACGGTTGGCAAATAGATGGGGTAGAGCCAAATTCAAATGCTCGAATGAAAGCCTTGGAGAAAGGTCTTTCGTTATTGACAAGTATGGAGTCAATTCCAGGAAAGAAATACAAAGTAATTACCTTGTGGCATGTTTTAGAACATCTTCCGGATCTTGAAAATCAAATCATGCGTTTGACCTGGCATTTGGAAGAAGAAGGAACATTAATTATTGCCGTTCCTAATTTCAAATCTTATGACGCCAAATTTTATAAAGAGTTCTGGGCAGCGTATGACACCCCAAGACATTTGTGGCATTTTTCAAGAAATTCAATTGAAAGGTTGTTTGCTAAAAATGGACTACATGTAATCAAGACCAAACCCATGATTTATGATGCCTTTTATGTTTCACTTTTATCTGAAAAATACAAATCGCCGGGCAAAGGTAAGATGATCGTGTGGAAAGCATTTCTTCGTGGATTGAAGTCAAATATATCTGCATGGCGAACAAAAGAATATTCTTCGCTGATTTATGTTCTTAAAAAGAGCTGATTCTTATTTAAAAGCGTTTTCCTGACGTTTTGCAACGCATAGAACAAATGTGTCGGGTATTTTGTTTTAATCCCTAAATCGGGCATTTTAGCAAGTCAATTTATATAGAGAAAATATATTGATTTATTAATTTTTAATTGATATTTTCTATGATAGACAAATATCGTGAAATTGAAAACCATATGCGCAATTCAGAACGCCTTCCAACCATTCAAAATGCTTTTCCTATTTTTGCCGAACTTGAAAATTAAAATAACAATATGAAAAAAATAACACTGGTATTAATAGCACTATTTCTTGTGTCTTGCCAACAACAAAAATTCGCCTATGTTGACAACAACAAAATGATGGAGAAATATCAAGAAAAAATTGATATCGAAACTAAATTCAAAACCAAAGCTGATGCGTTGGTCAAAAAAAGAGACAGTATTTCACAGGCCTATCAAATTGAGGCCCAAGCATTTCAATTGAAGGCCCAAAAGATGTCTCAAAAGAAAGCCCAAGAAGAATACGGTTTGATTCAACAACGTGCTCAATTCATGGGGCAACAATTGCAACAAGAAGAACAGGATATTCAAAGTGCTGGGCAAGTTGAAATGGATAGTATGGTCAACAAGGTCAGAAGGGAAATAGAAGCTTACGGCAAAGCGAATGGATATACATTTGTGTTTACTGGCGGCGAAGGAGGCAGTGTGCTATATGGCCCAGACGCAAATGACATAACCGAGCAATTGGTTAAAATCTTGAATGACAAGTACAAAAAATAAATAGTTTCTTCAAAAGAACCAAGAGGGCCGTGATTGATATCGCGGCCTTTTTTATTGCAACAGAAAAACCAAAAACACTGCCGGTATGAAATATATCACTATGGTCATGGCGCCAGCATAATCTTTCGCCATGCGTTGTCCGAAGAGAAGCATTAAAAGTGCAATACAAGAAGTAATTGCGCCATAAAATGCTATATCGCTGGAGCCTGATGATATTATCTGAAACATGCCAATGGCACACATAACTCCCGCCACAACTTCAACTAGAAGAACAACGCCTAATAGTAAGGGCACCATGTTCTTGAATGGGGTCTTTTCAAAATGCCCTTTTAGCCATCCAAGATTTCCTTTCCAATCCGTGATTTTATCCAAACCACTTTGTAAGAAGGTGATAACCATAAAGGCAAGAAGCAAAATTTCTACGGCGTGATTCAATACATTGTTCATAACGAAAGCTCGGTTTTAGTTAGAGGGGATCATTTCAGCTACTCTTTTCTTTTGATGCAATAATCTGGTCATTTTTATGGAAAGATCGGTTAAGATGATCTTTGAATTACCATTGCGCTCAATATGATATATGGCCTTCTCAAGAAGATCAACAATACCCGATACATTGTTTTCATGAATGAAGGGGGCGAACTTTTTTAAATCAAACCCCTCCACATGTATTTTCAAGTAAGCCAAAGGTTCTGCCCCAAAATTAATGAGCATGGCCTGGCGTATGGCCACAAGGCAATAGTGAAGAAATTTTTTCTGGGTTTCACGCCCGGTTTTTGCAATTTCTTCACTCCAGAGAATCAGCTCATTGATCGCACTTTTGTTTCCTTTGGCTTTGAAAGCTGAACGCACCCATTGCACAAACCACTTTTCAAAAATAAGATCCTCAGAATCTTTGTTCATTAAATCAAGTGCCTTGTTAAAATTGCCATTTGCTTCATGGGCGATGAGCAAAGCTTCGGTTCTAGGCAACCCTCTCGCAACAAGGGCATCTGAAATACTTTGTTCTGTTAGAGGAGGAAAATGAAGCAATTGACATCGTGATTTTATGGTTTGAATGATCTGTTCCTCATCCTCGGTAATTAGGATGAAAATGGTTTTCTCAGGCGGTTCCTCAATCAATTTCAGCAATTTGTTGGCCGCCGAGGCATTCATTTTTTCAGCCATCCAAATCAGCATAATCCTGTAACCCCCTTCATAGGATTTCAAGGCTAATTTTTTTGAAATGCTCAAGGCTTCATCAACACCGATCTGGGCCTGCTTTTTTTCAATACCGATTAAACGGTACCAATCAAAAAGATTACCATAGGGTTGCTCTTCAACAAATTTTCGCCAATCATTAATATAGTTATCACTAACCGCGTGGCTTTTGACTTTATCTGAATTTGATACAGGAAAAGCAAAATGCATATCAGGATGTGATAGGGCATCGAACTTTGAATTACATGCAGAATTACTACCGGTGTTTTCACCATTTGAATTACAGCATATGACATATTGCGAATAGGCAATCGCCATTGCCAAGGTGCCAGAACCTTCAGGCCCAACAAAAAGTTGGGCGCTGGGAATCCTTCCGGCATTCGCACTTAATGTCAGATGTTTTTTGATGTGGTTCAACCCCAGAATTTCCTTAAAAAGCATACTTCAAATATAGTTGATTCATGTCAATTTAATCCCTCTTCGATTAACCTGATTTAATCCCTTTCATCACTACAAAAATGTCTTGAAACAAGATGCACATGGGTTAAAAATAACAAAAGCCCTTATCATTGATTCATAGAAATCTTTACATTTGCAGCTCCATAAAAACCGTATATGAAAACGATAGCAGATTTTAATTTCGAGAATAAAAAGGCATTGATTCGAGTGGATTTTAATGTTCCATTGGATGAAAACCTGAGGGTTACCGATACAAATAGAATTGAAGCGGCCAAACCTACTATAATTAAAGTTTTGGAAGATGGCGGAAGTGCCATTTTGATGAGTCACTTAGGAAGACCAAAAGGCAAAGTAGATTCCGATTTATCTTTAGAACACATCTGTCAGACCGTTTCTGAAATTCTCGGTGTTCAGGTCAAATTTGTCAATGATTGTGTAGGTGAAAATGCCGAAAAAGCTATTGCAGAAATGGGCATGGGCGAAGTGGTGTTGTTAGAGAACCTTCGTTTTCATTCAGAGGAGACCACTGGCGATGTCAATTTCGCTGAAAAACTGTCAAAGCTAGGCGATATTTATATCAATGATGCCTTTGGAACCGCTCACAGAGCACATGCTTCAACCACCGTAGTGGCCCAGTTCTTTATGGAAAATAAATGTTTTGGAGTTTTGCTTGCCAAAGAGATCGATGCCATTGAGAAAGTGATGATGACTGGTGAGAAACCGGTTCTTGCAATACTTGGAGGAGCCAAGGTTTCTTCGAAAATCACGATTATTGAGAATATTTTGGACAAAGTTGACCATTTAATTGTCGGTGGTGGTATGACCTATACCTTCATCAAAGCGCAAGGAGGGCAGGTCGGAGATTCCATATGTGAAGATGATAAAATGGATTTGGCCATGGATATTCTCAAAAAAGCCAAAGAAAAAGGTGTTGAGGTACATATACCGGTTGATGTTTTGGCGGCCAATGATTTTGCAAATGACGCAGACACCCGGGTTGTTGATGTTGATAAAATTGAAGCGGGATGGCAAGGCTTGGATGCCGGCCCAAGAACCCTTGAGAATTTTAAGGAAGTCATAGCAAAGTGTAAGACCATTTTATGGAATGGTCCGGTGGGGGTCTTTGAGATGGATAGTTTTGCCAAAGGCACTATTTCGGTAGGAAATTTTATTGATGAGGCGACACAAAACGGAGCCTTTTCTTTAGTGGGCGGCGGCGATTCTGTAGCAGCGGTAAAACAATTTGGATTTGATGATAAGGTGAGTTATGTATCCACTGGTGGCGGGGCAATGTTAGAAAGCCTTGAAGGAAAAACGTTGCCGGGCATTGCAGCAATAATGGATTAATACCGCCGTTATCCGTTTGTAGGGCGGTTACTTTGTTACTTGAAAATTTCTTTCTTTCGCTGAAAAATGCGATTTTAGCTGCCCTCTCAAAAAATTTATGAAGAGCATATGAAATCAGTAGCAACAGCCTTTTCTCTATTCTTCTCTATTTTTTATTCGGTAACGCAGGTCAGTGCGCAATGGCATGAAAATGATTCCACTTCAGTAGAAAATGACACCATTTCAATTGATTTAGGAACAATTGAAGAAAATAGTGATGCTGCCAGCATTTTGATAAGTGATGATCCATTGCATAAAACCGTTACAAACGGAAAAGCGGAATACAACCTTCAAGACAATGACCTTGCCGCAAAATATGATAGCCTTTGGATGAAGGAGCTTCACCAACTTTTGTCGCTTTCGAATGAGATGTATCAAGAAGTGTTGAACCTCGATTTTGAAGGGCCACTAAATGTGGAGTTGAATTCTGATACCCTCAAAATGCGGTTGAAAAGACTGAATGAAAGAACGCCGTTCAACATCGCTTATAATCCTTCCCTAGAGAGCGTGATAAAATCATTTTTGAGCAGAAAAAGAGAATTGATGAAACGAATGTTGACCGTGAGCCAATTCTATTTTCCGCTTTTTGAGCAAGAATTTGACAATCATGACATACCCATTGAAATGAAGTATTTGGCGATTGTTGAATCGGCCCTTAATCCGAAAGCACGTTCCAGGGTTGGTGCAACTGGGCTTTGGCAATTTATGTATGGCACAGGAAAAGAGCATGGTCTTGAGGTGAACAGCTATGTTGATGAGCGTTCAGACCCCATAAAATCAACAAGAGCTGCCTGTGAATATTTGAACCGTGTTTATGGCGTTTTCAAGGATTGGGATCTGGCCTTGGCGGCCTATAATTCAGGCCCTGGCAATGTAAATAAGGCAATACGAAGATCAGGGGGCTACAAAAATTATTGGAATATTCGCAGAAATCTTCCTCGTGAGACCGCAGGTTATGTGCCCGCATTTATAGCCACTATGTACTTGTTTGAATATGCAGAAGAACATGGTTTAAGAGGCAAAAAGGTAGAACGGCCTTATTTTGAAACGGACACCATTCACGTCAAAAGCCTAATCACTTTTGATCAAATTTCAAAGTTGGTTGATGTGAGTATGGAAGAATTGGAGATACTCAACCCCTCTTACAAACTAAAGGTCATTCCTTTTGTAAAAGGAAAAAATTATGCGCTACGCCTTCCTGTTAAGGCTATGGGAAGATTTGTAGCCAATGAAGAGGCTATTTATGCCTTTGTTGAGAAAGAATTGAAGAGTAAAGAGAGTCCGTTGCCGGCTTTGGTCAAAAGAGCAGAGGCAAGTAGAATAAGATATCGCGTAAGAAGTGGGGATTATCTCGGGAAAATAGCAGAGCGTTATGGAGTTCGGGTAAGCCAAATCAAAAACTGGAATGGCTTGAGAAGCAATAATCTTAGAATTGGGCAGCGTTTGACCATTTACCCTAGGGGCTTACGAATAGCGCCAAAAATGGCTTCAAAACCAAAATCGAAAAAAGCGGGAAATACTACTGTGACAAACAACGGCAAAGTACATATCGTCAAATCTGGCGACTCCCTTTGGACCATTTCACGGCAATATCCTGGAATTAGTATTGAAAATTTGCGAGAATGGAACGGTATTAGTGGCAGTAATTTAAAACCGGGCATGAAATTGAAGTTATGTGATTGCCCTTCTTAAATCACAACATCTAAAATGAAAAACATTAAAACAGTTTGGTTGCTATTGTGCTTACTTGTTATCTCATGTAACGAGGAAAAGAAGAACTACAAACCCGGATCGATCGGTGCCATTAATTCGGTTGCGGTTGTAATCGACAATGATCTATGGAATGGCGAAGTAGGTGATAAGATAAGAGAACATTTCGCCTCGCCGGCCGTAGGATTAACTTGGGATGAGCCTTTATTTACCATCAATCAGGTTCCGCATAAGGTTTTTACAGGAGCTTTACGCCAAACAAGATCTATCATCTATGTTCAAAAAGATACGTTGAACGTGGCACATATAAAAAACGATATGTTCGCCAGTCCACAGCGTGTTGCCGTGATAAAGGGCATGACCGATGAAGAAATAATTGATAATGTCATTAAAAAAGCCCCTCAGATTATAGAATCTTTTCAAAGTTTGGAGCTGAAGGAGGCTCAGAGTCGTTTTCTAAAGTCTTTGAACAAGGAAAAAGCTTTGACCGAAGAGTTCAATATCAAACTGGATTTACCCTCCATTTATAAAGTTGGTAAACAAGAGCCTAATTTTGTTTGGATCGACCGTCAAATTCCTAAAGGTCATGCCAATATAATTGCCTATACAATGCCGGCCAACATATTGACCAATGATTCAACTTTGGTTGAAGATATCAGAAAGATGCGTGATTCGATAGGGGAGAAGTACTTGCCAGGCGATGATGTGCCTGGAAAAATAACGCATATGAGAACTGAGCCTGCTTTTTCTCCTGCGGTATTCAAAACGGAAATTGCTGGGCACAGTGCTTTTGAGGTGCGCGGCATATGGGATGTGAAAAATGATTTTATGGCGGGGCCTTTCTTGACCTATATCATTGATGATCCGGCCAACAATAGAAAAGTGGTTTTAGAGGGCTTTACCTATGCCCCGGCAACCAATAAACGTGATGATATGTTTCAATTGGAAGCCATTATGAAAACCCTGTCATTTCTGTAGAACTCGTTTACCTTTAAGAACAAAAAAAACGCCCATTTAGGGCGTTTTTTCGTATCTGGGGCTTGTTGTTTTTATATTAGAAATAAAACCCTGTTGACACACGATAAATGAAGGCATAAATCACCACCACTAACATGAGGAGACAAAAAGCTGAAAACGCTTTAAAATACCTTCTGAGTATTTTGTATGTCCAATCTTTGAATGCCTCAACATAAATCTCCTGTAAAAGTAAAAATCTTCTCATACTGCATGATTTAAATTAATAACTTGTATAAAGGTTTATATTTTCTAAGGCATTCTTAAATTAATTGGACATAGATGCCCTAAAATTCGTCAAGTCTAATGTCATATTTGAAAAACTCGATAACCTTCCAATTTTGGGGTTGTAGCACCATTGATTCTGAACATGTCTAAATTGAAAATCAGATTTATTTTCGATTTTTACCAAAATAAAAAAAGCACCTGAAAAAGGTGCTTTTTTGGTTGGGTTGGTTAAGAATATTAGTCAAAGGCAAAGCCTGTGATAAGTCTAAAAACAAAAGCGTACAGTACAATCAAAAAGCTGACAAAGCAGAACCATGAAAATACTTTGAAGTACGATTTTAAAAATTTGTGTCCTAGATTTTTGAACGCCGCCAGGTAAATTTCCTTTATAAGTAGAATGTTTTTCATAGGATTTGGGATTTAGTATAGCTATAACTGCTAATTCCCTGTGTTGCGTATTTCAAGGCCTTGTTTTTGTTGTGAATAGCCAGTAGACCGTTGTGAAACAAAAAATTGCCAAAACGCGAAATAAAAAATAGGCCACTTCTCAAATCAGAAAAGTGACCCTTTTATCTTTTTAATTGTGATTGAGAGTTACATCTTCACAATTACAAATTCAGAACGTCTGTTCATGAAATGTTGTTGTTCAGCACATCTAATAGAGCCATCACAATCGTTGAGAAGTCGCTCTTCTCCGTATCCGATGGCACTTTCAATTCGGTCAGCCGAGATTCCTTTTGAGATGATGTAATCTCTACTTGATTTGGCCCTTTTATCTGAAAGGTACTTATTGTAGGCTTTTTTTCCTCTTGAATCAGTATGTGATTCGATTTTAATGACCATGGTCGGATATTCGTTCATTATATTGACCAGCCTATCCAATTCTTCTGATGCGTCTTGACGAATAAAGAATTTGTCGAAATCGAAATGAATCATATCCATTTTCAATTTCTTTATACCATCTTCTATGGTTATTAATTTTTCTAACCTGTTCATCGCCACATCAACTTGAACAGTATCGTTTTCAACTGTTGTAACGTTTTTTGTATTTTCTCCGTAAGTATCCTTGGTTGCCTTAATGGTATAGCTCTTATCGGCTTCGAGGTCTTCAAAGACAAAACTACCATCATCATCGGCCACCATCTCTTTCAGCTTGATTCCGTTTTCATCCAACAATTCAACCAATGCACTTGGCATTACATCCCCTGTGATGAGTTCAGTAACCACACCGGCAATAGCGTTTTTGCTTGCAGGAATTTCTTCAACCATCAGTCTTTTGAATGAATAGATGTCATCATCCCCTTTGCCGTTGGTTCTATTTGAGGCAAAGTAGCCTTTTTGGTTATGTTCGTTAACAATATAGGAGAAGTCGTCTCTTCTACTATTAATGGGTTGTCCAACATTTTTTACTTCTTCAAAACCTTCTTCGGTATAGGCAACCTCATAAACATCCAAACCACCAAGACCAACATGGCCATCAGATGAAAAATATAGTTTTTTATCATTTATAAACGGAAACATTTCCTTTTTCTCGGTATTGATTTCAGGCCCAAGGTTCTTTGGGTCAGAAAATGTGTTTCCTCCAAGAACATCAACCACGAAAATATCGGTCTGTCCGAGACTACCTGGCATATCGGAAACAAAGTAAAGTTGTTTGCCGTCTGGGCTCAAAGCAGGATGCCCTGTGGAGTAATCTTCACTATTAAAAGAAACCTCTTTAGCTTCCGTCCATTCCCCATTTACCTTATTCGCCACATATATTTTCAAATGGTTAACACCGTTTTTGTCGCGCCCTAATTTTTTTCCGTAATTGTTTCGGGTAAAGTACATCGTTTCATTGTCAGGAGAAAAAGTAACTGAGGCTTCATGGTACTTGGTATTAATTTTCTTTGAAAATTTAATGGCATCTTTCAAGTCTTGGGATTCTTCATTGATTTTGGCAACATATAGATCAAGAAAGGGTTGGTTGTTCCATTTATACCGTCTGGTACTTAAAAAAGAAGAATCTTTTGCAGAAGCATACACCACTTGGTTTGAATCCAAAAACATTGGTGAAAAGTCAGAATATTCAGTGTTTATCGCCAAGTTCTTTATTTCAAAATCTTGCTTTGAACCTAATATATTATCCAAGACCACCTCGTTCGCAGTTGAATTGCCCATTTGGTCAATATTGGCATAATCTCTGTTTTTGGCCTTCTTATTATAGAGTCGCATCAATCTTTTGGAACGGGCGTATTTACCGGTTCCTTTTAAAGAGTGGGCGTATTTGAAAATATTGTCGGCAGACAATTCTTTGCCGTAATTCTCAAAGAGGGTGTTATACCAGTGATACGCTTTTTCCATGTTTGTATTGAAATAATGAGCGTCAGCGGCTTTTTGAATCACATCGAAAGTATGGTTCTTGCCGCCCTTGGCCAAAGCTTGTTCATACAGATCAGCGGCTTCAGCATACCACATTTTATCGAAATAGGCATCTGCCTTTTTGATAAGCTTACTTTTGACTCCGGGATCGGATGGATTTATGAGCAGTGTTGATGATTGTTTTGACTCAGTTAATTCATCGTACGTAACCTCATCCAATGAAATTTCATCTGAATCTGTTGTTTCAGCCGAAGGGTTGTCATAATTGACATTGCTCCCTTTCAATTCAAGTATCCAAACATCGTCACTATACTTCCCATCAAATTGTGAGTAATAGGCGTCCAACGCTTCCAAACCAAAAGGAAAATACTGAATGTAAGCATAATTCAAGTCATTATCCGGATTTTCCATAGAACCAGCTTCAAAACCTTTTCGTTTTAGCTTTTTAACTACTTTGCGTAAATTTCTTCCTTCACTGAAAACACCGACGATGGCATAATAACCATCTTCAAAACCTATTATTCCGTCGATTGTTCTGTAAGGCACATTGTTTTTTTCCGCAGCCTCGGCAAAGGTCTCCTCAATCTGAACCATTTCTGTCAAGTCACTGTTTTCATTCGAGGTATTCAATATGATTTTATCACTGTTCTCCATGATATTTTCGGCAAGAGGCACCTGCGCTCCCAGAATGAGGTAGAAAAGAAGAAAGTAGATTGTAACTATGTGTTTCATTTTTTCGGTTAAGTTGATGTATCCAGCGGCCTAAGGCTTCATTTTCGTGTTTAGCGTAATTTTTAACCGTAAGCTCGAAAGTACTTTTGTTTACCAGACCAGATAACGTTAAATCAAAGTAAAAATAACCCTAATGACAGCTATCAATTTTTTTTTGTTGTGAAAGAACCGTTTATTGTAGTAAATGGGCAATATAGAGATGGTTCTGCCCTTAACACACCTAAAATATACCCTAAAGAGGGCAATAAAAAAGTAAACCATAAAATTGTACCAATAAGTATTATTTGATGATTTGTTCAGTTTTGGGTAAAAAAAAAGCCCTCATAGAGTTGAGGGCCATGAAATGAAATTTTGTGGGAAATCTAGTTTTCCTCTATTTTTTCGTCATCTTTAGAGGCATCTTTGAATTCTTTGATACCACTTCCTAAACCACGCATTAGTTCCGGAATCTTCTTGCCTCCAAAAAGCAACAAAACAACAACAACAATCAATATCATTTGAGGAGCACCGATTGCTAGAAATATCTGTAGGGCCATCATATTTAAGTAATTAAAGTGGAGAACAAATGTACTAAAAAAAGCCGTCTCTCTTTTTCTTATTAAGCAATTTGAAAATTTTGCTTGAGTTCATACTAATTGAATGAGATCGCTATCTTTGTGTACTATGGCCAAAAAGGTTCGAAAAAAAAGGGAATTAAAGAAAAAGTTACTTCATAAGTATCGCTTGGTAATACTGAATGAAAGCACCTTTGAAGAGAAAATTTCGTTCAAACTAAGTCGTCTTAATGTTTTCGTGACGGGGACCCTGTGCATTATCGGACTTATTGGTATAACCACCCTGCTAATTGCATTCACGCCCTTGAGAGAGTATATTCCGGGCTATTCTTCAACGCGTTTGAAAAAACAAGCCACAGAACTCACCTATGAAACAGATTCTCTTGTTCGTGTCTTGAGCAATACCAACAATTACCTTGAAAACATTAGAATGGTCTTGAAAGGAGATATTGAAAACAATCAAATAAACCGTGATTCATTGCGAGAGCGATTCAAACTAGACGCTTCAACGGTTGACCTTACCCCAATAAAACAAGATTCCGTTTTAAGGGCTGAGGTAGAGTTGGAGGACAAATACAATTTGTTTGATAGAAATTCAATCAAAACAAACCTTTCATTGTTTCCGCCCATAAGCGGCACGTTGACCCAAAATTTTGATATCGAAAAAAAGCACTATGCGGTTGATGTTGTCGCACCGCGCGGCACACCGGTAAAGGCAGTTGCCGACGGAATTGTGATTTTTGCGGAGTGGACTGCTGATACCGGACATGTGATTATTTTAAAACATGAAAATGGTATTCTCAGCGCCTATAAACATAACGGTTCTTTGAGTAAAGAACAAGGAGATGCTGTGCGGGCAGGAGAGGTTATCGCGACCGTCGGAAATACGGGGGAGTTAACCACAGGAACCCATTTGCATTTTGAACTTTGGCAAAATGGAACACCTATGAATCCGTTGAATTTCATAGATTTCAAATAGGGAAGTATGTCCTTAAAATCAATAGCAGCCAAGGTTTTTGCCAAAATTATCGCCAAGAAAACGGCAAGGTGGGTCAACAAACCTATTGAAACCCAAGACAAGGTTTTTACACGACTTATGCAAAAAGCGAGTGCTACGAAATTTGGCAAAGACCATGATTTTGCTGCGATTAGGTCGCATTTAGATTTTACAAAAAAAGTACCCATTCGAGATTATGAAGCCTTGAAACCCTATGTTGAAAAAGTTGTTCAAGGCCAAGAAAACATTATTTGGCCGGGCAAGCCTTTATATTTTGCCAAAACTTCAGGAACCACGTCTGGGGCGAAATATATTCCGATCACAAAAGAATCAATCAAGCATCAGGTAGAAGCTTCAAGAAACGCAATTCTCAATTATATAAATGAAACCGGAAACAGTGATTTTGTGGATGGTAAAATGATCTTTTTACAGGGAAGCCCTGAAATGGAGGACAAAAACGGCATTCAGTTAGGAAGGTTATCAGGAATTTCAGCACACTACGTGCCCAATTATCTGCAGAAAAACAGACTGCCCAGCTGGGAAACCAATTGTATTGACGATTGGGAAACCAAGGTCAACGAAATTGTCAGAGAGACCGTCAATGAAGATATGACCGTGATTGCGGGCATACCGTCATGGGTGCAGATGTATTTTGAGAGGTTACACACAAAAACCAATAAAAAGGTTGGTGAACTTTTTAAAAATTTTCAATTGTTCATCTATGGCGGGGTTAATTATGAACCTTATCGGTCAAAATTTGAGAATTTGATAGGAAGAAAGGTGGACAGTATTGAATTATTTCCTGCGAGCGAGGGTTTTTTTGCATATCAAGATTCGCAAACCGAAAAGGGAATGCTTTTGTTGTTGAATTCAGGAATTTTCTATGAGTTTGTAAAGGCTGACGAGTTTTTTGATGATGCCCCCCGTCGATTAACCATAAAGGATGTTGAACTTAATGTCAATTATGTTTTGATCATTTCTACAGACGCTGGTTTGTGGGCTTACAACATTGGAGATACCGTTCAGTTTATTTCTCTTAACCCATACAAAATAATAGTTTCAGGAAGAATAAAGCATTTTATCTCGGCATTTGGGGAACATGTGATTGCCAAAGAGGTCGAAGAGGCCATGCGCGTGGCAATCGAAAAGACAGATGCGAGGGTAAACGAATTTACAGTGGCCCCTCAAATAACCCCAGAAAATGGTCAATTGCCTTATCACGAATGGTTGGTTGAGTTTGAAAAAGCACCTTCAGATGAAAAAAAATTCACCGATATTTTAGATGAAACCTTACAAGAACAAAATAGTTACTATTTTGATTTGATTGATGGCAAAGTGCTCCAAAAGCTGAAAATAACGAGCATCATAAAAAGGGGTTTTCATGACTACATGAAATCGATTGGTAAGTTGGGAGGCCAAAACAAAGTGCAGCGTTTGGCGAATGACAGAAAACTGGCTGAAGGCTTATATAAATTCAAGCTCGATGAATAGTTATTTGGCCAAAACCTTCTTTTGAACATCAAACACCCATTTGTCAGCATACATTCCGTAAACGAGTCCTATTTCATTTTCTTGAACGTATTTCTCGTCTTTGCCCGGATCGAAGTTTACATTGTAGACATATACTTTGATGCCATTTTCCTTGAGTTTGAGCATTAACTTGGTTTTGCTCGCTATTATTCTTCTTGAAAGGGCCACATATTTTATATCGTTGATCAGAAGGTAATTCATTTTGTCCCCAACAATTCTCATCAAAGGTTGTTGTGAGATCATTGCTTGAATTCCATTTTTGGTGGCTTCTTCGATGGCCATTGGGCTAAACAACTCCATAATCAATCGATCTTTGTCAACGAAAGAACCTGCGAAAGTAATAGGGTCATTGATTTTATCGGTAACCAAGATGGCATCAGGGTGCGCAGCAAACCATTTATTTATGCCCTCAAGATCAAGGGTATGGTAATCGCCATAAATTTTGTGCTTTTTGAATTCTGCCAGACTTGGGGGCAGACTGCCTTTATAGTCGGTAAATCTCGACCACATTTTCCAATCGTGGGCAGCCACCATTTTACCGTCTGAAGTTTCAATGATATCGAGTTCGAAAAGACGAAAGCCCTTTTTGTAATTTAAATCAAGTGCTTCTTTTGAATTGGTTGACTTGACCCCATTTATTTCACCACCACCATGCGCTATATACCTGTTATTATTGGGCTCAAAAGCATATTTTATCTTCGGGAAATAAACTTCGTCATCGGCAATAACTTTCAGGTGTTTTATAGCCATCGATAAGGATACCGAATCAACTTTTTCTAAGATCGTACCAGTAAGATTGTGCATGATATAGGCTTCTCTACTTTTCAAAGTGCTTAATAGCGCGAAACCCATTTGTTTGAGCTTTGCCCTTTGCTCGCTTAAGCTTTTAGCCGCTGAGTCATGCGCCAAAATCGCAAATCGCGCCTGATTCTTGTTCATGCGCTCGACTATTTTCATAAATTTTTCAGCTTCCTCTTCACTGCCATGAGTGTCAAATGTTCCGAATTCGAATTTCTTATTACTTTGAAAATGCACAATGGTCAGTCCTCTTTCAATACGCTCGGTTTGGCCATCAATTGTAAAGCTACTTCTCTTTTTTGCATTAAAGCTATGACTATTGATTTTTATGGTGCCATCATTGGCTGAAACCATGTTTATGAATAAAGCCAAGACTAATAGCGGGGTAAACTTTAAGTATGATTTCCTTTCTTTTTCCATCATAAAAAGAGAAATACGGGTGAACAGTGAATTTCTTTGTTAATTTGATCTTGGTTAATCAACGGTGTTCGCAGGCACTTATTGTAACCTTGGTGCAGCTACGTGCTTAAGACCGATTCCTGATAATTATTTGTAATTTTGTCTGAAATTCTTCAATGAGCAAAACAATCAGGACTACACGGGCTCAAGAATCCACCAATGCAATCGAGAGGTTGTACATAACAATGCGCCACCTATTCAATCGGGGGTTTTATAAACCCACAGGTGTTTCTGGTGAGTCATTGAAAAATGCTTTACTACTGTTGCGCCCTGAAATATATGGGTCAGTTGGAGAAGAAAAAGCTGAATTGAGTGGCCTCATCTATGTGTTGGAACGTTTACCCGAGGGCATTGAGCAATGCAGATTTATCAATCTAACGTCAGACGAAGGGTATGGAAAGTCGCATTTAGACCCCATTATACCCCCTAAAAGGAGACGTAATTGTTATCGCATTGATGAGGAACAGATGAATATCGAGATCACTAGGGGAAGGTCCGACATCTATGATATTTTGACGCATCTTACCTTTTTGTTCATTGAATCACAGAAAATTTGTGAACGTGTGTTAATTGAAGATACCGATAAGACCGTTCGTGATTGGAAAAAACTAGAAGCCGCGGTGAACAAAAAAGAATTGACCCAGGCCGAAAGGGAAACCGCCCTTATTCATGCCGCGAATATCTTAGGGCGCAGTTTCGAAGAGATAATGGGCGTCTATGGTAGGTTCGGCACCAAAGATAAACCCGAACGCTTTTTGGAAATCATTTATTGGTTGGGCAAATTGGCAATCGATGAGGAGCTTACCGATGAAAAACGCACCATTACTTTCAGTGCCCTTTTACGTGAGCGACTGGGGCATCACATTCATGGTGAGCGATGGTCAAATCACATCAAAGAGGTGTTCAATAAAAACGGACTTTTAGATCGTCCAATTCATATCATAAGTGCAAACATGCACAGTGTCATGAATTCCCTCTTTGCGAGGAAAGCCCTGAAAAAAGAATTTCCGAAAGTCAAACCACTGGAAATATATGAAGCAC
Organism: uncultured Maribacter sp.; assembly: GCA_964432915.1. GTDB lineage: Bacteria > Bacteroidota > Bacteroidia > Flavobacteriales > Flavobacteriaceae > Maribacter_C. Next base: position 69,780 of record CAYSPL010000010.1, read on the forward strand.
TGAGTTCCCATGGAAGCACCGATTTAAGGAACAAGGTCGAAACCATGGCCAAAAAGAATGGCATGATCTCCATCAAAGATGTTTCAGGCACCAATATCGATGTTCAGATTTTTGACATGGCCAAACTGGGCACTGACGCTTGTTGTTACGAGTTGCCGGGCAACATTTCTGATGATGAAAAACCTGTTATCTTTGTGATGGATTATGCTTTTGGCGAACAGGCTTATGAGACCATTGATGAATTGTTGAAGCCTTATACCAATAAGAAAAAGGAACGTTCTTATTTGAACGTGGTTTCCATTTCCATAATGGGCAAGGCAGGTATTCTTGAAGGAGGTAAAGGCGATTTGATGATTCCTTCCGCGCATATTTTTGAAGGAACTGCTGACAACTATCCTTTTGAAAATGAATTGTGCGCGACTGATTTTGAGGGCCATGGCTTAAAGGTGTTCGAAGGCGCAATGGTAACAGTTCTAGGAACATCCCTTCAAAATAAAGACATTCTGAAGTTTTTTCATCAGTCAACTTGGAATGTCATTGGCTTGGAAATGGAAGGAGTTCATTACCAAAAGGCAATACAATCTGCATCAAAGATTCGTAAAAGTATACGGGAAGATGTAAAAGTGAGATACGCCTATTATGCCTCTGACAATCCATTGGAAACTGGCAGCACTTTGGCTTCTGGGGGGTTAGGCACAACCGGCGTAAAACCTACCTATTTGATTACAGATAAAATATTGACGCAACTATTCAATTCATAAAAAAATGGCCGAAAACCAATCAGTAGATGAAATAGATTTGGGACAACTTCTGTCACTTTTCAAAAAAGGATTTAATCAATTAGGTAATTTCTTCTTAAGACGGTTTATATTCCTCAAGAAGAATGCACTTGTTTTGTTCGGGCTAATAATTTTAGGGGTAGCCGCTAGTTATGTGCTGAAGAGTTTGGTGGTCATTAAGTTGAAAACCGAGGTTATCGTGCGCCCCAATTTTGAAAGCAAAAACTATTTGTATGAGGTAGTTGAGGAAATAAAGGCGAATGTCAAATCTTTTGATGAAGGCTTTATGAGAGCTCTTGAAGTTGATCAAGAAAACTTAAAAGGATTCAAAATTGACATCGAGCCCATAGAAGATGATGAGGTCAAAACTGAGGATATGCTCGCGGAAGAAACCAAATACCTTGAAGTACTTCAAAATTTTAAGAACGAAAGTTTTGTTGTCGACATCATAAAATCTGAATTATCTGAAAAAAGTGTTATCGACCATAAGATTACCTTTCAATACAATGATGCAAAGTCTGGCCAAGCAATAGTAAATAAATTAATCACTTACATCAACAGCAATGATTATTTTGAGGGATTGAAAAAAGTAGCTCTTGAAAATGCTGCCTCAAGAATCATTGAAAACGACAAATTAATTGTTCAAATAGATGCCTTGATTTCAGAGTATTCAAAAACCTTGAGTACCAATAGCAGCAATCAAGATGCTGCAATGGTTTATATGGAAAAAGAAAATCTCAATGTTCCGGCTCTATTTAGTTTAAAGAATAGATTAAATAAAGAGACCGAAGAAAAAAAGATGGAATTGATAGAGCAGAATAATGTTATCAGCGTTCTTAACATCGGCAAACCGCATGAAATCATAAAACCTGTTTTTAAACAAAACCGAGTGCTGTTTCCATCACTACTCTTGTTGGCTTTCTTCCTTTTTTCCTTGTTCAAGCACATCAATAAAAAATCAAAAGAGTTACCCGCTGAAAATGAATAATGATTCTTCTTATAGAATATTGGTTACGGGCGGTGCCGGTTTTATTGGTAGCAACTTCATTCCATATTTTTTAGAATCGAATCCTGATACATCCATTGTCAATCTTGATAAATTGACTTATGCAGGTAATCAAGATAATTTGGCGGAAATAGAAAACAGCAATAGGTATACCTTTATCAAAGGGGATATCTGTGATAAAGTATTGGTCAATGAGATTTTCAAGAATAGTGGTATCAATGGCGTGATACATTTTGCCGCTGAATCACATGTGGACAATTCCATCGAAAGTCCTGATGATTTCATAAAGACCAACATTGAAGGCACCTTTGTTCTTTTAGAGGCTGCTAAAAAACATTGGCTGGCGAAACCTTATGTTTCGAAAGAAGGATATGAAAACGCACGATTTCATCACATTTCAACAGATGAGGTATACGGTGCATTAACAGAAACGGGCTATTTCAATGAAGACACAGCCTATGCTCCAAATAGCCCATATAGTGCTTCAAAAGCCGCTTCAGACTTTTTGGTAAGAAGTTACCATCATACTTATGGGCTGAAGGTAATCACTACCAATTGTTCAAACAACTTCGGCCCCAAACAGCATGAAGAAAAGTTGATACCGACCATTATTCGCAAGGCTCTTTCGGGCGACAACATACCGATTTATGGCAATGGTTCAAATGTTCGCGATTGGTTGTATGTTCTTGACCATTGTAAAGGAATTGAAAAGGTATTTAACAAAGGAAAGATAGGCGAAACCTATGCGATAGGCAGTGCCAATGAGCACACCAATTTAAATATTGCGAAAAAGATATGTAGGCTACTTGATGTCTCACATCCGAAGGATGATGGTCGAAATTATGAAGATCAAATCAACTTCGTTTCGGATAGGTTGGGTCATGATTTCAGGTATGCCATTGACGCAAGCAAAATAAAAAACGAATTGGGTTGGATGCCAGAGGAGGATTTTGAAACAGGCTTACAAAAGACCATAACATGGTATTCAAATAAATACCAAAAAGTATAAAATGAAGGGAATCATATTGGCCGGAGGTTCAGGAACTCGCTTACATCCACTTACGGTGGCTGTGAGTAAGCAACTTATGCCCATTTATGACAAGCCAATGATCTATTATCCTTTGGCGACTTTGATGTCAGCGGGCATTCAAGACATACTGATCATAACAACCTCTAAAGATGGTCCTCTTTTTAAAAAACTATTGGGCGATGGATCACAATTGGGCTGCAATTTTCAATATGAAGTGCAAGAAAAACCAAACGGCCTTGCAGAAGCTTTTTTGATTGGCGCTGACTTTATCGGTCAAGATAAAGTGGCCCTTATATTAGGGGATAATATCTTTTATGGATCCGGATTGGCCAAATCGTTACAAAAGAATTGTGATCCCAATGGAGGAATTATCTATGGGTATCATGTTCAGGATCCAGAACGTTATGGGGTGGTTGAATTCAACACATCAGGAAAGGCGATTTCAATTGAAGAGAAACCTGAAAGGCCTAAATCCAATTATGCAGTGCCAGGCATATATTTTTATGACAATTCAGTGGTTGAAATTGCCAAAAATATAAAACCAAGCAAGCGTGGGGAACTAGAGATTACAGATGTAAACAAAGCGTTTCTTGAAAAAGGAAATTTACATGTGCGTATTTTGGACCGGGGCACTGCATGGCTTGATACCGGCACCTTTGGCTCTTTGATGCAGGCATCCCAGTTGGTCGAGGTCATACAAGAAAGACAAGGATTGAAAGTAGGGGCTATTGAAGAAGTGGCGTATACCATGGGCTATATTGACAAAGATCAATTGCACAAATTGGCGAAACCCTTAGTGAAAAGTGGGTATGGAGAGTATCTAATGTTATTAAAATAAACTCTTTTACGTGAAGATAACAGAGACCTATTTAAAAGGATGTTTTATCATACAACCTGAGGTTCATGCCGATAAAAGAGGTGCTTTTTTTGAATCATATCACAAGAAAAAATTGGAAACCGCTTTGGGTTTCCCCGTTGATTTTGTTCAAGACAATCAATCTGTTTCAAAAAAGAACACCTTAAGAGGATTGCACTTTCAGGAAGGTCATCACGCCCAAGCAAAATTGGCACGGGTAGCCAAAGGCGAAGTATTGGATGTTGTGGTTGATTTAAGAGATGGTAGCCCGACATTCGGACAATATTTCAAGATACGACTCTCAGAAGAAAACAATAGCTCCATTTTTATACCGAAAGGTATGGCGCATGGCTTTTTAAGCCTTAGCGAAGAGGTAGTTTTTATCTATAAATGTGATAATTACTACCATGCGGCTTCCGAAAAGGGAATTATCTATAATGACCCAACCTTAAAAATCGATTGGGAATATCCTTTGGAAAACATAGTGGTGTCTGAAAAAGACGCAGCGCTTCCTACCTTCAAAGAATTGTTTTCATGAGGCGTATTTTGGTAACAGGGGCCAATGGGCAGGTTGGAAAATGCATCCAGAAAATAGCTGATAACTATTCACAATTCAAATTCTTTTTCTGTGGTTCAAAGGAATTGGATATTACAAACCCACAAAGCATTGCTAAGGCTTTTGAGGATCATTTTGATTATTGTATCAATTGTGCGGCCTATACCAATGTTGAGCAGGCTGAAAAAACGCCCGAACCCGCATTTGAAATAAATGCAGAGGGAACCAGAAATTTGGTAAAAGCATGTTTAAAGCATGAAACCATTTTGATACACATCTCTACCGATTATGTTTTTGATGGAAAAAAAGAATCTCCCTATACCACAAGTGATACCACAAACCCAATCAACGAATATGGAAAATCGAAATTAAAGGGGGAATTATATATTCAAGATATTTTAAAGCGGTATTTCATTGTAAGAACTTCATGGTTGTATTCTGAATTTGGCAACAACTTCTACAAAACCATTTTGAAAAAGGCAAAATCCGGGGAAGATTTAGAGATCACTGATGCACAAAAGGGAAGTCCAACCAATGCAAATAACCTTGCTAGTTACATTATGGAGTTGATTGCCGCTCAAAGTGACAGCTACGGGATTCATCATTTTACAGACGGCAAAGCAATGAGCTGGTATGATTTTGCCCTTGATATTCTTAGGGAAGTCGGTTTGGAAAAAGAGGTGAAACTTGACAGGGCAAAGAATTATCGTACTTTTGCTGCGCGCCCCGCATACAGTGTTTTGAAAATAGACTAGTCACATTGAATTTATGGAAAATGCTCACTTTTTTGCTCATGAAACTGCGGTTATTGACAAAGGCTGCACCATAGGTGCGGGCAGTAAAATATGGCATTTTTCGCACTTGATGCCCAGTTGTGTTTTGGGTGAAAAGTGTAATATTGGCCAAAATGTGGTCATTTCGCCCAATGTGGTTTTGGGCAATAATGTAAAGGTTCAAAACAATGTTTCAATATACACTGGGGTTATTTGTGAAGATGATGTTTTTCTGGGACCATCAATGGTATTCACCAATATTGTGAATCCGAGAAGCGCCATCATCAGAAGAGACAGCTATATTGAAACCGTAGTGGAAAAAGGAGCTTCGATAGGGGCCAATGCGACCATCGTTTGTGGAAATAAAATCGGGAAGTATGCACTGATCGGAGCCGGGGCCGTAGTTACCAAAAATGTACCCGATTATGCCTTGATTGTAGGCAACCCCGGAAAACAAATTGGCTGGGTAAGCGAATTTGGGCATCGATTGGAATTTCAAGATAACAAGGCTGTTTGTAAAGAAAGCCAACAAGAATACAGTCTGGAAAACGGACTGGTAAAAAGAGTGAAATAACCAACCAAAACAACGAATAAATGAAAAATTTTGCCCTGATAGGTGCCGCAGGATATATTGCACCAAGGCATATGAAGGCCATTAGAGACACGAATAACAATCTTTTGGCTGCTTTTGACAAAGGAGACAGTGTGGGCGTGATTGATTCTTTCTTTCCGCAGGCAGATTTTTTCGTGGAATTTGAACGGTTTGATCGGCATATTGAAAAATTGAAATATGAAAAAGACATGTTTCTTGATTATGTGAGTATATGCTCACCCAATTATTTGCATGATGCCCATATTCGTTTCGCACTTCGTTCAGGAGCTGATGCCATCTGTGAAAAACCTCTTGTTCTCAACCCTTGGAATATTGACAAACTCAAAAAGGTTGAAGAGAATACAGGTAAGAAAGTGTACAATATTTTGCAGCTTAGAGTGCACCCTAGCATTATCGCTCTAAAAGAAAAAGTAAAGAATGCCGACAAAGACAGCAAGTTCGAAGTAGACTTGACGTATTTGACCTCTCGCGGAAACTGGTACCATACGTCATGGAAAGGCGATCATAGTAAGTCTGGTGGTATTTCAACAAACATCGGAGTGCATTTCTATGATATGCTTTCATGGATTTTTGGTGATGTACAACAGAATGTGGTGCACATTCACGAAACCGATCGCGCAGCCGGATATCTTGAATTCGAAAACGCCCGCGTAAGATGGTTTCTCTCTATAAGTGCGAAATACTTGCCCAAAGAGGTAAAGGAAAAAGGCCAGAAAACCTTTCGGTCAATTACCATTGATGGTGAAGAGCTCGAATTCAGTGGGGGCTTTACCGATTTACATACCACGGTGTATAAAGATATCTTGGCGGGCAAAGGCTATGGTTTGACTGCCGCAAGAACGGCGATACAAATTGTACATGACATTCGTAATTCTAAACCTGTAGGATTGAAAGGGGAGTATCATACGTTTGCAGGTAAGAGTGATTACTAGGACTCATATTATTGGTTATAACAATTACCTAGATTTTTATTTTTTCATCAAATGAAACGCAGATTCACTATTCTCTTATTTATTGGTACCGCAACATTTATATTTGGACATGGTAATAGTGAAAAGAGAGAAACTTTCTTTCCCCAGAATACAATTTTTAAAAACATATTGGTCTCACTAAATCCTTATACTACAGTAGAGGAAGCACTAAATGATGAAAAAAACATTCACTGGGATACAGAAAAGAATAAGGCCGAGGCCGTTACCATGGCGTTTGCCGCGAATGAACTCCACAATCACTTTAAGCTAATAGGCCAAGAATTGAATTTAATTGATTATGACCCTAAGTCCATTGATCGATCCATAGTGATAATTAATTCAAGTCTTTTTTTAGATCGTCATCCAACCTTAGCTCAACAAACTGAACTTGAGGCCTTAGGGAATCAAGGATTTGCCTTAATAGCTGAAAAAAAGACACTTTTCATTGTTGCCAATTCACGAATTGGATGTTTGTACGGCGTTTATGCCTTCCTCAGAAAAATGGGGTTTGAATGGTACAATCCGTATGAAACCATCGTACCGACAACATTAAATAGAAAAATTCAGTTCTATGAGATGGTAAAAACACCAAAAGTAAAATTAAGAGGGTTTTGGAGTTTTGCTACGGAGGATATGCCCGAAGAATATACACTATGGCTTGCCCGAAATCAATTTAACATTGCCGGAAAGACCAAAACTTTTTTGGCAAAAAAGTTGGGGATTAAAATTTGGGCAGGAGAGCACAACTTAATTCAAGAGGAATTTTCAAAAGAGGAATTATTTGAAGAGCATCCTGAATGGTATACACTAAGTAAAAACAAAAGATTTCCTGTGGCGGTAACAGGTAATTATGTAAATCCTTCTTTTGCCAATAAAGAGGCAGCTGAGTACTTTTCAGGGCAACTTATAAGAAGATTACAAAGTGGTGACCTTAAACATGTAGACATTTTGAATATTTGGCCCTCCGACAAAAAAAACATTCGAAAAGACGAAAGCAAGTCATCCAAATCTATGGGCAACTTTTCTGATACACTGTTATACTTTTATTCGATTATAGCAAAAAACCTTGAAGAAGCATTTGAAAATAAAATCTTATCTAGAAAAGTAATTTTGGCCGGTATTTCATATCATACAACTTTTGGGGTTCCCTCAAATATGTCAATTGTCGCTGAACTCGAAAAAAGAGATTACATACATATTTTCTATCCTAGCACAAGAGATTGGACAAGCTCAATAAGATATAGCAAGGAAGATGATGCTACAAACATGCAATTGAAAAACGCCATTGATTCATGGAAAAAATCAGCAAAATTTAAGTACGGTGTGGTTGATTATAACTTGAAAAGCAATTACTCAGGAATCGCCATTACGAATCACATCAATATTGCTTCAGACTTTGATTACTATTTTCAAGAAGACGGGGAATTATATGGCTATATGCATCCTATTCTAGAAAATCCTGGACCTCTTGAATTGACCAATTCGTTAATCTCCAACTTATGTTGGCAACAAAAGTTTGAGAGCAATCATGAAGTACAGACGAAAACAGTAAACCACTATTTCAAGGAGAAATATGGTCCTTGGGCGAAAGAATGGCAGGTCATTTATAATCGCATTATGTATTCGGTCAGTAATGCAAAGCACATATTTGAATCTGGATCTTTGAGCTCTGTTTTATTTCAAAATATTTATTGGTCTAAACCACCTTTTTCTGATGAAGAAATTGACAACCTTATTCCCAGGTATTTAGATGGGGGTCTTCAGCAAATACCTGATGGGTATTTTAATTCTATGAATAAAATGATAAGTGCCAATTTCATAGGATTAGATTCCTCAATCAAAATCCAAGCGGAAATGGAAAATAAATGGAAAGGGATAGTTAAGAAGGTCAAAGACCCTAAAATCATCAATAGGATGAACAATGATATTGAATGGTTTAAAACAACTCAAAGTAGATATAAATTGATGAAACTTTGTAGTGAATTGACGAAAGATGAAATTGATGATGGGCAAAGGTATCGAATCAAGAAGAATATCTCAAAAGAGGTTCAAGTTTTAAGTGAGGCCAAAACCACTGCGGACTTTATTTCACCTGTAAATTCTAGAGGGTTTTTAAAAATTGTAAATAAGTATATTTCCCAATAAGGATGAAGTGATATTGCAAAACCAGAATAGTTCTAAAAGAAAATAGTCAAGAGATAAATGGATATGTTGAAAAAATTCTCCAATTCTGAATTTTTTAAAAACGTTTCTTCCCAAATGCTGGGTACAGGCATTGCACAGATACTGCCTTTTTTGGCCACACCTTTGTTAACTAGATTATTTACAGAAGAAGACTTTGCCATATACACCTCTTTTTTTGCTGTAGCAAGCATTTTTGGAGTGGCTGCAGGGGGCAAATATCATTTGGCCATTGTATTGCCAAAGACCCAAAATGATGCCCAAAAAATCTTTACTCTCAGTGTTTATATAACAATTGGGTATGCTATAGCAATAGCCATTTTTTTACCACTATTTAAAGGATTATTCCCTGAAAATTTGAAAAATGTTCTTTACTATGTTTCACCCTATGTTTTGTTTTTTGGAATATGGAGTGCATACATCAATCTATCAATTAGAGATAAGACCTTCACAACCAATGCTAAAGCTAAAGTATTGCAGGCTTTTGGTTACATTATTGCAGCAGTAGGCCTTGGGTTTACGAAAATAGTGGCATTCGGACTTGTGATTGCCAAAATTTCAGGAATCACAATATCATGGTTGTTTCTCTCAAATAGGTCAAAAACTTCATTTCAATGGCTACCCTTTCGTGATCTAAAAGAAATGGCAAATACCTATTTTGACTATCCAAAGTTTGGTATTTGGCCAGCTTTTTTAAATACCATTTCACTTCAGGCCTTAGTTTTGATTTTGACTAGATATTATTTGGATGAACTGGGGTTTTATGGATTGACTTTTATGGTTTTAAGCGCCCCATTGGCCCTTATCGGAAACTCATACAAAGATGTTTTTTATGAAAAAATTGCCAGTATGATGAATGCCAAAAGATACACAGAAGCCTTGGCTTTTTTTAAAAAATCAGCTTTGTTGCTGCTGGGCATGGGCACTCCTATTTGTATGCTACTTTATTTTTTCGGCGAGACTTTATTTGCTTTTGTTTTTGGTAATGAGTGGACAAGATCTGGGCTCTTCGCCTCTATTTTGGCATTTAGTTTCGTGGCCAAACTGGTGGTTAGTCCGCTATCGGCTATTTTTAATGCGACCAATACATTAAGAACTGCCTCTAAATGGCAGGTATTGTATTTTATAAGCACCTTTGCAGTATTGGGGTATTGTGCCAAATTTTTAGAACTTTCTATTGAACAACTGTTATTGGTTTATGTAATTCATGATATAATACTATACGGTATATATTTTATTGTACAGTTTCGAACAGTAAGCACATACCAAAGGAGAACAGGCCATTAATTAGATAATTAAATTTTGGATAGGTTAAAAAATGAGGGGTATTTCTATGGGGCAATCCTCTATGCTTTCGTGATACCCTTTCCTGAAAAGTTTGTAACGGCTGCTATGATTGTTTGGTTGATACTTTCATTATTCAGCTATAAGAAAGAATCGCTGACCAAGAATAGACTCCTTTGGTTGCTTCCCTTCTTTTACCTATTGTATTTTTCAGGGCTTTTCACCTCAGAGAGCGTTAGCTGGAAGTTCATCGAATATAAACTTTCAATGTTGCTTTTTCCCCTTCTCTTTTTTTTACATAACTATGATGTTGAAAGAAGAAAGAAAATATGGAAGGCTTTCATATGGGGTCTATGTATTTCAGGATTGTTATGCCTGTTTTTAGCACTTTACAATTCGATGAATATGCAGAATGGAGAATTGATTTTTCAGGCCAATGTATTGAAAGACAGAAATTTTTTTGAGTCCATTCTTTATGGGGGCAATTACTTTTTTGGAAAACATTTATCCGTTTTTCATCAAACAATTTATTTTGCGCTCTATTTTACTTTTGGAATGACCGCACTTCTGTTTCATTCTGAATTATTTAAAAAATCAACCAGGCTTTTATTGTTTTTGTTTTTTACCCTTTTGGTTTTCTTGATTTCCAATAAAGCATCTTTCATTGCCTTGGCATTGACTGTGGTCGTTTGGATTAGTACCGCTAAAATCAATCGGGCCAAAAAGACAATTGGTTTTGTAATAGGTCTTTCGACCATACTAGCGCTTATAATGATTAACCCTAGAGCGAAAGAGAGTATCAAAAATTTAGAGGAGGGTAAATTGGGCATTGACAAAAACGCCCGATACGGATTTGGCCCTAGATTATTGAGTTGGGATGCCGCTTTGTCATTGATAAAAGAAAGACCCATAATTGGTTATGGCCTTGGGGACGCACAGACCAAATTGAATGAAACTTATGCCCGGAAAGATTACAAAGAACCCTTAAAGAACTCATTTAATGCTCACAACTTATGGTTACAAACCTGGATCGAGAACGGTATTTTTGCTGTTCTTTTGCTTTTTGTGATTTTTGCGATTTTGTTCCATAAGTCCTCTAGTCCACAACTCAATAAAGGCTTTATTTTATGCCTAGTTTTGATTTTGTTGATGAACTCGTTGTTTGAAAGCGTATTCAGCAGGTTTTCGGGGGTTTCATTTTTTGCATTTGCGATTTGTTTTTTGTTTACCTATCCGTCAATTACCAAAGAAACCCATCAAGCTCATGAAACTTAAAATTCCCATATCGGCTTATTTTGTTTCTTATTTCTTCCTTTTGATGACCTTGTATCACTATAAGATTGAAGCGTATTTCTATTGGACTTATTTAGAGGAGATTCAAGGCACCGATTTCACGTTTTCAGTGGTACGTTTTGGTATGGCAAGTTTACTATTCTTTTTGAACCTTTATTTTTTATTACAAATAAAGAGCGCTAAGCTGGCTTATATTGTATTGGCTATTTTTTTCTCTTTGCTTACCATACCATCATTGATTGCCTTCACTTCAGGAGTGATTTATCCCATAAGTGTTTTGATATTCCATCAGGGGTTATTTTTTGGGCTGTATTTCTTTTCCAAGATAAGGATCAACTTCGATGCGATTCCTGTGGTGAACAAAACGCAATCATTATATCTTTTGATTTTGATAACCATGGTTGGCGTAATTCCTTATTTATATGTCTATGGGCCACATATAAATTTGAAGAATTTATTGCTGATTGATGTCTACCAAACGAGAAGCACCATGAGTGATCTTGGTAATTCTTACTTTGGGTATACTTATTCTTTGTTCACTAAAATAATCATCCCATTGATAATTGTTTTTGCACTTGAGCTAAAAAAGAAAATATGGGTAATGGTGGGGGTTTTGTTCCTTATTCTCTTTTACCTTTTCGGAGCTCATAAAACGGTTTACCTGGGTCTTTTGGTGGTGTTGGTCTTTTATCGATTTAGTTTTGACCAATCTGTGAAATATTTGGTTAAGTTTTCGAGTATCGCAATTATCATCTGTATTTTTTTTGCGCTGTTCTCATATGACTACCCTTGGATTTTGTCTTTTCGACGTATACATTTCATACCTACCTTACTTGATATCTGCTATGTTGATTTTTTTAGTGACAAACCACTTTATTGGTCTGAATCTGTTTTGAAAAGATTTATAGATTACCCTTATGATATAAGGTCAACCTATCTTATAGGTGAAACCTATTTTAATAGGCAAGATGTCTCGGCGAACAACGGATTGATTTCTGAGGGGTATATGAATATGGGGTCTTTTGGGGTTTTGATTAATATTTTTTTAGTGTCGGCATATTTCATGGTTCTCAATAGTTTAAAAATTCCCGCCAAGTATTTCGGATTGATTTTTTTGCTCATTTTTTCGTTTATAAGCTCTTCTGTCTTTACTGTACTTCTTACACATGGCGGGTTGGCCTTATTGTTGGTTTCTATTTTTTTATTGAATAAAAAGAACTGAGATAAACAATTGAGTGTAAGGTACAGCTAAATGATTCATGGGGTTTTTTAGGTATCTTTGAGAGGGTAAGCCCTTTATATTATGAGCAAAACCATTGAGCAACGTCTTGAAGACGAGCAAAAATTTCATAATGAAATTTTCGAAACAGACCAAAGAACAGAAAAAGTAGGGCGTTTTTATGCCATCAACGATGCTATTCATGCAGCTTATGAAGGCTTCATCTTTGACAATCCAAAAGACAAGGTTTTTTTGGAATATGGATGCGGAATGGCAAAAGGCGGACGCTCTGTTCGGTTAGCAAAGCGAGGCGCTAAAGTTCATGGTATTGATATCTCAGATTATGCAATCGAATTTTTGTCAAAAGAAGCCCAGGAGGAAGGTTTGGAAATTGACTATCAAGTAATGAACGCAGAGGACATGACTTTTGATGATGACTACTTTGATGTGATTTATGGCACTGGTATTCTCCACCATTTGAATTTGGACAATTCGTACGGTAACCTTGCACAAAAATTGAAGCAAGAAGGAACCGCAATTTTCATCGAACCTTTGGGTCATAATCCATTGATCAATGGGTTTCGAAATAAGACACCTGACATCAGAACTGATGATGAGCACCCGTTGTTAATGCGCGATTTTAAGTTGGCCAAAAGATATTTCAAAAAGGTAGATGTGCAATATTTCTATCTGACCACTTTAGCGGTGCCCATTCTTTTTAAAAAGAACCAGCCTAAGTTTTTAATCAAATTTTGTAACGCCATCGATAAGGCTATTTTCTTCATCATGCCTTTTATGAGGAAACATGCTTGGCAGGTTGTGGTTAAATTTTCGGCCCCTAAATAATTCTTACAGTTCAACCCTCCTTTCAAATAGGTATCAACTTGACACTCATTTATCATGAGCTATAATAGCATCACAAAAATATGCCACCTTACTTCAGTACACCAGCGATATGATACGCGAATTTTGGTAAAGGAGTGTATGTCACTGGCTAATCATGGTTTTGAGGTGCATCTGATTGTTGCTGATGGCAAAGGAGATGAAAATCATCAAGGCGTGAACATTCATGATGTAGGTAAGCCTATCGGTCGTTTGAGAAGATTTTTTAAGTCCTCCAAATCCGTACTCAAGAAAGCCTTAAAAATAGAAGCACACATCTATCATTTTCATGACCCTGAGTTGATGAGAATAAGCAAGCATTTGATTAAAAATGGTAAAAAAGTTATTTATGACGCGCATGAAGATGTACCACGTCAAGTTTTGGACAAGGCCTACATACCCTCAATAGTTAGAAAGCCATTATCCAGGTTTTTAGAGCGCTATGAAGATCGTGTTGTTTCCAGATTAGATGGAATTGTCACGGTAACTCCAAGATTGGAGAAGCGGTTTTTAAAGAACAATAAAAATGTTGTTCAGATTAGAAACTATCCTAAAATAAAAGAATTCAACGCTGATAGTCTAGAAGCTTCTATAAAGGAGAATGCCGTGTGTTATGTGGGTGGGATCACCAAGGTCAGAGGGGTGTTGAATATGGTTGAGGCTATGAAATATCAAAGCGACACAAAACTGTTATTGGGTGGAACTTTCGAGAGTGAAGAACTGCGAAATAACACCTTGAAAAGCGATGGTTGGAAAAATGTTTCGGAATTGGGATTTCTAAGTAGGATTGAGGTAAAAGAAACACTGTCTAAATCAATAGCGGGTCTTGTGGTTTTAGAACCCACCAAAAGCTATGTTGATAGTATTCCGGTAAAGATGTTTGAGTATATGATGGCGGGTATTGCAGTAATAGCGTCTGACTTTCAGTATTGGCGAAATTTAATTGAAGCTGAAGATTGCGCCCTTTTTGTTGATCCGAAAAAACCAGAAGAAATCAGTGCTGCTATAATAAAATTGGTTGACAATAAAGAGTTAGCTTCCGAAATGGGCGAAAGGGGAAGAAAAGCCGTCCTTGAGAAATTCAATTGGGCTATTGAAGAGAAGAAATTGATAGACTTTTATAAAAGGTTGAATTAGAATTTGAGCAAGCTCATTCTTTCAGTACACCCGATAATATGGGCACACATAGATTAAAATGGGTAGGAAGTTCAATTAATTGAATCTTAGCGAATTAATCAATTCCAGCAATTCCTTCCAATAGGATAGAAGAAATCAAGCATGAAAATAATTACCATTGTCGGTGCCCGACCTCAATTTGTAAAAGCTGCTGTGGTCAATAGAGCTATTGAAGAGTACAACTCCAAAAACCAAGACAACTCTGTTCAAGAGTTGATTGTTCATACTGGGCAGCATTTTGATGCCAACATGAGCGAGGTGTTCTTTGATCAAATGGGTATTCCGAAACCACATTATCATTTGGAGATCAACAGTCTTACCCACGGTGCCATGACCGGCAGAATGATTGAGAAAGTCGAAGAAGTACTCCTTAAAGAAAAACCAGATTGGGTCTTGGTCTATGGTGATACCAATTCTACCATCGCAGGGGCTTTAGCTGCAAAAAAAATGCACATAAAAGTCGCACATGTTGAAGCCGGACTACGCTCATTTAATATGCGCATGCCAGAAGAGGTAAATAGAATACTTACCGATAGAATTAGTGATATTCTTTTTTGCCCAACTCAAACGGCCATTGATAATCTTCAGAAAGAAGGTTATGACGTCATAGACACGAAACAAGTGCTTTGTGGAGATGTCATGTATGACGCAGCGCTATATTATACAGAAAAATCTAGAAAACCCGAAGGCATTACTGAAAACTCAAACTTCGTTCTTTCTACCATCCATAGGCAAGAAAATACAGATGATGCAGTCAAATTAAAATCAATTTTTGAAGCTTTGGAAGAAATAGGGGCAAATCAAAAAGTGATTCTTCCATTGCATCCTAGAACAACAAAAAAATTAAAGGGATTTGGTATCAGCATTTCTAAAAATATTCAAATTATTGAGCCCATAGGTTATTTTGAAATGATTTGGTTACTATCTAATTGTAGTTGTGTTATTACCGATAGTGGTGGTCTACAGAAAGAAGCATTCTTCTTTGATAAGCCTTGTATAACTGTCCGTGAAGAAACCGAATGGATGGAGCTTATTGAGAATCGCGTAAATTTTTTAGTGGGTTCTGACAAGCAAAAAATAATTGATACTTTTAACCGAATAGGTAATACTAACATAGATTTCAGCATGAACCTGTACGGCACAGGTAATACAGGCAGTATGATTGTAAAAGAGCTTCTAAGAGCTTAGACACATTACTTAATTAATGACATTTAATCATTAGATTTGATTCGTTAAAGCTATGCTGTAGCAAGGCGAATAGTTCTCAATGATTGTGTTAGTATGAATTCACTTGTTTCCATTGTAACTCCTGTTTACAATTCTGAAAAATATCTTGCCGCGAACATGGGTTCTGTTCTGGCACAAACCTATGCGAATTGGGAGCATATTCTCGTTGATGATTGTTCTACGGATGGCAGCGAAACCTTGATTCGGGCGTATCAAAAAAATGACCATCGAATCAAATATTTCAGACTTTCACAAAATGGTGGCGCCGGCATTGCCCGAAATAAGGCCATTGAATTGGCTGAAGGAGATTACATTGCTTTTTTGGACAGCGATGATTTGTGGCACCCTAAAAAATTGGAGAAACAGCTGAGGTTCATTCAGAAAAACAAGTATCATTTTACCTTCACTGATTACAATATGGTTGATGATACTGGAAGGGTATTGCCCAAGTATGTTAGGTGTAAACCAAAAGTCACCTACAAAAAGGCCCTTTACAAAAACCCGATAGGTTGTTTAACGGTAATGTATGATGTAACGTTTTTTGGCAAACAATACATGCCTTCTATTCGAAAGAGACAAGATTATGCCCTTTGGCTTCAGTTGTTAAAAAAAACCGATGGGTATGGTTTAAATGAATGCTTGTCCTCTTACCGTACAGGTAATGATTCGATTTCGGCCAATAAACTGGACTTGATAAAGTATGAATGGAAAATATATCGGGAAGTGGAAGAGCTCTCATGGCTTAAATCCTCATTTTATTTGGTTTCCGCCATTTTTCTTAAAATGAAGAGTTATTTTTGACAGGATTGTCAGCTATAGAACATGTCAAAATTTTCAATACTAAATTCGGTCGAGAGAAAATTTCTGCTACTGATTGTTGATGTGATCATAATTGTGGCTTCTTTGAACGTTTTTGTCAATTATGCCATCGATGCCGAATTTATTTCGCTACGTTTAAAGGTTGGGGTTTTTACTTTCGGAATACTTACGTATTTAATGCTGGCATATGTTTTTGAATTTTATAATATTGAAAAAATCACTAAAAAACGTTACGTAGCATCGCAATCCATTTACATCAGTGTAATCTACGTTTTTATTGTTTTTATTTTCGCTGTCATTGTATATGATGTGAGTTTTTGGCGAATACCCTTACTGTGTTTCTTGATATTGACCCCCGTTCAAATTGCTGGGTGGCATATTTTTTTCAAAAACTTTTTTGATATAATTCCTGATACAAAAAACGTACTTTATCTCTACGATAAAGGTACCTCGCAGAGTTTGAACGAAGACACCGCATTGATCAACGGGGTTGACATCAATACGTTTTACAAGGCCAAATTGACGTATTCGCTGCAAAATGATTCAGCAATCAACAAGAAATTTTTTATATCGGCCGCGGATAAGATCGATGCCATCATCATCAACATCAAATCGTATAATGATGTGCCAAAAAGTTTGGAGAAAATGCTCTTGAATTCCATATTGGTTGGAAAAGAAGTGATTTCGTTTACCACTTTTTATGAAAGCACTTATGAGGCTCTGCCAATAAGATCTCATAATGATAGTTTCTATGAGCTCCTTCAACTTCAGAACAAAAAAATCAGGTACTTACAGCAAATATTCAGTTTTTTGATAAATTTTATCCTGTGTTTGTTCGTAGGGGTCATTTTTGTATTGAGCATACCTTTCGTATGGATTTTGAACTTATTTTTCAATAAAGGGCCATTGTTTTACACGCAGAAAAGAGTGGGATTATACGGTAATGAATTCAAAATATATAAGTTCAGATCAATGGTGGTCCATGCAGAAAGCCAAGGTGCTAAAATGGCGAGTAAAAATGATGCAAGAATCACTCCCTTTGGCAAAATCCTTCGCTTGTTCAGAATTGACGAATTGCCTCAAATAATTTCTGTGATCAAAGGAGACATGCATTTCATTGGACCAAGGCCTGAGCGAAAGGTGTTTGTTGATAAATTGAATAAAACAACGCCTTTTTATAACGTACGGCATCTCATAAAACCGGGCATTACGGGCTGGGCACAAGTAAAATATAAATACGGCGAGAACCTTGAAGATTCCATAAGAAAATTGGAGTATGATTTTTACTATATCAAGAACAAATCGATTATGTTGGATTTAAAAATTATCTTTAAAACCATAACCACAGTCTTGTTCTCACGTGGAATTTAATACTCAATTTTGGTATTGTTTTCCGACCAACAATATTTTGCGCTTTTCTTTGTTTTATTAGATTGGTCTTGGTTTTCGATGGAAAAGCCTTGCGAACACATAAACACTAAAGCATGAAGAGAATTTTAATTACTGGAGCAGCCGGTTTCTTAGGGTCACACCTATGTGATTGGTTTATCAAAAAAGGTTTTCATGTCATAGGCATGGATAACCTCATTACCGGTGATTTAAAAAATATTCAGCACCTGTTCAAACTTCCAAATTTTGAATATTATCATCATGATGTGACCAAATTTGTAAGTGTGCCCGGTAAGCTTGATTATATCTTGCATTTCGCTTCACCGGCCAGCCCCATTGATTATTTAAAAATACCCATTCAAACATTGAAGGTGGGCGCTTTGGGGACACACAATCTTCTTGGTCTAGCGAAGGTGAAGAAGGCGAGGATATTGATAGCTTCTACTTCCGAGATTTATGGCGACCCTTTGGTGCATCCACAAACTGAAGAGTATTATGGCAACGTGAATACCATCGGGCCCAGAGGGGTATATGACGAGGCCAAACGTTTTCAAGAATCGATTACAATGGCATACCATCGTTTTCACGGACTTGAAACAAGAATTGTTCGCATATTCAATACATACGGCCCCAGAATGCGCCTTAATGACGGAAGGGTAATACCGGCATTTATGGGTCAAGCCCTCCGCGGTGAAGATTTGACGGTTTTCGGCGATGGATCGCAAACCAGATCTTTTTGTTTTGTAGATGACCAAGTTGAAGGTATTTATCGTTTGCTGATGAGCGATTATTCCCTGCCGGTCAATATTGGCAATCCGCATGAAATCACCATAAAGGATTTTGCCGAAGAAATCATAAAATTAACAGGTACAGATCAAAAGATTATCTACAAAGACTTGCCTCAAGATGATCCTATGCAAAGGCAACCAGATATTTCCAAAGCAAAGGAGATTTTAGGTTGGGAACCCAAAGTCAGACGTGAAGAAGGAATGAGAAAGACGTTCGAGTACTTCAAAACTTTATCAAAAGAAGAGTTAGAGAAAACCGAACATAGAGATTTCTCTGAGCGGAACAAAAAATAACATATTTCAACAGTAATTCAGTTGTCGTTAAAACTTTCAAAATCGTATACGATTTTGTTGACATAAAGCAAACAATCGCTTTAGCAGAGGTTTTTCGTCGAAATAACAGAACATTTTATCGTATTTTTTAAAAATCAGGAAATCTTGCTTTTTTCAATTCCAAAGCGACTAAATCTCTTATTTTTTTACGCCTTAATTCTGCTTGAGACTTTGATTGAAATTTACTTGTTAAAGTTTTTAATCCTGTGAAAAGAACATTCTCTATTTTTGCCGGAAATTAATGTGAATGAATATTTTGATTCTTGGCTCAGGAGGGCGCGAACATACTTTGGCTTGGAAATTAGACCAAAGTGAAAAATTAAGCAAGCTATTTGTTGCCCCTGGCAATGCGGGAACAGCAAAAATCGCAACCAATATTCCAATTGGGGTAAATGACTTTCAAGCTATCAAGAGTGAGGTATTGACGCATCAAATTGATATGGTTGTTGTGGGCCCTGAAGATCCTTTGGTCAATGGTGTTCACGATTTTTTCTTGAATGATGAAAGTTTGAAACATGTGGCCGTCATCGGACCGCAAAAGGCTGCTGCAGAACTTGAGGGAAGTAAGGAGTTTGCCAAGGAATTTATGATCCGAAATAATATTCCCACCG
Source organism: uncultured Maribacter sp. (assembly GCA_964432915.1). Classification (GTDB taxonomy): domain Bacteria; phylum Bacteroidota; class Bacteroidia; order Flavobacteriales; family Flavobacteriaceae; genus Maribacter_C. The sequence continues at coordinate 89,566 of CAYSPL010000010.1, forward strand.
CAGCTTACCAGAGCTTTACTGCCGATGAGCTTGAAAAGGGATACGCCTTTCTCGAAACCTTAAAACCGCCTTATGTTCTGAAAGCAGATGGACTCGCAGCCGGCAAGGGTGTTTTGATTTTGAATGATCTTGAGGAAGCCAAATCTGAATTGCGTACAATGCTGGTCGATGCCAAGTTTGGTAAGGCCAGTCGCACGGTGGTCATTGAAGAATTTTTAGACGGTATCGAACTCAGTGTTTTTGTTTTGACTGATGGTGTGGGCTACAAGGTATTACCCACCGCCAAAGACTACAAACGTATTGGCGAAGGTGACACCGGACTCAATACAGGCGGAATGGGCGCCATTTCGCCCGTTCCCTTCGCAGATGATGTCTTAATGAATAAAATACACACCAAAATAGTCAAACCTACGATTGAGGGGCTTAAAAAGGATAATTTGCCCTACAAGGGGTTTATCTTCATAGGGCTAATCAAAGTAAATGACGAGCCCAAAGTCATCGAATACAATGTTCGTTTGGGGGATCCAGAAACCGAAGTGGTCATACCGCGAATAAAGAATGATTTGGTTGCTGTTTTTGATAGTGTTGCGAATCAACGTTTGGATTCCCTTGAGTTGCAAATTGATGAGCGTAGCGCAACAACTGTGATGTTGGTCTCTGGGGGCTATCCTGAAGCCTATGAAAAAGGAAAGGAAATCAACGGATTCGACACCATTGAAGATTCATTGGTCTTTCACGCCGGTACCCGTTTGAATGAGGATAAAGTAATGACCAATGGGGGCAGGGTAATGGCCATAACCTCTTTTGGCGAAGATTTCAAAAAGGCCTTGCAGACTTCCTACCAAAACATCGAAAAAGTTCGGTTTGACAAAATGAACTTCAGAAAAGATATCGGGTTTGATCTGTAAAACGTATTAAAATATACGTCTCCAAGAAAAATATGAGGGTCTTAAAGGTATGAATGTGAAGAGATGCTTTTGTCTTCTTCACCTGTGGCAGCATATTTTTTCAACTCTCCCATCCAGTAAACAAAGGCAATCAATCCAATAATCGAAATGATCCAATTGATGGTATTTGCCGCCCACCAATTTTCCATAAAACGGAAAAAATCAAAGGGTGCGAAAAGCACGTTAACAAATAAATCCTCAATGCCTTCAAAGAATGCTCTCATGATAATGGTATATTTACAGTGCAAAAATAGGGCATAAAAAACTAGCCGCAAAATCACTAATTCGCCAAAAGATGATTTCGAACATTTTTGGAAAAACGAAACCAATCAATTTTATTATCCTATTAACTTTTTTATTCGCTTTTTATTGGCTCGTCAACTTATTTCTTTATGACACTGACGCCCCGACCGAGAAATTGGTCATTCAATTCATAGCACTTATTTTATTGCTGTTCAGTATTATTATGGTCGATTTTGTGGTCAAGAAAAACAAATTGACTGAGGCAAATTCTTTTGCCATTTTGTTTTACGTCATTTTAATGATAGTTTTTCCAGAAACGCTTACAGATCATAACTCTATTTTCTGTAGTTTCTTCTTGTTGTTGGCCACGCGAAGAATTATGAGCATGAGAACCTTGAAAGACACTAAGTTGAAGGTTTTTGACGCCACCATTTGGGTACTTGTTTCGAGCTTTTTTTATGATTGGACACTTTTATATCTTTTGATGGTGTTGGCGGCTATTTATACCTATGAGCCCAAAAACATACGAAATTGGCTTGTGCCTTTAGCCGCTATTTTTGCGGTGGGGATGGTTACTTTTTGTGTACTTGCCATGACCGATAACCTCAGCTTTATTGGCCATCAATTTCAATTTCAATTCAATATTGAATTGAAATATTTTTTCAATTTAACACAAAGTTCAAAGTTGGGGCTATATATACTCTTGGTACTTGTACTGGGTATTTTTGCTTTTTTGAGATTGGGCAAAACCGGCCTCGGAAAAATAGTCAGCATGCGCCTTATTGCCCTCTCCTTTGCTATTGGTCTTGTGGTAAAGGTTTTAATAACTTCTAATGACCAATATCCTATTCTCATCACGTTCTTTCCGGCCGTGGTTTTTATGACCAATTATGTGGAAGCCATCAAGAAACCGAACATGAAAGAATTTATTTTGATTGGCATGATCGTGATACCTCTCTCCGTATTGCTCATCGGAAACACTATGGCATAAATATGGTAACTTTGAGCGAAAATCAATAGCCTATGTTCAGTGATTTTGCCTTTTCCATTTTTAATGAAAGTATTGTAACGTATCACATTAAAGATGACGTGAACCAATCTTTTGAAAACCCGTATCCGAAAGATGAAATTGCCCATCTTTTGTATCGTAAAAACTGGATCGACACCGTTCAATGGCATTATGAAGATATTATTCGTGACCCTAAAATTCAGCCCGAAGCGGCTTTGGACCTGAAGCGTAAAATTGATACAAGCAATCAAGATAGAACTGATCTTGTGGAATATATTGATAGCTACTTCTTAAAAAAATACCAATCGGTTGAAATAAAGGCAAACGCCCTTATAAATACTGAGAGTCCGGCATGGGCCATTGATAGATTATCGATTTTGGCGTTGAAAATATATCATATGAACGAGGAGGCCACAAGAAACGACGCTTCTTCGGAACATATAGAAAAATGTAGGAAGAAATTGGCGGTTCTCAAAGAGCAAAAACAAGATCTTTCCGTGGCCATAGACCAATTATTGACAGATATTGAAAATGGTCAAAAGTATATGAAGGTGTACAAGCAAATGAAAATGTACAATGACGATGAACTGAATCCCGTTTTGAGGAGTCAAAAATAACTTTTGGGGCTTCATGAAAAAGGGCAAACATCTTTTGGTAATACGACTATCCGCCATGGGTGATGTGGCCATGACCGTTCCTGTTTTGCTGGCTTTGATACAGCAATACCCAGAGGTCAAAATAACGGTTTTGACCAAGCCGTTTTTCAAGCCTATTTTTTCCGATATTCCCCAAGTAACTGTTTACAATGCACAGGTTAAAGGTAAACACCGAGGTTTTTTCGGACTTCGAAAATTATACAAAGAGTTAAAGACCCTTCAGATAGATGAAGTGGCAGACTTGCACCATGTACTTCGCAGTAACATTCTTCAACTATTTTTTAAGTTCGGAGGCTATAAAACGGCCCAAATTAACAAGGGGCGTAGCGAAAAAAAAGCATTGATATCAGGCAGTCACAAAGAACTGAAGCCACTGAAAACCACGCACGAAAGATATGCCGAGGTGTTTCAAAAGTTAGGGCATGTTTTGAGTTTGGATGATGTCTCTTTATTGACCAAAGCCACGGTTATACGAGACTTCCCATTACATCATGATACAGCCTCAAAAAAGAGGATAGGCATCGCACCTTTTGCTGCTTTCCATGGAAAAACATATCCTTCCCATTTAATGGAAGAGGTCATTGCTCTTTTGAATGCTAAAAATGATTATAAAATACTTCTTTTCGGGGGAGGAAAAATAGAACGCGATCACATTTCAAAGTGGGAAGAAAAATATGACCATGTCTTTGCGGTAATCGGGAAGTATTCCTTCAAAGAAGAACTCGACATCATATCAAACCTTGACCTAATGGTATCAATGGATAGTGGCAATGGCCATTTGGCGGCAAACTACGGTATACCAGTGGTCTCTATTTGGGGGGTCACACACCCGAGTGCAGGGTTTGCCCCATTCAAGCAAGTTGCTGAAAACCAGCTATTGGCCGATAGAAGCGAATTCCCTTTGATTCCCACCTCAATTTATGGCAACAAGATGCCAACAGGGTATGAAAAGGCAATTGAAACCATTCGCCCAGAAACTATAGTGAATAGAATTGTTGGGATACTGGATTGCCTTGTTTGATTAGGCAACGGTACCCTGACAACTACTTCCCGCACCAGCAGTGCAACCATAGCAATGCTGTGAAATTATAATGTTTCGGTTATTGAGAATTTCTTCGTTGTAATCTTTGATATGTTTGACCTTACTAGCTACCTTCAAATCTAACATTTGATTAAAATCACAATCGTAAATCCATCCATCCCAACTTATCGAAATGGTATTGGTGCACATCACGTTGGCCACCGCTGCAGGGTTATATGCTTCCACCAAGGCATACATATAATCCTCATAATTTTCAGAAGCGATCAGATAATCCAAAAAACGTGCGATGGGCAAATTGGTAATGGCAAACAGATTATGGAATTGAATGTCAAAATCTTCTCTAAGGGCTTTTTTGAAATCTGCTTCCAATGCCATTTGATCACCAGGCAGATATGCCCCTGATGGATTGTAGACCAAATCCAAACGCAATGGACTATCGGGGATGCCATAACCAACAGCGTTCAGTTCTTGCAGGGCTTTTATCGATTTGTCAAAAACACCATCGCCCCGCTGTTTGTCTGTTTTGCCCCTGGTATAATGAGGCATGGATGAAATCACATGAACATTGTGTTTTTTAAAGAACTCGGGCAGGTCATAATACTTCTTGTTCGCGCGAATAATGGTCAAATTTGAACGAACGATAAAATCTTGGATACCCGCTTTGGCCGCTTCTTCAACAAACCATCTAAAATCTGGGTTCATTTCCGGTGCTCCACCCGTAAGATCCAAGGTGTGGGCTCCTGTGGTTCGAATGATATCAAGACATTGCGACATGGTTTCACGGGTCATGATTTCTTTGCGATCGGGACCTGCATCAACATGGCAGTGCTCACAGACCTGATTGCACATGTAGCCCACGTTTATTTGTAAGATTTCCAATTTTTTGGGCCGCAAAGGAAAATGACCGATCTCATTGATTTTGTCTTTGAAATAGGGGAGTTCACCTTCGGCAAAAATACCCCCATTCAGAATTTCCAATTGCTTGTTGTTTTGCGCAAGTTCTTTTTGTCTTGCCTTCAAAGATTTTGTCGCCATTTACATACTTAGTTTATTGTACTTGTTCATCATTTGAACCCCATGAACAAGGGTCGCTCCGCTTTCAATGGCCGCACCAGCGTGCACTGCTTCCATCATTTCTTCTTTGGTAATTCCTTTTTGAAGTCCATCTTTCGTATAGGCATCAATACAATAAGGACATTTGACCACATGTGAAACAGCTAGGGCAATCAGTGATTTTTCGCGGGCACTAAGGGCACCTTCCTCAAATACTTTTCCGTAGTAATCAAAAAACTTGTTACCGAGCTCTTCACTCCATTCCGTTATTTTACCGAACTTTCTTAAATCTTTTGGATCGTAATATGAATCTGCCATATGGTTTAATTTAGGTATTTGATAGTATAACTAGAATCTTTTCAACAACCAAATGAAGCATACAAGCCTATGCTTGGGTCGTCAAAATGACCTCTTTCTTACGTATGTACGTAATTTTTCATGAAAAGTTTAGACATCATCATAATCAACCTTCAAAACAGGGGTTGTGGCATGTGCTTGGCATGTCAGAATAAAACCTTCTTCAATTTCACGATCGGTCAAAATCTGATTTTGTGCCATAGTTGCCTCGCCCTCAGTGACCCGGGCAATGCAGCTACTACAAACACCACCTTGACAAGAGTATGGGGCATCAATATTCTCTTTTAACACGGCATCAAGAACAATCATCTTTTTATCCATGGCAAATGAAAAAACTTCATCATCAACAGTCACTTCGACTTGCGTTTCCCCGTCGGCTGAAACAGGCAATTCATCTTTGATTTCTGAAGCAGTGAAAAGCTCATATTTTATTTTGTCAGCCACCACCCCATTTTCTTTTAAGGTATCGCTTACCAAATGAATCATGGGTTCAGGACCACATAGGTAATAGGCATCAAAATCTAAATTGGCGTGTTTGTTTTTGAGGGCATAGTTGATAGTTGAGGTATCAATACGACCAAATAGAGCATTATCCTCTTTAGATTGGCTGTTGGTGAAATAAACAAAAAAACGATTGGTATAATTTAACTGTAATTTCACCAAATCCCTGTAAAACATGGTTTCCTTAAAAGATTTATTGCCATATACTAAAACAAAAATATTGCTGGAATTACCCTCAAGAACTGTTTTGGCAATACTCATGATCGGCGTAATGCCACTACCGGCGGCAAAGGCAGCAATTTGTTTACTTTCTTCGGAAGGAATAAACGTAAATCTACCTTCGGGCGGCATGACCTCAAGAGAATCTCCCTCAGCAAGTTTTGAGTTGGCGTAATCCGAAAATCCACCACGATCCACTTTTTTGACACCAATGGTAATGGTGTCTTTTTTAGGCGAAGAACTAATGGAATAAGCTCTGCGAAGTTCTTCTCCTTTTATTTCTTTTTTAATGGTAATATACTGTCCGGCCTCAAACTGAAAAGTTTGAACCAGGTCTTTTGGGATGTCAAAAGTAATTGCCACCGAACTTGGAGTCAATTGCTCAATCTGTTTCACTTTCAAGGAGTGGAAATCTGCCATGTTTCAAATTTGGTGCAAAAATAGGCATTGCTGTAGCTGCATAGAAATCTTTAAAAGAGAAAATGATACCTAATATTCTTATGCATAAGTAGATTATGTATATATTTGAAGTGTAATGAACACGAAAATGAAAAATCTATAGTGATAATGGCTAATTCAAAATTGTATAAGGGAAGTTTGAATACGATAATCATGAAGTTATTGGATGAAAACGAAAAAATGTATGGCTATGAGATTACCCAAGAGGTCAAGAAGTTAACAAAAGGTGAATTGAAAATCACAGAAGGAGCACTATACCCTGCCCTGCATAAATTGGAGTCTGAAGGACTTTTGGAGGTTGAGGTGGCTAAGGTTGACAACCGCTTGCGTAAATATTACAAACTAACCAAACAAGGGGAACAGGAAACAGTGAATAGGCTAGCCGAGCTTGAGGAATTCATCAGAAACATGCAACATTTGGTCAACCCGAAATGGAGTATAAGCTAATTCTTCAGTGACTATGAAATTGGATAAGAAACACATTTCGCAAATTGAGAAATATCTTGACTCCAAAGAATTGGTTCAAGTTGATTTAAGGACTGAAGTTTTAGACCATATGGCCATGAATATTGAAAATGTCATGGAAAGTCACAATCTGACTTTTGAAGACGCCTTTAATAATGAAGTTCGAATATGGAATGTTGAGTTAAAAGGCCATTCAAGTTTTTGGTTGGGCTGGTACTGGAAAGGCCCAAAACTCATGATCGATAAATGTGTTTCAGAGTTTAAAAACATGTTCAAGATTTTCTTCGGACTATTCACTGTTCTGCTTGTTATCTGGGTTTTCTTTCGCAGGGTATTGCAAATAGAAATTCCAACTCATGAAATTTCAATCATATTAGGAAGTATTTACATAGGGGTGTTATGTTTTATTTTAATCGGATATCATCAAATGAAAAATTCTGTTGTTGAGACTTCATTTAAACATCTGTATAAAATAAATGCAGTTGGATTTGCTTTTATGTATCTAGTTTTCAATCCGATATGGACCAATTCTTTTCAAATGAACGCTGAGGGCATGAATGATTTGTCAGTCATCTTTTTTCATAGTGCTTTATTGGCAATTGGTCATCTTTTTTGGGCTTTGTTTAAAAAGCACTCAATAACTAAAAAAACTAGTTTGGTTTGAAAATCACTGAAGATCAAATACAAGAACTTTATAATTTCACACGAAAGCATTTTGTTGAGCACTACGATTTACAAACCGAATTGGTGGATCATTTGGCCAACGGTATAGAAGAACTATGGCAAGCAAACCCTGAAATGTCATTTAAAGAGGCACGGTTGAGAGAGTTCAGAAAATTTGGGGTATGCGGCTTTTCTGATGTCATTCAAAAACGACAATGGGCTATGGAAAAAAGATACTACAAGTACATCTACAAATTTTGTAGAGAATATTTTAAATTGCCCAAGGCAATCCTTTTTTTTGGCATTACTGCAGGGTTGTTTGCACTTCTCAACTTTTTCTCAGCCGAGAATAAAATCTATGTTGTGGTTACGATTTTAATTGCCGCATTCATAGTAATGGCAGTTCGTGGTTATAAAAATAGAAAAGCGTATCAAAGAAAAATAGGACTCGAAAAAAGATGGATGTTAGAAGAAAAAATATATCACTATTCAGACGCCATTCAAATGTTGATATTTCCGATTAATTTTCTTCACATTTTTGTCCTTGACACCACTGGTTTTAGTTCTTCTTCAGCTACTTTGATCATTTCATTTCTAACTGTCCTGTATTTGACCATAGGCTATGTGATGACCTATGTGATTCCTGAAAAGGCACAGGAGTTATTGAACGAGGTATACCCAGAATATAAGATTGCCTGATCGGGCATATTTGTAAAGCTCAAAAACTAATCAAACCAACTTCTTTAAATACATATTGTAGTGTGGATTGTTTTATGCATGTATTTTATCGACAAACGATATAATATATTGGTGGTTTTTCAGTTTAGGTATCATAAGAATACATGCAATTTTGAACTTTCGAATTAAACTATTTGTTTTTACTATTCTTGGGGCGCTCTTCTTTAATGCTTGTTCAGTAAAAAAAGACAAGTTTCTCAATCGCAATTGGCATGCTTTAAATACCAAGTATAATACGCTATACAATGGTAATATCGCTTTTGAAACAGGGCGTGAAGAATTGAATTCAAGCTACAAAGATGACTATTGGGAAATACTTCCGGTAGAACGACTTCAAGTTACTGATGAAATTAAACTAGACTCTGAGAATAACAATCCGAATTTTGTCTTGGCCGAGGAAAAGGCGACCAAAGCCATTCAAAAGCATAGCATGGATATCAAAGACGAGGAGCGCAATCCGCAAACTGATGAAGCTTTTCTTCTTTTGGGTAAGGCCAGATATTTTGATCAACGCTACATTCCGTCCATGGAAGCTTTCAATTATATTTTGAGAAAATACACCTACAGTGATAAGTTGAATGAAGCCCAGATTTGGCGTGAAAAAGTAAACTTGCGTCTTGAAAATGAAGAATTGGCCTTAAAAAACTTAAAGCGTCTTTTGAAATATGAAGATTTGAAAGATCAAGAATATGCCGATGCTCGAGCAGTTATGGCCCAAGCTTTTATCAATTTGAAAGCACCTGATACAGCAATTCAGAATTTGAAAATCGCCGGTCATTACACTAAGAAAAACAATGAGAAAGGAAGATACTATTACATTATCGGGCAATTGTACAATCAACTAGGGCATAAAGACAGTGCCAACTATGCCTTTGACAAAGTCATTGATTTGAATAGAAAATCGCCTCGGGTGTACATGATCAATGCAGAGATTCAAAAAATAAGAAACATTGAACTTACTCAAGAAAACAAAGCGGAAATATTTGAATATCTTACTGAACTAGAAGAGAACCGTGAGAACAGGCCTTTCTTAGATAAGATTTACCGTCAGATTGCCGAATTTCATTTGTCAAATGAATCAGATAGTTTGGCTTTGGCATACTTCAATAAATCGCTGAGGGCGACCCAAAATGAACCCAAACTGAATGCTCTGAATTATGAGAATTTGGCCGTTTACAATTTTGATGAAAATCAATACAAAGCCGCGGGGGCCTATTATGATAGTGTGTTGACCAACTTAAAGGAAAACTCCAAGAAGTATAGGGCAACCAAAAAGAAATTAGACAATTTGGAAGATGTCATTAAGTATGAAGACATTGTTCAGCACGCCGATAGCGTGATCACGCTTTTTGAAATGTCAAAGGATGACCAAATCGCTTATTTTGAAAATTATGTGACCAAGTTGAAGGAGGCCGATGAGGCTGCCGCCAAGGCCGCAGAAGAAAAGATAACAGCAAGTTTTGCTTCTTTTGGCCAATCAAAAGGCGGTAAGGAAAATAAAGGCAAGTTTTATTTCTATAACATTCAGAGCCTGGGTTATGGCAAGAATGACTTTACCAACCGTTGGGGTAATCGTGAGTTGGCAGATGATTGGCGCTGGAGTGATAAAGCCAGATCGCTTCCTACTGCGGTTGTGGAAGCGGGTGCTGTCAATGATAGTTTAGCTGGCCAAGCCATAGAGGAAGACAAATATGATGTGGCATCCTATATTGATAAAATTCCGACTGAAGTGACCGTTATTGATAGTTTAAGGATTGGAAGAAATTTCGCCAATTACCAATTGGGATTGATTTATAAGGAAAAGTTCAAGGAAAATCTTTTAGCAGCCGGGAAATTGGAAGACGTTTTGAAATCCAATCCAGAGGAAAGATTGGTTCTTCCCTCGAAATACAATCTTTATAAAATTTATGAGGAAGAAGGAAGTGCCTTGACTGAAACTATTAAAACAGACATCATCGAAAACCATGCAGGGTCTCGTTATGCAGAGATTCTTCAGAATCCTCAAGCAGTCTTGGCCGATAATGAAGATAGTCCTGAATCGAGATATAAGTCACTATTTCAAAAATATAGAGATCAAGAATTCTTGAATGTGATTACCTCTGCCGAAGAAAATATCAATCGGTTTACAGGAGACCCGATTGTTCCAAAATTTGAAATGCTCAAAGCCAATGCCATAGGAAGGTTGAATGGTTTGGAGGAGTTTAGGGAAGCGTTAAATTATGTGGCGTTGACCTATCCGAATAATCCAGAGGGTAAAAAGGCCGAACAGATGGTTGCAGAACAATTGCCAAAATTGGAGAAAAAGGAATTTTCATCTGAAACCGAGGCAACCGGAACAGGAAATTGGAAAGTGATGTTTCCTTTTAAAAGGTATAATGATAGTGAGGCCCTAAAACTAAAAGAGATTTTAGAAAAGTCGATTGTTGATTTGAAATATAGAAATACCATCTCAAAAGACATTTATAACTTAGAAGACCAGTTTGTTGTGGTGCATGGTTTCAAGTCAAAAGACCATGCTCTTGGCTACGTGGAGCTTTTAAAAATTAACAAGGATTATAGGATTGACAAGCAGAATTTTGTTATTTTATCATCTAATTACCAAATCATTCAAGTTCATAAAAACCTAACAGAATATAAGAATTCAATTTTAACCCCAAAACCTTAAGTGAATAATGTTTTCAGACAATAAAAAACCTAAAGCCATGAATGAACTCGGTGGTCAACCCAATAGAATAGAAAAGAACACTAAAATCAAAGGGGACATTGTTTCAGAAGCTGATTTTAGAATTGACGGAAAATTAGATGGCAATGTCAAAACCTCTGGTAAGGTGGTTATTGGCAAAGGCGGCTACATTAACGGGAAAGTAGAGTGTGTGAATGCTGATATTGAGGGCAATTTCAATGGCGAACTTCTGGTCACTGATTTGCTATCATTAAAATCCTCGGCCGTAATCGAAGGTACCGTTTCAGTAACAAAACTTGCTGTTGAGCCAGGTGCTACATTCAACGCCAGCTGTACCATGAAAGGCAAAGGCTCCGGTTCTATGGGCGGCGGTGGTTTGGCATCTTCAGCTGGTAAAGGCGGTTTCAAATCTTCGTTGAGCGGCAGTTCAAGTAGTGGCAATGAATCAGCAAAGGCATCCTA
>CAYSPL010000011.1:0-98188 GCA_964432915.1 uncultured Maribacter sp.
AGATTGTAATACCTTCCTTCTTTGGCAATCAGTTCATCATGGGTGCCTTGTTCCGCTATTCTTCCGTTTTCGATGACCAAAATCTGATTGGCTTTTCTGATTGTGCTTAAACGGTGGGCAATTACAAATGTGGTTCTTCCTTTGGTCAATTCAGCCAAACTTTTTTGAATTAGGGCCTCACTTTCGGTATCCAAATTAGAAGTGGCCTCATCTAAAATCAAGATTTTAGGATTTGCCAAAACAGCTCTAGCAATGGCAATACGCTGTCGTTGCCCACCTGAAAGTTTTACTCCACGTTCTCCAATCAAAGTATCCAATCCATCATCAAAACGGTCTGTAAATTCGTCAACATAAGCCGCTTTTACTGCTTCTGTCAACTCCGCTTCAGAGGCATTTGGTCTGGGGAAAAGAATGTTCTCACGAATGGTCCCTTCAAAAAGAAAATCATCTTGTAACACCACGCCCAAAAACTGCCGAAAACTGGTCAAATCAACCCTGGCCATATCTTGTCCGTCAACGGTTATTTGTCCAGCATCAGGATTCAAAAAACTCGCAGCCAAACCAGCAATGGTTGACTTACCCGAACCAGAGCTTCCTACCAATGCGATGACATCCCCTGACTTTGCCTCAAAATTGATGTGATGTAAAACCTCTTTATCTTCCTCATAGGCAAAAGAAACATCCTTGAAGTTCACATTCCCATGAATATCGGAAAGAACAATGGTGCGGTCCTTTTCATCAGATTCCGAAACCTGGTTCATCAATTCTTCCGTTCGATCCAAACCTGCCAGTGCCTCGGTCAATTGACTTCCGATATTACTCATTTGAACAATAGGGGCGACCATAAGTGCCAAAAGAAAAGTGAATTCAAAATATTGTCCCTCGGTTATTTGGTCGGTTATCAAAAGATGTCCTCCGTATCCCATCATGATTCCTGTGGTTGCCAAGCCCAAAAGAAAGGTAGATGAACTGGTCATCACAGCAGTGGCCGTCAAACTCTTTTTTACGTTTTTATAAAGCCGTTCCACACCGCTTTCAAAAACCTTTCCCTCCTGGGTTTCCGCATTAAAACCTTTAATAACTCGTATTCCGCCCAAAGTTTCTGTAAGTCGGCCTTTTACTTCCGCATTGATTTTTCCACGTTCTCGAAAAACAGGCCTAATAATTTTAAAAGCTTTCAAAGCAATAAACGCAAAAAGAACCAAAGGCAAGAAGGTTAAAAGGGTCATTGTTGGGTTAATACGAATCAGAAGAATAATAGAAACTACTGCCGTAATGGTACCTCCTACCAATTGAACCAAACCAGTACCGATTAGATTACGAATGCCCTCAACATCACTCATGATTCTTGAAACCAAAGCGCCTGATTTTGTATTGTCAAAAAATCGAATGGGCAATGAAAGTACTTGTTTTTGAACCTGTGCCCGAAGTTGAGAAATCATATATTGAGCCTGTATACTCAATACTTTAGTGAGTAAATATGACATTACGGCTTGCACCAAAAAAGCAACAACGACCACCACCACAAGAGTTTTGAGCAGTTCATAATTTTTATTGGGAACGATATCATCTAAAAAATAGCGAAGTGAGACCGGAGCTACAAAACTTGCGGCTTTACTTATGACTATCAAAAGTAAGCCCAATAAAACGAGTTTTCGCCTTGGCCAAATGATGGTTTTGAATGCTTTGAGAATACTTACCTTTTTTTCGGCCATATTTTGGTTAAAGTTTGTCGGGTCGAGCGCAGTCGAGACCTATTTACAAATTAGGTTTAAAATCAGCATGTGTTGCATTTCTACATTCGGCTAAAATTTGAAGTAAATCATATGCTCCATTAGCCAAAGCCATCTTCTTTTTTCCGCTCCATTTTTTTATTTTCTTTTCAAAAGAAATTGCTAGATGTACATCGTTAAAATCTTGATGAAAAATAAGAACTAAAGGTCTTCTTTTATAGGTAAAGCAAGATTTGTTTAAGCCATTCTGGTGCTCTTCGAATCTACGGGAAATATTATTGGTAAAACCTGTATAGGTTAGTCCATCAGCACAAAGCAAAATATAGACGAAGTATTGTTTCATCCTTGTCATTGGAGTAGGTCTCGACTGCGCTCGATCAGACAGCGTCGCAATTTACCTAAATTATGCTATTCATTTTACGTAAAAAATTAGTTTTTAAGCAGTAAGACGTTTAATTTAACTTACCCTAATTTGAATGGTATGAGAGTATTCTTGATTGCAATTGTTGTCGGTTTCTTTTCCTGTAAGTCTGAAGAAAAACAAGATTATGACAGCTTGACGTTGGAGGAAAAAGCGGAACGGGTAACTATAATTCGTGATGATTTTGGTGTGCCACATATCTATGGTAAAACAGATGCAGATGCGGTTTTCGGATTACTTTATGCCCAATGTGAGGATGATTTCAATCGGGTGGAACAAAATTATATTTGGGCTACAGGTAGATTGGCTGAAGTGGAGGGCGAGGAAGCAATTTACAGCGATTTGAGGGCCAAATTGTTTATGACCGAAGAGCAAGCCAAGGCCAACTATGATGAAAGTCCTGAATGGTTGAAGAAACTATGCGATGCCTTTGCCGATGGCATCAATTATTATCTGGAAACCCACCCTGAGGTAAAACCGAGATTATTGACCCATTTTGAACCATGGATGCCCATGTATTTTAGTGAGGGTTCAATAGGTGGCGATATTGAACGAATAAGAACAAGTAAGATCAAGGCATTTTATGAAAGTGATATGGAAATTCCTAAATCTGAACTGATGGAAATCAAAAAACAGGAGGAACTGGCAGAACCGCAAGGTTCAAACGGAATCGCAATTTCAGGAAAATTGACCGAGTCGGGCAATACCTTGTTGCTGATCAATCCGCATACGTCATTCTATTTTCGTGGCGAGGTGCATGTGGTTTCTGAAGAGGGACTAAACGCATACGGAGCGGTCACCTGGGGTCAATTTTTCGTGTATCAAGGGTTCAATGAAAAAACCGGCTGGATGCATACCTCAACCTATACCGATGTCATGGATGAGTTCAAAGAAAACATTACTAATCTAGAGGGCAAGGTCATGTATCAATATGGCGAAGAATTACGGCCAGTTGAAGTTTCTGAAATTGCTCTGAAATACAAGACAGAAGATGGCTTTAAAACAAAAACATTCAATGCCTACCATACGCACCACGGACCAATAACTCATGTGGTAGATGGTAATTGGACGGCCTCGGCCATGATGTGGGAACCCGTGAAAGCCTTGCAGCAATCCTTTATACGAACCAAGCAAAATGGATACAAAGGTTTTCGTGAGATGATGGATATCAGAACCAACTCATCCAATAATACGGTTTATGCTGATGCTGAAGGAAATATCGCATACTTTCATGGCAATTTTATTCCCAGACGTGACGAATCATTTGATTATACGAAACCGGTTGAAGGCTGGAACCCTAAAACTGATTGGCAGGGCCTGCATACGGTTGATGAAAATATAGGTTTGTTGAATCCTGAAAATGGGTGGTTGCAAAATTGCAATTCCACGCCTTATACGGCAGCTTTGGAGTTTAGTCCTAAAAAAGAAGATTACCCCAATTACATGTCCATCGACCGTGAAAATTTTAGAGGTGTACATGCCATTGGACTTTTAAAGGATAAAGAGGGTCATACCTTAGACGGATTAATAGAATTGGCACATGACCCTTATTTACCGGCATTTGAAGCCCTCATTCCAGGTTTGGTGGAAGCCTATGACAAGATCGATCAATCAAAAAAATTAAGCGCCCCCATAGAAGAATTGAGAAATTGGGATTATAAAACATCAAAAGAGTCAATGGCCATGACCTTGGCCCATTATTACGGAACCCGTTATTATCAAGAAGGGAAGTGTCTGGCAGGAATGACACCCATGGATTGTGTAACGTATTGGGGAGACCGTTCTCAGTTAAAAGAAAGACTCAGGATTTTCGAGGCGGTAATTGCACAATTGGAAGCCGATTTTGGCACATGGCGTTTAGCTTGGGGCGAGGTCAATCGCTATCAACGTTTGAATGGCGACATTCGGCAACCCTTTGATGACAGTAAACCAAGTATGCCCATAGGTTTTGCCTCTGGTCGTTGGGGTGCCTTAGCTGCATACGGTGCAAGATATACTTCAGAAGGGGCAAAGAAAATCTATGGTACGAGGGGCAATAGTTTTGTTGCGGCCGTTGAGTTTGGAGAAAAAGTCAAAGCCAAGAGCATTTTAGCAGGGGGTCAAAGTGGCGATCCAAATTCGCCTCATTTTGAGGATCAAATTCAGAACTATGCTGATGTCAAATGGAAAGAGGTTCTGTATTACAAAGAAGATGTTTTGGGAAAGGCAAAGGAAAAATACACTCCAGGAAAAAGGAATTGAAATTAGTCTTTGGTAATTATCAAACTCGCTTTGGATCCCTCGGAAAGCAACCACTTATTCGAGTAAATCAATTGCCCTTGATCGTCATAAACATCGACCTGAGCAGTATTGGGTGCTGATGAGCCTTCGTTCAAAGCTTCGAAGACCAATTGGTTAAACCCTGGTTTTAAATCTAAATTCACACCCTTGAATGCACCTGTCAACAATATGTTCGGTTCGGCCACCTGATTGTTCAAATAAATTTTGACACGGTCGCCATCAACATATTCATGATCTCGGCAAACAATACCCACATATTTACCATTGCTTTTGATTTCCCCAAGATTTTGATCGGGAAAATAATCAAAGGAACCTTCTTTGGCTGTTCTTGGCCCCACCTTTGGATCGATCTTCAAATCATGCCCTGCCTGAACCAATTTTTTAGTGGGCAACATCTTTACAGATGATTTTGAATCTTTCATATTGATCTTAGGTTGTTCTTTGATTACATCTGGCATTTTCAAAGACGTACCGGTATCTGTTTCACCTTTTTCATCCACTTTATTGACCGCCTCAATTTTCAAAGGCTTTTGAGTGGGCAAATCAGTTTGTGACCATCCAGCAAATGATAGGAGTACGAAAAGTATGTAAGTAACTTTTGTTTTCATGGATTATAAAAGTGGTGTAATCCCCATAAAAATAACAAATACCCTGCCACGGGCCCTAAAATTGCAGTTAAATTCGATTAAATGGATGTTTTTTCAATTTTCAGGAAGATTTTGTCGAAGAAATCGGATGAAATTACCATGCATGATATTCTTTATATCTTCTTTAGAATACCCTCTTTCCATTAAGATTTCCGGTACTTTTTGAAGATCGGCAATAGTGTCTAAATCAGCAGGGCATTGTTCTTTGCCAAAGCCACCGTCAAGATCTGTACCAATACCCACGTGCAGGGCATTGCCCGCCATTTGACAAATATGATCGATGTTATCGGCCATTTGTTGCAAAGAAGCCCCCATAGATTTGGGAGTTGATTTGCCTTTTACCCAATTGGGTACCATCATCCAAGCGTCCAATACCATTCCAATAATGGCATCTCTACTAAGTAATTCCTTTAGTTGCTCATCTGAAAATTGACGATTGTGATCGACCAATTTTCGACAATTATTGTGGCTTGCCCAAACAGCCCCTTTATAAACATCCATTGCTTCCCAAAAACTCTGATCGCACAAATGGGTGGCATCCAATATCATGTTCAGACGTTCGATTTCTTTGAGCAATTCTTTTCCTTTTGTTCCAATTCCCCCTACCGAATTAGTGCCATGGGCATAAGTTCCGGGGCCATAATGCCCTGGACCAATAGCACGGAGACCTTGCTCATATGAACGCTCCAAATGATCGAGGGTAACCATGCTATCGGCACCCTCTAAACTTAAGATATAACCTATGGTTTTCTTTTCTGCAGCACTTTCTACCCAATAGGTAAGATGCGAATTCAATTCCCCAACATTGGTTATTTGTTTAAGGTCTCCTGATTCCTCCATTGCCCTATACCACGCCAATTGGCCTTGTGTTTGCGCCCATGCTTGTTGCGGAGAATTCCAGCCTGGGAGGTCATTGTCTTTATGTACGTATCTCGCGATTTGTGTTGCTACACAAATTCCGATATTGCCTTTTCGCATAGTATCAAATGATACGGTGTTGTTACCGCGATCGGGTTTATCGGTCATGTCCTTTTCACTTTCACGAATCTCTTCGATGGGCCAACGCAAGTCTCTATTCCATTCCAAAGCGTTCATGGCGAGGTCTAGATGTGCGTCGAAAATAAACATGCTAAATAGTGATTTTTTGATTTCTTGCGGCCACCTTCCAAGAACCGGTTATTTTTCTATCAGTGACGGTCAAAACTTCTTCGTATTTAGCCGCCGTAGGACAAATATGAATGGGTATGGCGTAAAACCCGTCTCCTACTTCAAATTCGCCCGCCTGTTGGGTACGAACCACCAAATGCTCTTCGCTTTGCCCAATTTGCTCGCTGTCTTCTAAACCAAAAATTCTAACCCGTGGAAAACCCATTTCACAGGCAACGGACTTATGCCCTAAATCAAAACATAAAATATCTTTTGCTGGCTTGCTTATGATTCGGATAAACAACACCGCTGCATGAAGAAAGGGCATATCAGGAAAAAGTTCGCTGTAGCGGGCATCCCAAAGCAAGGTTGTTCCCGGACTGGCATCAACACCAGTTCTTTTGGCATGAATGGGAAATGAAGGAGAACCTCCGGCTATGATTTCAGGAACAAGAATTCCATTTTTTTTGATGACCTCTTTGAGTTCCAAAATCTTTTTAAAGGCCGCATCACAAACTTCGGTGCGCTCTTGAAGATTCGAATTGCGAATATGACCGTCATAAACATGCAAGCCCTGAGCGGCAACATTGGGGTTATTTTCCATGGCCGCATAAAGTGCCGCTGCCTTTTCATTGGGAATGCATCCTGTGCGGTTCATACCCGAATTGATATCCAAATAAAGTCTTAAGATCTTATTTTTCAAAGCGGCTTTTTCAGCTAGTTGTGAAAGTGTTGTTTCATTATCAACCAAAGTTGAAAATCGAGACCCGGGGTAAGCATCCATCAAATCAAAGAAACGATTGATATTGGCTCCAACAGTTTGCATGGCCAATAAAACATCATGGGCTTTGCATTGCCCCAATAATTCTGCCTCAGCGATGGTTGCACATTTGAATTTTTGAATACCATGACGCTGTTGCATTTGTACAATTTCGGCGATTTTGTGGGTTTTGATATGTGGACGTAAATTGGACACACTACCCGAAATGGAAATCATTTTTCGGATGTTTTCTTCTATCCGTTCTGGATAAACGAATAAAGAGGGAGAATTTACGAGTGCAGGGTCCTGAACTTTATACCAATGATCGGCCATTATTTTATTTATGAAGTTCAAACATGGCTTCGATTTCTACGGCTATACCACCTGGAAGTATCATGCCCACAGCACTGCGAACCCCAACTCCATTCTCGGGCCCGAAAACATCGGCCATTAATTCACTGTAGCCGTTGATGACCAGAGGTTGGTCTCCAAAGTCGGGTGCACTATTGACCATACCCAATGTTTTTACCAACCTTTTGATGCGGTCAACATCGCCAAAATGGGTGGTGATGGTGGCCAGCATGGTCAATGCAGTTTGCCGTGCAGCGGCTTTTCCTTCCTCTAAAGTAAAGGTATCGCCAACACGACCAACAATTTTACTTCCATCAGTTCGCAAACAGCCCTGACCTGATATGTATAGAAAATTATCAATGACTAAAACGGGTTTATACAATCCTGCTGGGGGTGGTGCCGGAGGTAATACCAACCCTAATTCCTTGATTTTTTTAGAAGGTTTGCTCATAGTCAATGATTTAAATAAATAGGTCCAATGCTAAAACGCCCAATAATCCCATGACGCCCACGGTGGTTTCCATAAGTGTCCATGACTTTAGGGTGTCTTTTATGGATAGGTTGAAGTATTCTTTAAAGAGCCAAAAGCCACTGTCATTCACATGAGATAACATCAAACTACCCGATCCGATGGCCAATACCATTAATTCAGGACTCACATCAGTAACTGACAACAAGGGGAATACTATACCGGCAGCGGTCAATCCGGCCACCGTGGCAGAACCCACACAAACACGAATGATTGTTGCGATCAACCACGCAAGAAGGAGTGGTGAGATCGAAGAGCCCTCTAAAGCTGCCCCGATAAACTCACTGACACCACTATCGATCAACACTTGCTTTAAAGCACCTGCGCCTGCTATGATTAAAAGTACCATGGTAATGCCTGAAACCGCACTGCCAATGGTTTTTGATATATCTTCCATGCTCTTTTTTCGGGCCAAACCCAGCGTATAGATAGCCACTAAAACGGAAATCAACATGGCCATGACCGGATTGCCCATGAAAACGAGAATGGTCTTGAGCAGGGAGTCATCGGTAATGAAAAAGTCTGCAAGCGCAGCAAAAGCCATTAATAGTACAGGTAGCAATGCCGTAAAAATGCTCACGGCAGTGCCAGGCATTTCATCATCAGTCAGTACTTTGGCATTTACGAAACCCTCAATCGGACTTGCTTTTATGTTTTTCATGGTTCGCGATAACAACGGACCTGCAACGATTATGGCGGGAATGGCAACTATGATTCCGTAAAAAAGTGTTTTCCCGATATCTGCATTGAACTGCGATGCAATCGCAGTCGGGGCTGGGTGCGGTGGCAGATAGCCATGGGTCACCGATAAAGAGGCTAACATGGGCAATCCCACATAGATCAAGGGCAGACCAGTTGCTGCAGCTATGGTAAAGACCAGGGGAACCAGAATGACAAACCCTACAGAATAAAACATGGGAATACCCACAATGAAACCCGTGAGCACCACCGCCCATTGAATGTTCTTTTTGCCAAATTTCTCAACAAGTTTAGTGGTAATACGTTGTGCTGCGCCACTATCTGCAACCAATTTGCCGAGCATGGCCCCCAAACCTAAAATGAGGACTAGAAAACCGAGAATATTCCCGATTCCTTTTTGAATGGAACCAACCACCGCAACGGGTTGCATGCCTTCAGCGATTCCCACAAAAAGTGAAACCAGAATAAAGGCAATGAATGCGTTTAGTTTAAAACGAACAATTAGAAGAAACAGCAGTAGAATTCCGCAAATAACAATGGCGAGTGGCATAGTTTGTTTTTGGTATTTTAAATATAGGAATTGTAGTTGGGGCAAAAAACAAAACCATCCCAATTTTAATCGGGATGGTTTTCAAGAAAGTGAATTTTATGAATCAGTCGTTATCAGGAGAAAGGTTTTTGTAAACCAAACCTGCGATAATGGCACCTACGATTGGTGCGACCCAGAACAACCAAAGTTGCCCCATGGCCCATCCGCCTTCGGCGAAAATTGCTTGACTTGTACTTCTAGCTGGATTGACAGAAGTATTCGTAACCGGTATACTGATCAAATGAATCAAGGTCAAACAAAGTCCGATGGCAAGTCCTGCCAAATATTTTGGAGCCTTTGAGTGTGTAGCACCCAAGATCACGAATAGGAAGATAAAGGTCATAACAATTTCAGTGACCAACGCAGCAGTCATGTTAAAACCTCCTGGTGAATGTTCTCCAAAACCGTTGGCGGCAAACCCACCAACACTCTCAAATCCTGCCTGATTTGAAACAATTAAATAAAGAATTCCAGCACCTGCAATGCCACCCAAAACTTGGGCTACGATGTACGGAATCAGGTCTTTTGCATCAAAACGGCCACCCATCCATAGACCTATGGATACGGCGGGGTTCAAATGACATCCTGAAATGTGACCAATGGCATAGGCCATGGTTACCACTGTTAAACCAAAGGCGAGGGAAACGCCAACAAAGCCAATGCCCAATTCAGGGAAACCGGCAGCTAGTACTGCACTACCACAACCACCGAGTACCAGCCAAAGGGTACCGATGAATTCTGCTACTAATTTTTTCATAATTGAAGTTTTTAATTGGTTGATATTGGTCTGAATTTAGTGAAAAAAAGAGTGCAATTTCTATTTTTTGCAAGTTTATGTCTAGAAATCAATGCTTTAAATCTTAAATTAGGATGCTAAGCACCTTAATTTGACAGGATGATGAAAAAAAGACAATTCTTAAAACGTCTGGGTCAAACGGCATTGATTTCGCCCTTTTTGCCTTTGAAACTTCAGGCGAATACTCCTTCAACAGAACCCTACCCTGTAAAGAATGATGACGCATTTTGGCGTCGAATTCGAGAAGATTATGACCTGAAACCAGAATATATCAATTTAGAAAACGGGTATTACAACTTTATTCCTAAACCAACCATGGCCGAATACCTTCTTTTCCATATGGTCTAACTAATAATTTCTGGAATACGAACATTTTTGTCAATGATTAAATGAATATTTCTCTAGGAATCTGAATGTAATAGGTTTAATATAATAACCATACTCAAAAAGATAGAACCATTAGGCGACATAATTCTTCATAAAAACTTCTCACTATTTTCAATTAACAAGTATCGATTAATAAAAAGAAAGAGATGTTAAAATTCATTACAAATTGATGTTAAATCTACTTCAATTAGTTCAACTATGCTGATTAATATCTTATTTTATTAGTCTAATACCTACTATATGAAAAAAGATATTCAATTTCGATGTTTTCTTTTTCTAGTTACTATTTCTGTTGGTTTTGCGCAAAATTCCAATAATTATAAATCTAAGCTGGACAAATTGTCTTTTGACTCTCAGGAAGCTAATCGGGACTCCCTAGTATTATGGCAGGAGCGCGCTGTGCTTCACATTGCCAATAAACAAGTTAGCCCCAATAACCCATTATTCTTCAAGGGTTATCTCTTGACAGGGATTCAACAAAATAGAAATAGTTTCAGCGGTGTTTTAAATGTGGAGTTGTTAGACGGAAATGGGACTGTAGTAAAAAAGCAATTCCATGAGGTTGTTGACGGAATGGTAGAAGGACATATGAAACTCCCCAAGAATATAGTTCCGGGAAAGTACTTCTTTAAGGCATATACCCGTTGGATGCAGAATTATGGTGAAGATGTTTATGCCGTAGAAGACATATCAGTGGGTGGTGCATTAAGAGAAAAGAACGAAGTGGCTAAAACTTCAGATATACTAATTACTCCCGAAGGGGGAACACTTTTAAGCGACCAAGAAAATAGACTAGTTATTAAAATTCCATATGCTCAATCGACTAAAGTTGGCAGAGTACTGGATGAAAAGAGGCAGGAAGTTGCTACGGTTAGCTATTATTCAACTGGTTTAGGGAGTGCTATTTTTAAGCCTGAGGATGGCAAGCTATACCAACTGGAATTAGAGAATGGAGAAATGTACCCGATTCCTAAAGCGGAAACTCAGGGTTATCTTCTGCATGTAAGCAATCTGAACGAAAATAATGTCAAGATAAGGGTCACTGCGTCTTCAGAAGTTTTAGGTACTAAGGTAAAGTTGGTAGGAACATCTGGTGGAATAAGTTATTTCGAAAAGGAATTGGAATTTAAGAATGATAAAAGTTTGGATATTAATCTTTCGAAAAGGGGTTTTCCAAAGGGAATTTTTACACTTAGACTAGTTGATGTTGCTGGAACAGAATTAGCAAGAAGACCCTTTTGGATAGACGGAGAACGGCTCTATATTGATATCAAACTTATTTCTTCCGATTCTGATGAAAAGGCCTTCAAGATAAAGGTAACAGATAAAAAAAATTCGCCCGTAAAAACTCAATTGGCCTTGAGTGTCAACCGCCATGATGTGGAGGCTATGGGAGAATATTCCAATATTCGCCCTAATTTCCTCACATACACAAATAATTCTGAGACGGATAAAATCTCATTAGATAGGAAAAATCGCTTTTTACAGGATTTGAACATTCTGGTATCAGATGTTGATAATATTTCCACGGATGAGGATGGGATTGAAAACAATCCAAAATTTTCCATACAAAAAGGGCTAGAATTTAAGGGTCATGCCTATAACTTGGACAACAAGTTATTGGAAAATACCACGATTCAAATTATGGCTCAAACCGAAGATGGGGTTTGGTTGAAAGAGACTGAAACTGACTCCAATGGTCTGCTAAGACTAGAGGAAATACAAATAACGGGAAGTTCAGAATTGATTTTCAGGACTAAAGGAGTGAATACTAAATCCAGATTGGTAAAGGTTGTGCCATTCAAAGAATGGGAACAAGAAGAAAGAGTTTTATATACCAATTCCTCAAAGGAACAAGGACAACCAAACAATAAGAAAACTACATCTTCAGAGTCTAATTCCCCACGACCTAACGAACCATTAGATACTACTGGGTTAATCGAATTGGAGGAAGTAGAGATAAGTAAAAAGTTAGACAAAAAACAAAAAGACTCTCCATCAGTCTATGGGATTGATGTACCCCAAAAGCGAATAAAATATCAAGACCCTAAAAAGACAAGAAGCATTGGAAAAATGCTTTCTGAAATCCCTGGCGTTATAGTTTCCGGAGATTTTAACGTATCTCCTTCTGTTACAATTCCAAGAGCCTCGGGGCCTGTTTTGTACGTCTTAGACGGCTTCCCATTGGCACAAGGAAATCAAGGGCCAAGCTTAGGAGGGCCAGTTAAAACTCCATTAAGTGATATAATGAATATGGTTTCGGCGGCGGACATCGAAAGAATTGAATTATTAATTGGCCCAGATGCGGCCATTTATGGGGCAAGAGGATCTGGCGGAGTAATTAGCATGTATACAAGATCTGGAAAAGGACAAAAGTTTATTCAAAGAAAGGAAGGGCAATTGGTTTTTGAAGGATACGAACCTGTCATGGAGTTTAACGCCTATATAAAAAAACTTTCAAAAAGAATTAAAGATAGAGCTAGCTTATTGTATTGGTACCCAAAACTGGAAACCGATGAAAATGGAGAGGCTATCATTAGGCTTCCTGTTCTTGAGTCTAATTCTGTTATCAAGATTGAGGCTAGTACAATAACTCTTGATGGAATGGTAGGGTGGTTAAGCACTAAATTTTGAAGGATATATTTCTTCTGATTTTTAAGGAATGTTCTTTCCTACTCCTTTAAAACTAAAAAACTTTCTTTGGTGAACAATTGTTTCAATATTTCGATTTATACGAATATAGTGTGGTTTAAGTTTAGCGATGATTTGTTGTGCCGTTTAAAGGGAATGAGTTAACAGAATTAAAATACTTATAAATAGAAAATGCCTTTGAAAAACATGAAATATGATTCATTATTAAAACAAAAGCTTGTTGAAATAAGTTCCATAATTAAGGAAAAATATTTGTAAATAGAAGATATAGGTGTGGTGGCAGGCATTTCTGAAATAGCTATGTTTCAATTCTACTACTCAAAAAATTTAGATGTCGAAAAATTTGCTGATGTCGGCACAGAAATGATTTCATACTGTATTGAAAAAATCAATGATGGTTATTCAATGCCTACCTATTATAATGGAATTGAACAAGACTGCTACTTCCATGGTTTTACCATTGAAATTTTAGATTCTGAAAGAAAAAAAACTTTGGCAAGGTTTGATACAATAGCTTACACTGCAACAGCAAGCAATCTTACCCCGATTTTAGGAACATACAGATTTCTGGAATTTTTACATATATCGATTGACTATAGCAATCAATAAATGTGAAGTTCCGTTATAGGAATTTGACAAACTACTTTATTTTTATATAAATAATTGATTATTAAATATATAATAATTTACAAACGTTTGTAAACGATAGTAATTATTTCTCAACCGAATCAAAGTGAAGTGCCGTTTTAAGTTTGCAGCGTCGAAACATAAGAACTCGATAAAATACAATGTTAAACCTGTCTGCGCACTATGGCAGACGCAAAAATTAAAATTATGAACGCACTTAAAAACTCAGTACAGTTAATTGGACATTTAGGACAAGACCCAGAAATCATTAACTTGGAAAGTGGCAGTAAATTGGCCAAATTTTCTATCGCCACTAGCGACAGTTACAAAAATGCCAACGGTGAGAAAGTAGAAGATACCCAATGGCACAATGTGGTCGCTTGGGGAAAAACCGCCGAGATCGTGGAGAACTATTTGGCCAAAGGAAAGCAAGTGGCCGTTGAAGGTAAGTTAATGCATCGGTCTTATGAAAACAAAGAAGGCGAAAAAAGATATATCACTGAAATCAAATGCAACGAACTTTTGATGTTTGGGAAATAATAAATTATAAATAAAAAATAGCTTGGGATTTTCCTAAGCTATTTTTTATTTATACACTTTAGGGGAAAGTGCTGTTTTTAGATTGAAATGCTTTAAAGCATATTAAGATTGAATAAATTATAAGTTATGTTATCATCTTTTTCTAATTCAAAATATTTTGTTTGGACTACAATTTTTGAATAAGAAAACCAATTTCTATAAATCGTGACTTTTAACTTCAGGTCATTCTGATTATCAAATTCTTGGGTCAAATTAAAAGCCCATTCCCCTTTTAGGGTGTCATCTAGAAAGAATTCCTGTATTCTATCATTTTTTTGGAAAGCACTCCCAAAATTCAAAGTATATGATTGTAGATTTGGATTTAACACCTCGATGGATAAGTTATGCCCAGGATTGCCCCATTCAATTACAATTCTAGTGGTGTTTTTTTGAGAATTAGAAAAATCTGACTGAATTTCAAATTTATCATTTACTTTATCCTTTAGGTTTTCCGTAACATATAAACGTTCCATTTCGTTGAAGATAATTTTATCAATATTTGCTTCTTGGAATTCGCCATTATTTTCCTTTAAAGCAGTCATATAACTAGTCCATGCTTTTTGAGTGCGACCACTTATTGCCCAGGTATGCGCGATATCCCTCAAAGAATTGATTTTATCTTCTGAGTTTGAAAGAATCATCCTATAGATTTTTGCAGCTGTTTGTAGTTCTCCTATTGATTGAGCGTAATACGCAAGACCTCTCAGACTTATATAATCTTGGCTTAATTGTTTTGCTGTATCTATAATTTGTTTTTCGTTCTCTAGATTATCGAATTTATGTCTTCTTCTAGTTTGAGCGTATGAAATTCCCTTTTCACCCAATTCATCATTGCCGGTGTTTAATACCTTCGAATTCAATCTTTTCCTTTGCGTTGTTTTAACCACAATTACTCCTCCACGACCTCTGGTGCCGTATAAAGTAGTCCCCCCTAAACCTTTGACAACGTTCACATATTCTACAGTATTTAAATCAACGTGAGGAGGAAAGCCATCAAATGTTTGTCCATCAATTTCCCATAACGCATATGACGTGGAATTAATAGATCCCGAATCACGCAGCACAACACCACCCGCTCCTACTTGATACGAAGGCACTTTACCCTCTAATGCGAAGACAATTGCAGGAATTAGTCCTCTATCACGACCAACAGAATTAACGATATCTTCACCTCGTACTTGACTAATGGCATATCCTGCCTTCTTAATATTTACTTCTCCAAAACTATTTTCAAAAGTCTCTATTTTTTCCCTACTATATTTAGAAGGCTTTTTTGAACCCACAACTGTCGCGCCCTCGAGAACGTTATAATCTGATTCCATATTTATAATTAGTCCTTCGTTATTAATTATTTTTCTTTTAATAGTTTTCATTCCTACAAACGAAAGAAAAATAGAATCCCCTAAAGTAATAGGAAGTTTGAATTTACCTCTACTATTGGAAGATGTTCCTGAAAGAGTAGTCGCATTAATAATATTGACTCCCTCGAGAGGTTTATTCTCATAAAAAACTTTTCCTCTGATTTCTTGGCTTAATAGAAGCGAAGGATAAATAATTAATAGAAGTACGAAGAATATATCTTTTTTCATTAACAATATTAATTTCCCATACTAATTATACTACCGTTTTATTTCATATAATTTAAGTATTATTCGTAAGAAAAAAAATGGAAAATGACCACATTAGTTTTTTCATATAATACTTGAATCAATGCTTAATCATAAAATGAATTTATGTTGGAAAATAGAGAATTAATGGAGAAACTGGATAAGCCCGATAAAGCGAGAACTGCCATAGGTTATAAAAAAGGCAAAATAATAAGGAAGCTCAATTAAAAAGGGGCTAACCATCTTAGCCCCTTCTTTACTATTGTCTAAAACTAGAGTTCTATGCTACTTTTTTAAGCAAATCAAAGCAAGGACATTTTTTGCATCGTTTGTGTTCGCCCTTTTTGTATTTATCACAACACTTGCTTTTGCACTTGCCTAGATTGAGTTCACGAAGGCGTGCCTTTTGAAGTTTTTTTGCTTTTTTCTTTTTACCCATCAAGCTTTGTTAAGCAGAATGGTGTAAAAATAGTTATTTTAAATTAATCTAAATAAACCTAGTGTAAAATATTATTCTTCCATATTTTCAGAAGCAGCGCTTTCAACGGTCAATTGTTGAATATCGCGATCAAAAAGATAAAGTCCGCCTTTGTCATCACCGATGAGGTTGATTTTGTCCAAAACGGTACGGGCCAGGGCCTCTTCCTCTAATTGTTCAGCTACATACCACTGTAAAAAGTTATGTGTGGCATAGTCTTTTTCCTCAAGGGTTATGTGAACCAGTTCATTAATGCTCTTTGAAACGAACAATTCATGTTCATAAAGTTGCTCTAGCATTTTTTGCAAGGATCCGAATTCTGTTTGTGGGGCCTTTAATTCAGATACAATGGCATGGCCTCCACGCTCATTTACATATTTTACCAATTTGAGCATATGCATGCGTTCTTCATCGGAATGGCCATACATAAAACCTGCAACACCCTCAAGTCCTTTTACTTCGGCCCAGCAAGCCATAGAGAGGTACACCTGAGAAGATTGAGCTTCAATTCGTATTTGGTTGTTGAGTGCTTTTTCGAGTTTCTTTGATAGCATATGAATTTCATTTTCCACAAAATTACGAAGCAATACTTAGTTTTAAGGGATTTCTTTTAATACAAATTAAGTCTAGATAAGCATTAGTGTGATACCTGTGCTGTACTTTTTGTTGGTCATTGAGCCATGACCAATTACTATAGAAATACCTTGAATTTTTTATCTCAAGGACGCTGTTTACCCACATTCAGATTGAAGTACAACTGATGGACCTATGCAACTAACAAAATACTGATTGGGACTAATTATTCTTCGGGTTGAAGATGTAATTAATAGGTGTCAATAGCTCACTCTTATGATCTAGATAAAGGTTAAAACCCATCAATTTCATTGCAGTTACTTTAGTTTCCATCTTTAGCATTGACACTATGGATTTCAAATCCTAAATGATTTATTTCCTAAGTCTTCTAACATACTTCTCAACTTCTTCGCGATCGGGTATTGTCGTGATTTCTTTCTCCAAAGCTTTTTGAAAAGATTGCAAGGCCAAAAAATCATATCCCTTTTGATGATTGTAAAGACCCACTAAATAATGGGCTTCCCAAAAATCAGGATTCAACGCCACCAGTTTAGCCAGTTTTTGTTGGGCTACATGCGACTCGTTTTTAATAGAACGTTGGATATCTTTTCTTAAAATGCGATAAGTCTCATAATTTTTGTATGCTTCTGTATCTAAAAAGTTATCTTTTGCAATGTTCAGATTTGATTTTGAAATGGAAGCATTCGGTGTTAGGTTTCCATTGAATACCTCATTCAAATCATAGGCAACGAATTCGCCTAATTGATACGGATTGCTCGATACCCAAACCAATAGATCTTCGGGTTGAAAAACAATACCGTGATGTGCCAAAAGTTGGTTCAGGGCTTTTTCATTGCCAAAGCCAATTTTAGTTTCATCGATCCCTTTACGGTCACGCAGAATACCAACTACTTTTTCAGGGGTCACTTTGGGGTTTTCATTCAAGAGTTCTTCCATGCGCTGATAGCGGTATTTTGAATGGCTTTCAAAAATATGTTTTTGGTTCTTTTTGTCTTGGGCATAGGCCGCACTCTGAAAATGGTTTGAACAGATAAGTTGATTGGAATTCGATACCTCATACACCCCGAAATTTTTCGGGGATACTTCAATAATCGCCGCTTTTTTGTCTTTGGCACTACCCACAAAAATGGATTCTGACACAAAGACCTCCCGCTTTTTTGCAATCGCAATGGCCTCTTCAATAGTTGAGGCGTATTGCAGAATTTCACGGGTTACCAATGAAATGGGGGTTTTGGCTACCAACGGAAAATCTGATTTACCGGCATTGATCGTTATGGTCAAACCTTGATCGTTCATACCGGATAACACGCCTATGAATCCGCCCCAAGTGACCGTCATGAATTTGTGTCCCTCATCCGGATTCACAAAAGCGATGATCTTATTCTTGGCAAATTCATCTCCTGCATAAAAATCAAAATTCCGTCCAATCAAAAGTTTGCCATCTTGGGTTTGATCTCCCCAGGCGGCGAATGATGAACAACCCACCAAGGCCAGATCCTGCAGCGCATGCCCAATATCATGGGCACCATGAAAATACATGACCCGCGGATACGCTTCAGCGATGTAATCATAGTCGGGCGAGGCGTATTTTGACATGCCATAGATTTCCGTTTTGTATTGCTCGTCAATGTTGAGGTGCATTTTGCGATTGAACCAGGCCAAGAATTTCCGCAATAGCTTTTGCTTCCCTTTTGAGGGCACGAGCTCATCAATCTTTTTGATGAATATTTCTTCTTGGGCATTGAAAAGCTCTTGGGTAAGACTACCTGTTTTCAATCCAAGTTCCAAGGCATTTCCATCTACATAAAGTTCCCAAAGGCCCTGCTGATTTTTCATCAAAAAGTTATCGCCCAATGTATAGGTGGAGTCATTCAGTTGTGCTCTTTCAGGAATTTGCATTTCATAGCCACTGAGATCAGGAGTCATGCTTTTCAATGACTTTTTTACGCCGCAAGAGGTCAAGACGAGTAAAACTACAATGTAGGAAAGTATTTTGTTCAAATTCAGCATTAATGGTGAGGAAGGTTTTGCTCTGTACGTTTTATGGCCAAGCGGTCTTTGTAATCAAGCCATTGTTGCCCCCAATATCTTCGGGTAAAATTATCGAAATTGCGCATGAAGAGCACATTGGAAAGCATGTTCAAAAATCGTTTCGGACTTTTGGGTAGTGCTCTTAAGGTCATTGAAAAGCCACCATCTAAATATTTGATGTAATGCCAATATCCACTGGGCATATACAGGGCATCACCATGTTTCATATCACATTGAATACCCTCTGCATATTGCAAAGCAGGGTATTTCTCAAAATCTGGATTGTCCATATCAATCGATTCCAAATTATGAATGGAGTAGGGCACCCGATATAGATATTTTGTTTGTTGGGGCGAAAACAAGGTCACACTTTTATGACCGTCAAAATGAATGTGCATGCTATCTGGCAAATCAATATCATAATGCATGAAAACCTTTGATTTTCCCCCGCCGAAAAACAGTGCCGGTAACTTTTTGAAGAACTTCAAACCCATATCAGGGTACTCGAAATCATTCAACAACTCTGGCATTTTTTTTAAAATCTCATAAAAAAAGATCCGCAAGTCAGTGGGCTGGGTTTTCAATATTTCGATGTATTCGGCCAATTTCATCTCTTTTTTGGGGGCATACACACTCTCTTTGTCTTTGGCCGGTTCATTGTCATAAAGAGGCACGATCTGATCCCCTGACCGTTCTTGAATATAGTTGAGTGTCCACTTTTCATAGGCAGGCCAGTTTTTGGTCAAGCCCGTAATCAAAACAGGCACTTGCGGTTTGTAATGGTTTTTTACAAACTCCTCTTTTGAAATGGTTTCAACCCTTTTTACAGCTGTGGTCTTGAATTGTGCCATTACATATTGATTTTTTCCCTCTCTTTTGGTGCGTTTTTTGTTATTTTATTCATTAGATAGTCTCCCCCTAAAATTTCAGAACAGGTCACTACGCCACTGATGGTCACGCCCAAAATACCATGCATGTTCAAACTTTGTCCTGTAAAATACAGATTGGGTATTTTGGTTCTTGCAGAGATAAAAGCTTTTAAGGGGTCATTGACATCTTTGACATAGCCATACATTGATCCTCGGTTGCAACCAATATAATCGCGATAGGAAAGCGGTGTTGAGGTATGGATAGACTGTATGCATTCACGAATATTCGGAAATTTCTTTTCCAACTCTTTCACAAAAATCTCAGCTTTTGCAGCCTTGAAATCTTCATAAGTCTTGCCTCTGTCATTTTTGTTGGCAACGGTGTTGAACGTATCTTGCCATTGGGCAACCTCATCGTACCGCATATAGGTAATAGCGGTCAACTGCTCGCCCCATTCGTCTTGATTTTTCCGCACCCCCATTGAAACCATATAGGTTTCAGGCCAACTTTCTTCGGTATACTTGTGTGCGTTCCAAACTTTACGGTAATCTTTGAAATGGTAATAATTTTTATTGAGGTATTTGAAAGATTTTGGTTTTAAGACAATATGAATGCTAAAGGCTGAAATAGTGCTTTCAAGATTGTTTATGCGGGTGTTGTAAGATTTTCGAAAATGTTCTTCGCCCACCATTTCAAGGGTATGTTTGGGCTCAATGTTCGAAATGAAAATATCACCTGACACCACTGCCCCAGACTTCGTCTTGACAGATTTGATTTTTTTGTCGACACACTCAATAGTATTGACCTCTTGGTGTTTGAAGATATCTCCCCCATTTTCTTTTAATCTTCGTACCAATAATTTTGTGATTTGACTGCCGCCATCGGCACATCGGTACGCACTTTCGATATAGGAATTGCAGGAAAGCGCATGCACGTAAACTGGGGTTTTTTTGGGATCACCGGCATACAATAAATTAGATCCCGCCAAAACGGCTCTCAGTTTTTCATTTTCGGTTATGGAATCGATATAATCTTTTGCCGATTTCTGAAAGAGTTCGGCATCATTGGTATAGGGCTTTCCCTCTTCCAAATTATACATGGGAAACTTTTGACATATTTCCCTGAGTTTTGAACAGTAGGTTTTGATGGCTTTTTCCTCATCAGGAAATTTTGCAACCAATTGTTGGGTAAAATTGTCATAATCTTGCGCATGGGGGTATTCAATGTTGTCATTATCAAAAGTGATGATATCAAAACCGTCTTTGTTCAGTTTTTTGAAATGCAATCCGTCAAGAATATCGAGGTAATCGAAATAGCGATACAGATTTTGCCCCGCTGAGAGTCCGCCAATATAGTGCACCCCGGTATCGAAAATAGTACGCTCACGAACAAAAGTCTGTAGGTTGCCACCGTACTGATTGTTCTTTTCCAAAACACAGACACTGCGCCCTTCACGGGCCAGAATATTGGCAGCCACTAGGCCACCCATTCCGCTTCCGATAATCACTACATCATAATGTGTTTGCATGTTATGCTATTTCCTTTTTGAGAAAGAGTACATTTTCCTTCTCTTTCTGAATTTCAAAACCGAACGTTTCAATCGCGGTTGTACGATGATTTTTTCCTGATTTTAGAAGTATTAAGATAGTGATTTCATCCATTTTTTCCTTACCGATTTCATTCATGGAAAAGATATCTGAATCAATGAGCAGCACATTAGCTTCGGCTTTAAAAGCCTGCGTCATTGTGTCAACAACGGTTATTTTACTGTAGTTATGGGTCAGATAATTATTTTTGAGGATGGCTCTTGCTTCTTTATTTTCCAAACAGGAGTGTATCTTTCTGTCAAAAGAATCCAACGCCAAAAGAAGGTCTAACTGCCCGTATTCATTGGATAGATGTATGATTCGATCTTTTTCTCCTACAAACCGTATGATTTCCAAATAGGCTTTTTGATTCGCTGTTAAATCGTTCTTGACCGATTTGAACATACCCGTGCCCTTAAGACGATAATTTTCCAAGAGTATGCTATGCCAGTAGGTTGTACCTTCAATTTTATTGCGTAATTCTCGAAATTGCGACCTGAAATACTGCCCGAGCTGTTTGGGTTTTTGTGAATAGGATGTGCCAAAATTTGTGTCGGAAGCCTTGATTCGAGGAAGAATTTTAACTGTAAAACCACCATCCCGTATAATGAAACTATTTTTTGGCGATATTTCTGAACCACCATGGATCATGACAGGTAGAATATCCAAATCAAGTTTTTCGGCA
Source organism: uncultured Maribacter sp. (assembly GCA_964432915.1). GTDB lineage: Bacteria > Bacteroidota > Bacteroidia > Flavobacteriales > Flavobacteriaceae > Maribacter_C. The sequence goes on from CAYSPL010000011.1 coordinate 22,048, forward strand.
AGATAAAATGCGCCCTTATGAAAACGATTGATTTTATTGGTCTCGGATCGAGCACCTTCAGGAAAAGCAATGATTGAAAAACCCTGATCGACTTTTTGACGTAAAAATTCTTCACCACCATCAACACCTCCTGACACCGGATATGCTCCATGAAGCTTTGCGGCGCTACCGATTATTGGCGAATTATAGACATGGTCTTTTACCAAATACACCAATTTCGGGTGCAACTGCCCCATGGCCAAAATGTCTAAAAAAGAACTGTGATTGGCAATGAGCATAGCGGGTTTTTCGAAAGTCCGCTCTGTCAGCCCCACTATTTTTTTCGACACAAACGGATTCGTATATAAAACGGACTTCATGAATTTTGAAGTCACTTTGTGTAGCCCCATTTGCTTTTTAAAATGCGCTTTCGGATTGATTTTCATGACGATCCATGAAAAGGCTGAAAGCAACAATCCGCCCAATTGAAAATAGGCAAAAGACAAAAGGGAGTGTAAAATAACTCTGGGTTTTATGGGTCTTTTGTCAGGCCCTCCCAATAAAAGGCGAAATAACAATGGCTGAATGGTGAAGGCCATCAAGGCAGCTGAGAGAATACCAATCACACATACCGCTGATACCGAATATAGGGCCGGGTGTTTGGCGAATATCAACACACCAATACCCAATAGTGTGGTGATTACTGAGAGAACAATAGAGGTTTTATGGGTGGATAATGTGCTTTCTCCGGTGCGGTATTCTGCTAGCAAACCATTGGTAATGAAAATACTGTAATCAACACCGAGTCCGAATATGAAGCTCGAGATAATGATATTGAAGATGTTGAATTCAATTTTGAAAAATCCCATGAGACCAATGGTCAAAAACCAGCTAAGAAAAAGGGGTATAGCCGTTACCAGCGTCAAGGAAAGACTTCGGTAAAATAAAACCAATAACAAAACCACCACCACTAAAGAGTACCAAATAAGGCGATTGAAATCGTTTTTTAGATTTCCTAAAAAGGTCTCATTCACTTGCTTGCGATCGATCAAAAGGGTGTTGGTTTCATTTTGCGTAGCCCTCCGCAGGTTTTGAATTTGTGCTTCTTCAACCTTTATCAAAGAAGTGATAGTAGTTGATAATGAATCACTTACAATATAATCTTCAATAGGAAATGAAGATATCGAATTCAGCTCCGAAGTTTCAACAGGTCGAAAATCTTTGTTCAGTAAGTTGTAAAACGATTCAAAAGAAGAGGGCTTAAAGCCAAATTCCATCCCGCTTTCAATGAGGTTCTTTTTGGTGTTTTCTTTTTTCTTCTCATTCCAGAAATCTTTCCATGCCGCTATTTTGGCATTTTGTTCTTTATGGGAATGCACTAGAGCTCCAATCGAGCTGAAACTAACGATTTCCTCTTTAGTTTGAAGCTGATTCAGTTGCTCAAAAAGTGCATCATTCTTTTGTAAAACGGCTTCTTGGTCACTGCCGTAGGTAGACAAGTATATTGATTTTGATCCAATGTCGGTCAAGGTTTCAAGGTGTTCGCGCGCCCGGGTCAGAATTTCTGATTCGTAGTTCAGTTTACTGATATCTTGATTGAAATTAACCGTGCGATACGTAAAAAGGCTTCCTATTAAAAAAAGACTTAGAGCGGCAATTACCCATTTGTTCTTGTGCCAGGCATAGGTGGAAACACGGTCGATAAGGGTTGATTTTTGTAGTGACTCCTTTTTATTTTGATACACTTGAGGAATAAAAAGCAGCGCAAAAACAGAGGCGCCCAAAACACTGATGGCCGCAAAAATGCCCAGATCTTGTAATGCCTGGGATTTTAAAAACAATAAGCACAAAAAAGCGGAAGCTGTGGTCAAACTACTCATCAATATGCTGGGCGAAACGTCTTTGTAAAGACTTTGAATGGACTTGCCATTTCGAATATGCGTCAAAATATGCAATGAATAGTCTAGTGTCACACCCAACAACACAGAACCAATACCCAATGAAATGGCAGAAATTTTGGTGCGTATGATACATAGGAAGGCGATTGACAGTAAGGCCCCGAATAGGGTGGGCAAGAACAGTACGATCGGCAATGTCAGCTTGCGATAGAATAAAATCAAGATGACCAGAAGTACCAGTAGCGCAATACCGGCCGTGAATTGCACATCTCTTTTTATTTGATTAGCGTTGGCGACGGCAACCAAGGCGGCCCCGAAATACTCATGGGAAACTCTTGAACCGTGTTTTTCTTTGAGTTGGCTTTGCAGCTCATATAGGGCGGCTACGAAAGGGGCGTTTTTATCCGTTTCGCCTGAGGCAAAAATGGGAGTGATAAAAAGAAGGATGTTACTTTCTTCTTTATTCAGTAAGAATCCGTTTTTCAATTTGAAATCAGCACCAATACCCAATTGTTGTAATTTTTTGAGTGCTATGAATGACAGACCCAATGGGTCTTTGACCAGTGTCTTTTTAGCGATAATGCCTGATGGGGAAGTCAACGTTCTGAAATTTTGAGCTGTGGTTTTTGCTATACTGTCCTTTTCAAGTTTTTGTTCGATGAGAGCGTAATCATCTGCATCTAAAAAAAGAGGAAGATTTTCATAAGCCAAGTTCAGGGTATTCGGAAGGTCTTCATCGTTCAGTTTACCTTGTATGTTTTTTATATGGGCCGCATTATTTTTCTGAATACTATCTATGAGATCAGCGGCATATTGCGTTAAGTCATTAACCGTGGCATTTGGCCCGCGACTGATATTCACAATGATCTTGTCGGTAAAGGCGATGGACTTCAATATTTCTTGAACCTTCTTTGATTCTTCACTTTGCGGAATCAACGAAGAGATATCATCATCAAATTCGATTTTTGAACTTATGGCGATCAAAGAAGCAGCCACCACCAAAAGAACCAAAAAAGCCCATCGTTTTTTTTGCGCAATGAGGGTATATGTTCTTTGAAAAAAATCACCCATTGTGAACGGCTACTTTTTTACGGTCAAAAAGGTTGAAGATCAAATATCCTAACGAGCCAAAAAAGAAAGCTCCAAGAACTGAGAGGGTCAAACTGCCGATAATGTAGGTTTTTAAGTGCGTGATGAACTCAAAATTTGATACAATGCTATCGAAAGTGTAGTTCAATTCTTCACCTGTGATGAACGTACCGGTGCGCAAACTGGCATAAAGCACAAAGGGCACGAAAGGTGCCAAACTGATGTTTGAAAAGGCAAAGGAAATAACCTTGTTCAATTTGAAAAGTACGGCAAGAAAAAGCACGATTACCGTATGAAAACCCCAAAGCGGACAAAGGCCAATGAAGACGCCCAAGGCAATGGAAAGTGCCTTTTTTCTTGGCGAATCGGAGCTATACAAAAGGTCTTCCTTGACAAATCTTCGAAATCCTTTTTTGCGATACTTTCGGTACAGGTCTCGCGGCTTGATCCAAAAAAGGGCAACCAGAACGAACCACGTATTTAGAATACTTATTCGGGCAAAATCGGGGACTTTTCTAAAGTGTGAAACCCTATTTTCATCTTCATAAAAAACCTGAATGGGTACGTTTTTGACCAAGGTACCACTCCATGCCGCTTTGACAATGACTTCAATTTCAAATTCAAATTTGGGCGTATATAGTTTCAGCTTTTCAATGGCTTTCAGAGGATACAGGCGAAAACCGCTTTGTGTGTCTTTGAGTTTGATACCTGTTTCAAACCAAAACCAAAAGTTGGAAAACTTGTTGCCAAAACTGCTTCCACCAGGAATGCCCTCTTGACTCATATTCCGAGCACCAATGTAGAGCACATTTTTGGTATTTTCTTTTTCCAAAGCATCTAAAAAAACAGGAATATCCTCCGGAAAATGTTGTCCGTCAGAATCAATGGTAAGCGCATGGTCAAAACCCTTTTCAATCGCTTTTTCAAACCCGACTTTCAAAGCACTGCCTTTACCTTTGTTTTTGGGTAAATCAATGCGCTCGATGTTTTGAAAATTTTCTAAAATACTCGCAGTTTGATCGGTAGCGCCATCATTGACAACAATGAGGTTTTGTGTAATTTTTAATATGTCTTTCAAGACCTTTTCAAGTGTTTGCCCATTGTTGTAGGTAGGCACGAGCACACAGCATTTTAGCTGTTGCATTTTTTCTTGAACGGTTGAGTCAATGGACACTAGCAATTTTTTGGCAGACCAAAACCTTCGTATTGGTGTGATTCGGTGTTAAAGATAAGGATTACGCTGCCTAAAACAATTGCTTTTCAGCCTCAGTGAAGTGCTTTGAGAGTTTTACAAAACCTCGAATGAAATTCTTGATTTCTTTGTTTTTTACCGAGGCGAAATGGTCAATTAAATGTTTTTTGTCCAATTCAATATTTGAATTGTATTTCAAGAATTTGGGCGAATTTTCTTGAACACCCATCCGAAGACATCTGATCTCAATATTTTCAGGGGCCTTGGCAATTGCGTTTTCAATCAACGAAACACCATTTGTGAAATGCGTTTTTTTATCCTTGACTGATTTTGAAAATTTTGCTTTTATGGTCAATAGGGCGCCTTTAAATGCCATCAAAGTGGCCTCATCATCACGGGTAACTGAGGCGAGTGATTTGGAAAGCGCCTCTAAAGTTTGCTCATTGGTGGTTGCATTGGGGTATTCCGAACGCAAAATCTTCAGTTCTTGGGCTATGCCAAAAACAGGAAATAGTATCAATAGGAATAACAAATGTCGCATCAGTCCATTCTTTTGAACGTTACATTCAATTTCAATGCCACAGTTTCATCATAGCTGGTAACATTCTTGACTTTTATGAAGTCATCTTCCTCTTTTAGGGTCAATGACAGATCAATAATCTCATTCACTTCAGGATTGATTTTTGCCATGAATTTCACATTCGAAGCCACTGATAAAAACAGTTCTTTCTCCAATTCTGCCTCGACCAGTTCTTTGGTCATCTGAATCATGCACACCCCGGGCAAAAGGGGTTCATCAGGAAAATGTCCTTTGAAAACCTCATGTTCTTTATGAAGTTTTACGGTAACCTTCAATCCTTCTTCCGTTTTTTCGTTTAAAACGACGGTGTATAGTCCTTTGATGAGCATATCCTTATTTTAAGGTTTAAATTTATAAGCTATTCCGACTTGAAAAACTTGGTTGAATTGACTTCCCCCAAGTTCATAAACATCACTACTTCCGAAAAAGTCAGTACTTATAACTCCTTGTTTATATCGTGCCTCTAAAGTTAAACCAAAACCAAATTCGCAACCTAAACCGGCAAAAATTACGGCATCAAAAGGGGTTATGCTGACATTTTCACCAATACCATTTCGAATATTGATTTGCTTGCTCACGAAATAATCAAGACCAGGTCCGATTGTAAAATGAATGTTCTTTTTGTCAGTAAAGTAAAATTTATTGACGAACGAAATGGCGATATAATCAATGTTCAAATTGCTGAATTCGATGGAATTTGACTTGCCTCCTTGGCTCGAATAATATATCTCGGGCTGCATCGAGTATCTATTTTTAATGGGGATGTCAACTAGTACCCCAAAGTAAGCCCCATTTTTTTTATCTAAAAGTGTATTGGTTATACCTGAATGATTCAAACCTCCCCTGACACCAAAGAGGGTTTGTGAATACGAATGAAAAACAAAACATGAGAAAAGAAACAACAGTATTTTTTTCATTGTTCTAGTGTTCAAATAATTCTAGGTTCAGGGGTACGTTTGTCTTTCGATTATCAAAAACAATGCGGGTGTAATCTTCAGATGATTCTGACATTTTCACTTCTTGCACTTCGCCGTTCGAGCTAAAGTTTATTTGAATGTTAGCGATAAATTCAGCGAAACCGTCATCTTTTGGTTTTAAATGTGCTTCATAACCGCCAGTTTCCCTGAAATAAGATATTTCAAAAGCATTATCATCAAACATATCCCCAGTAATGCTTGCGGTTATCAATTGGTTCAATTGTTTAAAAACAGGGTTTGAACCCATATCCATCGAGCTCTTTTTGCCATTTTGCACTGTTGTCAATTTTTCATCTTTGAAAACGATGATATACGGGTCCGGCAACACGTATTCCCATCGGACCATGGCTGGGGATTTAAAAGCCAACCTTCCAGAAGATTCAATATCATTTGACATAAATTCAATGTGTTGGTATTGCGTAAAATCACTGGTAATGGTCTTCGTTTTTTCAGAGGCCGATTTGACCAAAGTCCTGAATTTCGATGCCTCGACTGATGATAATGGCGTTTGTGCATTGACCGTCATCGCAACTAATAAGAAGAGTAAACAAATTTTACGCATAAACTTTAATATCCAAAAGTTGGTCTACCGTGACCGACTTCAATTTTTTCTCCTCCAAAAATAACAATAACTGTTCCAAAACATTGATGCTTTTCTGACTGGTGTCATGCAGTAAAACCACGTCGCCTTTGGCAATATTTGCTGTGATTCGTTTAAGAATTTGTTTCTCTGAACGTGAGGTCGTATCCAAAGAACGAACATTCCATCCAATGGTATTGAGGTTCAAATTTTTCACGGCTTTTTCAATCATGGGGTTGGTCACGCCAAAAGCGGGGCGGTACATGTTCATTTCTTTAGAGGTCAAATCTTTTGTTATTTTGATGGTTTTTGCCAGTTCGGCGACAACCTTTTGAGTACTGAAAAAACCAAAGGACTTTGAATGTGAATACGTGTGATTTCCAAGGCTATGGCCTTCGGCAAGAATACGTTTTACCAGTTCAGGGTGTTTTTCAATGTTCGCACCAATACAAAAAAAGGTTGCTTTTGCATCATGCTTTTTTAAGAGTTCCAACGTTTTTGGTGTAAACTCTGGGTGCGGCCCATCATCAAAGGTCAATGAAATGTCTTGCGTGGTTATTTTTTTGTTGGAATGAATCGCGTTCAGATGGTAATTCCATCCTATAAAAAAGGAACCAAAAAGGGTAATTAAGAACCAACTAAAAAGAATCAATGAGTACACCCACCCGGGTACCAGAAAATAGAAGCTAATTACAACCATCAGAATTGAACTGGTTATAAAGAGGATGTTGATCTTTCTTCGCTTCAACATTTTCGCAACAATACAAGGCTATGGTTTTCTCCTCGGTATTGATTGTAAAGTAATATGTTTTTCGGATTCGAAGCAGAAAGTTCATTCCATTTTACGATTTCAGGAACATTACCTGATTTCAATATTTTTGAAGCCAACCAAAAGGCAAATCCTGAAGCGGTATCATACTCGCCTGAAAGATGTTTAAAAACCGCCTGCGGGGTTTTATTGAAAATACCCGCACTGAGCGTATTGAAAAAGCCCTCAAAATTTACGTCACCATTATTACCAAGAACAACTAAATCAATGGCATCCACTGCCGTTTCAAAATGGCTCAAAAAAATTCGGACTTGTGTTTCAACTTCTTGTTCAGAAAGTGTATTGTAGGTTTCCACCCCAATAAGTTGGCCATAAGTGGAATCTTGTTTTTTATTGGAAAGCACGAAAAAATGTGACCCTTCAGCCATAATGGCTCCACTGGTTTTCGAGTTTAAAACATTTTTTAAGGTAACCGGTTCAGTTTTATAATGATCGATCAATCGATGTGATCGCACATGATGCTCTACCATTTCATCAACCCCACCCACCAAGATATGGGTGGCCTCATCATTTTCGAGCTGCATTTGGGCATCCAACAAAGAAGATTCAAAAGAAATCGCAGAATTCACATAGGTAAAGTTGTACCCTTTGCATCCTAAACCCAGGGCGATTTGACCCGCCACGGTATTGTGCGAAGATTGAATAAATCGTGTTGGTGTGAGGTACTGCTCTTCATTTTTGATGATATCGCCCACAAATCTTGCAGAGTCATCAAGGCAACCCAGTCCGGTACCTACAATAATTGCATCGACGTTTTTTAGACCTGCTTCTTGAAGCGCAGTTTGCGAGCTTACAGTACTCATTTTGATGCCTTTGGCCATGCGCCTTGCAGCGGCAGGCGGAATGTACTCCTTGTAGTTCGGTGCAACTACTTTCAGTTCATTGGCCTCATAATCAGTAATCTCATCAAGAAACTCCGAATTATCGAAAGTCTTCTGCGCAGATACAGAACCAACACTATTGATGTAAACCGACTTTTTCACGCTTCTTTCGATAATATCAGGGTAGAGCAATTTCCTCCGAAACCAAACGAATTTGAAAGAACGTGCCGTAATTCTTTTTTCTTTGATGTGGTTTCGGGTATCAAATCGAACTCCTCCATAGGATTCTTAAAGTTGAGATTTGGGTAAATATGATTGTTTTGTAAGGCCAAAACAGCATAAATGGCTTCCACACCACCAGCTATTGCCAAGGTATGCCCTGTAAAGGCCTTTGTAGAGCTGAATTCTGGTACGTTGCCTTCACCAAAAACCCGCAGTATTGCCCGACCTTCTGAAAGGTCGTTATTTGGTGTTGCAGTTCCATGAGCGTTGATATAATCAATGTCACTAGGTTTTAATCCGGCGACCTTCAAGGCTTTTTGCATCGCCAAGACCGCCCCATCTCCGTTTTCTGAGGATGCCGTTTGATGAAAAGCGTCATTGGCATTGCCGTAACCGGTCACATAGGCCAAAACCTCTTTGTTTTTTTCTTTTACGATTTTGTCGGATTCCAACACCAAAAAAGCCCCTGCCTCGCCCAAATTCAATCCCTTTCTTTTATCATCAAAGGGTGTATTGTGGGTGTCTGAAAGAATCATCAAGGTTTTGAAACCGTTGATTGTGAATTTGGAGAGGGCATCGGTTCCGCCAACAATAGCGCGATCTAATTTACCTGACTTGATCATTCGAGCACCAAGCATTATGGCATTTGCCGCTGATGAACAAGCTGTACTTATGGTAGTCATGAAACTTTTTTCGAGTCCTATTGATTTGGCGATTTTTTGTGTTGAATCACCCGCGTGTAGGCCATCAATATGATGATGATGGGTGTCGCTTTCAAAGTATTCAAAAAAGTATTGCTCTGATTTGTCCATGCCCCCAACGGTGGTACTTGAAATCAAGCCGGTTTTGTACTCATTGACATCTGAAATACCAGCTTGTTGCAGGGCTTCTTTAATGGCAATCATACCCAACATCGGGGATCTAGAATAGGTATTGGGCTCAAGACCCAGTTGTTTTTCCAACTCGGCATTGGTGGCCTTGACTTCGCCCACCATGATTTCATCTTTATGTCTTGTGGCTATTTGGGTAATTTTTGAAATACCAATGGTTTCGGAAGTAAGCGAGGCAAAATTTTCTTGCACATTGCGACCAATGGCCGAAATCATGCCCATACCAGTAATTGCTATTCCTTTACTCATTATTGATGGATAGAATGAATAATTTCCCTTTTTAAAGTTACAAAAGCCATCTGTAATTGGGCTTTTTCAAGGTACATACAATAGAAAAGAAACTACAGAAATCTACCTACTTCGATGTTCGGCAATGTAGGCCGACATGGTTTCTATTGATTCGAAAATTTTTCTTCCTTCCTTAGGGTCAGCCAGCTTGATGCCGTAATCTTTGTCAAGCATAACAATCAATTCTAAAGCATCGATGGAGTCGAGACCAAGACCCTCACCAAAAAGTGGATCTGAATCAGCTATTTCATCAATGGCAACATCTTCAAGATTCAACTGCTCAATGATTTTTTCTTTCAATTCTTGTTTCAAATCACTCATATAATCGGTTTAATTCTTCTTTGGTATGTGCAAAAATACCGTTCTCGCCAACAACGTACAAAAATGCGTCAAATTTTCCATGATCCAAATCAATCCAACCACAGAGCACCTTCTTGGCCTCATTGTTTTCCAATAAATTATGGGTGTAATCAACCAAGGTTTCAGGGCTGAATCTGTCAAAAATAAAAAAGGCGTTCTCAGAATATATTTTGTGCCGAATGCTGATTTCACCCATACAAATGTTGGGCAATGTGTATACAAACACCGCTGGACTCGGATAAAAATTGTCATCATCATCAATCGACTTTTGATGTATCAAATCAGTATCTAGGCTTGAGGCTTTGTTTGAAAATACAAGGGCGACCTCTTTTTCGGTTTCGTTTTTAAGAAGCATTTCCGCAGCCATGAAACCCAACTTGCTCAGGTCATCCATCTTAAAGAATTTTGAATGGTCCATATCAAGTGATTTATAGGCTGATTTTATAAAAGCCTTGAAATCAGGGGCTTGTTCTTCAAATAAAACTTGACCATTTACCAAAATTTGATAATCTCGAATATGGCAGTAACGTTCTATTTGATATTGCGTTTTCAAAAGTATTTTTTCTTTTTACACACCAGCATGGTATGGAATTCGCCTACTTTTTTATCGGTCTCAATGGCTAATCCGGCAGACTGCACTAGGTTTTTGAATACTTCGGAGTTGTACATTTTGCTATTGCCGTTTGCCATTACTGTAAAGTACAGCGATGTTGCTTCTAAAGTCATTTGGGCACTACCGAATTTTTGACGGTCGGTGAATGTTTCTATGATGATCAATTCCGTTTCATCATTCATTGCTTTTGCCGCAATGCTCAAGATTTTAATGATTTCCGATTTTGAGAAACAATCAAGAAATTGACTCATCCAAATGGTGTCTGCCCCAGAAGGAATTGTCGGGTTTTCAGATAGCCAATCTATTTCTTGTCCCGAAATACGATTTTCAAATCCGTTTTTCTCAGCATGGGCCAGGGCCTTGTTCAATTGGCCGGGCAAATCGAAAATTTTGATTTTTATATCAGGATCTTGCCTGCAACACAAGAGTGCGAACTTTCCGGTATTGCCGCCTATATCAAAAAGTAATTTTGGTTTTTTTTCAAAAACGGTGGCCAAAGCCTCACCAAAAATCTCATCGGAATAAAAATGATCAAAGGCAAACCATGATTGCTGCTGTTTTGGGGTCAATTGCGATAGTCCTTCATAGATGGTTTTCCAATTGCCCAATTCTTTTAACCCTTCGGGTTTGCCTTTTTCAATGGCATCTTTCAAATGAAAGAGTCCTTTGTAACATACGTCATTGGTAAAATTGATGTTTGCCGAAGTCATCGGATTGAAATTCAGGAAATATCCAATTTTTGATAGTTCATATTGGCCTTTCTCACTTTTTATCACAATATCAAAGCTTTCTGACATTTCAAGTAAAACTCCAAGCCCATATTCACTGATGGACAAAGCTTTTGAAATTTCTTCAAGCGTCACACCTTGCGCATTGTTTTCGAAGATATAATCGAAAATGCCCAATTCTCTTAGCGCGACTGTGGTTTGAAAAATAAACGGTGCAAATGCTATGTTTTGGGCCTGTTGCAAAGCATCAAAAGCCTTCATTTTCTTAACGGACATTCAATTTTCTTTTATCATGCGTTGAAGAACCCTTTTTCAAAAAGATTAATCGTGCGAATTTAAGAAGTAGATTGATTTATTCTGAATTAATGTAGAACTTTTTGAAAAACCACAGCGGTATTGCAGCCTCCAAAGCCAGAGGCGGTTTTTAAAAAGTTGTTAAGCTCTTTTCTTTCGGTTTTTTCAATCACATTAATCGATTGCGAAACACCCATTTCTTGAAAACCCAAAGACCTGAACAACGTATTTCTTTGCAGAGAATGCATGCCGATTACGGTTTCAATCAGACCAGACGCTCCTAGTGTATGACCAAAATAACCTTTATAACTATTTAATGGAACATCCTGTAGTTGATGGCGGTTAAAAGCAATGGCCTCCATCTCATCATTGAATATCGTTGCCGTACCATGAGCTGAAATATAATCAATATCTTTTGCTTGTAGTTTTGATTTTTGTAGTGCTTTAGAAACACTTCTGTATAGACCTTCGCCAGTTCTTGAAGGTCCTGAAATATGGTTCGCGTCATTGCACGAGGCTTCACCTAAAATAGAAACAGCCTCTTTGGTAAGATTGTTTTTGTCCTTTGTGACCAAGACACTTGCGGCAACCTCCCCAATATTTATTCCTGTTCTGTTTTTGCAGTATGGTCTGCTAGGTTCATTACTCAGTGCTTGGAAAGAATTGAAACCGGACAAAATAAACTTGGTCACTAACTCGCCAGCGACAACAAATATATGGTCATACCTACCTTGGTTGATCAGTCTTTTTGCTGCGGCGACCGCCAAAATTCCTGAAACGCAGGCATTGGATACTATTATGGCCTTATTTTCAAAACCAAAGAATTCCTGAATTTTATTACCCAGTTCGTACAAATAAACTCGTTCTTTTGAGAAGGAAGAGTTTTTGTCGAGCACATCAATATTTCCTTTTGTGGTCGAGACGATTAAACCTATTCTTGAGTTAAGTTCAAGATTTGATTTAGAGATGGTATCCGCCAGAGATACCAAAAGCATTTTTTCTAGAAGGGTATGTTTTTCTTTAGGATTTAAATGGATGTATCTCTTTTCAACAGCTTCTCGATCGATCCTTGAGGCATAAAACGGATTTGGTAAAACGGAAGTATCACTGTTGAGAACTACACTGGTCACTTCATTTGAAATTTGGTCTATAGTGGCACTACTATCGAAACCATAGGAGGAAACAATGTTGTTATGTGACAGGTAAACCTTATTCATTCAAAAATCCCATTTTCACCTTCCAGTCTTTAAAGAATTTTGGTAGTTCAAGTGACATTTCTCCATTGAGTTCAACAAAGACCTGGGTGGTTTCTCCGGTGCAAACCACTTTTCCTTCCTCATTAAAAATCTCATATTGAAAGATCATTTTAGCGGCTACTGAATTGATATAAGTGGTCTTGATGGTAGCGATATCACCATACTTTAACGGAAGCTTATGTTCGCAACTTGATTTAACAATAGGGGTGCTGAAATTTTGTGCTTTTTGATCTAAATAAGAGATGCCATGATGCCGACCAAAGGCCTCACGCCCATCTTCAAAATACCGAATATAATTACCATGCCATACGATACCCAAGGGGTCACATTCATTGAATCGCACTCTGACCTCGCTGGTAAAACTTATGTTTTTTTTCATTTATACCGCATTTTTTCTAGTGTTGTAAACCATTGAAACCACTAGGGTCACAAGAAAGAACAAAAATAACAAGCTTATTTGGGGTAGTAGCTGGGAAAAATCGGCATTTCTTAAAAAGACACCATAAAATGCCTCAAGGCCCCAATTCATGGGCGACAAATTTGAAAGCGTCTGCATGAATTTGGGCATGGCGAATACCGGTACCCAAACGCCTCCGAGAGCCGCCAAAATAACCACAAAGGTTGCCCCAAAAGGAGCGGATTGTTCTTGTGATTTGGCTATGGTGCCCAATAATAGTCCCAACCCCACAGCGGCCAGTCCCGCAAAAAAAGCAACAACGAACAGCATGGGCAATTTGCCTGAAATATCAAGTTTTGGGAGACCCAATAGCGGAAAAAGATAAACGCCAACCAACAATAGCAATGCAAATTGCACTAAAGAGACCATTAAAAAAACCAAAGTTTTGCCCCCCAACACGGTACCATATGAGATGGGGTTTGTTCGCAGTCGAACAAAGGTGCCCTGGTTTTTCTCTTTGACCATATTTATCGAAAGCGGCAGTATAATAAAGAAAATCGCGAAAAGTGTCCAAGCCGGAATGTTATGTTGGGTGGCGTTTGGAATGACCTCCTTTACATCTGACCGTGGGGAAATTTCTTTGAAGGAAATAAAACTTTCCGTTTCAAAAATGGTTTCATCGGGATCCACACTTAATTCATTATGAAAAGCCTCATATATACTTTGTGTTTCCACTTTTGAAATCATTCTATCGATACCATTTTTCACTGAACTTTTAAAGTTGTACTGGGCGGCGGGATCAAAATACAAGCGCACCTCTTTTGATGTGATCTTTGCGGAAGCAGTGATTTCTAAGGAGTCATAGACTCCGAATTTGGTTAAAATACCTTGCACGTTTTGGTCAATTTTTTTCTCTAAATCAACCGAAAGATTTTTAGGAATCACAATCGCCAATTGGTAATCGCCTTTTGAAACCAAATTCTTCGCTTCTTCTTCTGAAGATTTTTCAATCACTTCAAAAGAGGCAAACTCATTTAAACCGTCAAAAATGGTTTTCGATATTTTGCCCTGGTCTTGATCAACCAACAAAACAGGAATTTTTGATTCTTGAAGTGTTTTAAAAGTACCGTCTTGAATAATGGTAATTGTTATGACCAGCAATAGTGGCATTAAAAACAAAATTGCCAAGCCGCCCCAATCTCTGATCAAGAGTAACAATTCTTTATATGTTGAAGCTAGGAGTTTATGCATAATCCCTGAGGGCTTTACCGGTCAAAGCCAGAAAAACCTCTTCAAGGTTTCGAGCATTGTGGTGTTCTTCAATCAGTTCTTTTGGTATGCCTTTGCAGACCAACTTACCACTATCAATAATAGCGACTCTAGTGCAAAAATCTTCTGCCTCATTCAAATGATGTGAGGTATAAATCATGGTGGTCCCCTCTTGGTTCAATTGTTTGAGGTGCTCCATGATCACGTTTTTTGATTGAACATCAACACCCACCGTGGGTTCATCCAAGAACAGTACTTTGGGTTTATGCAGAATACTGGCAATTAGGTTCACACGCCTTTTCATGCCTCCTGAAAAGGTTTTGATTTTTTTATGGGCAAATGATGTGAGACCAAGAGTTTCAAGGTGTTCATTGATGGTATTTTTGAGTCCCGTGCCTTTTAAACCATAAGTGCTACCAAAATAATTCAGATTTTCAAAGGCGGTCAATGACGGATATAAAGCATATTCTTGAGGCACAATACCGATTATTTGTTTCAAAGAACCCCTGTGGTCTTTGTAGTTGAGCCCATCTATTGTAAAAGCGCCAGAAGTTGGTTTTATCAAAGCACTGAGCATTGAAATCAGGGTGGTTTTACCTGCACTATTAGGACCAAGGAGTCCGAAAATCTCTTGCCTATCGATTTTCAAATCAAGGTCAATGACGGAAAATTGTTCAGCTCCTTTGTACTTTTTTGAAAGTTGGTCGATTTGAATCATAAACCTTGACCTTTTATCGAGGACTAATTTAAATTGCTTTTTTCAAAGTTCTGAAAAAGACCTCTTCACGATCCGCAATGGCATTCAGTTGGTCAGCTATTACTTGATAGTCAATATTTGTTGCATTTCTATTTTTATAGATTCGGGAAGCATCAACCGCAAAATCGCGCCATTGATCCCCTAACTGCGTCATTTGCTTTGATAAGGTCAGTAATTCCTCATTTTTCAAGACTTTACCTGCTTCTTGCAGAAAAGCGGCATAAATGTATCGAAAACCACCACCGCCGGTACCGATCTCTTCTTGCATGCGCACAATCTGACCCAAATAATGATTGGTCCTTTTTGGGCCTATTTTTTCAGGCCATTTTCGAATGTTTTTGGCTACCCATCTGATTGCTTTCACACCTACTATGGGCACTGGTGCCGTCATATCACGGCAAGTTTGTTTGATGCCTTTTTTGATCGCTTTTTCCAGTTTTAGTTTTTCAGGAAATTCAATAGGATAATACATATGACCTTTTGGGGCCATGACTCCTTTCGCAAAACGAACCTTTTCCAATTCCTTACTGGTTAATGTGGTCACATGCTCAATAACAGGGTCACTGATCAAATAGGAATCATCTTTTTTTCCGTAGACCACCAGATTGTGAGCATTGAAATGGAAGCGATACTCTGGGGGGAAATAGGGAAGATTATAAACACCAACTTGCAAGCCTACCGGGTTGTTGTTGGCCAAATTTTCATCCAACCTTTCTTTCGCCGTCTCTTTGTTCTTGAATTTTTCACGCTTTATTTTAATGCCCACCCTTTTCGCAAAGCGTTTAAAAATGCGTCCTGGCATAATACGATAAGTGAAAACGGGTGCATGATCTACTTTCAAAAACGGAAGATAACTGAACAAAAGACCTGAACCAATACCAAAAACCATGGGCTCACTGACATCAAAACCATTGTGCTTCATCAGATTCGATACGACTCCGTTTTCACAATGTGCCGATTGATTATGGGTAAAATCTATCTCCATATATTATGCTCTGATATTTTTTAATTGGTCCACGGAAACGTCAAATACTTCCGCATATTTCTCCAGTGTTCTTTGATTCAATCTCTTGAAAACAGAGGGTTTGAAGTGTCTTTTCACCCGCCATTTCCAGAGACCCACATAACTGGCTAAAATGGTTAAATCCATTTTATGAAGTTCCATGTAATATTCTATAGGACTTGTTTCATTTTTCAATACCCTATGCTTGGCCGTATCTACCCGTTCTTTAACCTGTTGTAGCGCATTGTCAAGGGCAATGGTTTTGGGATCCCAGCCGGTGCTCAGTGCCGTAGTATATTGGCCATCCTCGTCGACGGCATAGCACATTTCACGAATGTCGGCAGTTTCTAGCTTACTTTCGTCTTGAGGCACCTCATTTTTCTTCATTCCGGTATTTCATGAATTAGAAAGTTGAAGGTACAATCTACGATTAAATCATCATTTCTAAAAGTTGAGGAGCTAATAGTACAAATGGTCATTTGCCCCGTATCCATCCGATTGATCAGAGAGGCTTTAGTCAGCAGAACATCACCAATTTTCGGCAAAAAATGTATTTCTGCTTTTTTGATGGCACTGATATATCCCAGTACTTTATTGCCCAATCCTTCTAAATCATCATCTTCAAAAAAATCTTGCCCAGTTATTGTTGAACAGGTTTGTGCGGCAAGTTCAATCAAACCGCCCTCTGTGAAATGGCCTTTGGTATTGGTAAAAATATTATCAGCGGTAACTTCAAATATGGTTTTTGCTGAGGTGCCATCCAAGTATGGCGTTTTGCATTTCATGAGCATGGGTGCCCTGTGGGGCAGAAAGTTCTCAATTTTGATATCAAAACGTGGCTTTCGCATATTATTTTGCCAATGCGGTTTTCATTTGACTGCTTGCGATTAGCTTACCTTCAGATTCCACCTTTGCTTCAACAAGGGTTATCCCCATGATGTCATGCAGAATTTCGACGGTTGTGGTCAACTGTTGCTCAACTTTAGGCAAATTGAAAATCGTTGCTTTTTTAATGGCACCTATATAACCTTTTGGCGCTGGTTGATTTTTTAAATAGTATTTGTAGCCAGTGTGAAGGGCGATGGTCTGTGCCATGTTTTCAATGAGTCCGGCAGCTGAAAAATGCTGTTCATCGATCAAAACGTTTTTTTCGAGAATGGTGAACTGTGAAACTATTTTTGTGTCGGAATAATGAACCAAACTATCGACCATTACAAAAGGCATTCGCTGCGGAATCAGCTCTAAAAGAACAGCCGAATCAGTTATCTCATTTTCGAGAAGATTCATTTAGCCAACGGTTAAGTATGCGTACATATAGGAAAAACGGGCACTTTCAGGTACATGACAAAGAATTTTATCTCCCTTTTTGAGCTTTTCTGAATGTACCAATTCTTCTAACATCACATATATTGAAGCGGCACCAATGTTTCCGATGTGTTCTAAATTCAAGAACCATTTATCCCATGGCATTTCAACACCCTGATTTTTCATTTCATCAAAAAGCCCTTGCTTGAAGTAATAAGAAGAAATATGGGGTAAATAGTAGTCCACGTCATCTGGGCCTATACCATGCTTCTCGTAGGTCTGCTTCAGACTGTTCACTCCTTTGACCAAAATATTATCGCCCAGAAGTCTTGTGTCTTGCTTCATGGCAAAAAGCGATTTCTTTCCCCATTCAGTTGCGTGAAATTCGCTCCACGGTGTTAAATGACCGTTTTTTTCTTTATCAGCACCGGCGAACATACAAGTTTCCATTTCATGGGCATACGAATAGCCGTCCATCCATTCAATTTTCAATGGAGTGTTTCCTCTGGGTTCGTTTTCTAGTAAAACAGCCCCGGCACCATCTGAAAGCATCCATCGCAAGAATTCTTTATTGAACGCAAGAATAGGATTGTCTTCTAGACTTTTGAGGTGTTCCACTTCATTTTCAAATACACCAGCCTTCATCCAAGATGATGTTCTTTCAGAACCCGCACAAGCAGCGTTTGAAACTTGGTCTGTCATCACTGACATATATCCGTACTTTAAGGCATTCATACCTGAACAACATGCACCCGAGGGAGAGTTGATTTCAATATTTCCATTATTCAAAAATCCATGAACCATAGCGGCATGGGAGGGTAGAATCTGATCAGGACTGGAGGTTCCACATGATAGTAGCTCAATATCATTTTTTGTGAAGTCTTTATCGCAAAGCCGCTCTATCGCCTCCGCTGTTAACTGAGCATTGTTGTGTGTGACTTTGCCCTGTTCATCTAGGGCATAATACCTTTGTTTGATTTGATTATTTCGCAAAACAATACGTCTGGCTTTTGAAGCATTTCCGTTTATAATACCAAGCTTTTCCTCCATTTGATCGTTATCAACGGGTTTGTTTGGCAGGAATTTGGCAATTCTGGTAATGTAAACGTCTTTCATCAACTTCACTTTAAATAGACGGACGAATAATACTTTCGCTCTCTATTTCTTTTTTGGTATGTCGGCAAATAAGTCACCAAAAATACAATAAAAACTATGGGTGCTATGACCCATATGGCAAATTTCAAATAAAATTTGAAAAGGCCAATCCATTTTTGTCTATTTGGATGTTCTGGTCCGCCTTTTTTGATCAAGTAATTGGCCCATTTTGAAAACAATACATTTCCTCTTTGATCCGTCATTACCAGATAAGGGTTGACTTTTACAGCGCCTAATGTCAATAAATTCTCTTGAAGTTGTTCGAAATTATTTAGTAGCGTAGATTCGCGAATTGGGGTTCCGAATTTCGAGGCCCCGTTAATTTCTTCATCCGAAACACCTGGTTTTGGAAAAATACCCCAAAGACGCTCTTTTTTCCCCGAGAACATCCAATGCTCAATGGTAATGACGCTAATGTGGTTGATATGTCTATCTGCTAAAGCAATATGGCCCACATGTTTCGCTTTATTTGAAGCCAAAAGGCGTTTTACTTTTTCTTGCGCTAAGATCCACATGTTCCTACAGGCAACAACACTGACCACGGGTGTGTCTTTCAAAAGACTTTTTGCAAAGTCTGATTTGAGAAATGAATTGATAGGAGGTGAGGGGGTCAAAAACCAGACTTGATAACCAAGTACGATTAAGTCATATTTTTTGTTGAGGATTTCTTGTTTTGGAGGATGTGTCTTTATTGGTATCTGTAAAAAAGATTCTGGAAAAGCATCATAAAACTTGTCTTTTGTCCAAGGAAAAGGAAACGGATTTTCCAGTTCGATCTTATAGTACGAAACATTGATATCACTGCCCTTTACTTCACTGGCAATATTTTCGAGAATATCGAATAACTGTCCCGATTGGGTGTAATAAACTACCAAAACCTCTTTCATGTCGCTTCCCTATCGTTCCAAAAATCGAAGTAATTAAACCATTGTAGGGGGTATTTTCGTAAGATCCATTCCATACTTCGGGTGTACTCTTTTAAAAGCCCTTGGGCGTCTCGAGCTTTGAATTGGGCTGTTCTGGCATACAAATCATAGTGCCGTTTTTTCCCTTTCATGAAATATACGAAGAGTACGGGCATATTCAAACGTGACGCCAACAAATAAGGCCCCATCGGAAACTGAGCCTCTTTTCCAAAGAAATTCTCTGACAACGTTTTGCTGCCCGGCATATAACGATCGCCGGTAAAAACCACAAGGCCGCCTTCATCAATGGCTTTGTGAATTTCGAAGATATGGGACATATCTTCTTTTACCACAATAAATTTCAAATGTGATTTTTCTGAGATACCTTCAAGGTATTCTTGAATGTTTTCGTGCTCAGCCATGGTCGTTACCATACTGATTTTGGAAATCGAGTAGCGGTCTTCCAAAAAATAATGTGATATTTCAAAGTTGCCCACATGACCGCTGATCAAGACACCTCCTTGATTCTTATTCAATAGATTGTCAATATGTTCAATACCATCATGTCTATAGGTAAATTTATCTCGCATACCCATTGATATCGCAACCCTGTCTGTTAGGGTTTTTCCGAAGGTATAATAGCTTTTGTAGACACTTATGAGGCTTTTAAAACTTGGGTAACCCTGTCTTTTTCTGAAGTAACGATAGGCATCGCGATTACTTTTAGGAGAAAACAAAACGTAATAGAAAATTACGAATGCAAGAAGAAAATAGGCTGATGATAGGCCAAAAGTTTTTAGAAAGGAAATGTAAATTTTGTAGCCTAAAAGAGTGCCTCTAGATTTTCCTTCCCATTCGGTGGCCATTATTGGGTTTTAAGAGCGTACATTATGCTAGTTTTTTTTCTATGAGATTGTAGAAATCTTTAAGAGTGATCACATTTGTAAAATCTTCACCCACCAATTTTACTCCGAAATTACTTTCAACGGCAACTACTAAATCTACAAAATCAAGACTGTCTAAGCCCAGCGTGTCTTTGAGATTGGCTCCGGGAGCAATAGCGTCTTCCTCAACTTCAAATTCATCAATAAGAAAGGCATCAACCTTTTCTGTAATAACTTCCTTGGTCATCATCAATTCCTTTTCTATGGCTTTTTTACAATTAAAGCGGAATTTGTACCGCCAAAACCGAATGAATTTGACAAAAATACATCAATTTTTTTATTTAAAGTTTCGCTTACGAGGTTGAGTTTTTTGGAATCTTCATCAGGATTTTCAAGATTGATGTTCGGGGCAACAAATGAGTGCTGCATCATTAAAATGGAATACACCACTTCGCTAGCACCGGCCATCCAACATTCATGGCCTGTCATTGATTTGGTTGAACTTACCGGAGGATTTGAACCACCAAAAACATTGTATATGGCTTTCGCCTCATTGGCATCCCCTACAGGAGTGGAGGTCGCATGTGCATTGACATAATCAATATCAGCAGCTTTTATCTCGGCATAGTTCAACGCTTTCTGCATGGCCCTTGTTGGGCCTTCTTCATTCGGGGTTGATATGTGATCGCCGTTTGAAGAAAAACCGTATCCTATGACTTCCGCCAATATCGGGGCACCACGTTTCATGGCCGATTCATAACTTTCAAGTATCAAAGTGGCAGCGCCTCCACTGGGTACCAGACCGTTTCTCGCCGAATCAAACGGGCGCGATACTTTTGTGGGGTCATCAGATGATCCGGTCGCAAAAACGCCCAGACCATCAAAGCTACTCATGGCAATAGTGTTTATTTCTTGCGCACCGCCGGTTATGACACAATCTTGAAGGCCGCTTTTGATCAATTGAAACCCCATTCCAATAGAGTGAGACCCACTGGCACAGGCCGCGCTGATGGTAAAGTTCACACCCTTTAATTTGAAAATAGTTGAAAGATTCATAGTCACTGTGGAGTTCATGGCTTTAAAAATAGCCCCTGAACCGACCAAAGTGGTATCGTTTTTTTCTCTGATCTTATCAACTGATTCCACTGTCGAATTTGCAGTGCTGTCGTTTCCGTAAATGATGCCAACCTCATGCTTATCGAGATAATCTTGATTTATTTTCGCGTTGCTCAAGGCTTCTTGGGTCGCTACAAAGGCATAAGCCGCCTCTTCACCTAGACTGATTCTTTGTCGACGCGATAAGTGCGATTTCAAATCTGGAAGATCGACCATACCCGTATAGGCAGATCGATAACCAAAATCAATTCGATTTTGATCAAAAACAATACCTGATTTACCAGCATACAAGGCATCTTTGACCTGAGCAAGGTTTTGCCCAATGCATGAATAAATGCCCATTCCTGTAATAACAACTCTCCTCATATAATATGGATGTTAAGAGTATATGCCACCATTGATATTGATGGTTTCACCTGTAATATAAGAGGATTTTTTGGAGACTAAAAAAGAAACTACATGGGCAACTTCAGCTGCTTCACCAAAACGATTCGCAGGAATCATTCTTTTCAACTCTTTTTCATCAAGTTCGCTGGTCATATCGGTTTTAATGAAACCCGGGGCAACCGCATTAACGGTAACGTTCCTTTTGGCCACTTCTTGAGCCAAGGCTTTGGTTGCCGCAATTACCGCGCCTTTGGCTGCAGAGTAATTGGTCTGGCCCGGCATGCCCTTTAAACCCGAAACTGAAACCATATTGATAATGCGCCCGTATTTATTGACCAATAGTTTTTGAATAAAATGATTGGTCACATTGAAAAAGCCATTCAAACTGGTATTGATCACATCAGACCAGTCTTCGGGCTTCATCCACATGAAGAGACCATCTTTGGTAATACCGGCATTATTCACGATTACTTCAACAAGAGAATCGACATTTTTTTCTTCCCATTGCGAAAGTACTGTTTTGACGTTCTTTTCATCAACTACATTGAATTGCATGATTTCCGCTGAGGCACCCGCCTCTTCACAGGCTTTTAGTGTTTCTAAGGCAGCATTTTCATTGCTGTTAAAGTTGATCAAAATATGGTAGTCAAAGTCATTGGCAAGCTGAATGCAGACTGCACGTCCAATACCTCTTGAACCTCCGGTTACCAGTGCGCACTTTCTAATAGTTTTGCTTTCTGCCATAATGGTGGGGTCATGAATTGCTTTAGTTTTTTACAAAGGGTTCGGCATTCTCAAACCATTTGTTGGCCAATAATTTTCCTGACTTGTCCATGAAACCCCAACCTTTTTTCGACTTAACACGGGTCAAACCATTCATAAAACCTTTGGAATCCCTACCCGATATAAACGCCAGGCCAGCCGTAATACCGTATTCCATGGGAATAATCAGATTACCTGATTTATCAATGAAACCCCATTTTTTGTCTTTCACAGGAGCCATTCCATCTGAAAAAATTTCGGCATCTCTGTATAAAGGTGCAATGATCATTTCCCCACTTTTATCAATAAAGCCCCACATTTTGTTCATGGCAGCAGGTGCCAAGCCATCTGAAAAGGCCCTTACCTTATCAAATACGGGTTGAATCACCCATTCTCCTTTGGCATTTACAAAGCCCATTTTTTTATTTTTTCTAGCGTATGTAAGTCCAGAGTCTCCTTTGAAGTTCCAGACTTTGTCAGCACCAATGATAACATTGAAAGTTCGGTTGCTGATAATGCCATAACTTCCGCCTTTTGATCCAAAAACTCCCGAAGCGTGGTAAGTATTGCCTATTTCGTCATATTCTATAGGAATAATGACTTTACCTGCTTTATCGATCATACCCCATAATTCACCCAATTTCACTTTGGCGTGGCCATTTCTGAATTTTTTGATGACTTCATAAGTAGGTTCGAGAATGACTTGACCATCTGTACCCATCAATCCTAATTTCTCGCCTTGTCTGATGAAAGCGACCCCATCATTGAAATCAAAGTATTTGTCAGTTGCAGCGGCCTCGAGCTTCGACCCCGAGGTATTTATATAATGCCATTTGTCATCTTTTGATACCAAGGCATATCCAGAATTGAAATACTTAACCTTGTCATAATCCGGTTCAATTGACCAGTTTCCTGAGGTGTCAATGAACCCCCATTTTTTATCTTTTTCGGCAGCCGCCAAACCTTCAGAGAAACTTTTTGCTTTTAAAAATTGTGGTTCGATGACAAAAGAACCGCTTTTATCAATGTAACCAAATTTACCACCTTCTCTGACCAGTGCCAATTCTTGAGCCGCAATTGAAAAAACAGTGATGAGTGAAACTAAGAGTGAGACACAAATTCTTTTCATGACTTTTTATTTTGATGATTAATAATATAGTTCTTTACCTCATTCACATAGGGGTACATGACCATGTCTTCTTTAAAAGCGGGAACTATTTTTCGAATGGCATCATACATGGCTTTGGTCTTTGAAGATACTTTGTCTTTCACTTTCAGAAATTCGATAGCTTGAACAATGGTTATCATTTCAATGGCCATTACCTCAAAGGAGTTTTCAATTACTTTTTTGGTTATCAAAGCGGCATTGGTGCCCATACTCACAATATCTTGATTATCATTGTTGTTTGGTATGCTATGCACATACATGGGGTTTGAGAGCATTTGATTTTCCGCTGTTGTTGAAGTCGCCGTAAATTGCACCCCTTGCATTCCAAAATTCAAACCTAAGGTGCCTAAATTTACAAAAGGAGGAAGAATATCATTCAATTTCGAGTTCATCAAATAATTCAATTGACGTTCGGCCAGCATGCTCATCTTGGCAACCACGATTTTAAGCTTATCCATTTCGAGAGAAACGTAATCACCGTGAAAATTTCCGCCGTGGTATACATTTTGTTTTTCAACATCTACTATGGGGTTGTCATTGGCTGAATTGACCTCTTCGATTAGAATACGTTCCACATCATTCAGGGTATCCAAAATCGGACCCAGTATTTGGGGCACACATCGTATGGAGTAATATTCTTGTACTTTTTCTTCAAAAACCTCAACCCCGTTATTAGAGACGTAGAGATGATGCTCTCGTTTTCTGGTAAGCGTACTATCTTTTAAATGACTGCGCATTGATCTTGCAATTTCACGCTGCCCCTTGTGTTTTTTGGTTTGGTTCAGATCAAAAGACAAATGGTCATCATAAGCCTCTACCAATTCATTGATGGCAGATGAACAGGCAATCATCCATTCGAGAAGACGCCGGGTGTAAATGGTGTTTACAATTCCAACTCCAGTCATGACCGAGGTACCGTTTATGAGTGCCAAACCTTCTCTTATTTCAACCGTTATGGGTTGAATGTTTTCAAGTTCAAAAACCTCAGCCGTGGGTTTTCTATTTCCTTTATAAAAAACTTCTCCCTCGCCAATCAAAACCAGTGCTAAATGTGCCAATTGAACCAAATCGCCACTGGCACCCACTCCACCATGCTCATATATGAGAGGAATTATGTTTTTATTGATCAACGTGGTCATAACCTCAATCACTGATTTATGAACCCCAGAATTGCCAAGACTGAGGGTATTCAGCCTTGCGATCATTGCTGCCTTCACATATTTAGCATCAATTGGTCGCCCGGTACCAGAGGCATGGCTTCGAATAAGATTGTATTGTAACTGTAAGGTTTCAGTGTCTTTTATTTTGTATTGGGCCATAGGTCCAAATCCGGTATTGACTCCGTAGATGACTTTGTTTTTTGAAAATTCTTTAAGAAACCTAAAACTTTCTTCCACTCTTTTGAAAACGTTTTGACCAATGGAAATGGGTTCGTTATCAAAAAGTGCACTATAAAAATCTTGCAATACTAATTCTCCTTGAATTTCTGGCATCTATGGTTGGTTCTGCGAGGTATAAATTATACTTTTAACTAAAATAGCTAAATTGATTCGCAAATTTAAACTAATTGCTGAATCAATGGCAGATAATCAAATATGGAGAATGAAAATGTTGAAATATTGATTATTGGCGCAGGCCCATCAGGAAGTGTGGCAGCCGCTTATCTTCACAGAAAAGGTTATGCGGTGAAAGTGGTTGAGAAGAACAAATTTCCAAGATTTGTGATTGGTGAAAGCCTGATTCCGAGATGTATGGAGCATTTTGAGGCAGTTGGCCTAGTGCCTTGCCTTGAAAAGAAAGGGTTTGAGGTTAAGGAAGGCGCTCGTTTTATGCAAGATGATGTGGTTTGTGAATTTGACTTTAGTAAAAAGTTCACTGAAGGATGGAACTGGACATGGCAGGTGCCTAGGGCTGATTTTGATAAGACCTTAACCGATGAATTACAGAAATGGGGCGTTGACATTGATTTTGAAAAAGAAGTGGTCGGGGTTGAATTTGATGCTACAGGACAATCAAAAACCACTATAAGAGATGTGAATGGCGATACCACTACAATTACTGCAAAATATATTATTGATTCCAGTGGGTTTGGTAGGGTCCTGCCGAGATTGCTGCAATTAGACAAGCCCTCAGAGATACCCAAGCACTCTTCGATATTCACACATGTTCGAGATACCCGTAGGCCTGATGGCTGGGATGGCCATCGCATTACTTTTGACATTGTAAGTACCTCAACGTGGTTGTGGGTAATACCTTTTTCCAATGGTATGACCAGTATTGGTTATGTAGGCCCGACTGAGTATCTAGAATCTTTTGAAGGATCGAATGAAGAACGACTTCGAAAAATGATGGAGTTATCAAACTATTACGTGGATCGGTTCAAAGACTTACCATATGAGTTTGAACCGCACATGATAAAGAACATTGCTAAATCGGTTACCCAACTTTATGGAAAAGGATTTGTATTGACCGGAAATAGTGCTGAATTCTTGGATCCTGTATTTTCTTCCGGAGTAACATTTGCCACAGAATCGGCACATTTAGCTGCACAACTTATCGATCAAGAGCTTCAAAATAAAGAGGTTGATTGGGACGTTGAATACAAGGACTATATTTTAGAAGGGGTTACCGTTTTCTCGACCTATGTCAAGGAATGGTATACCGGAAATCTACAGAAGATATTTTTCAATAAAACCCAGAATGCCGAGATTAAAAGCCAAATCTGCGCCGTACTTGCAGGTTATGTTTGGGATAAAAGCAATCCGTTTGTTAAAAACCATCATCGATTGGTAAAGGCACTTGCCCATTTGACGGATATGGAAAATGAGGTTGTTCGTTGAGCGTGAATTACTTATTGGCCAAGGCCTTTCGGTTTATACGTTTTGAAAGGGCAAGACCTAAATTGCCATAGGCTGTTCGTATTCTTTCAAACTCCTCGGTTACTGAAGCTCCTCGAATTTTCGTTTTCATGCCACATAGAATTTTTTCAGGATTGTCATTAGCATAAATTTCGATTTCAAATTTCACATCGGCTGCTTGCACATAAAATATATCGCTGTAACCCGGTATTATTTTAGTGGTTTTAACGAGAATAGTGAATTTCGGACTCTCTTTGTTTTGGCCAACGCTAAGTTGATTGCCATCTAAATTAAAACTATTGAACTGTTGAATAAAAGTGGGCTCGTATTGTTCAGTTCTATTTTTATACCAAAGTTGAATGAATTCATAACCCGAACCCTCTTCAAGTATTTCTTTTTTTTCTGCCTGAACTTTGAGGTATTTTTTTTCAGAAAGTTTTTTAACATTCATATTGGGATCATATTCAAATACCACATTAAAACTTTTGGCATCGCTAACGGCATGTAGGTCTCCTGAAGTGACTTGAAACTTCTGGGCGTTTATCATACTGCCACAAAGAAATAGTAGAAGATATACGGATAGGCTTTTCATAGAAATTAGGCTCAGCGGTGAAAATATAAAAAAGGCCATGATCTTGGGCGTTTTTAAAGTTATTTTGATGTTAAAACACCTTTTAACCGCTGCCAATACCATGTATGGTTTTTGTCAAAAGCTTCGAACTTCTATACTACATGAAGGAATTTGTTTTTACTTCATTCCCCTTTTTTTGAGGTCTTTTACGAAGGTTTTGGCCAACTTAGCATAGCATTCTGAGATACGATAGCCTGAATTGTAGTCATATCCAAAGGCCCCATTACCTTGAACATCTTTGTAGCTTCCTGAAAATAGAATATTTGATGTATTGGCTGTTTCATAGACCACGATTGTTGCATCAATTTCAGCATTATGGCGTACAATGCCCACATTGTATCCAGGGTACATTTTTGTAGTGTGAATCTTTATGGTGTATTTGGCCTCTGATTCTTTAACCTGAACCGCACCATCTTCAAAACGTTTATTGAATGATTCGATAAACTTGGGGTGGTATCTGTTGGGTCTGTCATCAAACCATGATTTTTTAAAACGTTCACCATCGCCAGCTTTTTTTTCTTCGCGTTTATCCATCTTATCCTTCAAAAAATCTTCTTCATTATCGAATTTCGGAATTTGCAGATCAGTATAATCGAACTTAACCGAATAGGATTTTATGTCTTTTAAATTTTTGAGATTGCCTTCATTGACCTTCAGCTTTTGCCCAATAGCAAATGTTGAAATCAATAGAACAACAGTAAGAACTTTCACGTTTTTCATAAGCGTATGATTTAGTGGTTATTCATTATATAGAATTGAAATTAATGAAATCAATTCGATTTTGGTTCTCAATCGCCAAAAATACCATTTGACAAAATTTACATTTAGTTTCGCTAGTTGACTCAAAGTATGAAAACCTTGAAGATTTAGGGCACAATTGACAATCAATGAATTGAATCTTGCTGATATTTTGTAATTTCAAGCTTACCAAACACATTGCTATGACTGAAAAAGAGAAAATGTTGAATGGACTCATGTATGATCCAAGCAATAAAGAATTGGATCAAGGCAGAAAAAGAGCACGACTCTTAATTCGAAAGCTTAACGAAATTCCGGATGAAAAAGAGCGTCAGCGCAAACATGTCTTTAAAGAACTTTTTGCTGAAACGGGGCAAAAGTTTTTAATTGAAAACCCTTTCATTTGTGATTATGGCTATAATATTTATTGGGGAGAGAATTCGTATGCCAATTTTGGTTGTGTTATATTGGATTCGGCACCAGTTCGCATCGGTAAAAATGTGATGCTGGCCCCTTCAGTTCAAATTTTAACGGCCACGCACCCCTTGGAGGCAGCGGTTCGAAATGCTGGTCAAGAATTTGCCAAGCCCATTACCATTGGTGATAATGTTTGGATCGGTGGTGGGGCCATAATCAACCCAGGGGTAACCATTGGAAACAACTCCGTTATTGGTTCAGGTAGTGTTGTGACCAAAGATATGCCTGCCAATGTTGTGGCTGCTGGCAATCCGTGTAGGGTAATTAAGGAAATTGATAATGGATAAGATGGCAACCTAATTTTTTACTAAAAAATAGATTTTCAAAAACTCAGGGTTTACCCTGAGTTTTTTATTTCAGGGAAACCTCTGAACTTTTTTTCACGACCTATCATGACCTTGCGATAGCAATTAAAAAGGCAACGTCATGAAGCAATTAATTACATCTTTAAGTCTTGTTTTTATACTAGTAATAGGTTGTGCCCAGAACTCTGAGAACTCGAAAAATCAAGAAGTAATAGCCTCAAAGAACGGTTATCAACTTACCGAAGAACACTTTTCTAAATATCTAAATGCACTTGAAGGCTATGAACTTGAAACGGGCGAAATAGCCTCGAAAATCGTAATAAAATCAGAGCTAAAGCAGGCTTTTTTAGAAGATCCAGAAAGAATTTTGAAAGAACTAAATGCGCTTTCAGAAAGTTTAGATGGACGAATAGATAGTCGAGGATCTAAAAGTAAAAACGAATCTGAAACTATCTCAACAAGCCATTTGGCTGAAGGTAATCGGGTAGTTCGGCAAAAATTGGGTAATGATATAGGCCAAATGCAATTTAATTCTCAAGAGGCTAACAGTTTTAGAATCTTTCTAAGTAATTCTCTATTGTCTTCAAGATCAAACAGCTTTGGCAGCGGTGGTTATAGAGATTCCAATGCCAACATTCAATTTTGTGCTGACGGTACGTTCATACAAGTGCTATCAGGTTACGTTGGGATCGATGTTGATGGAATAAGCGGATCTAGTAGTGGCGGCGGTACAGACTACATGCCGGGCTATTGGGAGGTGGCATCATTGCCCAATGGTATGCTAATTATACTTTTTTACAGCACCCACCCTTCAATGTTGGAAGATTCGCCTAACGGACTGTTGCCCTTTCCGGTGGCAGAATACACCGGAAATTTTGTGGCCTTACCCAATGGTGATGGATATCGTCGCACTATCAATTATTGTAAATAAATAACCCTTTAAATATTAGAACTTATGAAAAACAAACGAATTTTTAGCATGCTATTATTATTATTATTTAATAGCGTAGTATTGGCACAACGAAGTAAAGAAACAGCATGTTTCGATAATTTTGAATACAACAATTCTGGAAGAAGCAACGTAAATGCTTACCTATTATCAATGGTAAACTATTATATGTATCCGAATAACCTTCTTGGTGTATCTGGTGACGAGAGTGCTGCGATTGCATTATTGCAGAACAATGATGAATTTGAAATTGAATTTAAGGATCGAATGAAACATTGGTTTACAACTAAGAAATTACCTAGGGTCAATATGAAAATAAATACGTCGATTAAGATTACTAAGAAGAAAAAAATTGCAACTAAGCCGATTGTTTCAAATGAACCTGTGATAGAATTTTTTTACGAAAACAATGGTTTGGGGTATGACCCAGAGGCGATGTTGATTTCTACAAATAACTACATAATTTTGGCTTGGCGAGGTACAGATAGAGTGTCTAGCACAACTCCAATAATAGGAGGAAGTATTTTTAGAAAGGGAGAGTGGTTTCAAACCAATTTTGATTTTCCACTAGTTAATCCACCTAATGATATTCGCGGAAGAGTTCATAGAGGTTTTAATGCAAGTATCGGCTATAACAACGTGCTTGGTAAAATTGCTAGAAGGTTAAATCAACTTGATATAAATAATAAAAAATTGTGGATTACAGGTCATAGCTTAGGAGGTGCACATGCACAGCTTTCAGCTATCTATCTAAAAAGACAATATCAAATACAGCCTTTTGCGGTTTATGCTTACGCATCGCCAGGGGTTGGTAATGAAGCATTTAACCAAGAAATAGAACGAGTAGTTCCTGGATCTAAATTGCAACGTTTTAGATATATAAATGACCCAGTGCCACGAGTGCCAACAGGAATGAGCGCCGTTGGAGATTATACTAGGGCCGGTCAAATGAACTATTATGCTAGTGAACAAGGCAAGAATTATTTTTATAATGAGCCCTATGAAGCTCAATTTCCTGGGCCTTTTCCTTGTCATCATCATCCGCATTGGTATGCAAGAGCAGCTTACTTTGAGCTAGTAGATAAGCAGCCATTATTATCTGAAAAATTACCAAATGCTCCTAATATGCCAAGTAGTGGTTGTACTGCTATAGATCAGCAAATGGCTGAAGGCAGAGGAAATGTCATTCAATCATTTTTTGGTATTGACCAAGATATAGAGCCTGGAAATTATCATATTATCAATGCTAAAACGGGACTCTACTTAAGCTTAAATCCTAGTGATTTTAACGGAAACGGGAAACCTTTACGATTAAACAACTATGCAACCGATAGACGCTTTAAATGGAAAATTGAGGATATACCTCAAAGCCCACTTGGAGGATATGTCATTACCAGTAGAAAAGTAAATAAAGTCATTGACGCAGATCGTGGCGGAGTTGGAGAACAAAACAGTATGGTGCAGACTTGGGATCGACTTTCAAATTGGGTGCCAATTCGTACGCATCAAGAATGGGAAATAGAACGACTTAACAACGGGCGATTTCATATTAAAAACATTAAGAACACGCGTTTTCTTTTACAAGCCAATTCGAGCAAAAGAATAGTTTTAGATGATAACAAGGGTCAATCCAGTGAATGGTATTTCGTTAAAATAAATTAGTAAAAAACCTCTGCTTAGACTTTAAAATATTTGAAAAAGTCAGAAAAGTATTTTTAAGTCCAACTTTCGTACATTTAGTAACAAGGTCTTTGGGCATCTTTCCCTGAGACCTTTAACCCAAGAAAAACCAACAGATGCTCAGAAATTGTGTAATTCTATTTTTACTTCTTTTGACAAAAGCATTTACACAAGTAAGTGATACAGATTCTACGCGAATATGGAACATGATTAGAGAAACGGAAGCCATAGAGTTTTCAGAACCAGAAAAAGCCTTGACTGAATATGGTAAGATATATGATTTGAGCATTTCTAAAAATTATGATGCTCCGGCCTTTAAAGCAATTCTGTATTCAGCTTTTGTATATAACAACTTAGGGAAATATGACTCAGCCTTGCTGTATTTTAATGAAGCAGAAAAAATAAATTTAAGAATCAAAGACCCCATGAATGATGCTTATGTAGCATTGAATAAGGCTAATACCTATATGTTTAGAGGCGATTTAAAAACATCAATTGAGAATCATCTATTTGGTATTGCTATTTTAGAAAAGCAGAACGATAGTACACGATTGAGCAGATCATATTCCAACCTATCATCTGTCTATCAAGAATTAGATGATTTTGACAGACAAATAGAGTATTTGAATAAGTCTCTTATGGTTACTCCTAAAAACGATTTAAACTCGCTTGGGTTAACGCATTGTGATTTAATGTCACCTTATGTGATGAAAAAAGACTTTGAGAAGGCACTTTTTCATATCGCGCAGGCTGACAGTATTTCAAAACTTAAAGATGATAAAATGCTGCATTTCTTCGTGACAAGAAATTGGGGTGACTATTATCTACATCTCGAAAAGCATGGTCAAGCAATTCCTTTTCAGAGAGAGGCCCTGAGCTTGGCCAGAGAATACCAATACAGCTACTATGAAAATGATTTGGCCGTTAATTTGGCCGATGCCCTACTAAACATTGGTCAGTATAACGAGGCGGAAAACTTGCTCTTAAATTCCTTGAAAACAGGAAATAAGGATGGGCTGAAAGAGCTATCCAAAAAGTCACTTCTCATGTTATCGGTTTTGAAGAAAAGACAAGGAGATTATAAAAGTGCTCTTGAGTTTAGTGAGGCACACAATGAAATTAAGGATTCATTGATTAGCGATCAAAATATTAAGGTGGTCAACGAGTTGGATAAAAAATATCAAACCCAAAAAAAAGACAAAGAAATTGCAGAACAAAAATTAGCATTATCTGTAAGCCAATCAAAAACCCGTACCATGAGCATATTGATTGTTTCCCTACTTATAGCCTCTATTTTATTGTGGTTTTTGTTTCAACAACGCCAAAAACGTATTCAGCAACAATTGGTGACGATACAGCGTGAGCAGGAGGTACGTACCTTGGAGTCCCTCATGGAGGGTGAGGAAAAAGAACGTTTCCGCATAGCCAAAGAACTGCACGACGGGGTGAATGGCGACCTGTCAGCCATAAAGTTCAAACTGTCTTCTTTGCTTGAAATGAACAACACGATCATTAAAGAAGCTGTTGACATGATCGATTCCAGTTGTGATCAGGTACGAGCCATTTCACATAACCTAGTACCGCCATCGCTCAAAGATTTTAATCTTGCGGAGGCAATTGAAGCGTATTGTCAGAACATGAACAGTATACATGAGCAGAGTATTGATTTTCAGCAGGTGGGCATTTCCATCGAAATGGATAAAAAACAGGAAGCAAATATCTTTCGCATTGTGCAAGAACTGGTCACCAATAGTATAAAACATGCCGAGGCCTCTGAGATATTGGTACAATTGAGCCGAGCAGAGAATGAGGTCATGCTCAGTGTTGAAGACAATGGTAAAGGCTTTGATGTAAATAACACCAACGGCAAGGGTATTGGTATGCAAAACTTAAAGTCTCGCGCGGCATATTTGAACGGTAAATTAGATATCAAATCAGATAGTAAAGGTACTGCAACAACAATTACTTTTGAAACTGAAACAAAAAAAGCATGACCAAAGTAGCGATTACCGATGACCACCAACTTGTGATGCAGGGTATTGAGAATATGCTGCATGATACTGGGGTACATCTTGTTGCAAAATACAGTACGGCTCAAGAAACGCTTGACAAAATAAGCGAGGCAAAGCCCGATATTCTCTTGTTAGACATTAACCTGCCTGACATTAACGGCATTCACCTCTGTAAGCAATTGCTAAAATTACTTCCCACTATAAAAATCATTGCCCTGAGCAGTCATGGCGATACCAATTTTGTAAAGCGTATCATTAAGAACGGTGCACAAGGTTATCTCTTAAAGAACACCAATAAACAAGAATTGCTCGATGCTTTTAACAGTGTACTCACTGGTGGGCAGTACTTGCAAAAAGATATCCAACAGCGACTACTGAACCAGACTTTGGGCACAAAAAAGCGCGATAGTCTAAAACCCAAACTGACCCGAAGGGAAAAGGAAGTTTTGGCGGCCATCTGCGAAGAGAATACCACCCAAGAAATCGCTGACCTTCTTTTCATTAGCCCTAAAACCGTGGAGACCCACCGCATGAACCTTTTGAGCAAATTGGGTGCTCGAAACAGTGTCGGCTTGGTTAAAAAAGCACTGGAAATGGAACTGCTCAAAGAAGCTGATTAAACTAGCTACACCCATTCCGAATCCCTGCCAAAGTCGGGGAGGGAAATTTCAACCTATAATTATGAATTCGGGGAATACCCTGAATTTATTCTTTCAGGGCATTCCCCCTGTTGCCGAGCTGCTTTCAGGAATATCTTGCCACCATAAAACATTAAAAAGTAAAGCGATGAAAAATCCGATTAAAATTTTAGCCTTAATCCTTACCCTAATTTTGGTGGGATGCAGCAAAGATGATACACCAGCTCCAGGTCCAATTGCTCAACCAGAGCCCGAACCTGAAAATCAAGCCCCAAGTTCTTTTACCGTTGATTTGGAAAATTCTAAAAATACGGCTCGCCTAACCTGGACAGAGGCTGTGGACCCTGATGGCGATAGCGTCATTTATAAAATTATGTTGGGAGACTCATTGGTAAGTGAACAGGGAAATAGAGAAATGGAATTTACAAATTTGCTATTTGAGCAGGAATACCAAGGCAAGATAATTGCCGATGATGGTAATAACAATACTGTTGAGACCCCTTTTAACTTTACCACTGGCTTTTTATGGTTAATAGAATACGAACAAAGTAATGGCGCAGGTAATGGCTATACCTATGAATATGATGTATCTGAAAGATTGATGGCTACAATAATTCCCTCGCGTGATGAGCGCAATTCAATAACTTATGATAATCAAGGTAGGTTGTCTTCCTATGATGAAATCAATTACAGTTATAACAATAACGGTCTGGTAAATAATATTACAAGAAGTGATGGGCTGGCAGATATGTCATTGCAATATGACAATCAAGATAGGGTAAACATAGTTTTAGTAAATCGCACGCTTCCTGCAAATAATTATGAGGCAAGGGTGTTCATTAATTATTATTATGACAATGAGGGTAATTTGGAAAGTGTGAATCGTGAAAGAAGATATTCATCAAACAATACCAATGGCACCATTGTACAATATTCTGGGGTTAATTTAAAATATGATACGAACGGCAATATGACCGAAATCATTTTTACGAGAAGTGAAGACGGAGAAATTTATGCCAGTACTGGAACAAGACAAGTTTTTACCTATGATACAAAGAAAAGTCCTACCTATACTTTACTCAAGAATCAAATAAAATTGAATTCACAAATATTTTTAGGAGGAAAACGTGCTTTTGACCATACGAATAGCTCTAGCTATAACATAGAGCAAATTCCTTTTACATATAACCGAAGTGTCCATAACACCACAAATTCCAAGCTTTATCTAGATGGGGAATTGAGATTTGAAACAAACTGGGAGTATGATTATAATGCATCGGGGTACCCTGTTTCTGCCAGAAGAACTCAAGATGGAGATGATAGTCAAGCTTTTTTTCCAAGATGGTCTTATGATGACGGTAATTAATAGCGAGCCGTTCATTCTTTAGTCACATAATTTAAGAACTGAGAACCTCTTTATGTTTTAGTATGTGAAACCAAGCATTTCAAAAAAAGATTTCTTGCGCTAATCGAAAAGTATTGGCGTAGGCTTCAACAATTATTTTTATGTCAGGAGAATAGCCCCGTCCATACTGCACTGAACTGGTAAATTATGGTCGATGTCTAGTTGTTCAGAACTCAACAACGGTTGTGCTGCCAATTCATAGGCAAGGGAAAGAATTAAGAAAAATAAATAGGTTTGAATACTTTCAAAATATGTGAATTTAGGTGTTCAGTTCAGTAATTACAATTATTTTTCAAAACGCAATAGACGATATAGTTTTTCTTTCTTGTCATAGTACCCATAGATAAAATAGTCATCTTTTTTAAAAACCACTTCTAGGCCAACCCTATCCAAAGAATCGGCGAATTCAGCCACATGGTCAAAAACATTTGAAGCCACAGGGCCTGGCATATGCTCTAAAGTTTTGGTGTCAAAAAGGCATTTAATATAAACTGAACGTGTATTGTTATATGAATTGAAGGTGTAAAACATAGGGGTAATACTTACCGTAAATACCCCAGCGCTCGCAATCGGAATACCTCCAAAACCAGGCATCATCATAGGTGCACCACCGTTTGACATTTCACTAATACCACCCATGCTTAGTTGTAATAAATCTTCTTTCTCATAGGCCACAACCCCAATTCGAGAGTTGGTTATTTTACGAAGAAATTGTTTTGTTTTATTAAGCTCACGAATACCGGAAGAATAAAGACTGCCATCTTGATATAGGGCTGAATTCTTAAAAGCTATTTCTTCATCATCTTTTTCAGCTCTGTATTCTTTGATGAGCTTTTTGGTTTTCATCTCTTTGATGGTAAAAACCATCAAATCTTTTGAAGCAATAAGTTGGTATATTTTGTCTTTGTATATAAATGAGTTTGATTTTAGGTGAATAAGGTTTTTAAAATCTGTAGTTCTTATTTCATGATTGTCTACAGAAGAAGAGTCATCATCAAGATTTAATTTGATAACTCTTGTTGCACTATCTCTATGGTCAAAAGTAAATAGTAACTCATTACCCTTTGGATAGAGTTTGAACACTCTTGACGTAATTTCAATAGCACTGGGCACATCATCTTCTATGATTTCAACATTTTCATTGTGTAGTAATTTTGATAATTCCGTTTTCCTATTGTCAAAATCATAAAAAGTTTCGTTTGAGCAATCATAATTGACAACATTAAATGTTGCCCCATTAAATTTGTACAAATTCAGCACAGAAGAGTACTGGGGTACGGTTAGCACATAAAACGTATTCTGATAATTGATAGCTTGAAGGAAATATTCTTTTTTTATTTTAAAATCAAATTCTTTTTGTTCCGTAGTGCCATCTGGTTTTATTGATTTAAGAAAGAATCGATTCTTTTTATTGTTTGAAAAATAAAGGTGTAACACATTTTTTTTGTCCAGTGAATAACCTATGATTTCTTTGAAAGGTGCAGGTGGACGAACATGCTTTTTAAATTGTAAAAACATATTTTCACTATTATATTTCAAATGTTCAATGTTCGTACTGGTAATAAAGAAGAGATGACTGCTGTCTTCGTGATCAATTACTGAAAAGGGAGACTGAGTACTCACTTGTCTAAAGGGTATCGTATACTCATCTAAAATTTCTTGAGCGTTTAATTTAGTTGAATACAAAAGCGTCAATGAAAGAAATAAAATTAGAAATATTCTTTTCATAGTTTGAAAACGTTTTTGGTTTTATTAGTTGAGTATTAAATGATTCCCTCTCCATTACCAACCCCATCTTCATCAGGGTTGACAAAGACTAATTTACCTTCTTCATTCTCCGTCATTAAAATCATGCCCTCACTTTCAACTCCGCGTAACTTTCTTGGGGCAAGATTGATCAAAACGGTAACCTTTCTGCCGATGATTTCTTCAGGAGAAAAACTCTCAGCAATACCCGATACAATGGTTCTGGTATCGAGACCCGTATCTACTTTAAGTACTAGTAGCTTGTCAGCTTTTGGCATCTTCTCGGCTTCAACAATAGTGCCAACGCGCATATCGAGTTTTGAAAAATCGTCAAAATTAATAGTCTCTTTTTGTGGCATGATTTCTTTGTTTTTTGTTGATGAATTAACTATTGAATCTGAATTCGCTTTTTTAGTGGCCTCTAATTTGTCAAGCTGTGCTTGAATTTCATTGTCTTCTATTTTTCTAAAAAGTAATTCAGCTTTATTGATTTGATGCCCCGCGGGGAGGAGGGTTTCTTTTGAAGCTACGATATTCCATTCGAGAGACCCCTCGACTGCGCTCGGGGAAACATGAAGTATGTTTTTTAGCTTCTTGGCGGTAAACGGAAGAAAAGGTTCGCACAAAACAGACAATCCGGCGGCGATTTGAAGGGCAACGAACATGATGGTTTTCACGCGTTCTTCATCTTCTTTGATAACCTTCCAAGGTTCTTCGTCAGCCAAATATTTATTGCCCAAACGAGCCAAATTCATCAATTCTTGACTGGCTTCTCGAAAACGGTAGCGTTCTAAAGAACTTGAAATGATTTCAGGGAATTTCTTTAACTGCTCCAAAGTTTCTGAATCAATTTTTGAAAATTCCGCAGGAGCAGGAACCATTCCTTGGTAATATTTATTGGTCAATACCACTACCCGATTCACAAAGTTTCCGAAGATGGCGACCAATTCATTATTGTTTCTAGCTTGAAAATCTTTCCAAGTGAAATCATTGTCCTTGCTTTCTGGGGCATTCGCCGTAAGCGCGTACCTCAACGAATCTTGCATATCAGGAAATTCCTGTAAATATTCATGCAACCATACAGCCCAGTTTTTTGAGGTGGATAATTTATTCCCTTCCAAATTCAAAAACTCATTGGCAGGCACATTATCAGGTAGAATATAACCACCATGGGCCTTTAAAATTGCTGGGAAGATGATACAATGAAAAACAATATTATCCTTACCAATGAAATGTACCAGTTTGGTGTCATCAGATTTCCAGTAGGGCTCCCAATCTTTTCCTTCGCGCGCTGCCCACTCTTTGGTAGAGGAAATATATCCGATAGGCGCATCGAACCATACGTATAACACTTTGCCCTCACCACCCTTGACGGGTACGGGAATTCCCCAGTCCAAATCACGGGTCACGGCACGGGGTTTTAATCCGTCATCGATCCAACTTTTGCATTGCCCATAAACGTTGGGTTTCCAATCGTTTTTATGGCCGACCAAAATCCATTCCTTTAAAAAACCTTCATGGCGATCCAAAGGCAAAAACCAATGTTTGGTCTCTTTGGTTATAGGTGTGCTTTTGGTAATCGTTGATTTCGGATCAATCAAATCTGTGGCATTCAATGAAGAACCGCAATTTTCACATTGATCTCCGTAAGCCTCCTCATGTCCGCATTTGGGGCAGGTGCCCACCACAAAACGATCGGCTAAAAACTGTTTGGCCTCGTCGTCATATAATTGTGCCGTGGTCTCCTCAATAAAATCGCCCTGCTCGTGAAGTTTTTTGAAAAAATCGCCTGCAGTTTCATGATGTATTTTTCGCGAAGTGCGCGAATAGTTGTCGAAAGTGATTCCGAAGTCTTGAAAAGATTGGCGAATGATACTGTCGTATTTGTCAATGATTTCAGTGGGCGTGACACCCTCTTTTTTAGCCTTCATTGAAATGGCCACCCCATGTTCATCGCTTCCGCAAATGAAGGCAACATCTTCGCCGATTCCGCGAAGGTATCTTGAATAGATATCAGCAGGTACATAAACCCCGGCCAAATGACCGATATGAATA
This sequence comes from uncultured Maribacter sp., assembly GCA_964432915.1. GTDB lineage: Bacteria > Bacteroidota > Bacteroidia > Flavobacteriales > Flavobacteriaceae > Maribacter_C. The sequence continues at coordinate 61,246 of CAYSPL010000011.1, forward strand.
GGGCCGTTGGTATAGGGTAGTGCTGCGGTTATGGTATATCTGGCTGGATTGGCTTGATTTTCAGACATGCTTGAAATTAAGCCTCAAAAATAAAGATTTTTATGGGGTAGGTAATTCAATTGATTAAAAAAGAAAGCCTTCGCGAGCTTCTTGGGGCATAAGTGCGAAGGCTTTTCAAATCAGTGGGGTACTTTTTCTTTAGACGAATCTTTCTAAATAAAGGGTTTGATCAAGCCACCATTACTGATTTCGCCATTTTTTGATTTTGTATGTTGATTCGATAAATGTATTTTCCTGCCGATAAATGTTGGGGCATTCGTTCTCGGATATTGAGTTCAACAGAACCCTCCATCATCATTTCATTATACACGGTGCCCACCTGTTGGCCAAGTATATTGAACAATTTGATGTCGACATGGGCACTGAAAGGCATTTCCAAATAAATATGTGGGGTTTTATTTGTCGGATAAAATGGTTTGTGTACCACCGCATCCAACAAATTCGGGTTATAAGGTGTTGTGTCTGTTGGTTCAGTTTCTGTGGGGGTGGTAGGCACACTATCATTATAGGCAATGTCAGGAAAATCAATACCGCTACAGTTGAACCCTAAATTTACTGGTGAATATGGATGATCCAAAAGATGTCTTTCCACTAACGGAATGTCAACACAAAGCCATTCAGCCAAAACGGTGGCATAGAGATTTCTGAAATCCATTGTATATTCTAGATTACCACGACCATCGGGATCGTCCAAGGTAGGATGCTCTCCAACAAAGGCACTGCCATTCAAACCTGATCCAAAAAATAAGGTGGGTGCGGCCTTACCGTGATCGGTGCCATTCGATCCGTTTTCGAAAATACGTCTTCCGAATTCTGAGAAAGTCATGCTTAAAACCTTGTCATCTTGTTCGGTAAAACCAAGATCATCATAGAAATTATCGATTGCCACTGACAAATTGGTCATCAAACGCTCATGTGCCAGAGGCTGATTTCCGTGGGTGTCAAAACCACCCATTGATATCATATACACCTTAGTGCCCAAATTACCTTTGATCAATCTGGCCAAAAGTGCCAATTGTCTGGCAATCTGATTGTCTTGGTATTCAACTTGGTTTTGCCCGTTCAGATAGGCCTGATGAATGGTTCCTGAATATTCGTAGGTGGTATTGGCCACCCCTCTCAAAAACTTGAGTTGATCGCCATACATGCAATCGTCGAAATGGGTATCTTCCAAACCATAGACCACACCTGAGTCAGCAATTTCCTCTAATTGATCGATATTTGAGGTAACAAAGGCATAATTGGTTTCTTCCCCTTGAAACACAAGACTTCCAAATTGACCTACTTGTATAGCCGCCGGAGCCGCTGGGGGGTTTATCAAATAGTCAGGATAGGTGTTTTCAAAATGCCTGCCCATCCAACCTGTGTCCAATCCGCTGAAACCTGTTGAGGTCAAATCGGTATTGGCGAAAATATCGGATCCCGTGAAATGCGAAAGACTTTGACCCTCATAACCCACACCGTGTACGGCTTTGAATTGACCATCGTCCCACATGGGTTGCAGAGCCTGCATATATGATGGCACGCCAAATTCATCAGTGAGTTTCAAGACTTTACTTTCAGGAATGTAAATATTAGGTCTGGCATTTGCGTAAGTGTCGTACTGCTCAATGGGAATTACCGTACTTAAACCATCATTACCACCAGATAAACGAATCAAGATCAAAATGTTATCAGTTTCTGCGTTGGCAATCGCGGAGGTCAATGGGGAAGGGGCAGAAGCGGTCAAAAGATTGCTGCCAAGCATCATGGTACCTGTACCGGCAATGCCTAAGGCTTGAAGAAAAGATCGTCTGCTCCAAGCTTTGTGTTCTTGGTCATGGCCTTCATGCTCAATGCCCTTGTGTGGGGTGTTATCGTGAATATCGCACATAGTAGGGTTATTTTAATTGAAATTCGGGTTGTCTGACCAAATATTGTAATAGTAATTGCACTTGAAACGGAGCTTGTGCCCATGTCATCAACGTCCAACTTTCGTCATCACCACCCTCATAATATGATGGGTCTACATCAGCTCTGAAAATAGCAAAGGCTTTTTCATATTCTGACTCGTTCAATAATCCTTTTGGTAAAACAAAATCAATAATGGGTCGGGCAATTACATCTGGGTTGTTGCTGGTCATGCCGTCGTCGCCGGTTATGCTTAAGCCAAAATCTCGAAACTGTTCATTGTCTTCAGCGTACATTTCTTCCATTATCGACTCAATGGTCAACCACCTGCCAATCATGAAATTGGTATTGATCCAAGATCGATCTCGTTGCCAACCGGCAACGTCAATCGGATTGAACATTTCTTGGCTCAAAAGACCAGCGTAATTGATAAAACTTGCCAAGGTGGTGTCATTATAAGAGAAACTACTCTCTTTTAAGATATTGAAGTAAAAATCATAAGGACTTTTGATAATCACACCAATGGCCTCTTCATCGAAAAAGTGTTGACTCTTGAACAACTGTGAAAGAACGGGGGCAAGCTCAAAGTTGTTGGCAACAAAAGTAGCGGCCATTCCATCGATAATGTTCTGTGCATTATTGGCCTCATCTCTTGAATCAGGATGCACAAAGAATTCATATAACTTTCTACAGATGAATTCCGCAATCTCCTGAGGTCTTTGGTCAAAAAGAACAGTGATGACATCATCATAACCCCAAGTACCTGTTTGACCTAAAATGGTTTTTGTTCCTGCATCAAAGCGATCGGCCCTGAAACGCACCAACTCGCAACCGAGTTCGCCACGCTCTACATAACCGGTCAAGGCTCTGGCCGTTTCAATAATATCTTCTTCTGTATACCCATTTCCCTCACCTAGTGAGAAAAGTTCATACAATTCACGAGCATAATTTTCATTCGGATTGTTACCGTTATTTCGGGCTCCATCCAAATAATAAAGCATGGCACTGGTCAAGCCTATTTCGCTTATGAATGTTCTGAAATTTCCAATTGCATTTCGCTGAAGACAATTCAAATACTCGTATAAGAACGCGTTGCACTCGTAAATACCCAACTCGGTCACAAAGTGATTGCTCCAGAAAAAACTGAGGCGATCTCTAAGATTGTTTGTGATCATTGAATTGGCGTAGGCTAAGGCCAGTTCATCTCTCTGGGCCCTACGCAGTGCTCGAGCGGCATCGCCATCAGCCGGATAGTTACTGTCGTTCCAATTTGCCCATTCAGGAGCCGGAATCGGAGCTAAACCCAATGCCTCGTTGATTAAAGTGTCGATCAATGGGCCAGCGGTTTGACCTGTTTGGGCATTAATCGTTTCAACTGATGCGCTGAAACCCAGTCTTCGATAAAGATGCGCCACCTGTTGTTGCGTCAGGGGAGTCGTCTGGGGAGCTAAGGAAGACGTATTACAATTAATAAGGTATTCCATAGAATAGAGGCGTTAGTAAGTTCGTTCACAGTGCTTGGGGCTACTATTAACGGGGCTTTTTGAAACAGTAGTATTGAAAAAGATATATTTTCGTTGTACTGCACAAAAATTTACGACTTTGAGTTGGGTACAGACGTTAAAAGGCCTATATTTTCGATGAAATGCACTTTTTTGATAATTTTAGATGGGAAAGCACAATGAATTTGGCAAGGAAGGTGAAAAAATAGCAACTGATTTTTTGCTCGAAAAGGGGTATAACATAAGGCACAAAAATTACCGTTATCTAAAAACTGAAATAGATATCATCGCACAAAAAGATGATGTGCTGATAATTGTTGAGGTTCGGGCCAGGGCCAATGATCAAATCATACCCATTGCCCAAACCATAACACCAAAGAAAATCAAACTTTTGGTTGCTGGAGCAGATCATTATGTGAGCTCAAACAACCTTGATGTGGAGGTTCGATTTGATATCATCACCATTCTCAAAAACAGCAAGGTCTTCAAAATAGAACATCTAGAGGATGCATTCTATCATTTTTGACAATTTGTTTTATTTATAACAATATGTTATTTTTGTTCTATATTCATCAAAAATGAAAACAATATCATCAGTTGTAGAGCAATACATAAAAAAGAAGCCTTTTTTACAAAGTGCCTTGGCACAAGGCATAATCAATCTTACTTCATTGTCGAGGATCATCAAACCGGAAATTGAAGATGAGCTGGGTAAAGAAATAAGAAATGGGGCTATTGTAATGGCATTGAAACGCCTGTCTGATGATATGGAGTTTCGTGCCACCCACAAAATAATCAAAGTTTTAAAGAATATAGGCGAGATCACGGTACGGTCTTCTTTGACCGATTATACTTTTTTGGCCTCTGATACCATTCTTTCGCAACAGGCAAGACTTTTAGAGGAAATCAATGCCAATCAAGACGTTTTCTATACATCATCTCGTGGGGTAAATGAAATCAACATTGTGATCAGCAATTTTATGGACGAAACCGTAGAGGGCTTGTTCAAAGCTGAGAAGTGTACCCAAAAGGCTGAAGAACTTTCTTCAATAACGGTTAAACTTCCTGCTGAAAATGTTTCAGTACCTGGTATCTATTACTTTATATTCCAACGATTGGCTTGGGAAGGAATTGTACTCTATGAGGTAATTTCTACAACCAATGAATTCACTATTTTAGTCAATGACGATCAGGTTGATATCGCCTTCAAGACCATAAAAGATTTGAAAACACTATAGGTTGTCAATGAATCTAGATTGATTATTCTTTTGATTTCAAAAGTTCGATAACTGCCAATTGATCTTCTGGCTTGGCAATTATTTCTTTAGACTTATTGAGAAGAAAGTAACTTGGAGTTTGATTGATGGCATACAATTGTGCATAATCACTTTCCCATTTACCTAGAGAGATAGCATGCTCAAAATTTTCTAGTTTGGCTGATTCCGTCTTCCAACTGATATTGTCATCTTCCAAGCCCACTGCAATAACCTTGACATTGCCATAAGCTTTTAAATTTTCATGCAGCAATGGCAATTCCTTTAAGCAATGTCCGCAAGTACTGCTCCAAAAAACCAGTATATAATTATCTGCGGCTGATAGTTTGTGAAGCGACTTCGATTTTTTGTCCTTTTTCCATATTATATCTGGGGCAACTGCTCCGATTCGCAATCGATTGTGCACATCAATTTCATTTATTATTTCTTGGTTGTTTGTCACAATTGCCAAGGATCTTAAATAGTCACTATAGATATTATCAGATAAGTCATTAAAACCACTCACGGCGGCCTGTGCCCATAGAGTATAGAAAATATGCAGTTTATAGGAATCGGATACTCCGTTTAACTTGTCATTGACCTCGCTCACATTTCTTTGCATGGCCATTTCCGTCTCCAATGGGGTCATTTCAAATAGCGGCAAAGCTGTAAAAACATAGTTGGCTATCTTATCAGTGAGAAATCCGGAGGCCTGTAAAGCAGGATTTTTGAAGTCTAAATAATCGAAGTAAGACGCTTTGCCATTGGCCACGTAATCGATAATGGATTCAAAATCCGAAGGGGTATAGGGTGTATTGGCAACAATAAAGTCATACACCTGCAAACCTTTTGCCCTACTGGAAAATATTTTTTGAATGGCGGTTTGTTTGTCTACAAGCGCATTAAAGAAAGACACATCATTGTTTCCCTCGGAATAGAACGAAATTATCTTCTTTTTTACCTCATTGATCTGTTTAAAGTAGTCACTAAAAATTTTATTTTCTTCTGAATCGGCAAAACTAACTCCCTTCTGGGCATTGAATGAAAGTGAAATGTCTTCTTTGCCATTGTAGAGAATATCGAAATAAAACTCCTCTTGAGGAACAGCATAAACCATTCTGTAGGTACCTGACACGGCATTCTCCGGAAATTTCATCGAGAATTGTCCTTTTTTTATGGCCGCATCAGCCACGTAAACCTGGGTGCCTGGTTTCAATCGATAGGCGATGATCCAAGAGTAGTCTTCAGCAGGAGAAAACGTGCCTGAAACTGTTTTTTGGGCCTCAGCAGATAAAAAGACGAATAAAAATAGAGCAATGATTGATTTGTTCATGAGAACTTGAAATTCAAAATTCGGGCCAAATTGATTCAACCCTTTAAATGGCAGTAAATGTAAGTATTCTAACTGATTTTGAAGTTCTAGGAAGTAATTATCGGAAATTTTGAAACCACAGCTTATTCCGATTCAACATAGGTTCCGATCGATTCGCATAGATTATTGATCAATTCGGCTTCATTAATATGTAGTAGTCCGTCAGATTTTACCAACTCCACAACGAGGTTCATGAAATATTTTTTCTTGTTGTCGGTCATGTCCTTTAAGATTTCTATCCTCAAATCATCGTCTAAATCCTTTGCTTTAAGAAGAAACACGGCATCCACATCCAAAAGTTCCTTAAGTTTATCTAAATAGTTGATTTCAGCGTTATGAACTATTTGGTCGGCAATTATGAGTTGATCAAATGTTTTGGTAAGTGCAAGTCGTTCTCCATGACTAAAGTTCATTCTTGTGAGAGGTTTATGTATATATGACCTTAAAAGTAAGAAAAAAGAATAAAAAAAATACAATTTTATTTATTCATTTGTAAACCGGAGTTGTTGGCAGGACTAAATAAAAGCAGCACTTCCAATGCTTTTTCAATGGAGGGTACATTTTCAAACACCAGCAACAATCGGAGTCCGTTTCGGGTTTGCTTTTCTTTTATTTTGCATATTTCCTGATGTTTTTGAACAAAATGCAATATCCTTGAAAAGACTTGACTTTGGTAAAAATCTGATTGTTGATCTGAAATGAAATAACCAAGAAGCTTATTTTTTTTCATGACTACCTTTTCTAAACCAAGAGCGTTTGCCACCCATTTGATTCGAACTGAATTTATAAGATCTTCAACCTCCAACGGCAACTCGCCAAAACGATCTTTGAGCTGTTCTTCAAACTTTTTTAAACCGGTTTCATCCTTAATTTGATTGAGAGAAGTATACAAGTTCAGGCGTTCGGTTACATTGTTGACATAATCATCAGGAAAGAGCAGTTCAAAATCAGTATCAATTTGAGTCTCTTTAATGAAAGTTTTTTTCTTGTGGCCTTCGACTTCATTATAAAGTTCTTTGAATTCATTTTCTTTGAGTTCATCAATTGCCTCAGACAATATTTTTTGGTAAGCATCAAAACCAATTTCATTGATAAAACCGCTTTGTTCACCTCCTAAAAGATCGCCGGCACCACGTATTTCAAGGTCTTTCATGGCAATGTTGAATCCGCTGCCCAACTCAGTGAATTCTTCGAGGGCTTGGATTCTTTTTCTGGCATCAGGTGTCATGACATCGTAAGGCGGCGTGATGAAATAACAAAAAGCCTTTTTATTGCTTCTGCCCACGCGACCCCGCATTTGGTGTAAATCGCTCAGACCAAAATTATTGGCATTATTGATGAATATGGTGTTCGCATTGGTCACATCAAGGCCACTCTCAACTATGGTGGTCGAGACCAATACATCAAATTCGTTGTTCATGAAGGCGAGCATCAAACTTTCTAGTTTTTTGCCTTCCAATTGACCATGGCCAATGCCTATTTTCGCATCAGGTACAAGACGCTGAACCATACCTGCCACCTCTTTGATATTCTCTATTCTGTTGTGAATGAAAAACACCTGTCCGCCACGTTGAATTTCATAACTAATGGCATCTCTTATGATTTCTTCAGAAAAGCGAATGACCTGACTTTCTATGGGAAACCTATTCGGTGGTGCCGTGTTAATGACCGATAAATCGCGAGCAGCCATCAAACTGAATTGCAAAGTTCTCGGTATGGGTGTGGCGGTAAGGGTAAGCACATCGACATTTTCTTTTATGCTCTTCAATTTATCTTTTACAGAGACGCCGAATTTTTGCTCTTCATCAACGATCAGCAGGCCCAAATCTTTGAACTTCACTTTTTTATTGACCAGTTGATGTGTTCCAATGATGATATCAACCTTGCCAGCCTCTAATTTTTCCAAAGTTTCACGACGTTCTTTGGCGGTGCGAAACCGATTTAAATAGTCAACGGTAACGGGCAGTTCTTTTAAACGTTCACTGAAGGTCCTGTTATGCTGAAATGCCAAAATCGTGGTCGGAACCAATACAGCGACTTGCTTACCATTCGCAACCGCCTTGAATGCCGCACGTATGGCCACCTCTGTTTTGCCAAAACCAACATCACCGCAGATAAGTCGATCCATAGGGCGTTCGCTCTCCATATCACGTTTGATGTCAGCCGTTGCCTTACTTTGATCGGGAGTGTCTTCATAAATGAAAGAAGCCTCCAATTCATGCTGTAAATAGCCATCGGGTTCATATTGAAACCCTTTTTGCATACGTCGCTTCGCGTACACCTTTATCAAATCAAAGGCAATTTTCTTGACGCGAGATTTGGTTTTCTGTTTTATTTTTTTCCAAGCGGCAGAACCTAATTTGTAGATCTTGGGCACGGCCCCATCCTTTCCGTTGAATTTTGAAATTTTATGAAGCGAATGAATACTTACATACAAGATGTCGCGTTCGCCATAAAGCAGCTTGATGGCTTCTTGCTTTTTACCTTCAACATCTATTTTTTTGAGTCCTCCAAATTTTCCGATTCCGTGGTCGATATGGGTCACATAATCACCAACCACAAGTTTGTTGAGTTCTTTCAATGTGATAGCCTGCTTTTTTGAATACCCGTTTTTCAGACTGAACTTATGGTAGCGTTCAAAGATCTGATGATCGGTAAAACAGGTTATTTTCAGGTCATCACTGATGAAACCTTGATATAGGGGTAAAACAATGGTTCTGTAGTGCACTTCGCCACCAATTTCATCAAAAATATCATGAAAACGTTGGGCTTGTTGATTGGTTGCGCAAAAAATATAATTGGTAAAACCGTTGTTGTGGTTTTCATTGAGGTTGGCAATCAACAAATCGAATTTTTTGTTGAAAGACGGTTGTGGTCTTGTTTTGAATGCGATTTCAGTATTTGAATTTTCATTTGCGAAATCACGGTTAGCGGTTGTGATCAACTTGAAGCTTTCGAGTTGTTTTTTCAACTGCTTCGAATTCAAAAACAATTCTTGAGGTCGGGCATGTTTAATGTCTTCAGATAATTCTGAAAAAGCATCATTTGCCTTTTCAAAAAAATCATCGAGCCGGCCATATAATAATTCAAGGTTTTTCGTAAAAACAATGGTTTTGTTTGAAATATAGGTCAGAAAGCTTTCCCGTTTTTCCTCTAAAAATTTGTTGGCGACATTAGGAATGATATTGATTCTTTTAACTTTTTCAGTTGATAATTGTGTTTCAACATCAAAGGTTCTAATACTGTCCACTTCATCTCCAAAAAACTCAATTCGATAAGGCTCATCATTTGAGAAAGAGAATACATCAACAATACCGCCCCTAACTGAAAATTCGCCGGGTTCGGTCACAAAATCAACCCTTTTGAACTGATATTCAAAAAGAACTTCGTTCAGAAAGTCTAATGTAAGTGAATCATCGATTTTTATTTTAAGCGTGTTTTTCTCAAGCTCTCTTCGTGTGACCACTTTTTCAAAAAGGGCATCCGGATAGGTTACGATGACGGCTGGCTTTTTACGGGAATTGATCCGGTTCAGAACCTCGGCCCGAAGCAAGACATTTGCATTATCCGTTTCCTCAATTTGATAAGGTCTTCTGTAACTACCAGGATAAAAGAGCACATCTTTTTCGCCTATGAGTTGCTCGAGGTCATTTAAATGATAAGCCGCCTCTTCTTTGTCATTGAAAATCAAAAGAACAGGCACATCGGCAGTTGTGAAAACGTCTTTTAAAACAAAGGAAAGTGCTGAGCCTGTTAACCCTTTTATAACAAGGTTGTTTTCAGTTTGGGCAATGGCATTCCTCAGCTTCCAACTTTGTGGAGACTGTGCGAATAACTCTTGAATGCCTGTTTGGGTCAAGCTTTTTGAATTAAAGGAGCAAAGATAGTCTCAATCAGAGTGTCTAACAAAAAGGGATGTCAAATTTTTAATTCCATGGATTTTGAAGTGGAAAAAGAATACTATGGGTCGAGTTCGTTTTGAGATTTAAAAAATTATCTTTGCAACGTTAAAATTAGAAACCTATGTCGATTGCAGATTTTTTTGATAGTGGATTTCGTAAAAGAAATCAAGACCATTTTGCCGCGATAGTCCGCGTGGCCATGAGCGATGGCATCATAACGGAAGACGAGCAGGCCTTTTTAGACCGGCTGGCAAGAAAACTGGATATTTCAGATGCAGATTATAAAGAGATTTTAAGAGATTATAGTTCGCATGAGATAAATCCTCCAACAAGTTATGATCGAAGGTTAGAGCGTTTGTATGATTTGGCTAGAATGGTTTATGCTGACCATGAGTTGGGCGAGCGTCAAGTGGCGATGTTAGAGCGTTTGTGTGTTGGACTGGGATTTTCAACTGCAAACGTAAGTTATGTCGTTGACAAGGCTTTGAAATTGGTTCATGCAGGTGTTGACGAAGATAATTTTATCGATGAGATTAAAAACATGAACCGTTAGCATAAAATATAGTCAACCCGAGGTGCATGTAGAACAAAAAATAATGTAAGGAGCCCAGAAATCTTCAATCATTTCCTCGAATCCTAAAGAATGGAACTAAGATTTACTCAATTATCCCTTTAAGGCTTCGGCAAAATTGAGGAAGTCGACCCAAATGCACCACGGGTATATTCAATAAAAAAGGGTAGCAATTGCTACCCTTTTTTATTTATATCTCTCTAGAAACTCTTGAAGTTTCTCAACCATTTTTTTGCTTCCGCAGAAAAACGGAACACGTTGATGTAGCTCAGTTGGCTCTATATCCATGATGCGCATGGTATTGCATACGGCAAGACCATTGGCCTGTTCTGCCAAAAAAGCCATCGGATTGCATTCGTACAATAATCTCAGTTTTCCGTTTTCAGCGATACTGCTTTTGGGGTACATGTAAATACCTCCTTTGATCATGTTTCTGTGAAAATCAGATACCAATGAGCCAATATATCTTGAGGTATAAGGTCTGTTGCCTTCTTCTTGTTGACAATATTTGATGTAATCTTTTACACCTCTATGAAAGTGCACATAATTGCCTTCATTCACAGAGTAAATCTTGCCCTCCTCAGGGAACTGCATATTGGGGTGCGAAAGGTAAAAAGTGCCAATCGCCGGATTCAAGGTAAATCCGTTCACACCATTACCGGTTGTGTAAACCAGCATCGTTGAGGTGCCGTAGACAACATACCCTGCGGCCACCTGTTTATTGCCCGGTTGCAGAAAATCTTCCAGAGTAGCGGGGGTTCCCACAGGGGTCACTCTTCTGTAAATTGAAAAAATGGTACCTACAGAAACGTTAACATCCACATTTGACGAGCCATCAAGAGGATCGATGAGCACCACATATTTATTTTGGTGTTGCTTGTCATTACTATTTATACTGATGAAATCGTCCTCTTCCTCTGAAGCGATACCACAAACTATCTCTCTATTTTTTAGGGTTTGAATGAACTTGTCATTGGCAAAAACATCTAATTTCTGTTGATCTTCACCTTGAACGTTCATATCACCTGCAGCTCCCAGAATATCAACCAAACCTGCTTTGTTGACCTCATGATTCACTACTTTGGCTGCAAGTCTTATGGCGTTTATGAGTTTTGACAGCTCACCCGATGAATATTGAAACGAATCTTGGTTTTCAATGATGAACTCTCCTAAAGTTTTATTTTTCGCTTTTACCATTTGGTTATTTAATATCGGCACAAAGATCACCGATTTTGTGATAGAAGAACGTTTTTATACGGTATTCATTGCATGGTATGAGTACTTTGTGTTTTATTTGCAGGGTTATGGAAATTTCAATTAGAGAAGCGCGAAAAGATGATATGGTCGAGGTAATTGGCTTGATTCATGAATTGGCCTCTTTTGAAAAAGAACCCAGCGCAGTTGAGGTTGATGCCGATCAGCTTATTGAAGATGGTTTCAATGGCGAGAAATTGTTTCAATGTTTTGTGGCAGAGGCAAACGATGCCATTGTCGGAATGGCTTTGGTATATCCAAGATACTCTACATGGAAAGGCCCTGTAATACACTTAGAAGATTTAATAGTGACCGAAAAATACAGAGGCTTTGGGTTAGGAACAAAATTATTGACAGCTGTGGTTCATTACGCCAATCAATTGGGAGTAAAACGTATTTCTTGGGAAGTACTGGACTGGAATGAAGACGCGATTCGATTTTATGAAAGCAAGGGCGCAAAAGTGATGCGTGATTGGGATGTTGTTCAATTGAATGAAGCTGGAATAAAGAATTATTTGAGCAATCATCAAATATAGATAATCAAGGAAAATCACATGAGAATTTTCAAATTCGGTGGGGCATCGGTCAAAGATGCAGAGGGTGTAAAAAATGTGGCCAAGGTGCTACAGCAAGTGGGTTATGATAATACGCTTTTGGTCATATCAGCCATGGGTAAAACAACCAATGCCATGGAGGCAATCGTTGATGCCTATTTTAATGATAAATCTGTTTTGCCCTCTGCTTTTCAGACCGTGATCACGTATCATCAAAACATATTGGAGCAACTATTTGAGAACAAACAACACCCCATTTTTGGCAAGATCAAAGTTCTATTTGATGAAGTTCAGGGTTTTTTGGCTTGGAACAAATCACCGAAATACAATTTCGTATATGATCAAGTAGTGGGTTATGGTGAATTGGTGTCAACGACCATCATCAGTGTCTATTTAAATCAGATTGGCATCAAAAACAATTGGCTTGATGTTCGTAATTTAATCAAGACCAATGACAACTACCGTGATACAGTGGTCAATTGGGAAAAAACACAAGAAAACATTTCAAAGTCAATAGATCCTAAAGTTCTTAACATTACCCAAGGGTTTTTGGGTAGTGATGACAATAACTTTACCACAACCTTGGGCAGAGAGGGCTCTGACTACACTGCCGCTATTTTGGCATATTGTCTCAATGCAGCATCAGTTACTATTTGGAAAGATGTTCCTGGCGTATTGAACGCCGATCCCAGATATTTTGAAGAGACCCAGTTGCTGCACAAAGTATCTTACAGAGAGGCGATTGAACTTGCTTTTTATGGTGCTTCGGTAATACATCCAAAAACGCTTCAACCATTACAGGGCAAAGAAATACCGTTGCATGTGAAGTCTTTTTTGAATCCGAAAGATGCGGGCACCACAGTGGGCAAAGGTATGGGTATCGAACCAAAGATCCCTTGTTATATTGTGAAAAAAAATCAGGTTTTGATAAAGTTATCCTCTCTTGACTTCTCGTTCATTGTCGAGGACAGCATCAGTGAACTTTTCAAACTGTTTCATGAATATAAGATCAAGGTTGATCTGATTCAAAATTCGGCGATTAGTTTTTCGGTTTGTGTTGACAATAAATTCGGAAGATTGAAAGAACTTCTGAACACCCTAAAAAGTAGGTTTAAAGTAGTGCATCATGAAGGGGTGTCACTATACACCATTCGCCATTTTGATGAAAAGACCGTTGAAAAAGTACTTAACGGTTATGAGGTCTTATTGGAACAAAGAGGAAAAGAAACACTTCAATTAGTTGTTAAATAGTGCAACATTTAAGGTTTTCGATTGTCTTTATGAAGTGTTAAAATGAATACCTAGACAGGGTATTTCCCTATATTTACGGTCTCCTAAATTACGCATGAATGGGTTTAGTGACTGCCAAAGAAGTTGCCCAAGCAACAGATCTTGATAAGTATGGTTTTTTCGGAACCTTCATCGGATGGATTTTGCTAAAGGTCACGCGACTCTCAAGTATCAATAAGTTTTACGATACCATAAAACATTTGGAGGGTCCTGAATACGCATCTGCCATTCTCGAGTATTTCGAAATCGATTATGAAATTCCGGAAGAAGACCTCAAAAGGCTTCCAAAAGACGGCGCTTACATTACCATTTCAAACCACCCACTGGGGGGAATTGACGGAATATTACTTTTCAAACTGATGGTGGAACAAAGGCCTGATTATAAAATCATGGCCAACTTTTTATTACAACGTATGGCTCCTTTGAAGCCGTATATTGTTCCCGTGAATCCGTTCGAAAATAGAAAAGATGTTAAAAGTAGTATTGCCGGTTTCAAAAGTGCATTGGGCCATTTAAAAGAAGGCAATACCCTAGGTATTTTTCCGGCAGGCGAGGTGTCGACCAAAAAAGACGGCAAATTAATTGTGGACAAGCCTTGGGAAGAAGCGGCCCTTAAACTTATTCGAAAAGCAGAGGTGCCCGTAGTGCCGATCTACTTTCATGCCAAGAACAGCAAGTTTTTCTATAGGTTGTCGAAAATGGCCGATGTGTTTCGAACAGCGAAAATACCCTCAGAGGTCTTTACCCAAAAGAATAGATCGATCAAGGTCAGAATTGGCAAACCTATCTCTGTGAAAATGCAAAAAGAACAGGTAAGCTTGGCAGACTTTACAGATCTGCTCCGCAAGAAAACATACATACTCTCAAACGCGTATGAAAAAGAGCGTTTGATCGATCAGATACCCTCAACCATCAAATTGCCAAAGTCTCCTAAAAAGATAGTGACGGCGGTACGGACGGAGGTAATTGAGGGGGAAATAGAAAAACTGACCGAAAAGGGAAGAAGGCTGTTGGAGAGTAAAAATTATGAGGTCTTTTTGGCACCGGCCAAAGAGATGCCCTTTACACTGAAAGAAATCGGGAGACAGCGCGAAGTTACCTTTAGGGAAATTGGGGAAGGAACGAATAATTCAATTGATATTGATCGTTTTGACGAGTACTACCATCACATGTTTTTATGGGATAATCAGACCAAGACCATTGCAGGGGCCTATAGAATGGGATTGGGCGCTGAAATTTTTGCGAAATACGGTATTGACGGATTTTATCTGCAAGATTTATTTCGGTTTGAGCCAGAGCTTTTCAGTATGATGAGCAGTTCCATCGAAATGGGCCGCGCCTATATTATCAAAGAATACCAGCAAAAACCCATGCCGCTCTTTTTACTTTGGAAAGGTATTGTACATACTACTTTAAGGCATCCTGAGCATAAATATTTGATTGGTGGGGTTAGTATCAGCAATCAATTTTCAAACTTTTCGAAATCACTGATGATCGAGTTTATGAAAAGTCATTATTGGGATCCTTATGTAGCGCAGTATGTGCATCCGAAGAAGGAGTTTAAAGTAAAGTTGAAAGATGCCGACAAAGAATTCGTTTTTGATGAAACGCAAGCTGATTTGAACAAATTTGACAAATTGATCGATGAGGTAGAGCCGGGTAGTCTGCGTCTTCCTGTGCTTATAAAAAAATATATCAAACAGAATGCAAAGGTTGTTTCATTTAATGTCGATCCTCTTTTTAATAATTCTGTTGACGGATTGATGTATATTAAAATCTCAGACCTTCCTGAGAGTACTGTAAAACCAGTAATGGAAGAATTTCAAGCGGAATTGGAACGCAAGTTTGCAGAGGCTTATCAAGTTGGACATGCATAAGTCAATATGACCCCACCGCAGCTTGTATGACAAAAAGCATTTCCGTGGCTATTTGAATACTTCGCTCCATATATTTTTCATTTTGTTGAGGAGTATCATCGAACTTTTTTGGGTCTTGGTATGTGATGGGAAATCTTTTTTCGGCCCCGGAAATAATCGGACAAGCTTCATTGGCTGAATCACAGGTCATGATGGCTCCAAAATCGGACTTCGGATTAAAAGTATCATCGAACTTTTTTGAAAAGCAAATGATAGGATGTTCGTTTTCTGAAAATTTAACCGCATATATCGGGTTTTGAGTTTCAGACAGTTTCTGAATTTCAAACCCTTGTTTTGAAAGTGTCTCGCTCACTTTTTCAAACATGGCGGTGGCTTCGGTGCCCCCTGAATAGCAGCGTACATTTTTAAGACCGAGGTAATGTGCCATGACCTGCGCCCATATCTGAGACAAATGACTTCTACGCGAATTGTGGGTGCAGATGAAATTAAGGGCAATGGGTTCACCCTTCTCTGTTTTTTCTTTGATGTAATGAACCAGAGGTTCTAAAACTTCTTTGCGACTAGCTGAAATTGTCTCAGTGTTCAAAGAAGTGATGGTTTGTTCGATTTTATCAAAAACAGAATGCTTCGTCATTTTTATAGTCCAATTTTTTTGCTTCTTCTCTCAAAAAGGAGATTGTCTTTCCACACACCATATAATTTTGCAACGCGTTCACGTTTGCCGATATATCGGAAACCCACTTTCTTATGAAGCTCAATACTTCCGTAGTTTTCAGGAAAAATTCCCGATTGAATGGTCCACAAGCCCTCTGCCTCACTTTCATCGATCAAATGCTCCATCAACATTTTTCCCACTCCTTTTCCCCGATGGTTTTTTGCCACATAAACGCTCACTTCGGCCACTCCGCCATACACACATCTACTCGAAACGGGAGATAGCGCCACCCAACCAAGTATCTTTTCATTTTCACTGACCACAATACGACATGCTTTCATATGGGCTGAATCCCACGTTTCATAGGTGGGTGCATTGGTTTCGAAAGTTGCGAAACCAGTGGCAATACCCTGAAGGTAAATTTCTGAAACGGCTGGCCAATCAGCAGCCAGCATCTTTCGGGCAGTTAAGGTGGTTTTCATTTTAACAGCAAGTGATTTTATTGCGGTAATTGAACCAAATGTTCTTGGGTTTCTCTAGCATGAGAATAAAATGTAACAAGGCCAAAAGGATAGCTCCGGGAATAACATTTTCTGCAATGAATTGAAAAAAACCACGTGCTGTTGAAGCCATTGCCTCATTGACAAATAACAATGCCCCGTCAGTTACCTCTAACCGCAATGCCAAAACTATCAAAATTGCAGAAAAGTGAAAGGCATTTGCAAAAAGATGAACGATGTATTCCCACTTCGGAAGTCCGCCCATAAAGCTTCTGCTTTCTTCTTCGTGATAGGCATCGATGACAAGAACAACAATATCCAAAACGACCAATGCGATGCCCGCCAAGAACAATTCAAAACGTGTTTCATTAATAAACAAAAGCCAAACGATCAGCGGAAACAATAGGGCCCGAAAGGTATGGGTCTTATGCTCAAAAAGACTTTCTTCTCGGTCGAAAAGACGATACTTCCAGAGGTGTAAAAAGAATCCGTCATAGGTGGCTAAAATCATAAAAAGAACAAGACTTGTAGAGGCTAAATAGTATAGCATATCCATATTGAACGGTTTTATAGATTAACAGCACCCACTGCCAGGAGCACAAGAATTTTCAGTTTGAACACCCACTTCCACTTCCATCGGAACCCCACATTCATCTTTCGCCTTGCAATCAGTCTGTTCAACACCCAATTTCATGATCAAGTTGTTTCCGCTGATTTCAAAGTCATTCACAAAGAGTTGGGCGGTATGAAAATCTGCATTGCTGTATTCGAATTTGACTTCGACTTCACGCTCCATGGGTTTTATTGAATCAACTTTTTTGAGAATGCCCAGAGCTTTAAAAGCCGTCATATATTCACGTTTATCTTTTTCTTTCGGACTCTCCCATAATTGAACAATGGTCTCTTTCCAAAAGTCTGGTCGGGCTCCACAATCTACTGAATCAATGGTAATATTCTTGACCTCGGTAATGTGATAGTTCGCACCTACCAAATGCCCCTTTTTGTATTCAAATAGGAGACTTTTATTCTGATGCTCTTTCAAAAGGTTTAAAAATTCTTTTGTTTTCATAATCGAAATTGGTTTTAACAACAGTTAAACTTTGTTTTATTAAAAAAGGAGTTCAAAAGATTTTGAATCTCTTTCCATTTTTTTAGGTTGATACAATAGCAGACTTTCTTACCATCAGTTTCGCCTTTAATGAGATCTATACTTTTCAGCTCTTTCAAATGTTGCGAAATGGTGGGTTGTGCAAGGCCAATTTCATCAACAATGTCATTGCAGATACATGCTTTTTGCCCACTTATATACTGCAAAATTGCTATGCGGGCCGGGTTGGCCAAAACTTTAAAAATCGTGGCCAACTCATTTTGTCTGGTATTGAATATTTGTGTTTTGGTAATACCCATTATATATTTATATATTGCAATATTACGATAATAAAACTTATTAAAAAAGCCAAACGGAATTTATTAGGCTTTTTTAAATTTCTAGAACCAGGGTTTTCTTCCTGCTTGGTACGAATTGTAAAATTCCTCATCAGATTTAGTAAGATAGATGATTCCTTCAATGAAAGGAATTATACTTGCGATTCCACAAGTTACCACCGACGCGATAATTTGAATTATTCCTTCTTTGGTATATCCTAATATAAATTTATGAACTCCCAAATACCCCAGAAACAGCGCTAATATTCCGGCAAGAATTTTTTTGTTGTCCCCGCTTAGTTCATTGAACGTTTCTTTGGCACTATCTGCAAATTCGTTAGCGGTTTTTTTGGCGTCATCAGCAAATTCACTAGCTTTTTCCTTGGCATCTTCAGCGAATTCACTTGCTGCTTCTTTTGCTTCTTCGAACTTTTCGCCCGCTTTATCACCTAGCTCACTAGCTTTTTCTTTGGCAGAATCAAAAGCATCTTCTGCCTTGTCTCCTAAATTGTTGTTTTCTTCTGGCATTTCAAATAATTTTGGTGGTTAAACTAAGCTAAATGTAACAAATATTTAGGTGTCATAGAAATGCTTTGTCAATTGGCTCCCAAAGTTCGAGTTTGTTACCCTCTGGGTCTAAGATCCAGCCAAATTTTCCGTATTCATATTCTTCAATTTCCCCAACCACGGTAACTCCCTCTTCTTTCAAAACCTTGAGTAATTCAACCAAATTCTCCACTCGAAAATTCATCATGAACTGCTTTTGGCTTGGCTCAAAATATTTCGTGTCCTCATTCATGGGGCTCCATTGAGTGGAGCAATCATTGCCGTCTTTGTCTTTCCACCAGAAGGTCCACCCGTAATTATCAGTGGGTATACCCAAGTGTTTTTTGTACCATGATTTAATACCATCAGGGTCTTTTGTTCTGAAGAAAAAGCCTCCTAAACCCGTTACTCTTTTCATAATTAAGTATTTATTGTCAATCCAGCGTAGACTGGAACCTATTCGTATTTATTCTGGGATTAATTGAATTTACCTATTCTTCACATTTTTCTCATAAAGAGAAATCCAATCATCGACTGTGATTTTAGAACAAAGTTCTTTGATGAGGTCATAAGGAACATCATTTATCTTTTTAAAACGAACACAACTTTTGCCCATGTCAAGTTTGTATTTGCAATGTTTGGGATATTCGGCCACAAACCAGTCATGCAGTTTGGGGTTGGCATAAATACCTGAATGGTATAAGGCCACAAAATTCTTTTGCGAAGCTAGATTGATAAAGGGTAGCGGAAGCTTTGGGTCACAATGATAACCATCTGGATATTTGGAATGCGGCACCACCCAGCCCAGCATACCGTAACTCATTTGTTCTTCAAAACCTTTTGGAAGGTTTTTCGAAATGATTTCCCTCAATTTGGATATAACAGGCTGCCTTTCTTCAGGCAACTGTTTGATATAATCTTCGGGTGAATTGGCCTTGTAGTTCATATTAGTGGTTTTTACGCTGAAGTAGTAATGCCGATATCAATGATATTATGAACCCCAAGGTCATAACCACCCCAAACATGAACAAAGCTGCACTGCCACTTGTCATTTCAACAACTTCGGCGTCTGGGTTTTCAATTTTCATGGTTTCTGCATAATCTGAAAAGAAATCAGGATTTACATAAGCCGTGTAAATGTAATCTGCAATGGCAATGCCCACGGCTGAAAACAACGAGATTAATAACCCAATAACCAGGGCTTTTTTAAGGGTAATCGAACCATTGTTCACGGCATCTCTAAAGTGTTTGATTCCGAAATAAACGAAAATCAAAGAGGCCAGAATAGTGGCGTAACCAATTAAAACATTAGTGGTGAAATCTAAATAAAGTCCAGATAGGAAAAGAACAAATGCCACTGCAAAACCATACGTGCCGTACCTTAAAACTGTTTTTTTCATAATGAATAATTTAATTATTAGTTCTTAAAACTACAATCTGGAATCAAAATGGGACTCATACTAAAGTACTAAATTGTTTGTTTTAGCCTAAAAATGAAGGTTTTTCAGATGATGTGAAGCTCTTTTGCAATTTGAACTGCCTGTGTTCTGCGTTTTGCATTCAGTTTTAGCAAAACATTCGAAACATGTGTTTTAATGGTACTTTCAGATAGAAATAGTTTATCAGCTATTTCTTGGTTTGAGAGGCCAATTGAAATTTCTTTCAAAACTTCATACTCGCGTTTACTCAATTCAAGTTCGGCAACCTTTTGAAGATTCACTTCTTCTTTTTTACTTTCTTTTTTCTTTGAATTTTGAGCATGGGAATAGACGCCGATCAAAAAAAAAATAAATGCAATTGCGGCAATGACGAAATCTGTTTTCAAACTTCCGGTTAGTATGGAGTATTTACTGATTTGAAAAAGAAGAAGTAAGGCGAAAACAAGCGACCCGAACAAGAGAACTGTTTTCTTCATGAAGGAAAGTTAGCAAAATTTTACCTTTATTTTATCCACAACGGTTTGTGCCAGTTTTATTTTACTTTCAACCGTCCACCCGGCGACATGCGGAGACAGTACCACATTTTCTGAGGTCATCAAGTACTGTAGCGCCTCTGGTCTTGACGTGTCGCCAAGAATATTCTCGAAAGAAGACTTTTCATATTCAAGAACATCAAGTCCTGCTCCCAAAATTTTTCCAGATTTCAAGGCAGATACCAAATCCTCCGTAACCACGCACTTACCTCGGGCTGTGTTCAATAGCCAGAAGTTCTTCTGAAAGGCTTGAATGAAATCTGAATTTATCATGCCCATGGTCAATTCAGTTTGTGGTACATGAAGGCTTATTACATCGCTTCGTTGTTGTAGTTCAAGAATTCCCACCTGCCGCGCATTTTCATCGCCTACGCCTCCTTGAATGTCATAACAGATGACCTCGGCGACGTTAAAACCCATCAATTTTTGGGCAAAAGCCTTGCCCATGTTACCATAGCCAATGATGCCAATGGTCTTACCTTCCAACTCATGACCTCGATTGCCCTCGCGATCCCATTTTCCTGAACGCACCTCTTGGTCAGCCAAATGTAGTTTATTGAAAAGTGACAATAGCATTCCCATGGCATGTTCACCCACGGCATTGCTGTTTCCTTCGGGTGCGGCAGCCAAGAAAATATCCCTCGACTTCGCATAGTTCACATCTATATTTTCGAGTCCGGCGCCAAGGCGACCTATGAACTTCAATTGGGTTGCTTTTTCAAGAAATTCGGCATCCAAAGAAAAACGACTTCGAATAATGATACCGTCATATTCTTGTATCTTTTTCAAAATCTCTTCTTTTGATGAACTGTAGTCCTCATCATTTTGAAAGCCCAGAGCCTCAAATTCCTCAAGAAGCAACGGATGATTGGTATCGAGATGTAAAACCTTCATGAATAGGGGTTTTTCAAATTTTGGGGTAATGGGTTTGCGTCATTTCATGAGTTACCTCGCCGGTATGTGCCGTATTTTGCTTCTCAAAAAGTAAAATATGCACCTCTTCATCATTTTTGGTTGAGGGGCAATGCTCCACTCCTTTGGGCACCACTATGATCTCACCTTCATTCACCACTTCGGTTCTATCACGAAATTTCATATAAAGTGTTCCTTTTAAAACCTGAAACAGCTCATCTTCATTTTCATGCGAATGCCAAACAAATTCGCCCTGAATTTTAGCTAGAATGACCTGCATGTCATCAACTGTGGCGATTTGATGCGGATGCCATTGTTTGTCAAAAAGGCTATGTTTTTCTTTTAGGTTGATGGGTTTCATAAGGATGATTTTATTAAATGCCCAAGATTAATTTGGCAATCCAGAAGTAGATCAAAATACCAAAGATATCATTGCTTGTGGTAATGAAAGGCCCAGTGGCAATGGCCGGATCGATACCTCTTTTGTCAAGAAACAAGGGCGTGAATGTGCCAATGAAACCTGCTACCACGATAACCACAATCAGTGAAACCGAAATAGCCAGGGCGGTAATGAAACTTCCTTTCCATAACCAGGTTGCGATCAATAAAATGGCAGCTAAAATAATTCCGTTGAGAAGCGCCAATAGAATTTCTTTGATCAGGCGATTTCCAATACTTCCCTTTAAATCATCATTGGCCAGACCTTGAACGATGATCGCACTTGATTGCACACCCACATTACCGGCCATTGCCGCGATGAGTGGTGTGAAAAAAAAGAGGATGGCATGTTCTGCGATCATCTCTTCAAAACCTACCATGATGGCAGCTGCTCCGAGTCCACCAAAAAGACCAAGAATCAACCATGGCAAGCGCGCCCTGGTCAGTTCCCAAATACTATCATCTGCCTCTACGTCTTGCGAAATACCGGCTGCCAATTGGTAATCTTTTTCAGCCTCTTCTTTTATGACATCAACAATATCATCGATGGTAATTCTACCCACCAATCTTCCTGTTTCATTCGTAACAGGAATGGCTTCCAAATCATACTTTGACATGATCTTTGCCACTTCTTCGGGCTTTTCATTGACATTTACTGAATCCACTTTTTTAGCCGTATACACGTCTCGAATGGGCGAGTCAATGGGAGTGGTCAATAAATCTTTTAGTGATAGGCGACCAATTAGCTTTTCATCATCATCAACGACATATATAGAATGTACGCGCGTGACATTTTCAGCCTGAGCGCGCATTTCCTTTACACAAGTCTGTACATTCCAAATGTCTCTAACCTTGACCAATTCCTTCGCCATCAGACCACCTGCGGAGTTTTCGTCATAGCGCAAGAGATCGACAATGTCTTGCGCGTGTTCTTTGTCCTCAATTTCAGAGATGACCTCCTGTACAATTTCTTCAGGAAGTTCGCTGACAATATCTGCCGCATCATCGGTGTCGAGTTCTTCGAGTTCTTCAGCGATTTCCTTTGTGGAAAGATTGCTGAGAATCGCCTCTCGAACATCTTCATCCAACTCGGTAAGCACATCAGAGGTCTTGTCGCTATCCAGTAACTTGATTAGATAGGTCGCTTCATCTTCATTGAGTTCATTGATGATCTCTGCAACATCGGCATAGTGCACGCTTTCCAAAAGCGTTTCAAGGCCCGCATCTTTTTGATTCTCGATAAGCTGTTCAATTTCAGCTACGAGTTCTTCTGTAAGTTTAAAGGCTGTCATTGGCTATCTTCTGCGTTAACCCAATGAAATCGGCTACAGCCAATTGTTCTGGGCGTTGGCCAAATATAGCATCTTCTGTGAGAATATCTGAAAGATCAAAGGTTTTTAGACTGTTTCGCAGTGTTTTTCTTCTTTGGTTAAATGCGGTTTTCACCACTTTGAAAAAAAGCTTTTCATCGCATTCAAGTTTGAAATTGTCCTTTCTTTTTAACCGTAGCACACCCGAGTGCACTTTTGGCGGGGGATTAAAAACTTCTGGCGGAACGGTAAAAAGATACTCCGCATCATAAAAGGCTTGCACCAACACCGAAAGAATACCATAGGTTTTACTACCTTCTTTTTTGCAGATGCGTTCAGCCACTTCTTTTTGAAACATGCCTGAAAATTCCGGGACTTGCTCTTTCATTTCCAACATTTTAAAAACTATTTGGGTGGAAATATTATAGGGAAAGTTACCCGTTATCGCGAACTGTTTTTCACCAAAAAGGGAAGTAAGGTCGTAGTTTAGAAAATCTCCTTCAACAACATTCAAGGTGCTCTCGCTATTTAGTATTTCAGAATGCTCAATCGGGAAGTTTTGTTTTAAGTATGTGATGGACTCAGTATCAAGATCCATTGCCACCAAGTTGATATCTTTTTTTAAGAGGTATTTGGTCAAAACCCCAGTGCCCGGACCCACTTCAATCACTGAATCATAACTGTCAAACGAAAGTGTTGTGGCGATTTTTTGAGCGATACTTTCATCGTTTAAAAAATGCTGTCCTAAATGTTTTTTGGCCTTAATAGGAGAGTCTGACTTTTGGCCTCCCTTCCATTTTTTATGGGATTTCTTTTTAGCCATACGTCAATGTTCACTTATTACTTGAAGTTCAGTGCGAAAAGCAACAAACTTTCCCTCAAATAGTTTTGCGACATCTTGACGAAGGCGTTCCGCATCATCACGATAATAACTTTCTAAAGTTTCTTTATTAGGAGTAGTGTATTGAACTGAATAGGTTGCCCCTCCCATTTCTTCCTCCACCATAACCCTGCACATTTTGGCTTTCGCGAATTTGCCTGTGGCGAGTACATCAGGAATGTGCTTTTCTTTCATCCATTGAAGCCATTGTTCTTCAACGGCTTCCTCAATGTTTATGGTCACGTTATAGATGTACATGGGCGATTAATTGATTGCGTCTCCCCGTAACTTGCGGAAGTGCCTTCGCGCTTGCGGAAAATAGTAACTGTCTTGAAAATTGTAAATGATTTTCTCATAATGACCCTTGGCTTTTTCGGGTTCATTAAAAGTATTTCGATATAATTCTCCCAATGCAAAGTGAGCGTCATCGGCAAGAATACCATTGGAGTAAAATTCGATAATTTTTATATAATTGAATTCTGCCGCTTTGTGATCTTCCAAGCTTTCGAGCAATTCACCTTGTTTCAAAAGTGCTTCATCTTCGATTTTTTCGCCTTTATGGTTTTCTAAAATCCCATCCAGTTCTGAAATCGCCGCTCTCGGTTTGTTTTGATACGCTAGAAGATCCGCCCGAGCGTATTTTTTAAGAGCGGTCTGGGTTGAATCTTCCAAAATATTATCAGAAATCAACAAACTCAGTTGCATGGCGTCATTGGCTATTAATTGCGACGTCGAGCTTCTTAATACTTTTAATTGTGTAAGGGCCCAGTCAAAATCACCTTTATAGAAACTGGTCTGAGCCACTTTGTAACGGGCATCCTGCCCTAAAATATCATTCTTCATACTTTTTTGTACCTGTGAAAAATAGATCAGTGCCTCATTGAACTTTTTGTTGAACACCAAGATATCTCCTAAAGCCAATTTGACAAGGGCCTCGCCCCGATTATTCAAGGGTAGATCCAAACACTTTTTGAGCAAATCGATGGCGGGTTCAGAAGTGTCTTTTTTAAAGGTCAGGAAATTGGCATAGGCCACCTGTAATTGAAGTGTTCGGGTTTTATACCCCAGTTCTTTCAATAGCTCTTCAAATTGTTTTTCAACTTTCTCTAAGACTTTTTCAGAGGGCTCCAATAGTTGAATGTCTATAAGATTCAATTGTGCGTTCAAACGGGTAACATCATCTTCAGTGTTGTCAACTATGTATCGATACATTTCACCGGCTACCGCGGTATCTTCTTCTAATGCAATACCCGCCAGATTGTCCAATCGAAACCAGTTATTATCTTTCTTGCGTTTGAAAATGGCCTTTTCTTGTCTAAAGGCACTGCTGTATTGTTTTTGCTGTACAAAAAGCCAACTCAAGAGTTCATTCCATCTAAGGTTCGGATTTTTTTGGGCTCCTTCTAAAAGAATGGTCTTCAAGATGATATTGTTTTCATTTTCAGGGTCAGCGGTAACAAAATCATCAAATCTGCGAAGCACGTTTGACATAGAGGACTTTTCTTCGATAATCAAAGAAATATAAGCGCGGTACATTTTTTCAATGTTGCCTTGTTCGCCATAAACTCGGGCCAATTGGTAACTATAATTCAATTTTTCATTTAAACCCATTGCCGTGGAATATGCTTTGATTGCATAATCCAACAGAGCGTATTTTTCAAATCGAAGCCCCACAGCATACCCATAATTCGCATTTTTTTCTATTGCGGCAATGGCACTATCGTAGTGTTTAGTGGCTTTTTCAGGGGCGTTTTGTAAGGTGTGATTATACCCTAGTTCCACATAAAAAGTGGGCACTACACGGGCTTGTTTCAATTGTTTGTTCAAGAAACTTTCAGCATCAGTATAACGCTCCAATTGCTGATAGCAAGCAATCAGGGCCTCGGCATAATCAGTTCTACGCGGATTTTTTTCAACCAACTTCTCATAAAAAACAACGGCTTTCTCAAAATCGCCATTGCTGAAGTATTGCTTGGCATAAAAATCTTCTTGCGCCACAGAAGAGGCTGAAATCAAAAGAAATGTATAAAATAACAATAGAAATCGCATTGCCCCAAAGATACGGAGAATACCGCAGTGAAAAGCTCAATCAATAATATCAAAACCACAGTACGGCACTAATACCTCAGGAATTTGAATTCCGTTTTCAGTTTGGTAGTTTTCCAATATTCCCGCCAAAACTCTAGGTAAAGCCAGAGCGCTTCCGTTCAAGGTGTGGGCCAATTGGCTTTTTGCGTTTTCATCTTTGAACCGCAATTTCAAGCGATTCGCCTGATAGGTTTCAAAATTTGAAACAGAACTGATTTCCAACCAGCGATCTTGGGCGGTTGAAAAGACTTCAAAGTCAAAGGTCAGGGCAGAAGTGAATCCTAAATCGCCACCACATAATCTTAAAATACGATAGGGTAATTTTAGTTCACGAAGTATGTTTTTAACGTGTTCGACCATTCCGTCCAAAGCGGCGTATGAATTGTTTGGATGTTCAACACGAACAATCTCCACCTTGTCAAATTGATGCAAACGGTTCAGACCTCGAACGTGGGCCCCGTAACTACCCGCTTCTCTTCTAAAACAGGGGGTGTAACCGGTGTAGGATATCGGAAAGTCATCTGAGCTGACAATTTCACCTCTCAAAAGATTGGTCACGGGCACCTCAGCAGTGGGGATCAAATACAGATTGTCTTCACCCACATGGTACATTTGACCCTCTTTGTCGGGTAACTGCCCAGTGCTGTAGCCAGAAGCTTCATTTACCAAATGTGGGACCTGCATTTCAGTATAACCTGCCTCGGTATTTTTATCTAAAAAGTATGAAATCAAGGCACGTTGAAGACGAGCACCTTTTCCTTTATAAACGGGAAATCCCGCTCCTGTGATTTTTACACCCAACTCAAAATCAATGATGTCATACTTTTTGGCAAGCTCCCAATGGGGCATAGCTTCTGTGCCTAGGTTGGGTATATCGCCTTCTCTGAAAACCTCTTCATTGTCTTCATCGGTGTTGCCAGGCGGCACTGATTCATGAGGGATATTGGGTATTTGATATAAGACTTCGTTCAACTCATTCGCGGCACTGCTCAATGCTTCGGTGAATTTTTTTGAGTCTTCTTTTAAATCCGTTGTTTTAGATTTTAATTCATTCGCCTCTTGGGCTTTACCGCTCTTGAAGAGCATACCGATTTCTTTGCTTATTTTGTTTGATTTGGCGAGAATTGCATCCAACTTTGTTTGAGTAGCTCTTCGTTTATCATCAAGATCAAGTGCTTTTTCAATGAGTTTTTGCGCATCAAGGTTGCGCTTTTCCAGAGCTTTGATGACCTCTTCTTTATTCTCTCGAATGACTTGTAACTGCAACATTTGATTTGTTCTTGAACCGACAAATTTAAGCTAATCCGATGATTTTTTGTGTTTATTTCTCTGTCTTGTTTTTCACCTCTTCAGAGGGCAGTATCCATTCATGATGTTTGAAGTGACTCCAAGGTTCGTTGGCCAAATCCACATTCGGATCGATGAAAGCTCGCAGCGGTTTTCCGTTGATGCTTACTTTTGAGTTCACAGCATAGACTGAAACGTTTTGGCCGTTGAGGATGTAGTCTTTTTTCAGACGCTGTGCGAATTGCCATATAAAATCAGGATACGCGGCAATTCTGCGATTTTGTTTGGTTGATAAAAATGTTTCTGGTTTAACTATAAAGACTTTATTGTTTTTTTGATCCACCACTTTGAACTGAATATAACCAGATCTAGCTCGAAGCATCATTCGCCAGCTCATTCGATGGCCTTCTTCCGTCCATAAAACATCGTCTTTTATAAAATGATGCCGCAATGGCAATAGTATTTGTATGGCGATATACACAGTAGCCGATATAATGACCGAGTTTTTGAATGATGGTATTGATATCGAGTTAGCCTTAATTTTCTCCTTCCTTTTAAAGAAGATTTTGCGAATGGTTTCTCCTTCAAAGAAGAAAACAATAAAGGCTAATGATAAGTATGGAAAAATACCAATTTGAAAAACTATTGAGTTGAACAGATGAAAGAAAATGGAAACGCAGAAAGCTGTTTTTCTTGAAGGTTTCCAAAGCAATGCAGGAACCACCAAAAGGTCGAAAGCGATACCCATGGCGCCTATGATCTTATGTACCCATTCTTGCTGTAACAAATCGCCAATGAGATAATAGTGGGCTTTATCGAACATCAAGATGCGTATGATACCGAAATCAAGCCAGTCAGCATATACTTTTGCAATCGACGCATACGTATACACGATAAAGAGTTGAATAATGACCAGCCATTTCACATAGCTCAACATTGAATTCCTTTTTATGGAGGGGTTTTTTCGTGAATCGATTGAATAGGCCCTCTCTGCAGGAAAAAAACACATCATGCCTGAAATCAAAATCAGTAAGTAATAGTGGTTGTTATATGAGGTTTTCTGCATGAGATAAACGCCCGTCCAAAGAATAGTAAAAGAAACGATACTGAAGCGATATCGGTAGCCTATCATTATGAAAAGACCCAAAGTGCCCATAATCAGAAAATAAATGTACATGCCATTGCCCGGCAAAGGCTGCAGCCAATCAAAACCTATGAAGTTGAATGTAAATTGCGGTTCAATCAGAGTTCTTTTCACCCAACCCGTAAGCATTGCACCATAGCATTCACAGGCAATCAAAAAACCAAAGAAAATTCTGAAAATGATAAGCGGGGCGTTGTCAATTTGGGTAAACAGAAAACGGTTCAACGTTTTCATGACTTATTGATTATGTCTAAAGACCTTTCACGGTCTCTGATCAGCTGCTCTTGTAGTTCACTTACGGAATTGAATTTTTCTTCATCGCGCAGTCTGTCCAAAATATCAACTTGAAGTTTTTGATCATAGAGGTCTTCATAAAAATCGAAAAAATTCACTTCAATACTCTTTTCCGTTCCTGAAACAGTGGGATTATAACCAATGTTCATCATTCCATAAACTTGATTACCATGTATTGAGCTCTGTACCACATAAGAGCCGTTCATCGGGATCAACTTATAGGGTTCTTCAATTTTAATGTTCGCTGTGGGAAAATTAAGTTGACGCCCAAGACCTTTTCCCTTTACAACCGTACCGGTCAGCATATAGTGGTACCCTAAATATTTGTTGGCTGTTTTGACATCGCCGTTTTCAAGGGCCAGTCTGATTTTGGTTGAACTTACCGAAACGTCATCTATTTCTTGAGCCGAAATTTCTTCCACTTCAAAATCAAGGGTGTTTCCAAAAGAAATCAAGTCAGTGATATTAGCTTCTCGATTACGACCAAATCTATGGTCATAACCAATGATGATTTTTTTTACCAATAAACTATTGACCAAAACATCACGCACAAATTCTGTGGCTGAGAGTCTTGAAAATTCTTTTGTAAACGGATGAACGATGAGCAAACCCAACCCTAATTCTTCCATTATTTTCGACTTTTCATCAAGGGTATTCAGCAATTTGATTTCGGTGTCTTTCTGTAAGACCATTCTTGGGTGCGGAAAAAAGGTAAGAACCGTTGATTTCAGATTCAGCTTTGTGGCGTTTTTGATGAGCCGCTGCAATATTTTTCGATGACCTATATGCACACCATCAAACGTGCCAATGGTAATTGCGGTTGAAAACGCTTGGTCATATTTTGTAATGCCTTGAACTATTAACACTTCATGTGAAATATAAAAAACCTATATTTGAATTTGGATAATTCTTTCTTGATGAAATCAAAATTACATCTTGTTTTTACAATTGCAATAATATTTTATTCCTTTTACGGAAGTGCCCAAAATGCGTTTTGGGTTGAAGATAAATCTGCTCATTCCATTGACAATGATTTTGTTGAGCGATTTGAGGTGAAAAGGGGTATGGTCTTCGATTTTGAAGAACAGCAATTCCAACGAAATTTAAAAGATTTGACGGGTACAAATAGAGTAGGCAAGCTTGTTGACTTCCCCGATGAGACCGGAAAAATGACCACATACAAAGTGACCGAAGCATCGGTTTTTGCACCAGAATTGGCGGCAAAATATCCGGGGATTAAATCTTATGTTGGGTTGGCGGTCGACGATAGTGGGGCTAGGATAAACTTTAGCGTTTCGCACAAAGGAGTGCAAAGTATGATGGTTCACCCTGATGGGAAACCAAATTCATTCATACAAAAAGGAAGCAATGGAAAGTATGTAGTCTACTCAAGAGATTCAAATTCAATAGGTACCCATGACTTTATCTGTGCAACTGAAGAGGTATTTTCATCAAAGCGCACCACTTTAGCGCAAAGACCAGTTGATGACCAAGAGCTTAGAAAATTCAGGATAGCGGTAACTGCTTCTGGAGAATATACCCAATATCATGGGGGCACGGTTGCAGACGCAATGGCGGCAATAAACGCCACCATAACCAGAGTAAACGGTGTTTTTGAGGTTGATTTGGGTGTTCGTCTAGAAATCATAGCCAATAATGATACTGTTGTATATGATGACCCTGCAACGGATCCTTATAATGGCAATAGTACGGCACAAGTGCAAAGCACATTGACCAACAATATTGGAGAGGCCAACTATGATGTGGGTATTTTATTCAGTGTTTCTCCCCAAGGAGATGGCAATGCCGGAAGTATTGGAAATGTATGCATCGATAATGATAAGGGAAGTTGTTACGCGTCGTTTCCTACTCCTGAAGGTGATGTTTTTGATATTGATTTTGTTGCTCATGAGATTGGCCATCAATTTGGTGCCAATCATACGTGGTCGTTTGAGTCGGAGGGTACTGGAGTTCAATTCGAGCCCGGTAGTGGAACAACCATAATGGGGTATGCGGGCATAACCGGAGGAAATAATGTGGCTCAAAATAGTGATGACTATTTTCATTATGGGAGTATAATTCAAATCTCTGAGTATTTGGCCACTGTAAGTTGTGCAGAGGTTATTAGTTTAACCAACAACCCTCCAGTAATTACACCTACTGGTAATTTCACAATTCCTAAATCCACAGCTTTTGTTTTAACGGGTTCAGCAACAGATGCTGATGCGTCAGATGTCTTGACCTATTCATGGGAGCAAATTGACAATGGGGTGGTGACAAATGGCACATTTGGTCCTACCAATGCACTTGGCGCCAATTTCAGGTCTCAAATTCCGAATGTTTCCCCAGAACGTTATTTTCCAAAATTGTCAAGTGTCATGGCGGGTATGTTAACCCAAGAAAACCCGAATATCAATACCACTTGGGAAACGGTTTCAGATATTGAACGTGAAATGAATTTCGCATTGACCGTTAGAGATAATGTGGTGGGAGCCGGTCAAGTGGCAGCGGATCTTGTGAATGTTTTTGTTGAAGGAAACGCAGGGCCATTTGTGGTTACTTCACAAACAGAGACTTTTGTGGGAACAAGTGGTGCGGTCGAAACCATCACTTGGGATGTGGCCAATACGAATATAGCACCTGTAAATGCTCAAAATGTAGATATACTCTTATCAATAAATGGAGGCATAACGTTTCCTATAATGCTCGCTGAAAATGTTGTCAATGATGGTAGTCATGATGTTATTTTACCGGGGGTTTCCACAGCTAATGCCAGAATAATGATAAAAGCCAGTGACAATATCTTTTTTGCGGTCAACCCTGTTGATTTTGAAATTCAAGAATCTGAAATAGTGTTGAATTTTCCAAATCTTGAATTTGATGTGTGTCAACCTGATGATTTAACAATTCCCTTTACCTATGAATCTTATTTGGGGTTCAGCGAAGAAGTTACATTCAGCGTGGCATCACCGCCAGCAGGTCTGGGTGCTAGTTTTGCCCCAGCGACGGCCACCGCTACGGATACACCTGTACAATTATCCCTTTCGAATATTGAAAATGTTGCACCGGGCAATTATTCCTTTTCTGTAGTTGCTACCGCTGCCAGTAATCAAAAAGAAGTGGTCATAAATTTGAATATTTATGATGGAAATTTTAATGATGTTGTACTGGTTTCCCCAATGGACGGATTGGCTGATGCCTCAAAATTCGAAACTTTGGAATGGATGTCAGAGAACTCAACTACCTCTTATGACATTGAAATTGCCACCGATGCAGGATTTACCAATATCGTTGAAAGTGAGTCTTCGATCATACCAACTTCCTATTCCCCGACAAATCTAATGTTTGAAACGACATATTTTTGGCGGGTAAGACCAAAAAATAGCTGTGGTGTGGGTGCTTTTAGTTCACCTTTCAGTTTTACAACCGTTGACGTCAATTGTGCCACCAAAGCTGGATCCGGATTTCCGGAATTTATTTTAACCAGTGGTCCGCAAACAGTGACATCTTCCATCGTGTATACTGAGGATTTGATTATTGCCGATATGAACGTTACACTTGATATTTTGCACACCTTTATTTCTGATTTAGAGGTTACACTGACCTCTCCTCAAGGAACTGTTGTTTCTCTTTTTTCGAGTTCTTGTGGAAATTTACAAGATGTGAATGCCACTTTTGATGATCAGGCAACAAATGCTATTTCATGTTCTACAAATGGTGCTGCCATCAGTGGCACGGTGAAACCTCTAGGATTTTTGAGCGCTTTCAATGGTGAATCAATAAAAGGTGAGTGGATTTTAACGGTTCAAGATAATGCCAATGAAGATGGCGGTTCTATAGAAAATTTTTCATTGGAAGCCTGTGTTGAAGGGCAATTTAGACCAGATGATGACAACGACGGTGTTTTTGATGACGGCGATGATTTGTGTCTGGGAACGCCTGCCGGTACCCCAGTTGATACCTCAGGTTGTCCCTTTTACAAGTTACCCACAGGTAACTTTACCATTTTGGCACAGAGTGAATCGTGTAGAACCAACAATGATGGAATGATTTTGATTAGAACCAATGAGAATTTGGATTATACGGTTCAAATAACCGGAAATGGTGTGGATTTGACGGATAATTTTGCTTCAACTTATGAAGCCTCTGGTTTGCAAGCTGGTACCTATTCTGTTTGTTTTGAAGCCACGGATGGCACCATTGTATATGAACAGAGTTGTTTTGAGGTTGAAATTTCTGAGCCTGATGCCCTTAGTGTTAGTTCAAGAGTTCTGCTAAGTGCAGATATTGTTGAACTTGAATTGTCGGGGGGTTCTTTGTACAATATTGAACTTAACGGAATTGTGACTCAAACCTCTGATTCAAAAATTACGCTTGAACTTAGTAAAGGAGCCAACGCACTTAAGGTTTCCACTAATTTGGAGTGTCAAGGAATTTATGAGGAACAAATTATCGTTTCTGACAAACCAATCTTATATCCAAATCCCTTTATCAATGAGATAAAGGCAGCCTTTGCTGCAAATGTGGGTTCCGTTATGGTTGAGGTATATAGTATTGAAGGACGCCTTATGAAGCGAAAGGCCTATCAAGCCAATGGAGGAGAAATCGAGATGGATTTTTCAATGTTGCCTACAGGCTTGTACCATGTCGTTTTTGAAGGAAAAAATATGAAAGCAACATCTAAAATAGTTAAACAATGAGATTGATAAGCGTGATCTTTTTGTCGGTTTTGATCTTTGGGTGTAAAAAGAAGCAAGCGCCCAAACCACCCCAGGCTGCCTCCCTGGTATTCCCCGCGAAAAGTTCTGAATGCACTACAGGTACAGAATTGAACAGCACAACCACAGAGGTGGAATTTGAGTGGAGAGCTGCTGAATTTACAGATACCTACGAGTTGCGAGTCACCGATGTGGTGGCCAATACCACCCAAACGATTAACACAGAAGCCTTATCTGCAAAGTTGCCTTTGCGTAAAGGCAACTTATATTCATGGGTCGTAAACTCGAGAAACGATAATGTAATGGATATTGTCTCAAGTGAGGTATGGCAGTTTTACAATGCTGGTTTTGAAATAACCTATGCTCCTTTTCCTGCCAACATAGTATCACCTGAGGCAGGAGTGATTTTAACTAGAGACATCAACAATGAGGTAGCCTTGGAGTGGATAGGTACGGATATCGATAATGATATTGTTGGATATGAAATTTATCTGTCCACAGAAAAGCCACCAACAACCTTATTGGAAAACACAACTTCTTCCACCACCAGTATAAAGGCATCAGTATCAGCTGATACCGTATATTATTGGAAGGTAATTACCATTGATCGGGAAGGCAATCAGTCAGATTCCGGGATATTTGATTTTAGAACTTTATAACAGGGGCTATTCAAGTACCATTAAAGGTGTTCATGGTATTCTTGACTCCGGAGAGTACAAAAGAACGTACCAATTCAATTGATTTTTCAAGACGTTCATCGAGCTGTTCGATTTCTGTTTCGTTCCACTCACCGAGAACATAATCAACCTGTCTGCCCTTACCGAAATTGTTACCCACGCCAAATCTGAATCGATTGTATTGTGTTGTTTGAAGCATGTTTTGAATATCCTTTAAACCATTGTGACCGCCATCACTTCCTTTTGTTTTTAATCGTATGCTGCCAAAGGGCAGATTGATGTCATCGGTAATGACCAAGATATTTTCCAAAGGCACTTTTTCTTTATCCATCCAATATTTCAATGCTTTACCACTGAGGTTCATATACGTTGATGGTTTCAGAAGTAAGATACTTCGCCCTTTTAGCTTAAAGGTGGCAATAAATCCCAATCGAGCGGGTGTAAAATCAAAGTCTTCTTTTTTGGCCAATGCGTCCAGCACTTTGAAACCAATGTTATGTCTGGTTTCTGAATACTCAACACCAATGTTTCCGAGGCCAACAATCAAGAATTTTTTCATAGCATCCTTTTCCTCATGTGGTTGTTTATCACTACCAAATAAGAATTTGAAAAATTGAAACATAACCGTACTTGATACATGGGTAAAAATACAAAAGCATCCGCCAAAACGGCAGATGCTTTCATGAATTTTAAGTCAAGATTATTCTTAGCTTTCCCCTCCATCAGCAGCAGGTGCAGCATCTCCACCTTCAGCTGGTGCAGCGGCACCTTCAGCTCCCTCTTCTCCTTCAAGTCCTTCTTCATCTTCATCTTCTTCAACAACGGCAGCACGGGCAGTTTTAACTTGAACCACCACCTGTGTGTCAGGGTGTAATATGTTGAAATCATCATTCAATAGTGATTCCACCGTTATATTCTGGCCAATTTTCAATTTTGAAATATCAACATCAAAGAAATCCGGTAGTTTGTCCGGTAATGCCTTGATTGCCAATTTTCTTTTTCTGAATAATAGACGTCCACCATTTCGAACTCCGGGAGAATTTCCTTGAAGTCTTACAGGTATATTCATGGTTACCTCCTTATCATCAAATAACTGATAAAAATCGATGTGCAAAATTTTGTCGGTAACCGGGTGAAACTGAATGTCTTGCATAATGGCATTCACTTTATCGCCGTTTTCCATTTCAACCACAACGGTGTGCGCGTTGGCGGTGTACACTAAATTTCTGAACGCTAGTTCGTCAGCTGAAAAGTGTAATGGTTTTTCCCCTCCGTATACCACGCAAGGAACCTTTCCAGCATTACGTAAGGCTTTTGTTGACTTTTTGCCCACGCTTTCTCTTTCTGATCCTTTGATTGTAATTGATTTCATTTTATGATTTAAAAATTAATACTCTTTACTAAGTGTTTTTACATTAAGAATTTTGAAGCTATAGATGTATTATGATGAACCCTGTGCATCACATCAGCAAATAAATCAGCACAGCTGAGAACATTGACTTTGCCACCTTCTTTCTCAACAGGAATTGAATCAGTGACAATCAATTCCAATAATTGTGATTTTTCGATTCTTTCATAGGCGTTGCCCGATAGTAAACCGTGGGTGGTTATGGCCCTTACGCTCAAGGCACCTCTCTCCATCATGAGATCAGCAGCTTTGGTCAGTGTACCCGCGGTATCAACCATATCATCAACAAGCACTACGTTTTTTCCGTTCACATCACCGATCAATTCCATATGCGAAATCACATTTGCTTTAGCTCTTTGCTTGTAACAGATGACAACATCACATTCGAGTGCTTTTGAATAAGCATAAGCTCTTTTTGAACCACCCATGTCAGGCGAGGCAATTGTAAGATTGTCAAGATTCAAAGATTTAAGATAGGGTAAAAACAAGGTTGACGCGAAAAGATGATCCACTGGTTTTTCGAAAAAACCTTGAATTTGATCCGCGTGCAAATCCATGGTGATAATTCGAGTTGCTCCTGCGGCTTCCAACATTTTGGCAATCAATTTTGCTGCAATGGGCACTCTAGGTTTGTCTTTGCGATCTTGGCGTGCCCAACCAAAATAAGGCATCACAGCGGTTATATGCCTTGCTGAGGCACGTTTGGCCGCATCCAACATCAGCAACATTTCCATTAAATTTTCTGAACTCGGGTGCGTAGAACCGATAATGAAGATTCTTGCACCGCGAACTGACTCTTCGAATGAGGGTTGAAATTCACCATCGCTATATCTCGAAATAAGAACATTGCCCAACTCTGTACCGTAAGATTTTGCTATTTTTTCGGCCAAAGCCTTACTCTTTGTACAAGCAAAGATTTTGGGCTCAGGAACTTGATATGCCATGGTTGATTTATTTAATAAAAGCCCCTGATTTTAAGGGAGGTGCAAATTTAAAAATTTATTTTTCTTGCTGAAGGATAAATGTTTTTATTTTTTGGGCGGTAAATGGAAATATTTTTTAGTTTTGCATTCCGTTTATTTGCCTTGGTGGCGGAACTGGTAGACGCGCTGGATTCAAAATCCAGTTCCTTCGGAGTGTGGGTTCGATTCCCACCCAAGGTAC
>CAYSPL010000012.1:0-54460 GCA_964432915.1 uncultured Maribacter sp.
ACGACCTGCTGATTACAAATCAGCTGCTCTAGCCAGCTGAGCTACATCGGCTTTTGTCCTTTTTTAAGCATAAAAAAGTCCGCCATTTCTAACGGACTGCAAATGTAGATATTTATTTGTTTAAACAAAACAAAATTAAATAAATTTTAATCAGTTGTAAACCCGCATTTTTTCTTTCCTTTTGATGAGTTTTCTCTCTAAAGAATTACATGCACAATCAACAGCTTCTTCAAAGGATTTGGCTTGCTTTTTTACAATAAAATTATCTCTCGGAACATTCAATTTTATTTCCACTCTTTTATTCTCTTTTGAACTGGTATTTTCAACCTTCATATAAACATCTGAACTGACCACCTTACTATAAAAAGTTTCAAGCTTGGTCAATCGATTTTGAATGAATTGTATGAGTTTACCATCGGCATTGAAATTTACTGATTGCGCGTTTACTTTCATAAATAAAAATTTAATGGTTCAACAACTTGTTCTTATAGCACTATTTCTTACTTCGAGGATGTGAAGTAAAATGCACTTTTTTCAGTTCGGCAATACTATTGTGCGTATATACCTGCGTTGATGCCAAACTGGAATGACCCAACAGTTCTTTGACCGAATTCAAATCAGCCCCGTTATTGAGCATATGGGTCGCGAAGGTGTGCCTAAGTATGTGCGGGCTCTTTTTTACCTTCGACGACACCTTACTAAGATACTTATTTATGACGCGGTAAACAAGGGTGCTGTATATTTTACTTCCTGTTTTTGATAGAAAAACATATTGGTTGTTCTCAAGGTTATTAAGGCCATTTCTCTCTTCAAAGTAATCAACGAATATCGCTATGGTGGATTGTAGCAAGGGTACTAAACGCTCTTTATTGCGCTTGCCCAACACTTTCATTAGGTTTCCTTTCAAATCGACATCGGTTACTTTCAAGTTGATGAGTTCGGCCCTTCGAATACCAGTAGTATATAAAAGTTCTATCATCAGTTTATCGCGAACACCTTCAAAATCTTCTTCAAAAGGTATTTGTTTTAAAACGATTTCCATTTCGTTTTCAGAAAAAGGCACCTCCACTCTTTTAGAGGTCTTCAAGGCCTTATGACCTGAAAGCGGATTTATATCAATTCTTCCCAACTGATGTAAAAATTTGTAATAAGCTTTTAAAGAAGCTACTTTTCGGTTGATGCTTCGATTGGAAATTCCTGAGTTCACCAAAACAACTATCCAGGAACGAATGGCCGAATAATCGATATCAATGATGTGATCGGAATCGAACTCGTCTCGACAAAAAGCCTTGAATGAGGAAATATCGCTTTTGTACGCACCAAGGGTGTGGTCTGAAAAATTCTTTTCCAAAGACAAATAATTGACGAAAGCAGCGAGCGACATATCTCAAAGTTACACTTTCGGGCATAAAAAA
Source organism: uncultured Maribacter sp. (assembly GCA_964432915.1). Taxonomy (GTDB): domain Bacteria; phylum Bacteroidota; class Bacteroidia; order Flavobacteriales; family Flavobacteriaceae; genus Maribacter_C. The sequence goes on from CAYSPL010000012.1 coordinate 1,416, forward strand.
ATCCCGTCATGAACGGGATTTCTTGAAATATTGTGGCATTCAGAATTAAATTTCTTCTTTATCCTTCAATCCTTGAATGTATTGTGCCTTTTGTATTTGAGCTCTTCGAGCAACGGAAGGTTTTATGAATGCCTGTCTTTTACGCAATTGACGCATTGTTCCTGTTTTATCGAACTTTCGCTTGAAGCGCTTCAAAGCTCTGTCTATGTTTTCTCCTTCTTTAATAGGTATTATTAACATTGGCTACAACCTCCTTTCTTTTATGATTAGGGGTGCAAAGATAGCAACTAATTTATATTGCACAACCTTTGAACATTATTTTTTTGGTGCCTTGTACACCTTCTTATCAATCACGATTTTAGCGATAATTTCCTTTAAAATTTCCGAGGTGCCACCGCCTATCGGTCCCAATCTGCTGTCACGCAGTAAACGTGCCATCGGGTAATCTTCCATATAGCCATAGCCACCTAAGAATTGCAGGCAACTGTAAGCCACCTCATCTGCCATTTTGGTTGATTTCAATTTTGATATTGTTGCTTCACGAACAACGTATGCCCCTTGTTGCATTTTATTGACCACACTATAATTATATTCCTTGCACACATCCATATCGGCATGAAGATCCACCAGTTTGTGACGCAATGCCTGATATTGATCTATGGTTTTGCCAAACGCTTCGCGCTCTGACATATATTGCAACGCATAGTCCAAAGCATGCTCGGCGCGCGCATGGGCGTTTATACCCATGACCAATCGTTCCATGGCAAAAGCTTCCATGATAAAACCGAAACCATTGCCCTCTGCACCCATCAAATTTTCAGCTGGCACCACCACATTATCAAAGGCCAACTCAGCCGTATCTGATGCACGCCAGCCCAACTTGTTGAGTTTGTTGGCCGAGACACCATCGCTGGCCAAATCGACTATGAACAGACTTATTCCTTTATGCCCCGCACTGGCATCTGTTTTGGCGGCTAAAATGATGTAATCTCCATAAACACCATTGGTTATAAAGGTCTTTGACCCGTTGATTATAAATGAATCGCCTTTTCTGGTCGCTGTTGTGCGCAACCCTGCAACATCACTGCCGCCAAAAGGTTCGGAAACACCCAAACAACCGATTTTATCGCCCTCAAGACTTGGGGACAAATAGGCCTTTTTCTGGGCTTCATTGGCATTTTTGTTTAGATGCGTCATTGCCAAATAGACATGCGCCCAAATCGCAGCTGCAAAACCACCGGAATTGATTTTTTGCAACTCTTCCAACAAAATCACGGTGTAGAACAAATCAAGTTCCAATCCGCCATCAGCTTCAGAGGTTGCCAGACCAAAGTAGCCCATCTCTCCAAACTTCTTCCAAATGAAACGTTCAATTTGACCGGTCTCCTCCCACTTTTCAATATGGGGTACCACTTCTTTATGCAAAAAATCTTTGAGGCTCTCGCGAAATAATCGATGCTCTTCCAAGAAGTACATACTTTACTTTTTTTGCTTTTTATAGAGACAAATATAACGCTATTCTCTCGATCTTATTCTGTGGGAAATCGCCAATATTTCGCAGTTCGTTTAAGTCTGTAAACGGTCCGTTTTTCAATCGATAGGCCACCATTCTTTTGGCGAGATCATATTTTATATAAGCTAAAGAGCTAATCTCATATGCTGAAGCTGTATTGATGTTTATTTTTTCAATAGCTGGTTTGTTAAACACTTTGTACTTGGTCAAAATATTTTGAACCACTTGGGGTTCTAAATTATAAACATCATAAAGCTGTTCATTTATCAAAAAACCACCCAATCTACTTCTGAATTTCACAATTCTTGCTGATAAAACTTCACCTACCCCGTTAATCGCCTTTAATTCTTGTGCTGTCGCAGCATTCAAATCTTTGATCAAAATAACACTTTGTTTCTTAGTCTGCTTGAATTGCTTTTTTGGAGAACCTGATGGGTTGTTTTTTGTTCTTTTTTGAGTCCATTCAGGAAATTTAAGATAAGGGGATAGTACATTTAGCAGTGAATCGGAAACCCCAGTTACCTTTTGAAAACCCTCAATGGAGTTTACAAATTTATTGGAAGCCCTAAATTCATGAAGTCTATCAATTTCATTTATGGACATACCCAAGGCGTATCCTTTATAATCAGAAACAAAATTAGGGTTAAACGGAAATATTTTAACTGCATCTGCTTTTATTGCCTCGGTTTTCAACAAATCTATTTTTTGCTGTTCAGAAACATCCAATGCAAAATCAGATTGGGCATTATGGTCTGTGCTAAATCGAAAAATGATATATCCTATTTGAACTAATACAATTAGAAGTAACAAAAAGAAAATCCCACTTCGTTCTTGTTTATTGAATTTGAAGTGGGAATTGAAATTTTTCAAAATTCTTTATTTACCGATGCTTCCTATGGCTCCTATGTACTTGTTTAATTCTTCCTTGACTTTCGGGAATAAAATCAGTAACCCAATCATATTTGGGAAAACAAGAGCAAGAATCATGGCATCTGAAAAAGCGAACACTGCGCCCATTGAAGCGGAAGCCCCGATTATAATGAAAGCAACAAATAATATCTTGTAAATAAGGTCGGCTATTTTGCTTCTTCCAAATAGAAATTTCCAAGATTGCAGACCGTAATATGACCATGAAATCATGGTGGAAACCGCAAAAAGAACGACCGCCAAGGTCAATACATAAGGAAACCACGGAATGACCGATTCGAAAGCCATTGAAGTAAGTGTTACACCACCCACATCGGCCCCATTTACCAGTACTTGACCAGCACCATCACCACCGTACTCAAAAATACCGCCACTGTTGTAAAAAATTATAACCAAGGCCGTCATCGTACAAATAACCACAGTATCTATGAAAGGTTCCAATAATGCAACTATTCCTTCACTTGCAGGATATTTTGTTTTGACCGCTGAGTGCGCAATAGCCGCAGAACCGGCACCTGCTTCATTGGAAAACACAGCTCGTCTGAAACCAACGATAAGTACGCCAAACAATCCGCCTAATCCGGCCTCAGGTGTAAAAGCCCCTTTAAAAATCAAAGCAAAGGCATCATCGATATAAGAGAAGTTCGCAAAAATCACAATCAAACATGCTATGGCATAAATAATTGCCATGAACGGAACAACTTTTTCAGTCACAGAGGCTATTCGTTTGATACCACCTATGATAACGATACCCACCACTATTGCCAAAATGACTCCTATGATAAAACCTGAAGAACCACCATCCATACCTATCATTCCGATCAACTGCTCGGCAGCTTGATTAGCTTGAACCGCATTACCTCCTCCAAAGGAGGCTCCAACACACAAAATAGCGAAGATAACCGCCAGTGCCTTACCCAAACCGACAAAACCCCTTTCTTTCAGGCCTCTCGACAAATAATACATCGGGCCGCCATAAACCGTTCCGTTTTCATCAACATCACGATATTTCACACCCAGCGTACATTCCACAAATTTGGTCGACATACTGAGTAACCCGCAAACAATCATCCAAAAGGTAGCACCTGGCCCACCTATGGCAATTGCCAATGCCACACCGGCGATATTTCCCAAACCCACTGTACCCGAAACCGCTGTGGCCAGGGCTTGAAAATGACTTACTTCACCTTCTTCACTTTCATCACGAATGGTATCAGGAATATCCCCATCAACAATGTTCACCTCGGCTTTCTCTACTCCATGCCCCTCTACATCGTCATATTTACCTCGAACCACATTAATGGCCAACGGAAACTTGCGAATGTTTATGAAACCGAAATAGAGGGTAAAAAAAGTTGCACCAAGCACCAAAATAATTACCACCAATGGCACACCTCCCGTTCCAGGAACCTCCCAGAAAACGATACCTTCCCATACTTCGGTTATTGGTTCAAACCAGGCATTGATCCGCTCATCAAGTCCCATTTCAGTAGTCTCTTGGGCATTACTCAAAAAGGATGAAAATAATGTAAAAAGTGTGAGAAGTTTGTACTTCATAATTTTGATTTTTGGTTGAATTATAAGTTTAGTAATCGCTCAATATCATAAAAATATGCAACACAATCAAGCAAAGCCATTAAATTAACTTCTTAATCAATGTGAAACATTTGATTCAACTTACTTATTTGTTCAGGTCTGCCTAGAACGATGACCTTGCTTTTGGGCTGTAATTCAACATCGGCCTCTGGGTTGATGATGTATTCTCCATCAGGAGCAATATATCCAATGATGGTACAGCCGGTTTTTTGCCTTAAGTCCAAATCACGAATTGAACTGCAATTCATCTGATTGGCAAAATCCTCAATGGCCACCTCCTCCAAATTGGTGGTATGCTCTCCTTCAACAGAGAGCTTATCCATAAAAGTTATCAAATCAGGCATGACCACTAAAGATGCCATGTGATCCCCACCTATTTTATCGGGCATGATCACTTTGTCAGCACCGGCCAAAATGAGTTTTTTTTGTGAAGTGGCCTGCGAGGCTCGACTGATGATGAATAGCTTGTGATTCAATTGCCTAGCAGAGAGCACCACAAATAAATTCGCAGCATCATCTGGCATTGCCGTGATAAGATATTGTGCTTTGTCAATACCTGCTTTTTTTAGAACCTCATCTTCACTGGCATCGCCTTCAATGAACCAAATATCGTTTTCATACCGCTCGACCACCTCTTTGTCCTTTTCAATGACAACAAACGGTTTATTATAAGCATTCAAACGCTCAGCGGCCTGCATTCCGTTACGACCATAACCACAAACAACCACGTGATTGGATAAACTGTTGATTTTGTTTTTCACTTTTTTCTTTTTTAAAAGTTGCAACGAATTTCTAGTCAGGATGTATTCTGTCAAAACAGAAATGGCAAAACCAAGTATGAAAACACTGGCCAAAATTAAAAATACGGTAAAATATTTTGAAGTATCGTCTAAGGGCTGAACTTCTTTAAAACCAACCGTGGTCATAGTAATGACCGTCATATATAGTGCATCAGTCCAACTGTAGTCAGCAATGAATCGATACCCCAAAACACCGATGAAGACCACGGCAAAGACGAGTGATATTGCCAAGTAAATTTTAGAACGGGAGAGTTTAATCATGTTCACAGGTCAAAAACGGAGGTTCTTTTCTGATATATTAGGTCTTTGATTTTCAACCAAAAGGCCAAGAATAAATACAGTGCGAACCCAAAACCAATGGTCACAAAAGTGACATAGATGAAAGAAGTTCGAACTACCCGTGCCCGTATGCCCAATCTTTCCGCTATTCTTCTGCATACAGCGAAACCCCTCTTTTGAAAGTAATATAATATGGTATAGAAAATATTCAAGGTTGGGCAGGGTTAATCTGGTTGGTTGCTTTTCTAAAATTAAGTAATTCCGTTCAATAATGTGCCCCCGATAGCGCATTGCAAGCATTTATTTTTTGAACAATATTCATTGTACAACTGAAGCATGGCCTGACTGTCTTTAGCGTTGGTAGCTGCCAATCCATTCTCTTTGTACTTGAAAATTATGGTGTTAGCTTCTGCTTTGAGCCCTGAAATAATGGAAACAATTTCTTCATTGATGTACTTACCTGATTTCTGAGTGTGGCAAAACTTAATAGGTAAAATGGTATTAATGATCAAAAGGTCGATGAATTTTTTAGAAAGTTTTTTAGTGCTTTTTTTCGAAGGTTTACCGAAAGTGAAGTGATTGTTCCAGTAAGAACTCGCACTTACATCAAATAGGTCATATAGCTCCGTCAAATTTTTAGAGCGAACCACTTTATCAAAAAGGTTGTTCTCTTTCGCATACAAATTAGCAAGCTGTGATAATCTTATGGTCGGAAAATTGGAAGGTCTGAGTTTGAAAAACTCTGGCTTTAACACCGCTGATGCATCCATATCAAATTTCTTTTGAAGATAGCAATACTCTTTTTCAAGATTCAAAAAATAGGTGTCAACAATGGTTTCATCATTCAATAATCGGGTCATTCCGTAAAGAACGCTCTCCAGCTGAAAAACATCATGGTGCAACTTTCGAACGATCGAAAAGTCAAGATTATTCGCCAAGCTCAAAAAGGAATCACCATTGATTTTGAGTCCGAAATTTTTCAGCAAAGCAATAAAGAGGGTTCTTTCCCAATCATTGTTTGACTTTTTAAGCAGGGCTTGAATTTGTGCTGATTTCTTTTCAAGTCGCTCAAAATACAATCGTTCTAACCAATTATCAATTACGAATGGGTTTATGTTTTTTAGTTCCTTTTCGCAATTGATGAATTTGGTATTGGAGAGGTGCAAGAGCTTTTTGTACGAAGACAATAGATTATCAGATACATATTGCCTTAGTTCTAAAGTTGGAATTTCAGAACCATCTTTTCTGAAAACAGGAACATCATCTTCCCAAACCACATGAAGAATCACATTGTCATAATTGGGGTCTTCTTCGTGCTTGTGCACGTACCAGTCGGAAGAATTCACATGAATCTCAACATTGCCCGCCCATAGCTGATCGTCTATGGCAATCTTGGCATTGAAAAAATCAGGACCAGTATGATGATTGTAGGTGCCAACATCAACTATACGAATGGATTTCACCTTGGTACTAAGTAAATCAACCGTGGGTATTTTTTTATACTTCCAAACAAAATGTAGGATGTCTTCGCGCACAAAAAAGTGAATTGTTCGCGCTAAAGTAACAATGATAATTCAATTGTAAGAAATTACTTTCTTTAAATTTATTCGATGGTTTCTCCCTCCCAGTTCATAAACCCGCCTTCAAGATTGTAGGCATTTTCAATACCGATACTGTTCATAATGGCACAAGCCTGACCGCTTCTGTTACCACTTCTGCAGTAAACGTAGTAGTTCTTTGACTTATCTAATTTTTCCAATTCATCAAGAAAACCTTGACCGAGATAAATATCGATGTTTGTTGAATCAGGAATTCTTCCTTCCGCCACCTCATCTTCCGTACGAACGTCCAAAATGAAAGAATTCCCATCTTTTTCCAATTGTGCCGTCCATTCCTCTTGTGATAAATCTGCCATAAACAAAAACTATTAATTGTACTTCCCTTTTCAAAGGGAATATCTAAATTATCATATACTTCAAAATTACAATTTCCGTACCACTTTCAATGCATCATCTTTTAACAAAAGTTTAGAATGACAATGTTCTTTGAAAAGAAATTTGATGTATATTTGTATATACAATTGTTGTAGAGACATGAATGTAGAAGCAACTATAAAAACTAGAAAAGAAATTCCGCTTGAGAGCAGAACCATCATTCATTTTATGTTGGTCAACAATAAGATAAATGAGGCTATTGCAACTAGTTTGAAACCCTTTGATATTTCACAGCAACAATTCAATGTATTGCGTATTTTAAAAGGACAAAATGGAACACCGGCAAATCTTTCAACCCTAAATGAAAGAATGGTCACCAAAATGAGCAATACCACAAGATTGGTTGATAAATTGATTATGAAAGGCTACGTTAACCGAAAGACATGCCCATCGAACAGGAGAAAAGTTGAAATCAACCTTACCCCAGACGGAAAAATAGCTTTAGAAAAATTAAACAGGGTCATGAAAAAAACCGAAAAATCAATCTTGAAAAAACTATCTAAAAAGGAACTGGAAAAATTGAACTCACTGTTCAATAAATTTTAAAATAGAAACACTAATTATTAATCACATTTAATTTGACATTATGAAAAAAGGAATTTTAAGTTTAGCATTCGCCCTGTTTTTTGGTCTAACCGCAACAGCGACGGAACCCATTGATGGCGATAAAAAAGAGGTCAATACCGAAACAAGTAAAGTGACTTGGAAAGCCTATAAAGTAACAGGCTCTCATACAGGCACCCTTGACTTGAAATCAGGCAGTTTGATGTTTGAGGAAGGTGCCTTGACCGGAGGCGAATTCACAGTTGACATGACCACCATCAACACCACCGATCTAGAAGCCGGTAAAGGAAAAGAAAAATTGGACGGACATTTAAATTCGCCTGACTTTTTCGATACACTTACCCATGAAACCTCAACCTTGGTTTTTACCGAAGTAAAGGCCACAGGCAAGAACTCTTATAAGGTGGTTGGCGATTTGACCATAAAAGACATCACAAAATCCGTTACCTTTGACCTATCAGTTTATGGCAGTAAAGCTACCGCCACACTGAAAGTTGATAGAACAAAGTACGATGTTAAATACGGCTCAACCCTTTTCGGAGCCGCTGCCGATAAAGCAATCTATGACGAGTTCGATCTTGTTGTTGATTTAGAATTTTAGTAGACTTGACCTCACAGTTAAGCCGCCTGCACTTGTAACAAGTGCAGGTTTTTTTGTTTTAAATTGAGCGGGCGTTGCTGAATTTAAAAATGATTTATATATTTGACACAATGAAATTCAGAAGCTTAAATACTTGGTGGTGGAACAACTCTCGACAGTCATCGTGAACTGAGCATCATTTTAGTAAAACTATATAGGGCCTGTCATCACGACAGGCCTTTGTTATTTAGGTTCATTTCGACGAAGGAGCAAATTTTATAATCTCTAGTAATGAAGTTCAATTTAGTTTCACATTCAAAAAAAATACTGGCTGATACCATCACGCCGGTCAGCGTTTACCTGAAAATAAGGGATAAATACCCCAACAGCATTCTTTTGGAAAGTAGCGACTATCACGCCAATGACAACAGTTTCTCTTATATCTGCTGCAATCCGATTGCGTCGATAAAAGTAGAAAATGAACATATTGCCCAGCAGTATCCTGACGGCACCACAACAGATATTCAGATTGATGCAAAAACAGATGTGGTCAAGGTCGTTCATGACTTCAGTCAAAAATTTGATGGGGGTAAAAGTGAGTTCAAATTCATTGATAACGGCCTATTTGGCTACATGACCTATGATGCGGTTCGCTATTTTGAAGATCTTCAAATTTCGAAAAAAGATGGCTCAGAATCGATTCCTGATATCTATTATGCCGTTTATCAAAATATCATTGCGATCAATCACTTTAAAAACGAGGCTTATATTTTTGCGAACTGCTATGAGACTGAAAACAACATTCCTGAAATAGAACGACTCTTGAATGTCAAGAATTTTGCGACGTATAATTTTTCCATGGATGGAAAAGCCACTTCCAATTTGAAAGATGAGGAGTTTAAAGAGCATGTTGAACTGGCAAAAAAACATTGCCAACGTGGGGATGTTTTTCAGCTTGTGCTCTCGCGAAAATTTTCTCAGGGTTTCAAAGGCGATGAATTTAATGTGTACAGGGCATTGCGATCCGTGAACCCCTCGCCTTATCTATTCTACTTTGATTACGGTAACTTCAAGATTTTTGGAAGTTCGCCAGAAGCGCAACTTGTTGTCAAAGAGGGTACGGCAGAAATACATCCTATTGCGGGCACTTTCAAACGAACAGGAAATGATGAACAAGATGCCATTCTCGCAAAACAATTGACCGAAGATGACAAAGAGAACAGCGAACATGTTATGCTTGTTGATTTGGCCCGCAACGATCTCAGTCGTAATGGCAATATGGTTGAAGTGGCGAACTATAGAGAGGTACAATTCTTTTCACATGTCATTCATTTGGTTTCAAAAGTAACCGGGCAAAAAAAGAAAGATATTTCAACAATGAAAGTTGTAGCTGATACTTTTCCTGCGGGTACCTTAAGTGGTGCTCCCAAACATAGGGCAATGCAACTGATCGAGAAATATGAAAAGACAAGCAGGGGATACTATGGCGGAGCGATTGGTTTTATGGACTTTAAAGGAAATTTCAATCATGCCATCATGATTCGAACCTTTTTAAGTAAAAATCATGAATTGCATTACCAGGCTGGTGCCGGTTTGGTCGCCGCTTCAAAGGCCGAAGATGAATTACAAGAAACATACAATAAACTGGGGGCGTTGACCAAAGCTCTCGAAATTGCGACGACTATATAAAAAGCCACTCCCTAGCCCTCCCCAAAGGGGAGGGAACTTAAAGCCAACTACTATTAAATGAAAGATAAAATTAAAATGCAGAAAGAAACAAACTCCCTCTCCTTTGAGGGGGGTAAAGGGGAGGCCGTATTGGTTATTGATAATTACGATAGTTTCACGTATAATCTGGTTCACTATTTAGAGGCCCTTGGTTCTGAGGTCACGGTTAAACGAAATGACAGATTGACTCTAGATGAAGTTGAGTCCTTTGACAAAATCGTGCTTTCTCCTGGACCAGGAATTCCAGATGAAGCGGGACTTTTAAAAGAAATAATCAAAAAATATGCCCCTACCAAAAGTATTTTCGGAGTCTGTTTGGGGCAACAAGCCATCGGGGAAGTTTTTGGCGGTTCCCTCATAAACTTAGACAAGGTTTACCATGGTATTGCCACTAAAATTAATATTACAAAAGATGATATATTATTTGAAGGAATGCCCAAAGAGATAGCCGTGGGTCGCTACCATTCATGGGTGGTTGACGCTAATCTTCCTGAAAGTCTGGAGGCCACTTCTTTTGATGAAAACGGACAAGTAATGTCGCTAAGACATAAAGAATACGATGTTCGTGCGGTGCAGTTTCATCCAGAATCGGTATTGACTCCAAAGGGAAAAAAAATATTGGAAAATTGGTTAAGTCCACTGACCCCAACTAAGGAGGGGGGACTAAAAAAGATAATGAAAACCTAATAGTAACAAATGAAAATCCTACTCTCTCCCCTTTGGTGAGGGCTGGGGTCGAGCTTATGAAACAGACGTTAAATAAATTAATCAATCACGACTTCCTTTCAAAAGAAGATGCCAAACAAATTTTGGTCAACATTGCCAAAGGAGAGTACAATACAAGTCAAATCGCGGCTTTTTTGACTGTTTATATGATGCGTAGCATTACCATTGAAGAACTCGAAGGCTTTCGTGATGCCCTTCTGGAACTATGTTTGGCGGTGGACCTGGCGGAATATAACCCCATTGATTTATGTGGCACAGGTGGCGATGGTAAAGACACTTTTAACGTTTCCACTTTGGCCTCTTTTGTGACTGCTGGGGCCGGTATCAAGGTAACTAAGCATGGTAATTACGGGGTTTCGTCAAAATGTGGCAGTAGTAATGTCATGGAATTTCTCGGCATTAAATTCAGTAATGAAGCTGACTTCTTGAAAAAGTCAATTGATGAAGCAGGAATCTGTGTCTTACATGCACCATTATTCCATCCTGCGATGAAAAATGTGGCGCCCATCCGAAGAGAACTGGGTGTAAAAACTTTTTTCAACATGTTGGGGCCGATGGTAAATCCTGCTTTTCCAAAAAATCAAATGGTAGGCGTTTTCAATTTAGAATTGGCCCGAATGTACGGCTACCTCTATCAAAACACCGATAAAAATTTTACGGTGCTGCATGCCCTTGATGGTTATGATGAAATATCATTGACAGGAAACACAAAGACCATTTCAAACCATTCAGAAGGAATGCTATCTCCTCAAGATTTTGGCGTTGCACCGGTAAAACAAACAGAAATTGTCGGTGGAGATAGTATTGAAGAATCGGCTCAGATATTCGTGAATGTCTTACAAGGCAAAGGAACTGAAGCTCAAAACAATGTGGTCTGTGCCAATGCAGGGGTTGCCATTGCAACGGTTGAAAACACAAGCCCAAAAGAAGGATTTGAAAAGGCAAAAGAATCACTATTGACAGGAAAAGGATGGGAAGCCTTGAAAAAGTTGCAAAAGATAAGCCAGACCTAACCTTGCCAAGGAATGGAGATAAAAACGCTCATGATGAACAAAACAAATAAAAACAACAAGACAAATTCGTCGCCTTTGAGAAGCTTAAGTGGGGCTAACATTTTGGATAAAATAGTCGCAGACAAATACAAAGAAGTGGCTCTGAAAAAATCAGTGATCAACATGAAGCAATTGGAAAGTTCGAATCTATTTAAAAGACAGACTTTCTCTCTAAAAAGTACATTGCGAGGTAGCTCAACAGGAATTATCGCAGAGCACAAAAGGCGTTCGCCATCAAAAGGCACCATCAATCAGCATACCAATGTGGGTCAAGTGGCCAAAGGGTATTTCAATGCCGGAGTCTGTGGCATGAGCGTTTTGACCGATATCAAATATTTTGGTGGGTCTTTGGAAGATCTTCAGTTGGCAAGAGCATCAGTGAGTATGCCGCTTTTGCGCAAAGAATTCATCATTGATGAATATCAAATTGTGGAGGCCAAAGCACACGGGGCTGATGCCATTTTGTTGATTGCGGCAGTACTATCGAGAGAAGAAATAAAGTCCTTTTCTGAACTCGCCCAAAGTCTTGATTTAGATGTTTTATTGGAAGTTCACAATGAAACCGAATTGCATAAATCCATAATGCCCAGTTTAGATATGTTGGGCGTCAACAACAGAAATTTGAAAACTTTCGAGGTTCAAGTCGATACCAGCAAATCGCTTGCTGAGCAAATACCAAATGATTTTGTGAAAGTCTCTGAAAGCGGTATCAGTTCAATTGAAACTATTCAAGATTTGAAACAACATGGCTATCAAGGTTTCTTGATTGGGGAAAACTTTATGAAAACGGAGAATCCGGGTAAGAGTGCCATGGAGTTCGTAAAAAAGTTGATTTGAGGTGGAACAATATCATTCAAATAATGACGAAACAAACTCCCCCACCCTCGGAAGGGGCCGGGGGGAAGTCCGTTTGAAGGTCTGCGGAATGAAACACAATACCTCAGCGGTTGCCGATTTTCAAACTGACTATTTGGGGTTTATTTTTTGGAAACCCTCAAAAAGATATTTTGAAGGGGAGCATATTGAGGTTTCGCATACCATTAAAAAAATAGGTGTTTTTGTGGATGCCAGTTTAGAAGACATATTGGAAAAAGTTGATAAATATAATTTATGGGGAGCTCAATTGCACGGTAATGAAAACCGAAAATTTTGCCGTGAACTCAAAAAGCACCTACCACACTTAAAGATCATCAAAGTATTTTCAATTGAAAGTTCTTTTGATTTTTCCATTTTAGAGGAATTCGATGAAATCATTGATTTCTATTTATTTGACACCAAAGGAAAACTTCCGGGGGGCAATGGCTATACCTTCAACTGGAAGGTTTTAAAGAATTATCCATCCACAAAACCCTATTTTTTAAGCGGGGGCATCGGATTGGAAGAAACGAAGGCGATTCAAGAATTTTTAAAACAACCCGAAGCGAAATATTGCCATGCCATTGATGTGAACAGCAGGTTTGAAATAAAACCGGGATTAAAGGATATTGAAAAGCTAAAGGAATTTAAAAAGAATTTAGGCCAAGAATAAAAGGGTTCGCGCCTGCACGAGGAAATGAAATAAGAAGACATGAACAAAGACAACAACACGAGTTCCCCCCTTGGGGGCAAAGGAGGCTTCCACGTAGACGAAAAAGGGTATTACGGCGAATTCGGCGGAGCGTTTATACCTGAAATGTTGTATCCGAATATAGAGGATTTACGCCAAAAATATTTGGAGATCATGACTGAGGAATCTTTTCAAAAAGAATTCCAACAATTACTGAAAGATTATGTAGGAAGGCCTTCTCCACTCTATTTTGCGAAACGACTTTCTGAAAAGCACCATTGCAAAATCTATCTCAAAAGGGAGGATCTCAATCATACTGGGGCCCATAAAGTCAATAATACCATTGGGCAGATATTAATGGCCAAAAAACTGGGAAAAACACGAATCATTGCCGAAACCGGAGCGGGGCAACATGGGGTTGCAACAGCAACAGTTTGCGCCCTTATGGGTATGGAATGCATTGTTTATATGGGCGAAATTGATATCGCCCGCCAAGCTCCGAACGTGGCCCGTATGAAAATGTTGGGCGCAGTAGTCAGACCTGCACTTTCTGGAAGCAAAACCCTGAAAGACGCCACCAATGAAGCTATTCGAGATTGGATAAACAATCCGGTGGACACCCATTATATCATTGGCTCTGCAATTGGTCCGCATCCCTACCCTGATATGGTAACCCGATTTCAATCCGTTATTTCTGAGGAAATAAAATGGCAATTGAAGGAAAAAGAGGGGCGTGAAAATCCTGATTATGTGGTGGCCTGTATTGGCGGTGGTAGTAATGCTGCGGGCACCTATTACCATTTTTTGGAGGAGGAAGATGTCAGAATCATTGCGGTTGAAGCAGCGGGAAAAGGTGTAGAATCAGGAGAAAGTGCCGCCACCTCAGCTTTGGGTAAAATAGGTATCATTCATGGCTGTAAAACCATGTTGATGCAGACCGCTGATGGGCAAATCACGGAGCCGTACTCCATTTCAGCAGGATTGGATTATCCCGGTGTAGGCCCAATGCACTCGCACTTGCACCAAACGGGCAGGGCTGAGTTTTACTCAGCAACCGATGATGAAGCCATGACCGCTGGGTTGGAACTTTCACGATTGGAAGGAATTATTCCCGCCATAGAATCAGGGCATGCTTTTGCCGTTTTTCAACACAAAAAATTCAAGGCTGATGATATCGTGGTCATGAGTTTATCTGGCCGAGGAGATAAAGATTTGAATACGTATATAGATTACTTTAAACTGGCATAATGACCAATAGAATCAACCAAAAAATGCAGGAGAACAAAAAACTGCTCTCCATATATTTTACCGCGGGTTACCCTAGTTTGAATGATACCGTGAAAATTATTCAGGATTTGGAGAAAAGCGGAATTGACATGATTGAAATAGGTTTACCTTTCAGTGATCCTTTGGCTGATGGGCCCACCATTCAAGAGAGTTCAACCGTCGCCTTGAAAAATGGTATGACCACAGCAACCCTTTTTGAACAACTGAAAGACATTCGCAAAACCGTGTCCATTCCATTGATTATAATGGGCTATTTCAACCCGATGTTGCAATACGGAGTGGAAGCTTTCTGCGAAAAATGCCATGAAATCGGTATTGACGGCATTATCATGCCTGATTTGCCACTCGATGTCTATCAAGAGCATTACGAAGCTATTTTTAAAAAATACGGGTTGTTGAATATCTTCTTGATTACCCCTCAAACCAGTGATGCACGAATTCGACAAATTGATGAAGCTTCAGATGGTTTCATCTATATGGTCAGTTCAGCAAGTGTTACGGGGTCGAAATCAGGTTTCGGAAAATCCCAAACAGCGTATTTTGAGCGAATTGCAAAAATGAATCTGAAAAATCCTCAAGTTGTTGGTTTTGGCATCAAAGATTCAGAGACATTTCAAGCCGCCACAAAATATGCCAAGGGCGCGATAATTGGATCGGCTTTTATTAAATTTTTGACTGAACTGGGCATCAAAAATGTAGGGGAATTTGTTCAAGAAATAAGATAAATTCTTCAGAATTCATACATTTTTGAGTTCTGAAAATTAGAAAGGAAATACCTCAAACTGAACTTTTTTAATTTCAGTCACATTGATTTCGTAACACAGCTAAAACAGCTGCATTTCAACGATTATTACTTATTACATAAGCTGTTTTGACGATATTGCCACGCGTTTTATATTGGGTTTGATCCCATTGAAAGCCATAAAGTAGATCTGCTCGGCAATCTTTCTGAACACCACGTCAAAAAAACAAAAGCGCGGGGTTCTCTCAAAGATCAAGAGCTACCCCCAAATCGACTTTGGCCTTTACACTTGCTTATCATTACAAAAACCAATGATAAATAAGCAAACTATTTTTACCCTAGCCGGAATTGCAACAATTTCGGGTTTATTGTTTTTCGCTACCCAAAAATCTGATGAAGATTCTTTATCAGAATATGAGTTGTTGGTGGTCGCCGACCATCAGAAACTGTCTTCTGGGGTCTATTCAATAAACCAAAAAACAAGTCCGTTTGAGACAAAATACAATTCCTCCGCACAAGATCTTTCTGTACGAAATGCGTTTGCACCGGCCATCAATGCTGTGGCGATTGCCAAATTCTTGAATGGAAACCTCCCTTCCACCACACCTTCCGGAAACAACGGTATTCCTAATCTGCTTTCACAAACGGGTGCTTTTTCAAACACGGGGGCCTTGAGTCCCGCACCTGGTCTCATCCCATATGACATGATTGAACCTTTTTGGTCAGACGGTGCCACGAAAAAAAGATGGATGGCCATACCCAATAACGGTTCTTATAACACACCAGAAGAGCAAATAACATTTTCAAATGACAACGCATGGGATTTTCCCAAAGGTGCTGTTCTTATCAAGCATTTTGAAATAGCAGGCCAACGTCTTGAAACACGCTTTGAGGTCAAAGGCGATGACGATGTGTATTACTATCTGACCTACAAGTGGAATTCAGCCCAAACTGATGCGACGCTTTTGAACACCTCACTTGATGAGGATATTGTGGTTAATGGCGTGACGCAATCATGGCACTACCCCAGTAGAACGGAATGTGCCTCGTGTCACTTTCCTCAAAACGGAAGTGTTTTGGGCCCGAAAACTAGAAACCTGAATAAAGCCTTTACCTACCCGAGCACAGGTGTGACCATGAACCAATTGGTCAACCTCAGTGAACTCGGCATCATCACTCAAAATATTAGCAACGCCAATGTTGGCAACTATGATGCTGTTGCCGCAAAAGATGATTTAAGCCGTTCTTTGGAAGATCGTGCCCGAACATATCTTGATGTGAACTGCGCCAGTTGTCATAATCCATCAGTGGATAATGTTGCTTTATTCGATGCCCGTTATGAAACCCCCTTAGAAAATCAAAATATCATCAACGGTGCCGTCATTTATGATGAAGGCCTTAACAATCCGCGAGTGATCATACCCCAAGATGTTGACAATTCAATGGCACATTTCAGAATGAATTCCACCCAAACCGGAATTGAAATGCCTCCTTTGGCAAAAGATGTTGTTGATGTGGAAGGCGTGCAGCTCATAGCAGATTGGATCAATAGTCTTTCTCCAAATACTTCAACCGCCCCAGTAGCCGAATTTTCGGCCTCGACTACGAATGGCACAGCACCACTTAGTGTAGACTTTGATGCTTCGGCCTCATATGATTTCGATGGAGATGCATTGACCTATACCTGGAATTTTGGAGATGGTTCAACAAGCCAAGGACAAACCACAAATCATGTGTACACCAATTTTGGTTCATTTACAGCATCGCTAACCGTCAATGACGGTCAATTTTCAAATACCAAGACCACCACCATTATCGTCAATACCAATGATCCAGGTGGCAATACGGTTTCCTTTACCGACGGCACCTTTCTCATACCCCAAGATAATTTCAGCGGGTTACCCATGGGTGTGATTGATATGAACGGAGACGGAAAAGATGATATTGTTCAATTCAATTCCGCAAGAAACCTGCGTATTCAATATCAAAATAGCCCTGGTCAGACCTTTTCCAGTTACGGGGTTGGTTCAGTAAGTTCGAATAACCAATGGGGTACGGCCATTGCTGATTTCGATCAAAATGGCTACAATGATATCATGTCGGGTGGCGCTTATGATAATCTAAAAATAATAACGAACAACAACGGTAATAACTCCTATTCGGTTTCCACTCTTTCAAATTCGAATATTTTCTTACAGGGGGCGAACTTCGCCGATATCAACAATGACGGCTGGGCCGATATTTTTGCGTGTCATGATGATGCCGAATCAAGGGCTTATCAAAACAATCAAGATGGCACCTTGTCATACAATGCGAATTTGATTCGCACCTTTACCACCCCTTCGAGTGATAATTCAGGTAATTATGCCAGTATGTGGATGGATTATGACAATGATGGCGATCTTGATTTGTACATTTCAAAATGTAGAGGCGGTGTCAACAGCAGTAGTGACCCACGCCGTATAAACATGTTATGGCAAAATGATGGCAACAACAACTATACAGAAGTCGCTGGTCAAGCAAACCTTAAAATTGGAGACCAAACATGGTTATCAGATTTCGGGGATATCGACAATGATGGCGATTTGGATGCCATTGTCATCAATCACGGAACCGGACCGAATTTAATGCGTAACAATGGTAATGGAACGTTTACTGAAATCACTTCAGGAAGCGGATTGCTGCCAACCCTACGGCCAGAAGATTTTTTCGGCATTCAAGGTTTCTTCAAAGATTTCAACAATGATGGTTTTATCGATTTGATGGTGTCAGGTGACAACCATTATATTTTCTATAATAATGGCGATGGTACATTTAAGAATGCTCCTAATCCTTTCAATTCAAATCAAATACAGTCCTTCTCAGTGGGTGATTTGAATCACGATGGCTTCTTGGATATTTATGCGGGATATGCCAACGGATTGAACTCTCCCTCCTCTACCAAAGATCGCATTTGGATCAATCAAGGGAATTCAAATAATTTCTTGAACATACAACTCAAAGGAACCGATAGTAATATTAACGGTATCGGTGCCCGGGTGGAAGTATACGGTGCATGGGGCAAACAAATCAGGGATGTCAGATCGGGCGAGGGTTACGGATTGGTAAACACCTACACCCAACACTTCGGCTTAGGTTTGAATACCCAGGTTGACAAAGTAATTGTTAGATGGCCTTCAGGCAATGTCGATGAAGTTCTGAACCCGACAGCAAACCAATTTTTGGTCATTACCGAAAATCAGGTGGCACCACCACAACCTACTTGTAATGACGGTATTCAAAATGGTGATGAAACTGGGGTTGATTGTGGTGGATCATGTCCCAATGCCTGCCCTTGTGTAGGTGAAGTGGTATTCTCAGTCGATTTTGAAAATGGTGCAGGTAATAATTGGACAACTTCTGGTAGTGCATCTACTGGTACTTTTGTCGTTGCTGATCCTACGGCACAAACTACTTCAGGTGTTTTGACCCAACTTGAAGATGATCATAGCACCAACGGATCAAATGCCCTGTTTACGGCCACAAATACTTCGGTAGGCGTCAACGATGTTGACGGTGGTGAAGTAATGGCGACCTCCCCCACGTACAACATTACAAATCAATCTGAACTTTCTTTATGGTATTTCTTTGGTCAAAGGGATGCTGGTGATGATGCTGGTGATTACTTTTTGCTTGAGTATTCTTTGGACGGGGGAAGTACCTATATAACTCTGGCCTCCTACGGAGATGAAAGAGTTGTGGCAGAATGGACAGAGGTCAATGCGGATATACCAGCAGGTTCAAATTTGGTCATTCGAGTCTCTGCAGCCGATGGTCCAGCTACGGGAGATATTGTTGAGGCAGGAATTGATGATTTAGTCATTACGGAAATATGTGAAGAACCGGTTTCCGTAACGGGTGTAACGGTTGACCCGCAAAACGTAAACCTTGTAGAAGGTAATTCAAGTCAACTTACAGCAACTGTTCAACCAATTGATGCCGACAATAATAATGTAAACTGGGCATCGAGCAATACGAATATCGCAACGGTGGATCAGAACGGGGTCGTTACCGCAGTTAGCGAAGGTTCAGCCACTATTACAGTAACCACAAATGATGGAGGTTTCGAGGCAAGCTCGACAGTGACCGTCACGGCCGCACCTATCGATGTCACAGGGGTAAGCGTCTCTCCGACCACAGTCACTTTAGAGGAAGAACAGACCCAACAACTGACGGCCACAGTCAGCCCATCTGACGCGAGCGATGCCGGGGTTAACTGGTCATCGAGCGATGCTAATGTCGCGACTGTTGATGAAAACGGAATCGTGACCGCAGTGAACGAGGGCTCGGCAACCATTACCGTGACCACCGATGACGGTGGGTTCGAGGCAAGCACAATAGTCAATGTCGTTAACGACTCTGGATGCACACCAGCCAATGTGGCCCTTTCAGGCACCACTGATCAGTCAAGCACTTATGGCAACGGTGACGCATCATTGGCCATCAACGGACAGACCCAAGCCTCATCACCATGGAGTGCTGATTTGCAGCATACCGAAAATCAATACAGACCATGGTGGCAGGTTGACCTTGGTGGGGAACATAGAATAGAGAGTATAACAATCCACAACAGAACCAATGGGTTTCAATCGCGGCTGAAGGACTTTTACATACTGGTCTCCGATACGCCTTTCAACAACCAAGGCCTTGACGAGTTGTTGACAAACAATGGCATATACTCTCAGTACTTCGCTGGGGAGGTCGGAATTGAAGAGACCTTTTCGATACAAACCGAAGGAAGGTATGTACGCATACAACTGGCAAATCAGGGAATCTTGCACATGGCGGAGGTCGAAGTCATGGGGTGCTTCCTGCAGGCCTCGCCATGTGACGGCGTTACGCCGCCGCAGATAACGGCCGCAGGACCTTTTCTCGACACCGATGGGGTGCAGCAATTGGCGGCAACCCCAGCTGGGGGTACCTGGTCAGGAGCCAGCTCGGACGGCACTTTCGACCCCAGCGTGGGCGAGGGCACCTATTCGGTCACCTATACCCATGACAACGGACAGGGGTGTGTCCGCTCCGATACCATCGAGATACAAGTGAACACCTCAGTAGAGGGCTGCGTGCTCACCAATGTGGCCCTTGGCAATGGGGCAGAACAGTCGAGTACCTATGGCAATGGCAGGGCATCATTGGCCATCAACGGGCAGACGCAGGCATCATCGCCGTGGAGCGCCGATCTGCAGCACACCAACAACGAATTCCGCCCCTGGTGGCAGGTTGACCTTGGCGGACCGCACAACATCGACCAAGTGAGGGTATTCAACAGGACCAACGGATTCCGATCCAGATTGAAAGACTTTTACATACTGGTCTCCGATGTACCATTCGCTGACCAAGATCTTGATCAACTCTTGGCCAACAGTGATGTCTATTCACAGTACTTCAGTGGGGAGGCTGGCCTTGAAGAGAACCTCTCGATTCAGACTGAGGGAAGGTATGTGCGCATTCAGCTCTCGGGCCAAGGAATCCTGCACATGGCGGAGATCGAGATCATGGGATGCCAATTGGGCGTACAAGGTCTGGGTCTGAGGGTCGCCGTTTCCGAGACCCAACCCATCTCAGGCATGGAGCTCAGCCCGGTTCCAGCGAATGACGTGCTGAACGTGAACTATTTTTTCAACGATACTGCCCAAGGACCTATCGAACTCAGCCTCTTCGACAACATCGGCAGGGTAATGATTACAAGGACTTTGAGTTCTGAAGATTTTCAAGAAACACTGAACATCTCTCATTTATCAGTAGGGGTTTATGCGCTAAAACTGCAAAAAGGAGATGAGGTACTGGTTAAGCAGTTTACCATTAGTCGATAACAATAAAGCGATTTAATCAATTGAAAGGCCCGAAAGTGATATTCGGGCTTTTTGGTTTTTCCAATGTGAATTATCTTCACTTAAAAATTTTCAGGTTAAACGCTATTGACTTACTTTTAAATTTCAAATTTGACAGCCCTATGAAATTCAAATATCTACTGTTGATTGTTTTGACCGCCGCTATGGGCCATACTCAAGATAATGCTGAATTCAATTCCTATATAAGACATGGTATTGCGGAATTAAGAGAGTTTATTGCCATACCAAATGATGCCCTTGAGCATGCTGATATCAACCGAAACTTGACCTGGTTGGAAAAAAAATTCAATGCTCGAGGTTTCAATTCCTCTATTCTTCCAACAGAAGGTGAATCACTTTTTTTCGCAGCACTGCCTATGGAAGACAAAAAACCGACCATTCTGTTTTATATGCATCTTGATGGACAGTCTGTGGATCCCTCAAAATGGGATCAACCAAATCCGTATGAAGTGGTACTCAAATCAAAAGAGGGGAATTCATGGAAGAAGGAAAAATTTGAATCGCTCAATGAAAATCTCAATTATGATTGGCGGTTATTCGGTAGGTCAACCTCTGATGACAAGGGCCCTATAGTCATGTTCTTGAATGCCATTGATATGCTTCAAAAGAACAATGTGGATATTCCTTTTAACATCAAAGTGATTCTGGATAGTGAAGAAGAAAAAGGCAGTAAACCGCTGCCCAAGGCGGTCAAAGAATATAGCGAACTGCTCGAAGCTGATTTTTTGATTATCACTGATGGCCCAGTGCACGCCTCTGAAAAACCTACGGTGGTCTACGGTTGTCGCGGTATCACCACTATGACTTTGACCACTCATGGCCCTGTAAAACCCCAGCATAGTGGGCATTATGGCAACTATGCCCCAAACCCCGGTTTTCTGCTCGCCGAAGTATTGGCAAGTATGAAAGATGCCGAAGGAAAAGTTACCATTAATGGTTATTATGATGGCATCATTATTGATAATTCAACAATGGACATCCTAAAAAGCGTACCCGATGATACGGAAAGCATCAATTCGAATTTGGCAATTAAAACCGCAGAACAGGTTGGTGGTTTTTACCAAGAATCATTGCAATATCCCTCTTTGAATATAAGAGGATTAGGTTCAGGATGGGTGGGAGAAAAAGCACGGACCATAGTACCAGAGAGTGCCACAGCTGAATTGGATTTACGTTTGGTACCAGAAAGTGATGGTGCCCGTTTGAAATCATTGGTGAAAAAGCATATTGAGCAACAAGGGTTTCATATTATGGATAGGACTCCGACAAGGGAAGAAAGAATGAAATATGATAAAATAATGACCATTACAGAACGACCGGTAACGGATGCCTTTAGAACAGATTTGACCAATTCTTATGGCGATTTTTTGGTAAACACCTTGAAGTCAGCCATGAATCAAGAAGTTGTTCAAATAAGAATAATGGGTGGTACCGTGCCCATTGCACCATTTATAAATGAATTGAAGATTCCGGCCTTTATCGTACCCATGGTCAACCCAGATAATAATCAACATAGTCCCAATGAAAATTTAAAAATAGGCCAGATTGCCTACGGCATTAAAGTTTTCCATGCTATTTTAAGCTCTAAAAATTAATCCATTGTTACGAAATTTTATTGTCATATTGGTTTTATTGTTGGCCGTTAATGTACGTTCACAAGTTATGGAGTATCCTATGGGTGCCTATTTTACCATTGAAGATTTGGTGGTAAAGAATCCTACCTATAAAATGGATTTGAAAGTACACAAAAGATCTGTCAGTGATTTGAAATGGAACAGTGGTAATGATTACAAATTGAAGAACGATAGAATAGCCCGCAAAACAATCAGAAAAAAGATTTTGGCCTATTCAGATGGAAAATCGCTGTATATTAACTGTTTTAGGTATAAAATACAGGATGGATATAGCCTGATTCAAAGAACAGGAAGATATTTAGCATTCACAGCGGGCTTGTCCTCTGAACCAAGTTTGAAAACCTACCAACTGCAAGCCAATGAGAATCCTGACTTTTGGAAGTATGTAGGTGTCAAAGGACAAGATATTGCTGATATAGATAAAAAATTCCTGCGATTTCTGTATGTCATTGATACGAAATCAAATCGACTTTTCATGATAGATGAAATTGGGATGCGCAAATTATTGGTAAAAACCGATGCGGAGTTACTTCAAAAGTATAATGAAGAAATAAAGGAAACCAAGGATAAAGAAAAAACCGTATTCAAGTTTTTGGAATTGATAAATAAGTCAGAAGCCATTTAATTTGCTTCGTTTTGCCCACGAGTTTCATTTGGATCTTCGCAAATCAAAAACCACTATGATGCCTAAAAATCGCTTTACCTTTGTTTTAATTACGCTGGTTTCACTAATGTGCTATTCTCAATCACCTGAAGATTCTGGGAAGCCCATCAACTGGATTGAATCATTGGAAAATGGCGATAGTTATGACATTGAAATTACTTCTTTGGGCTGCTTTGGTGGAAGCAGACAAAATGTGACCTTATTAAAAAAGGCGGATCATATCTCGGCACAACTTCAGGAAAAAACAATTCAACTTACCGATACGGATTATCAGACCATTGTGAATTTTGAAAACGAATTAAGATCTTTACAAATGGGAGGTTGTACCACTATTGATACTTATGTCATACGATTTCGAGGTCAAAAATTTCAAACCAGTGATGGTACCTGTAGCTGGCATGGTTATCGAAAAATCGTGGCACTATTTGAGTAGGCTCAAAAAGTAACTTTATACTTCATAATTTTATTTTCAAGCACTTTAATTGCTGACTTTGCGTTTTAATGGTATGAAGTTTTCAATTCTTGTTCGGCTTATACTCGTATTTGGTTTTGTGAACTTGGTGATGTCACAAAATACGTTGATCGCAGACAACTCAAACGGAGAACCCATACCTTTTGCTACCATTTCTTTTGGAAACGGATTGGGAAATTTCGCAGATGAAGATGGCCTATTTGTATTCTCGCAAGATAAATATAAAGACGTTGATACCCTTTTCATTTCTGCCATGGGCTATGCGAAAAAATCTGTTTTGACCAAAAGCTTACCTGATAAGATTTTGCTCTCTCCCTCTGTTGCCCAATTGAATGAAGTAATTGTGTCTGCACCCAAGGAAGGTAAATTCAAAATAAAAAAGAAAAAGGCAACCACCCATACCGACCACTTTACTTCTTGGCTACCCACCTTAGAGAGCGAAGTCGCTGTTTCAATAAATCGGTTTGAAGGCAAACCAACCCAAATATCGAAATTAATATTCCCTATAAACGCTGAATCAAAATACAAAACAAAAGGCAAGGGAAAATATGCCACTGTTTTTCGCGTCAATTTTTATAAAAACCAAAACGGTTATCCTGGCGAACCCCTTGGCTATGAAAATGTGGTTTTTTCAATTGATGACAACGAGGATAAAGTTTTTGAACTGGATCTTTCATCAAAATCGATTTTCGTTCCTGAAAACGGATTGTTCGCTTCACTTCAAGTATTGGGTTATGAGAACTCAAAAGGCAAGTTGGCCCAAACGAAACAATATCGTGAGGTCAAAACGGCAAGGGGCATTCAAAAAATCTCAACATCATTTAGACCCTTACTGCCTTTTACCAATGAGTTATCGGGCCAAAGAACCTATGTGAGGCGGATTTTCTTGAACAACAAGAAATGGCAAGTTTTCGATAAGAACTACAATAAAAATTCAAAACTTATTCAAACCGGACATAAAAATTACGGTATGGGTGCTGAATTCAAAGTATGGGAGAACTAATCATGCTGAATTTCTACTGGCATTGATGTTTCCGTATAAAGATCGCGTGACGATCTTCTCATACAATTCTTTAAACCCGGTTTCTTGGCTGATTTTCTGAAGCGCATATTGTTGAATGACCAATAAGGGCAATACAATGTTTTCACGTATTTTGATTGACTCGCGTGAAACGGCCTCTTGTTCCATTAAAATGTCCATATCTGAAATCAATAAGAGCATTTTCTTGGATAGTTGATATTCATCATGAAGAATTTTCCAGAAATCACCGTACTCTTTATCTTCCTTCATATAAGCCGTCAATTCAAAATAGCACTTTGACAATGACATCATACTATTCAACATCAAAGCTTTAAAGAAAGGCACGTCTTTAAAAAGCCCTTTAATTTCTTTTAGCCTGCCTTTGTCCTTTAGGGTTTTGATTGCCGTGCCTATACCGAAATACCCCGGCACGTTCTGTTTTAACTGACTCCATGAACCCACAAATGAAATTGCCCTTAAATCGGTCAATTCTAATTTCGCCTTATTGCCCCGCTTACCTGGCCTACTGCCTATGTTGGCGTTTTTATAATATTTCAAGGTACTCATATCCTCTAAATAAGACATGAACTTATCGTGGTGTTTTAAAGCGTCATACTTTTCAAAACTCAATTCTGACAATACTTCGATCAACTTTCGGTCTTTGGCGGAAACAACATTCTCCTTTCCGAATAAATTATTGGAGAGTCCGGCCGTCAAAAGTTGCTCACAGTTATAACGAAACTGTTCTTCGGTGCCAAAAGTACTGGTAATGGTTTGACCCTGAATGGTCAGTTGTATCTCATTGTTTGCAATGTCTTTAGTCTGTGCGGCATAAAAACGATGTGTTTTTCCGCCTCCTCTAGCTGGTGGCCCTCCTCTACCATCGAAAAATATGGCCTTGATTTTGTTCTTCTTACAGACTTTTGAAATGGTTTCCTTGGTTTTGAGAATGTTCCAATTCGCTTTTAAATACCCACCGTCTTTGGTACCGTCAGAAAATCCGAGCATGATGGTATGTGTCTCGTTTCTCCTTTTTAAATGCGCCCTATATGCGGGTATATCAAAAAGACGTTGCATGTTATTCTCAGAGGTATCCATACCAATCATGGTCTCAAATAATGGAACTATATCAAAAGTAATCTCGTCGGCTTTCCATCCACACCAACGGAAAAGTCCGAAGACAAAAAGAACTGAAAAAATATCTTCTGAATTGCTGATGATGTATCTGTTGCATCCTTCCTCGCCGTTTTTATTTTGAATCGATTTCAACTGACGAATATTCTTGATGGTATCTTTTACAATGGCATCCTTATAATCAGAACTCAACGCCTTGATATCTCCTTTTAACAATAAGGTAATCAGTTGTTTTTCAGTCAATTCATCAATGCTTTCCTTTATTTTTCCATTCTTCCTCAAAATCGTTTCAACAGTCAATTTATGCTTGCTATGATCTTGACGGATGTCTAAAGTGGCAAAGTGGGTTTTGAATATTTTAACCTTATCAATCAAATGATCCAAATCTTTTAGATAGAGGCCGTGATAGTTTTCATTGAGTATGGTTCTTATTTTTTGAAGCGTACCCGAAATCTCATCATAAGAAATATGTTTACTTGCATCGAACATGGTACTGTACAACTTTTCACGAAGATTGTTCAAAGGGTCTTGCAAGGCTTTGAAAGTCAATTTTTGCTGTAAATTTTTCAAATCATTATAATAGCATTTCATCAAGGTCAATCGCAGCTCATCAGCAACATCTTTGGTAATACTAGCCGTTACAAAAGGGTTACCATCTCTATCTCCACCAGGCCAAAAACCCAATTTCATGATATTGTGGTTCTCAAAATCAGCTTGACCTATATTCTCTTTGATATATGCGTAGAGATTTCCGATGGCGTCATAATACACGTTTCTAAGTATGTGAATGATATTCTTCGCTTCATCTATGGGCGTTGGTTTCTTCGCATTGATCAAAGAAGTGAGACCCAATTGTTGTAAGGTCACATCAATGTCATCAATATTATTCTCAACAATAAGCGCCCTCAAATTCTCCATAATATCAAGAACCGATGGAGAGTAGAATTGGGTTGGATGCGCAGTCAGTACTATTCTTGCGCTAAAGGTGGATAACTTATCGGATATAGCCGCCCAATTCTTGTTCTTATCAACCAGTTGCTTGTAATCTTTTATCGACATGGAACTACTGTGCTCATGCAATTCAGGAAAAGCGGCATCTTCAACACTGTCATACAAAACCACCTGACGCTCAACATATTGAATGATCTTGAACATGAAGTCAATACGATCTTCTTCTGAGGCTAAATCAGCATAGTTTTGAAAGAATGCTTCCAGAATCTCTTGTGGATTCTCGCCTGACTTTAGACCCTTTTGACATTGATCCCATAGCAAAGGAATCAACATGCCCACATTCTCAATATTACGATACGGTAGGTTTAAAAACAGGCTATTGTATATATTGAACTTATTGTAGACTGCTTTGTTGAAAACCTCAAGCCTTTCATTTTGCTGCATGGATAGTTCTATTTATGATTCTACGGGAAGCTAAAAAGTTTGTTATTCAGGCTTGTAAATATCGTGAATATTGAAAAATAAAAGGGTTGTATTATTCTCAAATAACAAAATACTCAACCTTTACAACAAATTAAACACACTTTACAACAATCATTTCTCAAGAAACATGGTTCAGCGTAGGTTTACACCATAATCAAGAGTAAATTTTTTCATTTTCATATAGTGTTCTCATAAAAGAGCTTGGTCTTCATTGATCGAGTTCTTTTTAGTTTATGTAAAATTTAAACATTAAATGGATTGAGTTTTATTCAAAAAAACGCTCTGTATTGCATGACCCGAAAATCAAGGGTGTTGAAATCAGGGTTTTCATTCTTGAGCTTTTTGAACAAATCCATGCTTCCCACTGCTCTATTGGCAGCACCCGACGGCGCGGTCAAAGACACCGTTTTGATTATTCTTGTTTTTTGACTTCGACTACGCTCAGTCAACATGCTTTGTTCGGTTGGTATCACAAACTCGTGAATTCTGGGCACAATGGCGGAAACCACTTTTAGACGCAGCCCATGTTCTTTCAAATGCTTCCTAAAAAAATACTCAGGGCCGTTTTTACTATTTCCGCCAGTAAATAAAAGGGTATCCACTTTTTTGTACTGCTGCAAATAGCCCATTAGATTGCGCAATTTAATGTTTTGCATACCCAGGTCTGAGGCATCAATTTTATCTCGCTCCGCACTTTCAACAATATCACAAACCCCTATTTTATGTTTTAAAAGAAAATCTTTTCGCTGCTGCGTTGCAAAATCTGAGGTTTCATACTTGAGATTCAGACCATGAATTTTGTCTAAAATGGGCCATAATTGTCCGTTTTTACTTCCATAGCAAAAGTCAACATCTTCCGGTTTCAGTTCCTTGGTTGTAAATCGAGGGGGAGGTAAAGTACCCACAATCAGCTTGGTAGCTTCTGGAAAAAGAAAAGGCTCGTATGGGTGGGTATGTAGGAACAAGGATTGTTGGATTGTTGGATTATTGGACTGTTTGATTGTTGGAAAAACGCACTTCTACATTAGACTTTAAAATCACTGAGAAGCTCTTTCGTCTTTTTGATTAAAATACGATTTTGTCTAAAGCTCGTTTTTGACATCCCTTCAGATTCAGTGACTATTTCATTTAGCAACTCTTCGGCCTCCTTGGGTTTATCGTTTCTAATGAAAAACTTAGCCAACTCCAATCTTTCTTGATATCTGGCATAGGGCCCATCAAAAGTTTTCAAAATATCCTCTGCCTGTTTCACATTGCCCTTCTTTTCTGAGGCCAAGGCATACAAAAAAGCCGATTTTGACTTTTTGAATTTCGGACATTTCTTTAAGCGTTCTGCATATTCCAAAGACTTGTCAAAGCGTGAAGAGAAATAATACGCTTCCTGTAATTTGGAAAGCACATAAAAATCCTCCTTGAAAACATCTTTTAGAGCAGCATTGTAATTTTCAATGGCCAGATCATAATGTTCTGCCTCTAAATAAGCATCAGCCAAAGCCACTTGATTTTCGAAAGTTGCAGCGAACTTAAATTTCTTTTGTAAATCAGTAATCTTTTTCGTGGGATTGATAACAGACACCAAATTGTCTTGCATTTGGTCTACATCACTCTTACGAATCACATTGATAAAAAGGTATATCAGGCAACCAACCAAAGGCAAAAAAAGGATGGCAAAATACCAATAATAATGATTACGGTTGGTGTAAGCGTGATAAGCACAATACACCTGCAATGCCAGAATCAAATAATAATACATGCTTCTAAAATAAAAACTTCTACATACTTTTTTAGGTTCTTTTTTACTTTAGTTGGAGAAAAGCCTGTATAATTTAGTTTTTGACATTATTCGTTCGATTTAGTAACTTACCTAAAATCAAAGCTTTAAATATAGTATTTATGGGAAAAGGGGATAAAAAATCACGCAGAGGAAAAATTGCAAATGGGTCTTATGGTGCGAGAAGACCTCGAAAAGCAAAAAAAGTTGCAGCGCCAGCTAAAAAGAAAAGTGCAAAGAAGACCAAAAAGTGATTTAATCTTTCAAAACCTCCACCTCAGCTTCCGTTGCTTCGGTAAGCCCTGTGATACGATAGGTAAACAAATGAAGCTGTAAAGAATCAATTACGAAAGCGGTATCCACTGCCACAATCAAATCTAATGAATCGCCCAATAATTCAATGGTTTGGGGCAACTCAAGACTGTCATATTGTTGATAAAAAGCCAAATCGTCTGGCTGCAAGTCTGAGAAAACCAACGAGTCAATCCTTACTTCCGTGAACGTGGTTTGGGTTGTGTTTTCCACACGAATTTGAACTCCCTCTAAGTTGTCATCCCTATCGGTACAAGAAAACGAAACAATAGTGACGAAAATCAGTACTGACGCCAAAATCTTCATAAGTACAAGCTTTATTGAATTGGGTACTTATAAAACGGAAGAAGTAAAAAATTATTCTATCGAATGAAAACGGGTTCGTTCTCCTTTAATGTGTGTTCTTGGCTGAATATGTATTCATCTTTGTCAAAACCTTTAATATCTTCTAAAGTTTTGGCATTTGAATCAATGATATAGCGAACCATTGAACCTCGTGCTTTTTTCGCAAAGAAACTGATCACTTTCAATTTATCATTTTTCCAATCTTTGAAAATAGGGGTGATCACGGGCACCTTCAACATTTTTTTGTCAATGGCCCCGAAATATTCGTTACTGGCCAAGTTCACAAAAAGTTCTCCTTCACTCAATTCAGAATTCAATTGGGCGGTCAGGTCTTTTTTCCAAAATTCATGCAAGTTCTTCTTTCGCCCAACTTTCATTTGGGTGCCCATTTCAAGGCGGTAGGGTTGGATCAAATCCAATGGGCGCAAAATACCGTAGAGGCCTGACAATATGCGAAGTGTATTTTGCAAGGGCTCCAGTTTTTTTTCTGTGATACTATACGCATCCAAGCCCTGATACACATCGCCATTAAATGCAAATACCGCTGGTCGGGCATTTTTTGATGTGAACGGAACGGAAAAATTTTGATTGCGATCCCAATTTAGTTGCGCCAAATTATCAGATATGCCCATCAATTGAGATAAGGCCTTGGGCTTTTTCTTTTTTAGAATTTTATTCAATTTTTCGGCTTGGGCCAAAAACACGGGTTGCGAATTTTTCGCTGTTGGCAGCGCAGTTTCAAAATCAAGGGATTTCGCTGGAGAGATCACAATTTTCATAGGACGCAATTTGCCGTAAAAATAGTTTCATTTTTAATGAAAACCTAGACCCGAAACAAGTAGTTTCTGATAATGGCATAAGCACAATTTATAATCTACTGACTATGCTTTGAATACGCTCTCCACTTTTCAATGCAATGGGCCATATCTTCAGGTAGTTCAGAATCAAATCGCATCATTTCATTCGTCAATGGGTGTATAAAACCCAAGGTCTTGGCATGCAATGCTTGACGCGGAAGTATTTTGAAAGCGTTCTCGACAAACTGCCTGTATTTGGTAAAAGTGGTACCCTTCAATATTTTATCGCCTCCGTAGCGCTCATCATTGAACAGCGTGTGCCCTATATGTTTCATGTGAACACGAATCTGATGGGTACGGCCTGTTTCCAACTTGCATGAGACCAAGGTCAAATAACCAAAGCGCTCTAAAACCTTGAAATGGGTAACCGCTTCCTTACCAACATCACCATCAGGATAAACATGCATTTGCAATCTGTTTTTCGGATGCCTCGCGATATGACCCTCTATGGTGCCCTTATCTTCCTCTATATTGCCCCAAACCAAAGCCACATATTCGCGTTCAGAGGTTTTATTGAAAAATTGCTTTGCCAAATGTGTCATGGCCTTTTCTGTTTTCGCCACCAGAAGAAGTCCGGAGGTGTCTTTATCAATGCGATGTACAAGACCAGGCCGTTCGTTACTGTTCATAGGAAGCTTGTCGATATGATATAGCAGTGCATTTATCAAAGTACCCGAATAATTTCCGTGACCAGGATGCACCACCATACCAGCGGGTTTATTCACGATCAGCAGCGCTTCATCTTCATACACAATATCAACGGGAATATCTTCCGGCACCAACAAAACCTCATGCGGCGGGTGCTCGAACATGACCTTTACCTCATCACCAGCTTTGACTTTATAGTTCTGTTTCACAACCTTGCCATTGACCCAAATATTTCCTTCTTTGGCAGATTTTTGAATTTTATTGCGCGTGGCATGTTCAATGAAATTCATCAAGAATTTATCGACCCGAAGTGGTTCTTGTCCTTTTGCGGCAATGATTTTGTGATGTTCAAAAAGTTCGTCCTCTTGTAAATCTGAACTGTTATCGGGGCCCATGATTATTCTGAATCAGCCTTTATTTTGGCCTGGGAAGGAATTCTTCCGTTGCCACAGACCAATTCAACCTTTGAGGTTTTTGGCAATTTTCGGCCTTCATTTATTCTTTTGCCCTTGTATTTGAGATAATACACCATGTTTTTTCCAATTTCATCAATATAGGTAACACGTTGCACATCAAGCCCTACGGCCCTTAACATTGACTGCGCATTTCGCTGTGTTACTTGAATAACGTTAGGCACAGTTACCTTTTTGTACCCAGATGGATTTACAGTAAAGTAAATTTTTCGCCCCTCTTTCACACTACTGCCCGCTTCTGGGTTTTGATCGATTATTGAGAATCTTGGGTAATCAGGATTGTAATTCGCTGAATCAAGAACCTCGTAGCGCAGATCAGCTTCATCAACGGCTTTGCGCATATCGATCACTGACATTTTTGAAAAATCAGGCACCTCAACCAATTCGCCATGATTAGTGGTGCTTTTTAACCATGTCAGCAACAATAGAGCAAGAATCAGTATTGCCAATAATGCAAGACCCAATTGAATGAGAAAGGTTCGACTTATTAAGAATTTGAAAAAGTTTTGCATCACACCAATTTTACTGGGCAAATATAGGAAATGCCATTGGTACTGAGTATTTAAGCCATTATTTTGTTAGAAGTTCAATAAAAAATAGTCAGTGTTTAAATATTCAGTATTCTTTTTTTCTTTACTTTGAATTATGAAAAAAAAGATAGCCATCATCATGGGCGGCTACTCAAGTGAGGTCAACATTTCGCTAAAGAGCGGCAACGTGGTATTCAAGTACCTTGACTCCTCGAAGTTTGCCACCTATCGCATTCACATCCTCAAAGATAAATGGGTTTATGTAGATGATGATGCCAAAGAATACCCCGTCAACAAAGGTGATTTCTCAGTACAACTGGAAAACGAAACCATCAGATTTGATTGTATTTTCAATGCTATTCACGGTACTCCGGGCGAAGATGGTTTGATGCAGGCCTACTTTGAGTTAATGGGTATTCCGCAGACATCTTGTGATTACTATCAATCGGCCTTGACCTTCAACAAAAGAGATTTGCTGAGTGCTCTAAAACCCTATGGCATCAAATCAGCAAATTCTTATTATTTGAATTTGGGAGACACCATCAATACTGAGGAAATTATCACCAAAGTAGGTCTTCCGTGCTTTGTGAAAGCAAATAAATCAGGAAGCAGTTATGGCATTTCTAAAGTATATGAGAAAGATAATTTAATTCCTGCGATTGAAAATGCCTACAAAGAAGATGATGAGATCATCATTGAATCTTTTTTAGATGGTATTGAGGTTTCTGTTGGGGTCATCAAATTCAAAGGAAAGACCAAGGTGCTTCCGATTACTGAAATCGTTTCAGAGAATGACTTTTTTGATTATGCGGCCAAATATGAGGGGAAATCCAAAGAAATAACTCCTGCAAGAATATCCGAAGAACAAGCATTGAAAGTTTCAGAGATTGTCCAAAAAGTTTATGACCTCTTAAAAATGAAAGGGTATTCAAGAAGTGAGTTCATTTTTGTGGACAATGAACCTTATATGTTAGAGATGAACACCACTCCAGGCCTAACTGAAGAAAGTATTTTACCGCAGCAGGCGAGAGAGGCCGGCATATCACTTGCAGAATTATTTGAAACTGCCATTGAAGATGCTTTGCATCAAAAGCCTTAACTTTAGTGTATGAGACGAGCAATATTTCCGGGGTCTTTTGACCCGTTGACACTGGGCCATGATGATATCATCAGAAGAGGCTTGACCCTTTTCGATGAATTGATCATCGCCATTGGTGTGAACGCTGAAAAAAAATATATGTTCTCACTACAAGAACGTGTTGGTTTTGTTGAGCAAACTTATAAAAATGAGCCTAAAATAAAAGTGGTCACTTATAAAGGACTCACGGTTGATTTTTGTAAAAAAATGGACGCTGATTTTATTTTAAGAGGATTGCGCAACCCTGCCGATTTTGAATTTGAAAAAGCCATCGCGCACACCAATCGTAAACTTTCCACGATCGAAACCGTTTTTCTGCTTACCTCATCTGGCAAGTCTTACATCAGCTCTTCAATTGTCAGAGACGTCATTAGAAACGGTGGAGATTACTCCATTTTAGTGCCTAGCGCCGTAAAAGGAAGTAAATAATAAAATGTAGGAATTTACCTCTTTTTTGATTGTATTATGATTATTTCTCTACGTCTGTAAACCCTGTTACCACTATTATTTAGCCATTCACAACAAAATTTTCCAAATATTCCCTAATTAGTACTTATTTGTAGGAAAATACATCTAATTGTATAAAGACAAACTACAGAAAAGTAACTATTTGATAAAGCAATTGCCCCAAGCAATGGCCTTTATCGATCAGAATCATGAAATAGTACATGTTTCTGATAAGTGGGTATCTGACTTTTCTTTAGGTCATAACAAAAAAATGATCGGGGTCAACATATACGATCTTTTTTCAAATTTTGATGACAACTGGCAAAGAGTATTGGATGAGTGTCTAAAAGGCGAGCCTTACAACAAAAGAACCACCAGTTATACGGATGGTAACAATACAGAAAAATGGTTTCAAGTATTAAAGACCACCTGGCATGATGACAATGAAAATGTGGTGGGATGGATTATTCAGGCAGAGAAAATCAGTCAAGACGCATACAATGAATTTCAGCTTGACAAATTGCACATACTATCTGCGCAAATGTCTGACATTGCAAAAATAGGTTTATGGGAATATCACATCAATAATGACAAAATGGTTTGGTCAGAAATGACCAGAATAATTCATCGGGTAGATGCCGATTATGAACCTACCTTAGAAAAGGCGACCGATTTCTACAAATCAGGATATAGTCGAAATACCATTGTCATGACCATTGAAATAGCCATAAAGGAACAGTCATCATGGTCAGAAAAACTTCAGTTGATCACAGCCAAAGGCGACGAGGTTTGGGTAATAGTATCAGGAAAACCTCTTTATAAAATGGGGAAATTCACAGGTCTTATTGGCACCATTCAAAACATTGATGCCTTGACCCAATCTGAAATACGGACCAGAGAAAACGAGTATCACTTGAGAACACTCATAGATAACTTGCCCCTAAATGTTTACATAAAGAACATCAAATCAGAGAAGATTTTAGTGAATAAATCAGAGATGGACTTTTATGGCATCAAAAATGAGTCAGATTTAATTGGCAAAGATGATTTTGCGCTCATGAAGTTTGAAGAGGCTCAAAAATGTAGAGATGAAGATCTTCTGGTAATGCATCATCTCAAGCCGATGATCAAGAAAGAATGTACCTATACCTTAGCCAACGACGTCAAGAGAGTGATGCTTTGTTCAAAAATACCACTCATAGATTCTGACGGTAGCGCCTATGGGTTGGTAGGCATCAGTATTGATATTACCGATCGCAAAAAAAAGGAGGAAGATATGAAGTCTTTGATCGATGTGACCTCCGTACAGAACAAAAAGTTATTGAATTTTGCACATATTGTTTCACACAACCTGCGTTCTCATACCGCTAACTTTTCAATGTTATTGGACTTTTTGATGACAGAAGATGATGAATTGGAAAAAGGAAAATTAATTGAGATGCTCATAACCGCCTCTGACAACCTACTCGAAACCATCAATAATTTGAACGAGGTGGTCGATATTAACTCAAAGACCGATTTAGAAAAAGTAGCTATAAATATTGGCGAAAAAATAACCGTTGTAAGACAAAATCTTGCTGCTCAAATTGCAAAGCACAACGTGAAAATTATCAATGACATAGATGAAAAAGTCCATATCAAAGTCATACCCGCCTATATTGAAAGTATTTTAATGAACTTCTTTACCAATGTCATAAAATACAGATCCCCAGATAGACCTCCTGTGATCAAACTTCGAGTATCCTCTGAAGAACATTACACTGTTTTGAGTATCGAAGATAATGGCCTCGGAATAGATTTAGAAAGGCATAGGGACAAATTGTTTGGAATGTACAAGACCTTTCATGAAAATCAAGATGCTAGGGGAATTGGGCTTTATATTGTGAAAAATCAAATTGAAGCAATGAACGGAAAGATAACGGTTCAGAGCAAAGTGGGTGTAGGTACCGTATTTAAAATATATTTCAATGAGAAAGATTAATTCTATTTACATCATAGATGATGATCCGATTACCGTTTTCGGAATTCAGAAAATTCTACAATTGACATTAGACAGTCCTGAAATACATACCTTCAGTAATGGCAAATTGGCCATAGAGGGTATCATGTCATTGTTGCAAAATCATGAAGAGATTCCTGAGGTTCTCTTTTTGGATATCAACATGCCTATCATGGACGGTTGGCAGTTTTTAGAGGAATTCATTAAGTTGCCCATAGACAAAAAAGTACGGGTCAATATTTTGACCTCATCCATTGACCCTTTGGATAAGCAAAATTGGAGAAAATACGAAACCATGACCCACCATACGTTAACCTTCAATAACAAACCATTGCGCAAAGAGCATATTTTGGAAATTACCGCAGCGGCCTAAATTTTTAGTGTCCGAAAAGTATTTTAATATTAAGGTACGAATTTTCGAGGGCTTCCTTGATTTTTTCGGGGCCTTTCCATTTGACCTTGACAATGCCCTCATTTTTTTGCCCTTTCAATTTTCCGTTATAGGAAGTCTTCATCGCATACCAGTGAACTTCCTTTAACCTGTATTCCCCATTTCTTTTCAAAATATGGTATGTGGTTTGCAAGAAATTTTCAATTTCGAGGCCCGAAACACCGGTTTCCTCCTCTACCTCACGTATCGCACATTTTTCAATACTTTCTCCCTTATCCAGTTTGCCCTTTGGCAAATCCCACTTACCATTTCTGTATATGAAAAGTACCTTGCCCTTTTCATTGGTCACCACTCCTCCACCAGCCACTTCAAGGGGAATGTTCTGAGTGAATTTTTTTAATATTTCCTCACCATTCGGGTGGTAAATGTATGCCTCTTTGATCTTCTTCTTCGAGAGTGAAACTATGGCTTCATTGATGGCCTCATCATTCATCAAAAAGTATTTGCCTTTTCCTGTTTCTGACAGTTTATTTGTAAGTATGAGCGGGCGCTCATTGACAAAAACTTTATACATTTGCGGCATGGTTTTAAACAAAGACACTGCTAAAAAAACGGCTGAGCTTCTCTTACAAATTAATGCAATAAAATTGGAACCCGAAAATCACTTTACTTGGGCTTCAGGTTGGAAGTCACCCATATATTGTGACAATAGAATCATTCTTTCGTATCCTCAAATACGAACTTTTGTACGAGAAGAAATGGCCAAGCAAGTTGAATCTCTTTACGGAAAACCAGATGTAATCGCCGGGGTTGCCACTGGTGCCATTGGCATAGGAATTTTGGTTGCTGAATTTTTGGGGCTTCCTTTTATATATGTAAGACCTGAGGCAAAATCACATGGTCGACAAAACCAAATAGAAGGTCAACTCGAACCCGGTCAAACTGTTGTGGTCATTGAAGATTTGATCAGTACTGGTAAAAGCAGCTTGAATGCTGTTGATGCTCTTGAAGCCGGCGGGGCAAAGGTTAAAGGCATGTTGGCAATTTTCACTTACGGGTTTGACGTGGCCAAAGAAAATTTTGCAAAGCGTGACCTTGAATTGCACACCCTAAGTGATTATGAAAATTTGGTTGACATGGCCTCTCAAACCGATTATATCAAAGAAGAACATTTAAATAAATTGTTGGAGTGGCGTAAAAGTCCTGCCAAGTGGTGAAAATAAGTTATGCATTTAGAAACCCAAGAAAAAGCAATATCAAAAAGTAGTGAAGAAGTGTACCACTTTTTGAGTGAGCTCAAAAATTTTGAGCAATTGATGCCTGATAACATCGATAAATTTGAAATGCTGAGTGAAGACAGGTTTTTATTTGCCTTGAAAGGCATGCCTGAAATAGTTTTGGAGCGAAAATCTCAAACTGAATTCAATCAATTGGT
The DNA here is from genome assembly GCA_964432915.1 of uncultured Maribacter sp. GTDB lineage: Bacteria > Bacteroidota > Bacteroidia > Flavobacteriales > Flavobacteriaceae > Maribacter_C. Next base: position 39,349 of record CAYSPL010000012.1, read on the forward strand.
ACTTGGTGCCTCCAGTGACAAACTACCCTTTACACTTACTGCCGATATCGTGAGCAAAGGCGAAAGTGAATGTGAGACCAAATTAAGTTTTGAAGGAGAGTTCAATGCGATGATGGCCATGATGATAAAGGCCCCGATCACCAAGTTCATGGATACCATCTCTGAAAACCTTCGTAAAATCTAGTATAACAATTGTACCTCTTTAAGGTCAAAATTGGTGCTAAGACCATTTTCCAATTCAACAATCAACCTTCCTTCTTTAGTCACTCCCCGAATTATACCCTTGAACTTTTCATTAGCACCCTTAGAGAAAACCGAAAGACTGTCTTTTTTAAAAAGCATTTGCTCATAGCGATTCAATGACTCGTCAAAAGAAATTGAGGTAAATTCAGAAAAGGTCAATTTCAATTCTTGAAGAAAACGTTCGAGCAATTCATCCAAATCAAAAGTTCTGCCCATAATCAGACTTAATGAAGAAGCATTGTCAAGTGAAGGAAAAGATAGCTGATTGACATTCAACCCCACTCCTATCACCGAGGCTTTGATAGAAGAACCTGATACTACATTTTCTATTAGAATACCGCAAACTTTTGAAGTGCCTGACATAATGTCGTTAGGCCATTTGACAAAAAGATCAGGTATTGAATAATGACCCAAACAACTCATCAATGCAATTGAAACACAACTATTGATCTTAAAGAAATTCTGAGTTGAAAGATTGTCATGTCTTTTCAAAACACTGAACGTAAGGTTTTTACCTGCTTCAGACTGCCAAAAAGAATCCCTTTGCCCCCTCCCTTTTAGTTGCTCATTCGCCACCACCACAATATAATCGTCAGTTTTATTGTTATGCAATAAACGCTTCAAATAGGTGTTTGTTGAATCGGTGGCATCAAGTTTGATTATTTGCATGTATTCACCTTAAAATCAATGATTGATCTATTCTTGAAAACAGGGGTTAAAAGAACAAAAAAATAATAACTTTGTAGAAACTAATATTTTTGAATGCAGAAAAGAAAAGCTAGCGCTGACAAGTTGATTACGCTTATTTTAGAGGGGATTGAAGATGTAAAAGGACAGGACATTATTTTACTCGACCTTAAAGAAATTGAAAATACAGTCTGCGACTACTTCATTATTTGCAATGGTACTTCAAATACCCAGGTGAATGCCATCGTCGGATCAATTCAAAAAACAGTAAGTAAAGCTATTCAAGACAAACCCTGGCACGTCGAGGGCCGAGAGAATGCCGAATGGGTGTTAATGGACTACGTTAATGTGGTGGTTCATGTATTTCAAAAACATGTTAGGGAATTTTATGATATTGAAGGACTTTGGGGCGATGCGAAATTTACAGAAATTGGTAGTGGTATGAACAGTGCCTTGAAATAAGAAAAGGAAAAAAACAAAAAATGGCTAAAGACAATAACAACAATCCTAAAAAAACAAAATTCAGTTCTTGGTGGATTTATGGGTTGATATTTGCGGTTATCATAGGATTTCAACTTTTAGGAAGTGGCAATCTTTCAAACCAAGAAAAAACCACGACTTCAGAGCTTCAAGAGTATCTGAGAAATGGCGATGTTGAGAAAATAATGATCATTACCAATGCACGTCAGGCAAAAGTTTTCTTGACCGAGGAAGCCTTGAAGAAAGACGTTCACAAAAATGTCTCTCAAAAACCAATGTTTCCTTCAACAGGAGCGGTACCCCAGTATATTTTGGACTATGGAGACCTGCAGAACTTTGAAAATGAAATCAAAAAAAGTAAGACAGATAACAACCTCAACACCATAGTTGACTACGATACCGATAACAATTATTTAATGGATTTGTTATTGGGAATTCTACCTTTCGCCATTCTTATCGGAGTTTGGATATTCTTAATGAGAAGAATGTCTGGCGGAGGCGGTGGTGGCGCCGGAGGTCAAATTTTCAATATCGGTAAATCTAAGGCAAAACTTTTTGATGAGAAAACCGATACCCGTACCTCTTTCAAAGACGTTGCTGGTCTGGAAGGTGCCAAAGAAGAAGTTGAGGAAATTGTGGAATTCTTGAGAAACCCAGACAAATACACCTCTTTGGGCGGCAAAATACCGAAGGGAGCCCTGCTTGTCGGACCTCCTGGCACAGGTAAAACCTTATTGGCAAAAGCCGTGGCTGGTGAGGCCAAAGTGCCGTTTTTCTCCTTGTCAGGTTCTGATTTTGTTGAAATGTTCGTGGGGGTTGGTGCCTCAAGAGTGCGTGATTTGTTCAAACAGGCAAAAGACAAATCACCAGCTATTATATTCATTGATGAAATTGATGCCATTGGTCGTGCCAGAGGTAAAAACAACTTCACGGGCTCAAATGACGAACGTGAAAACACACTCAATCAATTATTGACGGAGATGGATGGTTTCGGCACAAATACCAACGTTATTGTTTTGGCCGCAACCAACCGTGCCGATGTCTTGGATAAAGCCCTAATGCGCGCGGGTCGTTTTGACAGACAAATTTATGTTGACCTACCTGACATCAGAGAACGTAAAGAAATTTTTGAGGTTCATCTGAGACCGATCAAAACATCTGAGACGCTAGACCTTGACTTTTTGGCAAGACAGACCCCAGGTTTTTCAGGTGCCGATATCGCCAACGTTTGTAACGAAGCTGCCTTGATTGCCGCTCGTAAAGAGAAAAAGGCAGTGAACAAACAAGACTTTTTAGATGCTGTCGACCGTATTGTCGGGGGACTCGAAAAGAAAAACAAAATCATTACTCCTGAAGAGAAGAAAACAATTGCTTATCACGAAGCAGGACATGCCACAACGAGTTGGATGTTGGAACATGCCGCTCCTCTGGTCAAAGTCACTATTGTGCCAAGAGGTCAATCATTGGGTGCTGCATGGTATCTGCCAGAAGAGCGTTTGATCGTTAGGCCTGAACAGATGCTTGATGAAATGTGCGCCACGCTCGGTGGTCGAGCAGCCGAAAAAGTAATCTTCAACAAAATCTCAACGGGGGCATTAAGTGATCTGGAAAAGGTTACCAAACAGGCAAGAGCAATGGTTACCGTTTATGGTTTGAATGATGAAATAGGCAACCTTACCTATTATGATTCTTCAGGTCAGTCAGATTACGGTTTCTCAAAACCATACAGTGAAGAAACAGCCCAAAAAATTGATGAGGAAATTTCAAAAATCATAGAAGAGCAATACAAAAGAGCCATTAAGGTATTGACAGAACACAAAGATAAACTCACCACCCTAGCGGAGCGATTGTTGGAAAAAGAAGTTATCTTTAAAGAAGATTTGGAAAAGATTTTTGGTAAAAGGCCCTTTGATGAAGAAGAAAGGGAAACAAAAAAGTCCGCTACCAAAGACGCAAAGGAAAACAGTACAGAAGAAGATGATGGTTCTTCTGAAGAATGAATATGAATCTATTAACTGGTCTGAATGTTGTTTTTTAATACCTAGTGTAGTTTAAAAGTGACTTTTTCATTGTACATGGGGATTTTTGATAAACTTTTTGGTGGGGGTAAAAAAAAGATATCCAAAGAAACTGCTGAAACCAGAGGGGTTCATATGCCCGACCTGCGCATTCCCATTGATGAGAAATTCACCATCCATTTTAAAAAGAATGGTGGAAAATTTTTGTATTGTGACTCCTATGACGAAGTATCAGAAGCCCTAAAAAATATTATTGAAGAGAACAGCTGGGGCAATCATCCTTTCTTTATTTTGGATAAACGCCTTGAGGAAAAGTTCGAAACCGAAGGATTGACCTTTACCAAGAAAGCCAAAAAAAGTGATGTCTTCTTTACTACCTGCGAACACTTGATCGCTCAAAACGGTTCTATTTTGGTGTGCTCCAACCAACTCAAAGAAAAAAAGCTAAGTGAGCTGCCCCCCAATATCATTGTTTTCGCTACAACAAGCCAATTGGTCGAATCCATTGGTGAAGGCTTGAAAAAAATCAAAAAGCAATACGGTCATAGTATTCCTGCGAATATCACCACCCTGAAACATTTCAAAGGAAAAGATAAAAAAGCAGATGATTTCTTGACCTACGGTAGCAGTACCAAAAATCTATATCTTTTATTGTTGGAGGACCTATAGCATGAAGGAAATCTTAAAGCGTTCAATAACTGGGGCACTATACATTGTCATACTGCTTTCAGCGGTATTTCTCAATTCAGATGCCTTTGATTTTCTATTCATGATTTTTGGTCTTGCGTGCCTCTATGAGTACAAACGTCTTTCTGGTTTGAGAGGGTATTATATCTTTCTGGCTTATCTGATTTTGTGGTGGATATTCATTTACATTCTTAAGGAATATGATAAAGTTCCGATCAATATTCTAATGACCCTTACCATTCTTACCAATGTGACGCTCTTGTATCATCTTCTTACCAAAAGCAATAGGCCCTTCAAAACGTTCGAAAAATTCTTAATTGGGCTTTTTTACATAGGCGGTGGCTGTATATTTCTGACCATGATACCGTATAAGAACAATGATTTTGCCAAATACCTCATTATGGGTATATTCATCTTGATCTGGGTCAATGATTCATTTGCATATCTAGTAGGCAAGAGTATGGGGCGAACAAAATTATTTCCATCGGTGTCCCCTAAAAAGACATGGGAAGGTACCGTGGGAGGTCTTATCTTTACGCTACTGACCGCTTACTTAATGGCAAAATACGAACCCATTGTGAGTCCGAAGCAGTGGGTCATTTTAGCTGCTGTGATTGTCATCATGGGAAGTTTGGGTGATCTGATAGAATCAAAACTCAAAAGAATGGCAGGGGTAAAGGATAGTGGTGCCATTTTACCGGGCCATGGCGGTATGTTAGATCGACTTGATAGTTTGATCTTTGCCGCTCCGTTTGCGTATTTAACTTTGAATATTTTCGCTTATGTTTCATAAAGAGGGTCAAAAAATCATCTTGATAACATTCTTCTTTGTTGCCATCGTGATTCTTGCTGCGCAGTACTATATTGATTTGGAATGGTTAAAATGGTCATTGCAAATTGTGGGATTACTTGTGCTTATATTGATTCTTCAGTTTTTTAGAAATCCGAAACGGAATGCAATGCTCACATTCGATGAAATTATAGCCCCGGTTGATGGTAAGGTTGTTGTTATTGAAGAAGTTGAAGAAACCGAGTATTTCAAAGATAAACGGATACAAGTATCCATATTCATGTCACCCATTAATGTGCATGTGACGAGATATCCGGCCAGTGGCGTTGTTACTTTCTCAAAATACCATCCGGGTAAATACTTGGTGGCTTGGCATCCGAAATCAAGCACAGATAATGAGCGTACCACGGTGGTCATTAGAACCCCAAAATTTGGGGAGATATTATACCGTCAAATTGCAGGTGCCATGGCACGCAGAATTGTAAATTATGCTGAAGAAGGCGATAACGTACAACAGGGCGATGATGCCGGTTTCATAAAATTTGGATCAAGGGTTGATTTATTCTTACCATTGAATTGTGCTGTGACCGTTGCATTGAATCAAAAGGTGGTCGGAGCCAAAACGTGTATTGCCGCTACTCGTGACAACAGAGAAGATGAAGAATGAAAAATTACAAGTTGATTTTTCAAAGGCCGTTGAATTTGTCAATGCCTATTCCGATCCTTTGCCAGCAGATTTGCTACTGAAACTTTACGCCTATTTTAAGGTAGCCAACAAAAATGAAAACCATCCGGGCAGTAAAGTGCCTTTAATCAATGCCTTTAAGGCCAATGCATTGATCCAAGCTAAAAACGTTAGTCGTGCTGAAGCCATGCGCCGCTATATTCGATTGGTAAAAAGGGAAATAAAAGGAAAGAAGGCATAGCAGTAAGACCTACTCAGTGATACAGGTCTTTTAAATCGGCCTTGCACAAATCATAAAAGAAATTCCCCATTTTTTTGGTCACGTCAGTGAAAAAGCGCTCCCCTTTTTCTTTGGATGCTTTATGAGGATTGCCCACCCCAGTATCTTTGCTGATTTCTGACCATTTTCGTTCTGCCCATGCCCAACCTTCAGTAAAGGCATTTATGCGAAACTTTTTATGAGCTCCATCGCCCCAGGTATCCCTGGGCAGCACCAATTCAGGTTTCAGGTAGAGCATTAGACTGGTTTCCATTTCGTCTGCATGATCACCAGCTTCCTCAAAATATTTAGATTTGTCCAACATTTGAGGAAAGAAACAAAACCCTATGAACATCTCAGGAAATTTAAGCCCTAATTCGCGAACCAAGGATTTGAAATTATTACCTCCATGACCGTTGAAAATCATCAGTTTTTTTAAACCCTGGCGATTCAAAACCTCAGCGATATCAGTCAATATGGCCAATTGCGTACTGGGGTTCATATTGATATCAAGATAAATGTCAGACTGACCAGTATTCACTCCGAACGGAATGGTAGGCAACACGATGACCTTCCCTCCTTTTTCGTGCGCCAAACGTGCTGATTCGGCCACTAAATGATCTGCTTGAATATTATCAGTTGCATAGGGCAAATGATAATTGTGTGCCTCAGTGGCACCCCAAGGTAAAACCGCCAATTCAAAATCAGCATCCTTTAGGTGCTTCCAATTGGTTTCGGCTAGAATATAAGGTCTAATACTCATGTATTTATCAACACTTTAGATTCATCCTTTTCAAAATAGGTAAAGTAAATCGCCGCGACCATGGTAATCACAAAATATAGGCCAACTAGTATACTTCCCCATGAAATGAAATTGTTGAGGCCAAACCAATCCTTAGTCAAATAAACAAAACTCAAACCTCCAATTCCGCGAATCAACTCTATCCAAATGGCATAGTTCGTCCGATCCATGATAGAGGTATATCCATAGATACCCACAAAAATAAAAGCGCCGAAAACCAATAATCCTTCACTACCAATGCTCGAAAAATTATAGAGCATGAACAACAAAAAAGACAAGGTGGCGAACAGTTGAAAAATAGCATACCCCTTCAAAAGCAAAGAACAAGGCGTGCTGTAACGCTCAAATTTATAGACGTCTTCAACGATTTGTATTGGATATCTCTCTTTGACATCGGCAGGTCGCCAGCCTGTGGGCATAAACCATATTCGCAGTTTATCTAGATAACTTTTGGTGCGCCATGCGTCTTTTATCAAACGCCATATATGCTGAAAATTTATCAGAATGGGGTTCCAAGTCGCTGCTGGTTTCAACACACCATATTGTGGCGGCACATCATCAAGTTCCTCTTGAAAGGTGCCAAACATACGATCCCATATACTCAATATTTGACCTAAATTCTTATCAATATATTCAGGATTTATAGCGTGGTGCACCCGATGCTGCGAGGGGGTAATGATGATATATTCTAACCAACCCATTTTACCAATATGTTGTGTATGGTACCAAAATTGGGCAAATAAATGTATGGGGGCTAAAATGGCGATGACCTCATTGGGCACGCCCATCAAAGCGGCAGGAATCAACAAAAAAGGGAAGTACCCGAGTAAATTCGAAATCGACTGTCTGAGTGCGCAGGCAAGATTGAACTCTTCACTACTATGGTGAATGACATGTTGGTTCCAAAAAAAATTGACTTTGTGACTGAGACGATGGTTCCAATACCCTGCAAAATCAATAGCTATAAAAGCCACCAACCAAACCACCCAGGTGGTTTTGATCTCCATCAAAGCAAGTTTCTCAAGTAAATATGGGTACGTTACCAATACAAGACCTAGGCCCAATGAATCTTTCAATAAATTGGTATACCCCGAGCTGAGACTCGAGACCGTATCCATTACCTTATACTGCTGGTTTTTTATGACATAGCCATATAAAATTTCTATAGCCAACAAGACCATAAAAAAGGGAATAGCGTATAAAAGTGCTTTGGCATAGGCTTCCATTAATGTTTACTTTTTTTCGGTTTTTTCACACCGGCCCTTATTTTGATATCCAAACTGTTTTCTTGGGGAGGTATCGGACAAGAGTAATTGGAACTATAGGCGCAATAGGGATTGTATGATTTATTGAAGTCAATGACTATCTTGTCGCCCTCTGGAATTCTCATATCAATATAACGACCTCCGGTATAGGATTCCTCTCCATTGGTCAGGTCATTATAAGGTAAAAACAAATAGTCTTTATATTCTTCGGAATCACGAGAGCTATGACTTTGAAAAACGGTCAAAACCATATCTCGCCCTTCAAGTGTAAAGTGGGCTTCTCCATATTTTTCGTAAATAGGCAATCGACTCGTAGTGGTTTTCATTTGAAAGGGAATCGCATTTAAAGTCCGAATAAATTTGGCTTCAACACGCAACGCAGAATCGATAGGAAAAAAATTATGACCCCTGAATTTTTTGGCGCTCTTTTTTAGAGGAGACTTTTCTGGGTTCTTGTACATTTCATTGAGTTCTTGCTGAAATTTTTCAGCTGATTGGTCATTTTGCGCCCTCAAATTGCCAACTAAGAAACATACCAGAAGAAAAGGAAAGTACCACTTTTTCATTTTGATGAATTATTTATTTCCAATTTAGTTGGGCCCAACCATAATATGGGCACGGTGCGTGCCTGGATCCATTAACCAGGGCATACCTTTGGCATGGGGTTTTAAAGGCAAACCTGTGGATTCTGCGGTCGCAAAAGGCGTGTAGATCACATACCTGAATTGACCGTCGCCCAAAGTCGCTTTGGTTTTGTCATAGGTTTCTTCGGTTCCGTAATAAATGTACATCATGCTAGGTGCCTCGGGCATTTTTAATTTTCCTGCAGCAACCTCTTCGCCGCGCAGCTTTCTGATTTCCATGGTTTCCTTTCCTTCTTTCTTGAGTTCACGACCTCTTTGCATAAATGGATCCAACTCTTTGAAATAACAAGAAACCTGAATGCCCTTATTATAGGGGTTATCGGCCAAGCAAACCAAATCATTGTTTCCTTCGCGTAATACCACAATTTCTCCCTCTTTATTGTAACCGTATACCTTGGCACCCTCTTTTTTATCATCAGGTGCGGGCAACAGAGCTGTTTTAATCTGAATATCCGCTGGCATGATTTCAGGAAGATCTTTTTGCGCACAGGCAGAAAAAAGTGACAATATGAACGTAGTAAGTAATAAATTTTTCACGATGTTGTTCTTTTTCTAAAGATAGAAAATTCCCTGAAAATGAAGACTGCGTAAACTGTTATCGCAAAATGGGCCTTATTTGTTTTGCAAACCCAACTTTTCAACCTTATTCAACCATTTTTGGCGAAACTCAGGTTTTGATAAACGCAAAGGGCCTATTGCCGTAATGCGAACCTTTTTAATTCCTATGAAATTCATGGTCAGTTTTTTCATAGCAACATGGCTTGGTTTTTTGTTAATCCATCGGTAAAACCAAGTAGGTTGATCCATGGTACAAATGATTCTCGAAGTTTTACCCGTCAAGTACTTATCCCACCAAACAGAACCTTCTCTTTTTTTAAACGCAAAACCAGGAAGCAATACACGATCAAGAAAACCTTTCATAAGTGCAGGAACAGATCCCCACCATACTGGATATACCCATACAATATGATCCGCCAATTTTATACTTTCTTGGGCTTTTAGCAAATCTGGTTCTAGCTCAGTGCGTTTGCGATATCCGAATTCTAAATTCGGATTGAATTTCAATTCGCAAATATTGATTTGTTGCACCTCAGCACCTGAACTTAAAGCTCCCTTTTTATAAGCATCGGCCAAAGCATAATTAAAACTTTCTTTATCGGGGTGGCCGTTTATTAGAAGTATGTTCATTGTGGTAATTTGATTTTGATTGATGTTTATCGAAAGGTAGCAAAATTAATTCGCCGAAGCTCCTCCAAGGGAATTTCATAATACGGAGCTCCTTTATTCTGTTTTATGGGGAATTTCATAATATCTTTTCTTTCAATGAACCCCAAAATCTCAACCTCATTAGGCTCAACTGTTTCATCATATTTTACACCTATATAAATGTCTTTTGGCTTATCGCGAACATCGTGAATCTTAGGCATCAAATATTTAAAATGGTTTTTGGTAGCCGATTTGATTTCGACCTTTTTATTATGAACAATCAAATCGCAATCATCTACAATTCCAGTAGCATCTAATCCCTTTGCGGTTTGAATTACATTGTATTTTTCCGAAAGCCATTTTGAAGTTAAAAGTTCACAAACAATTCCGCGCCAGGCAAAAACATCAGTATAGCGCCACTGGCCCTCCTTGATTTTTTCAAAAGCCGCAATTTGTTGCTTCGCCAATTCTTGATATTTCAAAGCAACAGGTATGCGAATCATTTCTCAGAAATTTTGATTCATTTTTAGGATGGAATGCGCGATAGCCTCGGCCATCATAGGCGGAACAGAATTACCTACTTGTTGTTGTTGCGATATTCTGCTGCCTTTAAAGACAAAGTCATCAGGAAAGGATTGCAACTTCGCCAATTCTCTTACCGTTAAAGCTCGGTTCTGCTCGTAATGAAAAATCTTACGCATATCGCCCGTCACACACACTGAAGGCGCATCACTCTTATAGCGAATATACTTGCGTACATCACCCGTTAAAGGTCGCATTTCAGTGGGAATATCATTTCGATCTCCTCCATCTGTTATAAACGCCATTTTATTCAACATTTGTTCAGAATGCGACATGGCCACATGATTCGGAATCTTAGAAGATGAGCCACCCGATAACAGCTTTGGGTAGACTTCTAAAGCTTCTTTTACCGTCGCGTTTTTTTCAACTTGCCTTTCAGGAAATAGGATGTTTTGTTTCTTTAATGAGCCAATAAAAATGACCCGCCATCGCATTTGTGGCACACCATAATCTACAGCATTTAATATTTTACAGTCAACGGTATAGCCCAAATCTTCAAAATCAGCGATAATTTCATTTCGTGTTTGGCCCTTTTTGTGATTGTGCAAGCGTTTCACATTTTCCATCACAAAAAAACGCGGTTTGACCACTTTTACTACCCGCACAAATTCTTTGAAAAGTCGGTTTCTAGGGTCGTCAATAAACTTACGCCCAATACTGCCGGCCATGCTAAAACCTTGACACGGCGGACCGCCAATTACAGCGGTAATTTCATCGTATTCTTTTAGATAGGCTATTTCAGCATCTCGAATTCTGCAAATATCCTTTTCAATGAGTTGATGATTGGGGAAGTTCTCTTTGTAGGTTTCACAAAAACTAGGCTCATAATCAACCGAAAATACGTTTTGAAAACCTGCTCTTTTAAAACCTAATGAAAAACCACCTGCGCCAGAAAAAAGATCGATGTATTTTGGTGTTGTGGTCATTTAAGAACAGTCATATTCTGAATATGACCCTAAGGTACAACGCATACCTCAAAAAAGAAAAGATTACTCTTCTGTGCCGCTACTCAAATTTCTGATCAAGCCCATGCCTGAAAAGAAAAATATGGCTCCTAAAAGTCCGTAAACCGAGAGAATTTTAAATTCTCCCGTGCCATTGACGTATAAAATAGCGGCATAAATCAAGCCACCAATACCTAATAAGGTAAGTACTAAACCAAGTATTTTTTTAATCTTCATGTGACTAAAATAATCAATTTTTGCCACACTCATAGTTATACTCCCAAACCCAATCTTCCAGAGATCTATCACTAAATTCCCCAGATTCGACAGCTTCTTTTAAAATTTGACAATCATTAAAAGTTTCCAAAAGGGTTTTATCATTTATATATCTATATAAGGTAGATTTATCTTTATCATGAAGATAATACGCTTCAACATACTTTTCATATTCATTTGATCTTCTCGAAATTGGAATATTTAAAGATTCATCAAAATGTTTATTCGGTAGACCTAGATTATTCTTAATTCTTTTTCGCTCTTTAACATAAAGAGATAGAGTGCCATCTTCAATTACCTTCAATAACATATAAATACCCTTGGACTTATATCTGACATAACGATAAATTGTATTATTCAATGAACCAATAAACTCTACTTGTAATATTTCTTTAGGGCCCAATTTATCAGGTTTGTCTTCTAAATTCGGGCGAAATTTAATCCTATTTAAGGATGTCAATTCTGCGTAACCATCAAATGTAGTACTATCGACAAAAGTGATAATCGCTTCTCTTTTTTGTGCTGCACAAATGGTTATAAAAAAACATAAAACTATGGTAAGCTTCATAGCACTTATTATTTATAAAAAGGAATTCGACTCTGCTCAAGATAAACCCTTCAACTACTCTCAAGACAAACTCGCTAAACTCTTTTCTAAGGTCTCAATTTTGGCTTCGGCGTCAGCTTGTTTTTTGCGTTCTATTTCAATAACCTTTTCGGGTGCATTATTCACAAAACGCTCGTTTGACAGTTTCTTTTGAACGGATTGTAAAAAACCTTTGGTGTATTTCAGCTCTTCTTGAATTTTGGCGATTTCCGCTTCCACATCAATGGCACCACTGATCGGAATGAAATATTCGTTTGATTTTACCCGAAATGATAAAGCCCCTTCAACACTGCTTTCAACATAGTTGATTTCAGATACATTGGTCAATTTTTGAATGACCGCATCCCAATCCTTCGAAATTTTTTCTTCATTCAAAACGGAAACTTCCAAGGCTTCTTTCATCGGTATGTTCTTCTCTTTACGAATGGTACGAATGCCTGAAATCACACTATCTGCAAATTCAAAACCTTTAAGTAATTCGTTGCTGGTATCACTGACCTTTGGCCATTCTGAAATAATTAACGCTTGTTCGGGCGTGCGTTCTGAAATATGTTGCCAAACTTCTTCCGTCAAAAAAGGCATGAATGGGTGCAACAATTTCAGGTTACTCTCTAAAATTGAGATGATTTCATCATAAGTGGTTTTGTCAATTGGTTTTTGGTAAGCAGGTTTAACTATTTCCAACAATGAAGAACTATAATCATCCCATACCAACTTATAGATGGCCATCAAGGCGTCTGAAATACGGTATTTGCTAAAATGGTCTTCAATTTCAACCAAGGTATGATTGAATTTCGATTGGTACCACGAAATACCCAATTTTGAGGCCTCAGGTTGCGGTAAATCAGCTACCTCCCACCCTTTCACCAATCGGAAACCATTCCATATTTTATTGGCAAAATTCATACCCTGTTGGCACAGATCTTCGTCAAACATCAAATCGTTACCCGCTGCAGAACTCAACAACAAACCTACTCGAACGCCATCAGCACCGTACTTTTCCATCAATTTTAGGGCGTCAGGGGAATTTCCCAATGACTTTGACATTTTTCTACGCTGCTTATCACGAACCAATCCTGTGAAATAGACATTCTCAAAAGGTCTTGCTTCTCGATATTCATATCCTGAGATGATCATACGTGCCACCCAAAAGAAAAGAATATCGGGCCCTGTGACCAAATCATTGGTGGGGTAATAATAGTTCACCTCAGCATTATCAGGGTCCGTGATTCCGTTGAAAACACTCATTGGCCAAAGCCATGATGAGAACCAAGTATCTAGAACGTCTTCATCTTGTTTTAAATCTTCCTCTTTGAGATTTGGATTTTGAGATTTGGTCTTTGCGATAGCCAACGCTTCCTCCTTTGTCGCTGCAACGACAAAATCATTTTGCCCATCGCCATAGTAATAGGCCGGAATTTGTTGTCCCCACCACAATTGTCTTGAAATATTCCAATCGCGGATGTTTTCCATCCAATGGCGATAGGTATTTTCAAACTTTTTAGGAAAAAACTTGATATCATCGGTTTTCAAAACCCCAGTAATGGCGGGCTTTACCAAATCTTCCATCTTTAAAAACCACTGATCCGATAGTCTAGGTTCAATAATGGCCTTGGTACGTTCAGAAGTACCCACATTATTCATGTAGTTCTCTTTCTTGACCAAAAACCCTTTTTCCTCCAATTCTTTACTGATTTCCTTTCGAACCACAAAACGGTCTTTGCCCTCATAATGCATTCCGAAGGAATTCAATGTGGCATCGGCATTGAAAATATCAATGGTCTCGAGCTTATGTTTTTCTCCCAGTGCTTTGTCATTGATATCGTGGGCGGGAGTAACTTTTAAACAACCCGTACCGAATTCAATATCAACATAGTCATCTTCGATGATCGGAATTACCCTATTGCATAAAGGCACTATCGCCTTTTTGCCTTTTAAGTGCTTAAAACGTTCATCTTTTGGATTGATGCAAATGGCGGAATCTCCTAAAATAGTCTCTGGGCGCGTAGTAGCGATGGTTACCTTCTCATCGGAACCCTCTATTTGATACGCTAAATAATATAAAAGCCCTTGTTTTTCCTCATAAATCACTTCCTCATCAGAAAGGGTGGTTTGTGCCTCGGGATCCCAATTGACCATGCGATGCCCTCTGTAAATCTTTCCCTTCTTGTATAAATCAACAAAAACCTTGATGACGCTTGCATACCGTTCTTGATCCATGGTAAAAGCGGTACGATCCCAATCACACGAACATCCTAACTTTTTCAATTGTTCGAGTATGACACCACCGTATTCATCGGTCCAATCCCAAGCGTGTTTCAAAAATTCATCACGGGTCAAATCAGATTTATTGATCCCATCCTCTTTAAGTTTGGCCACGACCTTGGCTTCTGTAGCTATCGAAGCATGGTCCATACCAGGCACCCAACAGGCGTTTTTACCCATCATTCGGGCCCTTCTGGTCAATAAATCTTGAAGGGTATTGTTGAGCATATGCCCCATGTGCAATACGCCTGTCACATTTGGTGGTGGAATTACGATCGTATATGGCTCTCTATCATCAGGTGTTGAGTGAAAGTACTTTTGCTCCATCCAGTAGTCATACCAACGGTTTTCAGCGATTTTAGGGTCATATTTTGACGGTATTTCCATTTTTTGGAACAGTTTTTGGTTAAGCAAGTTCAGGGCATTGAAAACGCCCGTAATTGAATGTTAAATTTTACAGATTCGCCCCATTTTTTAGGCATTTCTGAATACGAAACAAAAATAAGTAACGTTAGTAGATAACAAAAGAATTTTGGAGGTTCATTAAAAACATTATACTTTTGAAATTCACCCAAAACTAAATATTATGAAGAAACTAGTACTTGTATTATTTGTAGGTTTATTAGGTATGAGTTTGACCGCTCAAGAAACGGCCGCAAAAATAGAATTCAA
>CAYSPL010000012.1:54560-69299 GCA_964432915.1 uncultured Maribacter sp.
GGCTTTTTTTGTTTTAAAATTGTAGAATTTAATTGTCAATTCAAATTCGATAGATTCAATGAAATTCACGATTTTTGCCTAAATAGAAGTTATGCCAACCATCTCCCGAAAAGGTTTGGTGATGCCCGAATCGCCCATTAGAAAATTAGTGCCCTTCGCAGAGGAAGCAAAAAAAAGAGGAGCCAAGGTCATTCATCTCAACATTGGCCAACCCGATATCAAAACTCCCCAAGTTGCACTTGACGCAGTAAAAAACAACAACATTGATGTGCTCGCTTATAGCCGAACGGAAGGCTCTGAGCTGTATCGCCAAAAATTGGCAAGGTACTATGCCAAAAACGACATTCACGTTAACGCCAATGATATCATTGTCACGACAGGTGGTTCTGAGGCACTGTCATTTGTGATGGGAAGTGTTGCCGATGCCGAGGATGAAATTATCATACCCGAGCCCTTTTATGCCAATTACAACGGATTCGCAACTGCGGCCGGTGTGAAAGTAGTGCCCGTCATCTCAGATTTTGAAGCGAATTTTGCGCTTCCGCCGATATCCGAATTCGAAAAGCTCATTACTTCAAAAACAAAGGCGATTGTCATATGCAATCCCGGTAATCCCACAGGATATCTCTACAGTAAGGATGAAATTGCAGCATTGGCCAAAATTGTCAAGGAGCATGATCTTTATTTGATTGCGGATGAAGTATACCGTGAATTCACTTATGACGGCGTTGAACACTATTCCATTTTACAGGAAGATGGATTGGAAGAACATGCCATAATCGTTGACTCGGTCTCAAAAAGGTATAGTATGTGTGGTGCCAGAATTGGATGCCTAGTTTCCAAAAACCAAAGGGTTATTCGCACCGCCATGAAGTTCGCACAGGCCAGGTTATCGCCGCCTACCTACGCCCAAATAGCGGCTGAAGCCGCTTTGAATACTGCCGATAGCTATTTTGATGCCGTAAAAATCGAATATGTGGCCAGACGAAATGTGCTCATCGAAGAACTTCAAACCATTGAAGGAGTTCGTGTGGCAAAGCCCCAAGGGGCCTTTTATTGTATCGCCGAACTTCCCATAAAAGACGCGGATGATTTTGCCCAATGGTTGCTTGAGGACTTCCGGGTGAATAACGAAACGGTAATGGTAGCCCCAGCAGCAGGGTTTTACGCCACAAAAGGACTCGGCAAAAATCAAATTCGTATTGCCTATGTATTGGATGTGGAAAAACTAAAGAGGGCCGTCAACATACTTAAAGAGGCCCTGAAAAGTTATATAGGTTGATGCAGGTTCAAAAAGACATTCCACTTAAATCATACAACACTTTTGGTATTGCTGCCAAGGCACGTTTTTTCTGCGAAATAAATTCTGAGCAAGATTTGGTTGAGGCCCTTCAATTTGATGAATTCGAAGAGAGGTTCGTTTTGAGTGGTGGCAGCAATATGCTGATTACCAATGATATAGATGCTTTGGTATTGCATATCAACCTGAAAGGTATTGAAACCATTGAAGAGACCAATGAAGATATCACTTTAAAGGTCATGGCTGGCGAAAACTGGCATCAGATGGTGCTTTGGACCCTAGAACAAAATTATGGAGGTTTAGAGAACATGTCACTCATACCCGGCAATACGGGCACCGCCCCTATTCAAAATATTGGAGCATATGGGGTTGAATTGAAAGATGTAATAGTTAGTTGCGAGGCCATGGATGTCAAAACGCAAAAAATCAAAACGTTCACAAAGCAAGAATGTCAGTTCGGCTATCGTGATTCCTATTTCAAAAACGAAGGCAAAGGCAGCTATATCATCACTTCGGTCACTTTTAAACTTACCAAAGAAAATCACAAATTGAACACTTCCTATGGTGCAATTGAGGCCAAATTGAATGAAATGGGAATACAAAAACCCACCATTCAAGATATTTCAAAAGCCGTGATCGCCATTAGACAAAGTAAATTGCCCAATCCTGATGTTTTAGGAAATAGCGGTAGTTTTTTCAAAAATCCGGTAATTTCAAAGGAACAGTTTGAAGTATTCTCAAAAAAACATCCCGAAGCACCTTTTTATGAACTTGAGAATGGTAATTTCAAGATTCCTGCTGGTTGGCTTATTGAATCCTGTGGTTTTAAAGGCAAGCGGTTCGGGGATGCCGGAGTGCATGAAAAGCAGGCTCTGGTATTGGTAAACTATGGCAAGGCCAGTGGTAAGGATATCATGGATCTCGCGCACAGGATAATGGATAAGGTCAGTACTTCTTTCCATATTGACATTTATCCTGAAGTCAATATTATAGGCTAAAACAGGGTAAAAAATAATCCCTCCAAATAAATTTGAAGGGATTATACCAAACCAAACTAACCAAAAACTAAATGCACAGTTACCAGCTGTACACTTATTTAATTAAAAAATTTAGATTAAGCATCATTAACAATCAATTGTATAAATTAGCGTTAATCAAAATATATACGTTGAATACCATCAAATTGGATGCCCAAGGCCTAATTTTTTTGTCAACGTCTATAAAATCGCATGAGCACATTACTTGAAAAACATATTGTTGAACTCCTTCAAGAGCGAAATGAAAAGGCTATTTCACTTTTGTATGAACATTATGGTGACACCCTATTTGGTGTGGCCAATAAAGTGGTTCGCAATACTGAACTGGCTCAAGATGTGTTGCAAGAGAGCTTTGTGAAAATCTGGAAAAAATCTGATTCTTACGATCCCTCAAAGGCAAAATTGTTCACTTGGCTCTTTAGAATCACACGCAATACCGCAATCGATAAATTGCGAAGTGTCAACACCAAATCAGACAAAGAAATCCAAATTGACGTTTCAGACGTATATAATCTAGGTGTCGATGGCATCAAACCCGAGTTCATTGACGTTCGTGAAAACCTCGAAAAGATTGAAGACAAGTATCAAATTGTACTTGAAGCCCTTTTTTTTATGGGGATGACACAGCAAGAAGCCAGTGATGAATTGGACATTCCGTTAGGAACCATCAAGTCGCGACTCAAAATTGGTTTGCGTGAACTCAGAAAAATTTATGGACCTACTGCCATATTGGCCTCAATAGTAAGTTTGATATTATGAAAGAAAAAATAAAAATATTCTTAGACAGTGATCTAGTGGAAAAATACCTACTGGGCAACACTACTGTTGAAGAATCTTCGCAGGTTGAACGCTACATTGCGATGTACCCCGAAGTTCAAAAAACCTATGATGAGCTCCAAGAAAACCTAGAGACATTTGCCAAAATGCATGCCGTGAAGACCCCTGAGGGTTTAAAGGAGAAAATAATTGCAAACATAAGGGCTGAAAGAGCCAGTAGAAAGAAATTCTATCAATATGGTATTGCGGCCAGTGTTACTGCTTTGCTTTTCGCGGTTGCTTCGATATTTTTCTACAAACAGAATAAAGAACTTCAAGAAGAAAATGTTGCCGTTACCAACCAGATTGAGACGTTAAAACAAGATATGAACAATCAACTCGAAGAGATGAGAAAGCAGTTCATTGTGCTCAATAACCCGCAAACAAGAAAATTTGATGTCAATGGCAACAAAAAGGCGAAAGAGCTGAAAGCCATCGCGTACATCAATCCTGTCAAAAAATTATCATACATCAATGTCAGCAATTTGCCTAATCTGCCTGAAAACCAATGCTATCAGATGTGGACAGAGGTAAACGGTAAAATGGTCAATTTGGGCGTTATCAAAGAATCTAAAAATCAAGATGAGCTATTTGCATTGCCCTATGGCGAAAAAGCCATCAGCTACATTACCATTGAACCCATGGGAGGCAATATGACCCCTACGGTTGAAAATATTGTGGCGAACATAGCACATTGAAAGATTTTATCAAATTAGTTGCCAAAGCCCTGGATTGATTCTTCAGGGCTTTATTTTTTGTATCTTTGTTTGTGAATTGCAGCCTTGAAAAAATCCATAATTCATCACTTGAAAGCATACCTATAAAACATGAAATTAGCCTTACTCACCATCGGACTTCTATCACTGGCATTTGCAGGTATTGCCATAAAAATATGGTCTAAAAAAGATGGCGAATTTTCCGGTACCTGTGCAAGTCAAAGTCCCTTTCTAAATCAAAATGGGGAAGCATGTGGCATGTGCGGAAAATTGCCCAGTGAGCAAGATTGCAGAAAAGAATCAATTGCACCATAAGTTCGGCCAAAGCGCTGATAGTACTTTCCATTGGATAAAAAAGAAAATCATATTCAAGTCACTATAACAGAAGCCATAAACGGTAACCAAATGGCTTTCAGCGCATTGCTTGATACTTTTTGGAAAGACGTCTACGGATTTCAATTGAAGCGCACTGAAAATGAGAATGATGCCGAAGACATAACCATACAGACATTTTCAAAGGCTTTTGATAAAATTTCAACCTATAACACGGACTATGAATTTAAGACATGGCTGATAACCATATCCAAAAATGTTCATGTTGATCTGATCAGAAAAAGAAAGCGCAGACTTGATACCTCAGGCAACAACGAAGAAATCAAAAAAGTTCTTGATGCAGCACCAACAGCTGAAGACCGATTGATAACGGAACAAAACCTAGCGACACTTTTATCGTACATCAAAAAGTTGAAACCCCATTATCAAGAAGTCATCAACCTACGCTTTTTCAATGAGCTCAGCTATGCCGATATCGCTGCAGAAATTGATGAACCCATGAATAATGTCAAAGTCAAATTGTTGCGAGCCAAAAAATTGCTCGCTCAAATGATTGAAAGTAGCCGAGAGCACTGAAAAAGTAGTTTTTAATAGTGTGCTCAGCACGTTTATCCACTCCCTTTCATCTGATTTCGACCAACAATTTTGTTCGTATATTTACTCAAATTTTTGCAATGAGTACAGACACTGTAGCCAACGTATTGCCACCAAAAGGGAAGCCCAAATGGCTTAGAGTAAAACTGCCCACTGGTAAGAAATATACGCAACTGAGAGGACTGGTTGAAAAATATGATTTGCATACCATTTGTACATCCGGTAGCTGCCCGAATATGGGCGAATGTTGGGGAGAAGGTACGGCAACCTTTATGATTTTAGGAAACATCTGTACACGTTCTTGTGGTTTTTGTGGTGTTAAAACAGGTAGGCCAGAAGATGTTGATTGGGCCGAACCCGAGAAAGTGGCACGCTCTATCAAAATCATGGGCATCAAACATGCTGTTATAACCTCTGTAGATCGAGATGATTTGAAAGATATGGGATCGATCATCTGGGCTGAGACCGTGCAAGCCATACGCAGAATGAATCCTGAAACAACTTTGGAAACCTTGATTCCTGATTTTCAGGGCATAGAAAGACATTTAGACCGCATTGTCGAAGTGTCGCCCGAAGTGGTCTCCCATAACATGGAAACCGTGAAACGTTTGACCCGAGAAGTACGTATTCAAGCTAAGTATGAAAGAAGTTTAGAAGTGCTGAGATACCTGAAAGACAAAGGGATCAATAGAACCAAATCAGGAATCATGTTAGGCTTAGGTGAATTGGAGGAAGAGGTTATACAAACCATGGAAGATTTGCGAAAAGCAAATGTTGATGTGGTTACCATGGGGCAATACCTGCAACCCTCAAAAAAACATTTGCCGGTCAAAGAATTCATTCTTCCTGATCAATTCAAGAAATATGAGGAACTTGGGCTCAAAATGGGCTTCAGACATGTTGAAAGTGGCGCCTTGGTAAGATCCTCTTACAAAGCCCATAAACATATACAATAGCTTAATTCAAAACTTTTTCGCCGCTCTTCGAAACGCTTTATCAAATGAAACAAACTACCATTGGCATTAACGGTTTCGGTAGAATTGGTCGCACCTTTCTTAGATTGGTTCAAAAGCACAAACATTTAAAGGTAGTCGCCATCAATGACTTGGCAGATGCCGGCACCTTATCCCACTTATTGAAATACGATAGTATTCATGGAAGGTTTGACGGGGAAATAGCGCATCAGAAAAACAAAATACTGGTCAATGGTCAAAAGATCAACTTGGTCAACCATGTATCACCCGAACAAATAAACTGGTCAGAGCTAGGTGTTGATATCGTTCTTGAATCAACGGGCAAATTCAAAACCAGAGACCTTCTTGAAGTACATTTAAAAAATGGTGCGAAAAAGGTCATCCTATCCGCTCCACCTTTGGATGATAGCATTAAAATGATTGTCAACGGCATCAATCATCATACAATATCGGCCGATGATGACATTATCTCAAATGCCTCTTGCACTACCAATAATGCAGCGCCGATGATCAAGGTCATCAATAATCTTTGTGGTATTGAGCAGGCCTACATCACAACCATTCATTCGTATACTACTGATCAAAGTCTGCATGACCAACCCCATAGGGATTTAAGAAGGGCGCGGGCCGCATCGCAATCAATTGTACCCACAACTACAGGTGCAGCCAAGGCACTGACCCGTATTTTTCCTGATTTAGCCTCGGTTATTGGGGGGTGTGGCATTCGAGTGCCAGTACCCAACGGTTCATTGACCGATATCACTTTTAATGTGAAAAAACCTACGACTATTAAAGAAATTAATGATACTTTTAAGGCAGCCTCAAAAGGTGGCCTAAAAGACATTCTTTTGTATACGGAAGACCCTATAGTATCAATAGACATAAACAATAGTTGCCATTCTTGTACGTTTGATTCTCAAATGACTTCTGTTATCGGTAAAATGGTAAAGATCATAGGGTGGTATGATAATGAAACCGGTTACAGTAGCAGAATCATTGATTCAATCAATTTTATGATTCGTAAAAAGTACGTTTGAAACCTTTTCAAATACATATCAAAAATACAGTTGTTATGCTGATGCTGGGCCTCGTTGCCAGTGCATCGGCTATTCAAGCTCAAGAATCCACTCCAATTGACGTGCGCTTGGATTCATTGGGCAATGACCTGACTCGATATTTCAATCAGGCCAGAATTGAGAAAAACAAAAACAACACGGCACTTGCGCTTCAATACCTAGAAAGGGCAGCTACCTTGGCTGAAAAAAATGATGATGTTAAAGCCCTCATAGATTGTCATCATAAGTTTGCACTTCTTTATTTGGATTTAAATAGAGAGGATGATGCCCTCTTCTACCTCGATAGAACCAAAAAAGCTTTGGAAAGCATCGAATATCCTTACGGAGATGCCATATATAAATATGTCGATGCCTTGATCTTGTTTCGTAATGAAAGGAGTTTTCAAGCATTATTGATGTTGGAAGAGGCAAAGAAACTAAACAATGACCGCAACTTTTTGAACAATATTTTACTGGCCGAGGGGGATGTTTTTGTGAGTCTTGAAAAATTTGAAGACGCTCTGAAAAATTACAATTCCCTTATTGTCAATACCGATCTTTTCGAAATGGAGTATTTGAGTACCAGGGCGTACCTTGGTCTTTCTAAACTAAATTACAAAGACCGGTCTTTCGAAGAAAGTGCCACTAATGGGGAAGCCGCCTTGAAATTGGCTAAGCAAAACAATTTCTCAAAAGAAGTTCTTGAAGCAAATAGACAACTTACTGACACCTATGAAAAATTAGGAAAACTAAATCTTGCGAATGCCACGCTGAAGGAAAGAATGACCATTAAAGATTCGACCTTCACTCTTAAAAAACAACAAAATTTGGCCAAAACGGCCGATAAAATACAGTTTGGCATCATGCGTGGGCAAATTGAGCAACAAGACAAAGAAATTGAAGAATTGACAGAGTCAGAGAATAGATCTGAGGTGGCAGTGATTTTAACCTCAGCTTTTTTGATCATCATCTCATTGTTGGCGGTTTCGCTTTATAGAAACAACCAAATCAAACTCAAAACCAATGATTTGCTCCAGACAAAAAACAATGAGTTGCAGGCAGCTAGAGATGCGGCGATAAGTGCGATGGATGCCAAAACCAACTTCCTCTCTACCGTTAGTCATGAACTGAGAACACCGCTTTATGCGGTTACCGGCTTGACTCATTTATTGTTAGAAGAGAATCCTGCCAAACATCAAAAAGAACATTTAAAAGCATTGAAATTTTCAGGGGACTACCTTCTCAACTTCATCAATGATATTTTACAAATCAATAAAATCGATGCCGACAAACTAGAACCACTGAATGTTGATTTTAACCTAAAGAAAACACTTAAAGAGGTTATTAACTCCCTCAAACAAAGTGCGAATGAGAATAATACGAAAATCACACTTGAATACGATAGTGAAATTCCGGGCAACCTCATGAGCGACCCTATCAAATTATCGCAGATTTTCATGAACTTGGTGGGTAATGCTTTGAAATTCACCAAAGATGGTGAAGTTAAAGTCATTGTCAAGCTCATTAAGAAAGTAGAGGATACGGTCAATTTATATTGCGAGGTATCAGACAACGGTATAGGTATTTCTAAAGAAAAACAGGACAGTATTTTTGAAGGATTTGAACAAGGGTCGATTCAAATTAATAGGGAATACGGTGGTACCGGTCTTGGTCTGACCATCGTCAAAAGCCTGCTCGGTCTTTTCAATAGTAAAATTCAATTGGAAAGTGAGCCTGGTAAAGGAAGCATGTTTTTCTTTGAACTCAATCTTAAGAGTAAAGATAGCGTGGTTGATGACATTCCCTTTGAAATCACTGATAAAGAATTTGATTTTAAGGGCTTGCACTTAATGATCGTTGAAGACAATAAAATCAATCAGGTCATTACCAAAAAGATGTTGACCAAAAAAGAGATGACCTGTGACATCGCAAACAATGGCATGGAGGCTGTTGAACTTGCCAAAGAGAATAAATACAATGCCATTTTAATGGATATTCATATGCCTGGCATAAGTGGTGAAGAGGCAACTATTCAAATCAG
Source organism: uncultured Maribacter sp. (assembly GCA_964432915.1). Lineage (GTDB taxonomy): Bacteria > Bacteroidota > Bacteroidia > Flavobacteriales > Flavobacteriaceae > Maribacter_C. The sequence continues at coordinate 63,427 of CAYSPL010000012.1, forward strand.
GGAATTCGACCAAGAAACCCCAATCATTGCTTTGACAGCCATTTCTTTGGATGATAGTTTGGAAAGTTTTTATGCCGCAGGATGCAATGATGTGGTTACCAAACCCTTCAAACCTGAGGTCTTCTATCAAAAAATAGGAGAAAACATTTATGATCGCAAGTCATAAAGACGTCTCATAATAAGTTTTGTAACACTTCTTCAAGTATCGAAGCATCGTTTTCAATAAACCTATGGCGAACTCCTAGGTAATACAGCTCACTGACCTTCTCAGATAGTCTCACGTAATCTTTCTCTGTGGTCACCTTTAATTTCAATGAATTCATATGGGCTACCTCATCTTTTGAAAAGTTATGGTGGTCGCTGTATTTTAAATGATTGAATTGCAGTCCTTCCGTTTCCAAGTACGACACCAATGGCCTGGCATTGGCGATACCAGTGACCAAAGTGAATTGCTCCTCTTTCAGTGATATCAAGGGTCTTTTTGCACTTTTTGACACCACTTCAGAGTCGTATTCCATACAAGCAAACAGTACCTGCTGATGTTTATGCGGTGCTAATTGCTTCCTTATTTTTTGTCGTTCGTTTTCAGAAATATTGGGTGGGCATTTGGTAACCACAATGATATGGGCTCTTCGAGCCTCTCTTTTACCATCCCTTAAGTTTCCTGTAGGCAGATACCAATCGTTTGAATACAAATGGCCATAGGCAGTAAGTAAAACATTCAAATCAGCTTTCACTTTCCTATGTTGAAAGGCATCATCCATAATAATGACCTCAGGTTTAACCTCTTTTTCCAACCGCTCAATTCCGTTTTTACGATTTGAATCAACGGCAAGGTCAATATTTTCAAACTTTTTATGAATCTGGTAAGGTTCATCACCCAGTTCTTCGACCGTGCTGTTTTTTGTGGCCAACAAATACCCTTTTGATTGGCGCTTATACCCTCGACTCAGTAGGGCAACCTTATTCGAAGCAGCTAAAATAGAAATCAGATATTCGGCCATTGGGGTTTTTCCGGTACCACCGGTGCTTAAATTTCCAATACAGATAATCGGGGTTTTATAGGATTTAGTTTTGAAGAGACCGTGGTCAAAAAACCAATTGCGCAAATGCACCACAAGCGCATATATCAATGAAATAGGAAAAGCCAATATTCTTACCAGACGCATCAGATCGAATATATAATATTTTATCTTTGATAACCATATATTTCGAGTATGAAAGTAAAAGAAGTTACCGATATCATAGAGGAATTGGCACCCCTAGCCTATGCCGAAGACTTTGATAATGTCGGTTTATTGGTCGGCACCAAAGAAGCCAAGGTCACGGGGATACTTGTGACCCTCGACACGCTTGAATCGGTTGTTGATGAGGCAATTGTCCATAAATGCAATCTAATCGTGAGCTTCCACCCCATCATATTTGAAGGTTTAAAGAAACTTACCGGTGCTTCATATATCGAAAGAGCGGTCATGAAAGCCATTCGCAATGATATTAATATTTATAGTATGCACACCGCTTTAGACAATAATCCATATGGGGTGAATGCAAAAATATGTGAGGTCTTGGAACTCACAAATACCAATATTCTTATTCCTCAAAAAGGAACCATAAAAAAACTGACCACCTATGTACCCATTTCACAAGCAAAGGCCCTCAAAACCGCTCTTTATAATTCAGGGGCAGGTAGCATAGGTAATTACAGCAATTGCAGTTTTACAAGTGAGGGTGTTGGCACGTTCATGGCAAAAGAGAACGCAAATCCTGTAAAAGGTGTGAAAGGGGAATTGCATTCTGAAAACGAGACTCAAATACAAATCACTTTTCCGAGAGGAAAGGAAAAACATGTTTTGAAAGCACTTTTTCAAAACCATCCTTATGAGGAAGTTGCCTATGAAGTTTCCACACTCGAAAACACCAACCAATATATTGGTATGGGAATGATAGGAGAACTAGCAAAACCCATGGATGAACTATCCTTTTTGAAGGAATTAAAAACCAAAATGAATGCCGGTTGTGTTCGTCATACAGAACTCAGGGGAAAAATGGTAGAAAAAGTGGCGGTTTTAGGAGGTAGCGGGTCATTTGCCATCAATGCAGCCCTCAGTTCTGGTGCTGACGTTTTTGTAACAGCTGATATCAAATACCACCAATTTTATCAGGCCGAGGGTAACATGATCATTGCAGACATCGGACACTATGAAAGTGAGCAGTTTACAAAAAATCTGTTAGTTGATTATCTTAAGAAAAAAATGCCTAATTTTGCCATCCGATTATCGGATAGTAAAACCAATCCCATCAAGTATTTATAGATATGGCAAAGGCAAAAAAAGCGGAAACAACTGTTGAAGACAAATTAAGGGCATTATATGATTTGCAATTGATTGATTCAAGGGTTGATGAAATAAGAAATGTGCGCGGAGAACTTCCTTTGGAAGTTCAGGATCTTGAAGATGATGTTCTCGGACTTAAAACGAGAATGGATAAATTGAAAACCGATGTTGAAACCATAAATTTTGAAATCACAGCTCGAAAGAATTTGATTGATGAGTCGAAAGCACTCATCAAAAAGTACAATGAACAGCAAAAAAACGTTCGCAACAGTAGGGAGTTCAATTCAATTACTAAAGAATTGGAGTTTCAAGAACTTGAAATTCAGCTAGCTGAAAAAAACATCAAAGAATTCAAGGCCCAGATTGAGCAGAAAAAAGTGGTTATTGCTGAAACCAAAGAGCGTTTATCTGAACGTGAAACACATTTAAAGCACAAGAAAAGTGAATTGAACGCAATTTTGGCTGAGACTGAAAAAGAAGAAAAGGCGCTTTTGAGCAAATCAGAAAAATATCAGAAGCAGATTGAAGAGCGTTTGGTCAAAGCCTATGCCCGAATTCGAAGTAATGTTAAAAATGGTTTGGCGGTTGTGCCTATTGAAAGAGGCGCATCTGGAGGTTCATTTTTCACGATTCCACCGCAAGTTCAAGTTGAAATTGCCTCTAGAAAGAAAATCATTACTGATGAGCATAGTGGCCGTATTTTGGTAGATAAGGCCCTTGCAGAGGAAGAGCAGGCTAAAATGGAAAAGTTGTTTGCCAAACTGTAAGATTTTTATCAAAAGAAATGAGAAAGCCATTCGAAAATCGAATGGCTTTTTTTTTGGTTCTGATCTGAAAATATTTCACTCGTTGACCCACACAAAAAATGCCTCAATTTGCAAACCTATCGGTCAAAAAAAATGTTCATGATTTCATGGTTTTCTTCTTATCCAAAACTTGAAAAACAATTCCTTTTTTAAAAATTTTCCTTCTCATTTACACAATTATAACTATCTCATTCGTAGGGCGTTTTCGGCCAATGACCGAGTTCAAACACTTTCAATAATAGGCATGTTAACGAAGAAATACTACACTTTAAAGATTCTTCTGTCCAACGTCGATAAATACTAAAGCTTTGGCTAGTAAAATATTGAAATTAAGCGAAAACCAATTCCTTTGTTTGCATTTCATCAAAGTCTCAATCTTCCATTAAAAACTTTGGAATTTTACATTTTGAGATATGCTGAAAATTTAGGTTGTTTAAAAACTTAACCCCTACTGTTATGAAAAATTTTACTACTATTAAATTCAATTTATGGTCTTGGCCCTTGTTGACATTTTTCTTTATCTCTGCAACTATTTCTGCCCAAGTTCAAACACCTTTTTCACCACGCTATTCTGAAACCCTAAATGGAGACTTGACCATGATTGCCAATAACGTGCTTTCAGCAGATGCTACAAGTAACTTTAGTGGTAATGAAGACAATCAAGATGATTTTCGTGTTTATGTAGATATTGACAATGATGGAAGCACCTTTAATTCAAGTAGCGCCAATTTAGCAAACCCAGAACCAGGGATAGCATGTCTAGACTTCAAAAGAGCCTATTTGTATTGGGCTGCAGCTGATTTTAGACCAGTACCCAACTTTACTTTTAATACCGAGTCATGGGACTTCAGAGACATTAAATTGATGTTACCTGCTTCTTCAAATTATATTGATCTTACAGCTGATGAAGTGCTATTTAATGGTCGTCCTTCTCGATTTAATAATGAACCTTATATATGTGTTAAAGACATTACAAATCTCGTAAGAGACCTTGATTCACCTTATGGAAAATATCAAGCGGCCAACGTTAAGGCTGCCTTTGGAAATCTCGAAAGAAACGGGGGTGGTAATGTTGGTGTTTCTGGAGGATGGCAAATTGTCTTCGTATATGAGTCTGCCGAGTTGTTACGTAAAAATATTAGTTTATTTGATGGATATGCTCATGTTCTAAACGAAAGTTCTACCACTTTCGGTATCGATGGATTTCTCTCAGTACCTGCAGGTTCTGTTAATGCTGATATTGTTTTGGGTTCAATTGAAGGAGATAGAGTACTAAGTCAAGATCAACTTGAAATACGAAGACCTGATGGTGTTTGGGAAGCATTAAGCACCAATTTACGGGATGTAGATAACTTTTTCAATAGTTCAATTACTAAAAACGGACGTCAATTTATTGATAGAAATCCGGCAAGTTCAAATACTTTAGGTTTCGATGCGGCACTTTTTGAATTAGAGAATAGCAATAATCGCTTAATAGGTAACAACCAAACAGCTACTAGATTGAGAGCGAGTTCTGGTCAAGAAACGTATGGTATTTATCTTTTAGGTTTGTCAATTGAAGTTTTCGAACCAAGTTTGGGAGCACTTAATTTCACAGCAACTACTAACACTACAAATATTAATCCTGGAGATACGGTGCCCTTTCAAATTAATGTGGAAAATACAGGTAATGACAATATTCGAAATCTTAACATAACAACCGAGATACCTCCACAGTTTGATTTTTTGAATGCTAATTCGTTACCAAGCGGTGTTACCTTTACTTATAACAATAACACTAGAGAATTGATATTTTCAGTTGTTGACGGAATAACTGATGTAAATGATCCAGGGTATACACTTGACTTCAATTTAAGAGTTAAGGAAAATTGTAATTCTTGCGCTACCAGTGTCGATTTACAAGCATCAGCTACTTTCAATGGAGCAACCAATACTAATTCGGTAACAACCCTAAGTTCAGGAACTAATAACACTTGTGGTATAGGTAATTTCGACCCTACCAGTGTTACTATTAGACCAAATATTTCAATCAGCGATGCAAGTGGCATCGAAGGAAATAACATCGCTTTTAACATTACTTCTTCACACCTATTACCCACAAATGTTCTATTGAATATTTCATATATCAATAATTCAACTACCAATTCTGACTATAGTGGAGCCACGAATGTCACATTACCTGCAAATAGTTCCAATAGTATTCTTAATGTCTTTGCAGAAGATGATTTGATTATCGAAACTAATGAGGAATTTGAGGTACAAATCACAAGTTTGACAAATGTGAATATTATTGACAACATAGGTTTAGGCACCATTATCGACAATGATGGCGGCGATGGTACCGGTATATCTTTTGATAACAACAACATCACAGTGAACGAGGCCGATGGAACTGCAACAATCGACGTAATACTATCTGGTAGCGTTCACGGTGGATTCACTTTGGATTTTACCACCAACAATGGTACTGCCAACGAACCTGAGGATTTTACGGCGGTTTCAGGCACATTGACCTTTGACGGCAATGACGGCGAGATACAGTCCATCACAGTGCCCATCACTGATGACAACTTGATAGAGGTCACTGAAAATTTTGTGGTGGACCTGTCGAACCTCTCCACCGATCTGATCGGTATCAACGAGGCCCAGGCAAACGTGAACATCATCGACAACGATGGTGGCGATGGTACCGGTATATCTTTTGATAACAACAACATCACAGTGAACGAGGCCG
>CAYSPL010000012.1:69399-82001 GCA_964432915.1 uncultured Maribacter sp.
GTGAACATCATCGACAACGATGGTGGCGATGGTACCGGTATATCTTTTGATAACACCGATGTTATTGTAAATGAAGATGCAGGTACAGCCACTTTCATCGTGACATTATCAGGAGCTGTTCAGGGCGGATTTACCTTGGATTACAGCTCTACCAATGGCACTGCGGTCGAGCCCAATGATTACACAGCGGTTTCAGGTACGCTTACCTTTGCTGGCACCGATGGGGAAACACAGTCAATAGTTGTTCCCATAATTGATGATCTGCTGATAGAGCCTACTGAAGGTTATGCAATCAATCTGAGTAACTTGAGCACCGATTTGATAAGTATCAATACCCCTCAGGCGAATGGTGGAATATTGGATAACGACGCCATGGATGGTGTTACGGGTATCTCATTCGAGAATACAGAGATAGATGTGATTGAAAGTGCCGGTACAGCAACATTCATTGTAAGATTAACAGGTGATGTTCAAGGTGGTTTCACACTGGATTATGCCTCAGCTGACGGTTCAGCGGTTCAAGTAGATGATTACACCGCTGTATCAGGTACTTTAACTTTCACCGGGAATGATGGGGAATCTTACGAGATTGTGGTTCCTATTACTGATGATTTGATTATCGAAACTAATGAGGGTTATGTAATCAATTTGAGCAACTTAAGTACTGATTTGATTCAAATCAATACGCCTCAGGCTAATGGTGGTATTATTGATGATGACCTGAAAGATATCATGGTAAGTGATTACACAGTTGAATTCATGATATTTTGTGGGGAGGAGATTCCGGAAGTTCCTGAATTGACATTCTCGAATGGTTGTGGTGATTACCAGGTAGAGTTCATTGAAGAAGAACAGGCATCTGAAACCACCGATGATTTTATTATTGTCAGAACATGGAATGTCACTGATGCATGTAATAATACGGCCACTTTTGAACAAATCATTATGGTCATGCAATTAGAGAAAGAAGTTATCACTATCGATATATGTATTGAAGATGAAGCCATTGATTTGACCTCCTATTTACCAGAAGGTTTTGATACCAATGGAGACTTCACAGTTACGGAGGGAATTGGTAATATGGATGGTAGCTTCTTTACCCCAAGCGATTTTGAATTGGGTGCCTATATCATTTCATATGTTGCTGAAGATGGTTCATGTACGTTCTTAGCTGATTTCAACATCACTGTCAATGCTGATTGTGTGGATTGTAGTCAAGATCAAATAGTTATTTCTGCCGCTTTAACTCCCAACGGAGATGGAGTAAATGATGTATTTGGTATATCGGGTGCTGAATTTTGCTTCTTCGAATATGATGTGATGATTTTCAATAGATGGGGAGACAAGGTTTATGAGCAAAAAAACTATCAAAATACATGGAATGGCTTCTCACCAAGCGGCTCAATTGGCAGTAGTGGTGTACTCCCTGCAGGAACGTATTATTACATAATCATTGTAGCCAATAAAACTGATTTTGAACCCATAAACGGATACTTCTATTTGGGTACCGATTAAAAAATGAAATTAAATCTTATGAAAAAAAGCCACGCTCTTCAGCGTGGCTTTTTTTTTAGGTCTTTTTTTCATCCTTTTTGCTTCCGTTTTGAGCGAAACTTCTCTTAAAACCAATAAGTTAATGCTACTACAAAAAACCACAAAACTACTCTATTTAAAGGCTTTAGGAATTCTCATCTATAAAAAAATTAACACTTCACATACATATTTATTCGTTTCACAACAAATAAATGTACAGGTTGATACAATAGCTTTTTTTTGTCTTTGCTAAAAATAAAACCAAACGAACAACTTTTAACTCTTCTTAAATTTTTCAATTTCGTCCATACGTGATGAAAAGATTCGAAGAAATAAAATTAAACCTCATCATTAAATGGCCACGCAACCTACCAAAAAACAATTCAACAATATTCTTCGATGGGCGTTTACAAACAAAAATAAACCATTGACCATGCGTAATTCAACCTTTTTTATCAGCAAATCTCAACTACTATTTTTGGGTTTTTTCATGCTGCTAGGCACATCGATATTTGGGCAAAACTTAAGATTGGGTGGATTCTCTGAAAATGAAGATGAAGGAACCGCAGAATTTGAATTACGTTACAATGGTCCTTCGATTTCTAATGACTTTACGGTTGATTATGTAATTACTGATGGGAGTGCCACGGCAGGTACTGATTATTCCGCTTCACCAATATCAGGTACTGTGACCTTTGTTGGGCCGGTTAGTTCAAACACAAGTCAATTCATCGCAATCAATATCATCGATGATACCGATTTTGAAGGAGATGAAAATTTGATAATCAGTCTGACAAACATTTCCAACCCCTCAATCAATTTAACTAACAATTATGCCACTGGGGAAATCGAGGATGATGAAACAGCCACAACCCCACTTTTGACTGCCCAAGGCTTTATTGTGAATGAAGATGATATTACTGCAGACTTCTCCGTCACCTACAACGGACCTCTTGTGGTTACCCCATTTACGGTTGACTATGTAATTACAGATGGCACCGCCCAATCTGGAATTGATTATGGTGCAACACTCTCTGGTCAAATTTCTTTTCCGGCGAATACACAAGACGAAGATGTGCAAGTGGTTTCGGTCAACTTAACCGATGATACGCTTTTAGAAGGAAATGAAAATCTTAATTTTCAAATCTCGAATCCCTCAGATATAACCATAGGCATAAATGTAGCTGATGCCGTTGGTAATATTATGGATAATGAAATATCGCAATCAAACGGTCTTTCGGTAGCTGATTTTGATATCGATGAAGACGCCGGTACCGCTGATTTCACGATTACGTATAATGGCCTGACTTCTCAAAATGGTTTTACCGTTGACTATGCCATTTCGGATGGTTCGGCCAACTCAGGAACCGATTATAATGCAACGGCTTCAGGCCAATTGACATTTCCAGCACTAACCGCAGATGGAGACCAGCAAACGGTCACGGTTTCAATAGTCGATGACGCTGATTATGAAGGAAATGAATTTTTCATTTTAGAGCTATCAAATTTGTCAAGTAATTCCATATTTCTTGTAGATACCCAAGGAACAGGTAGCATACTTGACAATGAACCACAAATATTAATCAGTTTTCAAAATGCAGCGGTCGTTGTCACTGAAGGCACAGATACCTTTGCCAGATTTACTGTTGAAGCAATAGGAACTTTTTCAAGCCCCTTTGAAGATGTCTTTGTTGATTATGCAACCACTAACGGTAGTGCAACCGAGCCTGATGATTATGAATCATCCACGGGTCTAATAAATTTCAATAATTCAACAAGTGTAATCAATATTGATATACCAATTAATGATGACAACCTGATCGAGGTGGCCGAAACGTTCAATCTTGAACTTTCAAATATTCAAAATAATGTTGCAGATGGAGCTGGTTTCTCAAATGGCCAACCTATTTTGACAGGAGCTATAACGATTAACGATAATGATTTTGGTTCAACCAATGGAATAGTAGTGGATGACTTCACGGTTGATGAAAACGCCGGAACCGCAAACTTTGTGGTAAGATATGAAGGGGCCACAATCGGGGAATCCTTCACCGTTGACTACTCGATTTCTGATGGTTCTGCCGTTTTGGGTAATGATTACAACGTTACACCAACAGGACAACTGACGTTTCCTGCTATGACAACCGATGGCGATTCGCAGAATATCATTGTCAACATCACAGATGATAATAGTATTGAATCAAACGAAGATTTGAGTATTGTACTTTCTAATTTATCTTCAACATTAATTAGCATATTGGATTCAGATGCCACAGGAACAATAAGTGACAATGATTCTTCACCAACCACCGGTCTCACGGCTAGTGGTTTCACAGTGAACGAAGCAGCTGGCACTGCTGATTTTGAAATTATTTATAACGGAGCCACTTTTGAACAAGACTTTACGGTAGATTATACCATCACTGACGGATCCGCTACCTCAGGTTCTGATTACAATGGTACACTTTCGGGACAGTTGACTTTTATAGGCCCAACTTCTGACGGTGCCTCACAGACAATATCAGTTTCCATTGACAATGATCTGGTCATTGAAGGTGATGAAGAGTTGTTCATACAACTTTCGAACCTTTCGACCAGTTTGATAAATATCGTAAATGGTAGTGACAACGGAACAATCACTGATGACGACATTGCCACTTCAACAACAGGGGTTTCAGTCGCAGACATCACCGTTAACGAAAATGTGGGCACTGTTGACTTTGTGATCACCTATAATGGGGCCACGGTACAAAACGCTTTTGATGTAGAATATGCCCTAACCGATGGCACTGCACTTTCAGGATCAGATTACACGGCAGTCTCAACTGGATCAATCTCGTTTTCTGCAATGACAGCAGATGGAGATCAACAGAGGGTAGCCGTTACCGTTGTTGATGATGCCTTAATTGAACAAAGCGAAGATTTAAATATTCAACTGTTCAATCTTTCAACATCCTTAATAAATATTGTGGATGCCAATGCCGCGAAAACCATAGATGACAATGACTCAAATGCAACCACGGGAATTACAGCAACTGGCTTTAATGTTGATGAAGACGCCGGCACAGCTGATTTTCAGGTGGTATATAACGGTGCAACCATTCAAGACAGTTTTACAGTTGATTACACTATCACAGATGGTAGTGCAGTCTCAGGATCGGACTACAGTGGAACCTTAACCGGTCAATTGACATTTCCAGCACTGACCGCAGATGGAGACCAGCAAACAATAACAGTTAACATCGCAAACGATGCGCTAATTGAATCCGATGAAGATGTAAACCTTCAATTATCGAACCTTTCAACTTCATTGATCAACATTTTAGTAGCCGATACCACTGGTGTCATAAATGACAATGACACTACACCCACAACAGGATTGAACGCTTTTGATTTTACAGTGGATGAAAGTACCGGCACAGCTAGTTTTATCATTTCATACAGTGGTGCCACGGTACAAGATGGTTTTACAGTTGACTACCTAATTTCAGATGGCACAGCAATGTCAGGTCAAGATTACGCCGCCGCCTTAAATGGGCAGTTAAGTTTCCCAGCCTTGACCACTAACGGAGACCAGCAATCTGTGACGATCACCATTGCTGATGATTCGGTTGTTGAACCAATAGAAAACCTGACCATTCAACTTTCGAACCTTTCGACCACCTTGGTCAATATAGTCTCTGGCAATGCCGCCGGAAATATCAATGATAACGACAGTAGTCCATCTACCGGAGTTACAGCTGGCGGTTTTACAATCAGTGAAGGTGGTGGATCTGCCAACTTTACCGTAACATATAATGGAGGAACTGTTGAAAATCCGTTTACAGTTGACTATACAATTTCCGATGGCTCAACTACCTCGGTCAATGATTACAATGCCGTTTTGACAGGCCAACTGTCTTTCCCTGCAAACACATCAGATGGGGATCAATTGACTGTCAGCGTCAATATTGTTGAAGATATGTTAATAGAAGGTGATGAAGAATTAAATATTGAACTTTCAAACCCATCGAGCCCCTTTATAAATATTGTTGGAGCAAATGCAATCGGTACCATTACTGAAAATGACATTGCAACAGCCACTACAGGTATTTCCGTTTCCGGATTTAGCGTGAATGAAAATGGGGGTAATGCAGAATTTACCATAATCTATAACGGCAACACAGTTCAAGATCCATTTACCGTGGATTATGAAATTCTTGATAACACCGCCACATCGGGTAATGACTACAATGGAACTCTTACAGGTCAAGTTTCCTTTCCGGCCATGACAACGGATGGTAGTCAGCAAACCCTATCGATATCAATAATTGAAGATGGTTTTATTGAAACAGATGAAACCATGGATATTAATTTGTCAAATCTCTCAACTACTGTCATAAATATTGTCAATGGCACGGCCGCGGGCACCATAATCGACAATGATAATACACCAGATAAGGGAATTGATTTTCAAAGTACTGCTCTGACCGTTACTGAGGGTAATTCGGGTGATACTGTAGACGTAACCTTTACACTTACTTTCAATGGTCAAATAGAGCCGGGCGAAACCATTGAGGTTGATTACTTGGTCAATGATGGAACCGCCTTTAACCTGACTGATTTTAATGCAAGTCCAACAATTCAAACAGTGATATTCAATCATACCGATACTTCCATTTCAATCGATATTCCAATCGCCAATGATGACAATATCGAAAATACTGAACAATTCACCTTTGATTTAATGGCCATTCGATCCAATGTAGGTGTTAGAATTCTACAAAATTCTGCCACAGCAACCATTAATGACAATGATTCGGGTACCCTAACCGTAACAGGTTTCACCACCCGAGAAAGTAATGGTTCTGCTGCTTTTGACATTCAGTTTTCTGGAGGAACCCAACCCGGTGGTTTCACAGTTGACTATACCGTAATTGGCTCATCAGCAACACAAGGAGCTGATTATACGATTCCAGCCGCAAGCGGAACAATAACTTTTTCCGGTAACAACAATGAAGTTGAACAGGTGACTATTTTCCCGGTACAAGATTCCTTTATTGAACCAGATGAAAATTTAAGTATTGAAATATCGAATATTTCAGTTGGCCAAATAACTTTTTCCAACACCACCGCAGACGGTACCATTGAAGATGACGATACCGGTGGAATATCAATTACAGGATTCACGGAAAATGAAACGAATACAACAGCCTATTTTGATATAACCTTTTCTGGTGACCCCATTAGTGGCGGATTTACCATTGACTACCAAATTGTCGATGTGACAACCACTAATGGAGTCGATTACACCACTCCCTCCACTTCAGGCACTTTGAGCTTTGCGGGTAATAATGGTGAAGTGGTGCAAATTCCAATTAACATCTTGCAAGATTCCTTCATTGAAGGAAACGAAAGACTTCAAGCGGTTTTATCAAACCCTAACCCTAACCTAGTTACTATTGACAATGCTGATGCAAACGGTAGAATAATAGATATAGACCATCAACCTACTGCCGTGGATGATGCCATTGTGGTATTCCAAAACCAGACCGATATTTCATTGAATGTATTGGAAAATGATGATTATGGTGTTGATGGTCCAACCACAACGAACGCGCTACAAATTGTCACTACCCCAACCAATGGTTCGATTACTTTCAATGATAATGGAACACCAGACCCTCTTGATGATTACTTTGTTTATAACCCAAGTCCGACCTTTAATGGTATTGATTCTTTCACCTATCGTATCGTCGATTCCAATGGTTCTGATGATGAGGCCACAGTAAACCTTGTGATTGAACAAGATAACCTAAGAGAACCTTTTGAGATAAGATACACTGAGACACTAAATGGTGCGTATACAATGATCGCCAATAATGTGCTTTCGAGAAGCGCAACCGGCAATTATAATGGCGAAGATGGCAACCATGATTTCAACAACAATGTATATGTTGATATTGATTCCGATCCGAGTACATTCAACTCGTCACGGGCCAATTTTGTCAACCCAGAACCCTCCTTAAGTTGTTTGAATATCAAAAGGGCATATATTTATTGGGCCTCCGCTGATAAAGAATATGGCGTGGAAAACGGCAACACAACCGGGACAGGAAATCCTGCGGATGAACCCAATTGGAACTTTAATCAGGTTAGACTCATGTTACCCGGTCAATCAAATTATACCACCATAACAGCTGATGAAGTCATCTACTCAGGTCGCAATGATCACTTTAGAAATGATCCAGGAGTTTGTGTAAAGGACATCACAGCAGAAGTCAATGCGATTACCTCGCCTTTCGGCAACTATCAAGTTGCGAACCTCAAAGCTACCGAATTTGATCTATACTCGCATGGCGGGAACGCTCATACAGGTACATCAGGTGGCTGGCAGATTGTTTTTGTCTATGAAAATAGTGAGCTTGAACCTAAAAACATAACCTTATTTGATGGTTATGTACATACATTCGCTTCCAATGGTGAAGGTGAGACTGAATTCAGTTTTAGTGGCTTTGAGACCACACCGAACGGAACTGTGAATGCTGATATCTTGGTGGGTGCCGTAGAGGGTGATCGTGATCTAACCGGGGATCAATTTCAAATATTTGATACCAATAGCAATTGGGTCAACCTTTCAACGCCAATGCGTGACCAAAACAACTTCTTCAATAGCCGTATTACTTTAAATAATAATGAATTCACAAATAGATTTCCGGCAAGTACCAATACTTTAGGGTTTGATGCGAGTATTTTCAGTCTAGACAACCCGGGTAACAGTTTAATCGCCAATGACCAATCTTTCGTAAGACTAAAAATCACAACGGATCAAGAATCATATGGGCTTTATCTTATGGGCTTATGTATCGATGTTTACCAACCTAGTTTAGGAGCATTGAATCTTACCGTGAATGGAACAAACAATTTCAATGCCGGTGATATTGTACCCATGACATTGGATATAACAAATTTTGGTAATGATGACATCATGAACCTTTCGATCAGCACCATTCTACCGGAGGGATTGGAATATGATACTTCCAGTACCCTTCCAACTGGGGTTACATATACCTATGATCCCGCAATACGCGAACTTATATTCGCAGTTGCTGATGGTAATGTTGATATTGGAGATTCCTTTGATATTGATTTTGGGTTGCAATTGAACAATCGTTGCTATTTCTTGGAAACAGATTGTATTTCAAGTTTTGATATACAGTCAACTGCCACATTCTCGGGTAGTTTGAATTCAGATATAATTACCACTAACAGTTCCGAAACAACTGATTCTTGCGGAATTGGCAGTCATGACCCAACAACCATCAACATGCAACAACCTCCGGCATCAGTATGGGTTACTCCCATGGGAAGTTTGGACAGAACTGTATCTTGTGAAGATGTGACTGCATATAATGCCGCTCTGGCATTGGAACCAACAATTGATAGTTGTAATTATACAATTGATAAAATTGCAGGTCCTTTTGTTCCTTCACCCTCTTGCCCAACAGAGGGTACTTACACCAATATTTGGTCATTTACTGATGCTTGCGGAAGAACAAGCCCGTCATTTACCCAAGTGATCACTGTCGAAGACAACACGGCACCGGTGTTCAATGAAACCTTGCCTGATTCGTACGCTGCTTACAACAACGTACCACCTGCGCAGACTATTACCGCAAACGACAACTGCGACTCTTCGGTTCCGGTAAACTTCTCAGAGACCTACATCGGTGATGAGAACAGTACCACATATACAATCGACCGTACGTGGTCCGCAACCGATTGTGCTGGAAATTCAGTTTCACATACACAATTCATATATGTTACCGAAACTGGCGAACCTCTTGGTATATCCATAAACGATATCATCGTTGATGAAGATGCCGGAACCGCAATCCTAGAGGTGCTACATACAGGTAGTGTTTCAGGTGGATTTACAATTCAGTACAACACCATGGACGATACCGCAATTCAACCGGGTGATTACTCAAACACTAGTGGTACATTATCTTTTGCCGGAACCAACCAAGAAATTCAGACAATAAGTGTTTCCATAAATGACGATATGGTCATTGAACCAACCGAAATTTTCTATGTTGAGTTATCAGAAGGCACCAATACTCCTGACATAAATGATAGTACTGGTCAAATTACCATTAATGACAATGACTCATCTGGCGCAGGTGAAGGTATATCGGTAGCTGGTTTTTCAGTCAATGAAGGTGATGGCACCGCAGATTTCGTTATTTCATATACTGGCCCCGCGGTTCAAGAGTCTTTCACAGTAGACTTCGCAGTATCTGATGAAACAGCCATTGACCCAGCAGATTATAATGTCTTGACTTCAGGATCATCCGTTACCTTTCCAAATGGAACAGTGAGCGGATCTACCCAGGTGGTTTCAATCAATATTGTGGATGATGTCTTGATTGAACCTAGCGAAGATTTAAACATATTGGTTTCTAATATTTCAAATAATGCAATCGCCATGGTTGACGATTCAGCTATTGGAAACATCATTGACAACGACGCATCTGGTCCAGGTCAGGGTATCTCTGTCGCAGACTTTACCGTTGATGAAAATGTTGGGTCCGTTGACTTTGTGGTTTCTTACACGGGTCTGACAGTTCAAGATTCATTCACTGTGGATTTTACGGTTACAGATGGCTCGGCCCTCAGTCCTTCGGATTATGCAGTGGCAACAGCTGGATCAACATTGACATTCCCTGCAGGAACCGTAAATGGTGCCACTCAGATTGTAACCATTAATGTGGTGGATGACGCTCTGATTGAAGCTACAGAAAACCTTGATATAACACTTTCAAATATATCCAATAGCGCTATCGCAATGGCTGATAATACGGCGATTGGTACAATTAACGACAACGATGCCTCAGGGCCAGGACAAGGTATCTCTGTAAACGACTTTACTGTTGATGAGGATGCAGGCACTGCTAATTTCGTGATTTCCTACAACGGAGCAACAGTTCAAAGTTCATTTACAATTGATTTTGCCGTTATGGATGGTTCTGCTGACAGTCCATCAGACTATAACGTGATATCGAATGGTACATCTGTGACCTTTCCAGATAACACAACCAACGGATCGACCCAAACAGTTTCAGTTGCGATAGTAGATGACAATGTTATAGAACCAACTGAAGATATCAATATCAATATTTCAAATATTTCCAACCCCGCAGTGGCGATGATTGATGACTCTGGTGTTGGTACGATAATAGATAATGATGGGTCTGGTCCAGGTGAAGGAATATCGGTTTCCGATTTCACAGTAAATGAAAATGCAGGGACTACAGAGTTTATTATATTGTACACTGGACCTTCAGTGCAAGATTCGTTTACAGTCGATTTTGCCATAACAGACGGTACTGCAGTTGTTTCAAGTGATTACTTTATAATGACACCTGGTAATGAAGTTACTTTCCCTGATGGAACAAATACCGGAGATACCCAAGTGGTTACCATAGGTATTATTGATGATGCTGTTATCGAACCATCCGAAGATTTGAACATCACATTATCGAATATTTCAAACAATGCCATTTCAATGGTAGACAATACTGGTATCGGAACCATTACTGATAATGATGGATCTGGTCCAGGACAAGGTATCTCAGTTGCAGATTTCACAGTTGATGAAGACGCTGGAGTTGCCTCTTTTGTAATCACATATACTGGACTTACGGTACAGAATTCGTTTACTATAGATTTTGATATTACAGATGGTAGTGCTACGAATCCTGAGGATTATAATTTAGTTACTCCTGGCAACACGATTACCTTTCCAAATGGTACTTTAAATGGGGATACGCAATCCGTATCTGTCAACATTCTGGATGATAATATCATTGAATTTGCCGAGGACTTGAACATTGAACTTTCTAATATTTCTATGGGTTCAATAGCCATGGTCGATAATTCCGGGCTTGGTTTGATTTTAGACAATGACGGTGGTGCTGGAAATGGTATATCTTTTGACAACACCGATGTTATCGTTAATGAAGATGCAGGTACTGCGACATTTACGGTAAGACTCGTAGGTAATGTTTCTGGAGGATTTACCGTTGATTATACCACAGTTGACGGAACTGCTGGACAACCTGCAGACTATACAGCGACCTCAGGAACACTTACCTTTTTAGGAAATCACAATGAGTCATTTGATATTGTCGTACCCATCATTGATGATACCAATATGGAACCGTCGGAAGCCTATACTGTTGTACTATCAAATCTGTCAACAACATTGATAAGTATAAATGGTGATACTGCCAATGGTGAAATATTGGATAACGATAATAATCCTGGAACCAATGGTATATTCTTTGACAATACCGATGTGATTGTGGATGAGGCTGCTGGTACAGCAACCTTTACTGTTAGACTGGTAGGCGATGTTCAAGGAGGATTCACTCTTGACTATACCACAGCCGATGGTACTGCTGAACAACCTGCAGACTATACTTTGACGTCCGGTACACTGACATTTGCGGGTAATGATGGCGAATCTTATGACATTGTTGTTCCGATCATCGATGATATCCTTATTGAACCTTCGGAAGGATATGTAGTAAATCTTTCAAATCTGTCGATAACATTTACAACAATCAATACCCCTCAAGCTAATGGTGGTATTACTGATAATGATGCAATTGCCGGTACAGGTATCTCCTTCGACAACGATGACATAACCGTCGACGAGGCCGCAGGTACCGCCACCGTGAACGTATTGCTCACGGGCAACGTACAGGGCGGGTTCACCATCGATTACACCACAAACGACGGCAGTGCAGTGCAGCCCGGTGACTACACCACTACGGCAGGCACACTCACCTTCGCGGGCAACGATGGAGAGGTACAGCCCATTGTGATACCCATCATCGACGACAACCTGATAGAACCCACCGAGGACCTCTTCGTAGACCTGTCCAACCTGTCCACAAACCTGATCGCCATCAACGATGCGCAGGCCACAGTGAACATCACAGACAACGACAACATACCAGGTGTGACCGGTATCTCCTTCGACAACGATGACATAACCGTCGACGAGGCCGCAGGTACCGCCA
>CAYSPL010000012.1:82101-96531 GCA_964432915.1 uncultured Maribacter sp.
TGAACATCACAGACAACGACAACATACCAGGTGTGACCGGTATCTCCTTCGACAATACACAAGTGGATGTCATTGAAAATGCAGGTACGGCAACATTCATCGTAAGATTGGCGGGTAACGTTCAAGGCGGCTTCACTTTAGATTATGCCTCTGCAGATGGTACCGCCATTCAAGTTGATGATTACACCTCAGTATCCGGAACATTAACTTTTGCAGGAACTGATGGGGAATCTTACGAAATAGTGGTCCCGATAACCAATGACTTGGTCATTGAGTCCAATGAAGGATATGTAATCAACTTGAGTAACTTGAGTACTACTGTAATTGCCATTAACACCCCTCAGGCCAGCGGAGGTATCATTGATGATGACCTTAGGGAAATCATGGTTGAGGATTATACCGAGGAATACATGATTCTCTGTATTGATGAAGTTCCTGAAATACCAGTGTTGACATACTTCAATGGATGTGGGGATTATCAGGAAGTATTCACAGAGGAAATAGTGGAATCAGCAGATTCTGATGACTATATGATTGTTAGAACTTGGAATGTGACCGATGTCTGCGGCAATACTGCAACCTTTGAGCAAGTTATAATGGTCATGCAATTACAACTTGAAACCTACACAATTGATATTTGTGTCGAGGATGACCCTATTGATTTGATCCCCTATTTACCGGAGAATTTTGATACGAACGGAGAATTTTCGGTAGTTGAAGGTACAGGAAGTCTGAATGGAAGTTTCTTTGACCCAGGTGTTTTCGACCAAGGTGAATTTGTTATATCGTATTACTCTAAAGTGGGTACCTGTACATTCTTAGCCGACTTCAACATCAATGTGAATTACGATTGCGTTGAATGCGGTAAAGACGAAATAATAGTCTCCAAGGCATTGACACCGAATGGAGATGGTCATAATGATCTGTTCACGATTTCCGGTGCTGAATATTGCTTCTTTGTATACGATGTAATGATTTTCAATAGATGGGGAGATAAAGTATATGAAGGTGCAGACTATCAGAATACCTGGGGTGGTGAATCACCAAGGGGTTCTGTCGGAACAACCGGAATACTCCCTTCAGGAACCTACTATTACATCATCAATGTGGTAAACAGACCTGAATTTGGGCAACTAAATGGATATATCTATTTAGGATCAGATTAAAAATCGAACAACAAATCCGACTCAAGTTGGTTTAAAAAATGCCCAAATGGGATACGTTTAACAGAAAAAAGAAATGAAACAACGAAAAGAATTATAAAAAGGGCGTTTAGTCAGTTTAATTTTTACCTATAAAAAAATACCGATTATCGTGAGTAATGTCTAAAAACGATTTAAACCTTGTCTTTAACGGCTAAATTATTGATAAGCAGTAGTTTTAGGTAATTTTGATTTGAATTGCTTTTTAGACATTTTCGAAACCCGATTTTAATACTTGACCTAGAAATTATGAACAAATTAAAAAAATATTGTGGCCTGATTCTGCTTTTCATTACAGCCCCGGCAATTAGTCAGCAGTTACCTCAGTTTACCCAATACATGTACAACACCATATCGGTAAACCCAGCTTATGCAGGAAGTAGGGAAACCATAAATGCAACTGCCCTTCATAGAAACCAGTGGGCTGGTATAGATGGTAACCCAACTACGAGTACCTTTTCAATTCACTCGCCGTTGAGAAATGACAGAATTGGTGTTGGCTTATCATATATCAACGATTTTCTTGGGGATCAAAAATTCAATTATGTCTATGGAGACTTTTCATATTCACTGCCTGTTAGCGAGGAAATAAAACTATCATTAGGTCTTAAGGCTGGTTTTACAAGTTATCAATTGGATACATCTCGATTTATAGACGATCCTTTCTTTTCAGGAAATTTCAACAGCTGGGACCCCAATTTTGGTGCTGGTGCTTTCATAGGTTCTAACAGATGGTATTTTGGTGTATCCGCACCCAGAATTTTAAATACCGATACAAATGATAGTGAATTTGTAGCGCTTGAGCGAAACAGTTACTATGCGATAGCTGGTTTGGTAGTTGATCTTTCTGAAATGATCAAGTTCAAGCCAACAGTGTTGTCAAAATTCACGAATGGTGCTCCGGCTTCTTATGATCTTACTGCGAACTTTTTATATAATGAGAAGTTTTGGCTAGGGGCATCATATAGATTCAACGACGCGGCAAATTTTGGCGCCATGATGGATTATCAGATTTCCAAAGATTTTAGAATTGGATACGCCTATGATCTACCTACAGGAGATTTCAGACCTTACACAGGCGGTACTCATGAAATTATTCTTATTTATGAGCTTGTCAAAAAACAAATGGGACCTGTCAAATCACCCAGATACTTCTAGAAAAAACCTGCTAATTACTTAGTTATGAAAAATTTAAACAAAATATCTTTCTTGCTGATTTTTTTCAGCATGATACAAATTGGGCAGGCACAGTATGGTGCTCAAAAAAGGGGCGATTATTATTTTAGCCAATTTGCCTATGCCCAGGCAGTACCAGAGTATGAAAAAATGTTAGAAGGTGGTTTGAATGAGGAATATGCACATCGCCAACTGGCTGAGTGTTATTTGTTGTTAAGGGAATTCAAGAAAGCGATACCACATTTTGAAATGATAATCAATGATGCAAGTTTACCAACTGATTACTACTTTAAGTATGCCATGGCTTTGTACAGTTATGGTGAGCGTCAGAGATCTGAAAAGTGGATTCGCAAATACAAGAAATTTAATAAAAACGACTCGAGAGTAAAGCGGTTTCTCAAAGATGGAAACCTAGCCTCAGTTGTTTTTAACAGTAGACAAAGATACGATGTCGAACCCGTAACTTTTAATTCTGAACAGAGTGACTTTGGTGCATATGTGGAGGGAGATAGACTCTATTATGCATCTTCCAGAATCGATGCTGTTGAAGGAGATCTCTACGGTTGGAATGCACAACCTTGGTTGGATATTTTTGTGATTCAAGAAGACAATGAAGAATCAAAACCTGTTAAATTAAAAGGTAATGTCAATACAAAGTTTCATGAGAGTAATTTGGTTTTCTCAACAGATTACAAAAATGACACCATCATTTATTTTACCAGAAACAACTATTTCAAGAAAAAGGAGGCCTATGGTGCTGAAGATGAAATAAACCTAAAAATTTTTAGTGCCAAACAAATTAATGGCGAGTGGATAGAAAACAGAAGTCTTCGTGTGAATAGTGATTACTATTCTACTGGCCACCCAACTGTTTCTCCAGACCGTAAAAGAATTTATTTTACTTCAGATAGGCCCGGAGGATACGGTGGCACCGATATTTATTACTCTGAAATACACGATCGCGGTGGTGTTGGTGTTCCGGTAAACGCAGGACCGAACATTAATACAGAAGGCAACGAAATGTTTCCGTTTTTAAATGCCGAAGGTCAGTTGTTCTTCTCTTCTGACGGACATGTTGGATTCGGACAAATGGATGTCTTTTCAACGATTACAAATGAAGAAGGTGAAATTGTAGATGTTATAAACTTGGGCACGCCCATAAATAGCTCTGCTGATGACTTCGGGTATTTTGCCCATGAAGACGGAATTACAGGGTATATAAGTTCAAACCGTGAGGGTGGCAAGGGTAGCGATGACATATATAAGTTCAAATTCACTCCCTCTCTTGATGTTGAAGGCGTTGTATACGATGGTATCAACAACCAACCCTTGGATAGTGTTACCGTAAAGCTGTTCAATCAAAAAACAAAGACCTTGGAGATGGAAACGGTAACCGATGCGAATGGTTACTATCGTTTGCCAATAAACAGAAAAGCCAGTTACAGGGTTGAAGCTTCAAGACGTACACACCCTACTGAAACACAATTTTTCAACACACATGATGTTTCAGCGAGCACCAAAATGTTGAATAGGGATATCATACTTAATCCGGTTCTTGACTTGAAACTTTTAGCGAATCTGAATAAAATATATTTTGATTTCAACAAAAGTAATATTCGACCAGATGCAGCCCTCGAATTGGATAAGGTGGTTCGTGTAATGACGAAAACCTATCCTGAAATGATTATCAGATTAGAGGCTCATACTGATCCTGTGGGAAGTCACAATTATAATGATGGTTTGTCAGAAAGAAGGGCAAAATCAACCTATGAATACTTGATTGCCAATGGTGTGCCCAAAGAACACATTCTTTCATACAAGGGTTTTGGTAAGCGAAAGCCTATCAATAAATGTACCAGTAAAAAAGATTGTACGCCTGAAGAACTTGAATTGAATAGAAGAACGGAATTTCCCATTATTCAAATCAAAAAGGGAATTTTGGCTAAAGCAAAATAGAATTCGTTTTAAAATATAAAAAATCCCTCATGAAATCATGAGGGATTTTTCTTTTACGTAGAGTATCTTCAGCATACTATTCCAAAATGGCATCGACAATTCCATATTTTATAGACTCTTCTGCACTCATCCAATAATCGCGGTCAAAATCCTTTAAAACCTTTTCAAATTTTTGACCACAATTATCAGCTAATAATTGAGCGCTCAACTCTTTGGTCTTTATGATTTCCCTGGCTTGAATTTCAATATTGGAAGCCTGACCCCTAGCACCACCACTGGGCTGATGAATCATTACTTGGGCATGTGGTTGGATAAACCTTCTTCCTTTTTTACCAACAGACAATAAAATAGACCCCATTGAGGCCGCTAAACCTGTACAAATGGTGGAAACAGGACTCTTTAATGATTTTATGGTATCATACATCGCAAAACCTGAGGTCACATATCCACCGGGGCTATTGATGTAAAGTTGAATCTCTTTGCTGTTTTGTAAATCCAAATACAACAAACGATCAATCACGTGCTTGGCTGAATCATCATCAACCATTCCCCACAAGAAGACTTTTCGTTCTTCAAGCATTTTTTCATCTATTGCCTCTTGTATCTTACCTTTTTTAGAACCCATATATCAGTTTGCTGTTGAATCTCAAAATTAATCAAATAATTGGAGATTATTTCAATGATAAATCGACTCATTTCAAATGGTCAAAGAAATCAACTTATATTTGAAAAAAACCATCCCATGAAAAAAATACTTCCCTTAACAATTGTAATCATACTAATCTCGGTAGGCTTTGGCATTCCTAAAAAAACAGTGCAAGAAGAGAACATCCTAAAAAAAGTGGCAAATGCCCATGGCTATCAAAATTGGAAAAAAATAAAGGAAATAAATTTTACCTTCAATGTAGATCGAGACACTTCTCATTTTGAGAGAAGGTGGGGCTGGAAAACGGAATCAAATGACATTAACGCAATTTCTGCGAAGGACACTTTACGATACAACTGGTCAAACATGGACAGTACTGCCCTCAAAACCAATGCGGGTTTCATTAACGATAAATTTTGGCTTTTGGCACCCTATCAATTGGTTTGGGATGCCGATAATATTGAACACAAAATTGGTAAGGAAGCAGCACCGATTTCTAAAAAACCCATGCACAAACTGACAGTGGTTTATGGCAATGAAGGTGGATATACCCCTGGAGATGCTTATGACTTTTATTTTGAAGATGATTACATCATAAGGGAATGGATTTTCAGAAAAAGCAATCAAAAAGAACCCTCCATGATTACCACTTTCGAAGATTATGTTGAAATCAATGGCCTCAAACTCGCAAAAATGCATAAAATGGCCGAGGGTAGTTTTAAATTATACTTTACAGACGTATCGGTAAGATAGGTTTATTGAATTCGCATTTCTATGAGATGTTTTTTGAATCCCACTTTCTCATAAGCTCTAATGGCCGGCAGATTTTCATCATAAACACTCAATCTGATTTCAGTAAGTCCCTTTGAAATTGACCATTTCTTCAAAGTCTCAATTACGGCGGCATTCGACCCTTGTCCTCGAAAATCTTCATGGGTATACATAAACCCCAAGTACGAATAAAATTCATGATCTAAATAATGGCGAGCCCTCTTTTTCATGGCATAACCACAGGCAATTATCTTTGCGTCTTTTTCAACAACTACCAGTTCAGCATCTTCAGAAGAAAGTAAATAATCAAGATCGTAGTAATGAATTTTACTGTCTGGCAATGTTGGATCAAACGGTCTTTCGGCATCAATTACACCTTGTTCAAATTCCTTTAGAACCGGTATATCTTGCTTATTGGCAGAGCGCACTATGACATCATTCATTCCTCTGAATACTTTTTGATCATTTCAATATTCTAAAGTATGATATATTTACACAAAAAAAAATGCATTTCTTATCTGAAGCACTGGAGGACTATATTGAAAAATGTTCGGAAAATGAGCCTAAATTGCTTCAAGCCCTTTCAAAAGAAACTCATTTAAAGGTACTACAACCAAGAATGCTTACCGGACATTTTCAAGGACGTGTTTTAAGCATGCTATCGAAAATCATCAACCCTCATTTTATTCTTGAAATAGGCACTTACACAGGGTACTCGGCGCTTTGTCTTGTCGAAGGGCTTCAAAAAGAAGGGCAATTACACACCATTGAGATCAATGAAGAACTTCATGAATTGCAACGTGATTATTTTGACAAAAGTGAGATGGGTGAGAACATCATTCAACATACAGGCGATGCACTTGAAATCATTCCTACCTTGAACGTCGAGTTTGACCTTGTATTCATTGATGCTGAAAAAACCAATTATGACCACTTTTTTGAAGCCGCACTAACAAAAACAAAATCCGGTGGAATTATTTTATCAGATAATGTACTGTGGTCAGGAAAGGTGGTGGAACCTCTCAAATCAAAAGACAAAGCCACAAAAGCACTTATTGCATACAACCGTAAGCTTAAAGAAGATCCTCGGGTTGAAACCGTATTATTTCCGATAAGGGATGGTCTTACAATATGTAGGGTGCTCTAAGTTTTCGATGCATCCTAAAAAATATAAAAGCGAAAAACATACCTACAATACTTCCCACAAAGATATCTGAGGGATAATGTACGCCCAGGTAAATTCGGCTGAAAGAGAAAAACAAAGGCCAAAGAAATAGAAAATAGCTCCATTTCAAATGATTTCTTAGAAAGAAATAAGCCAAGGTGATAATACCAAATGAACTTGCGGCATGGCCCGAAAAAAAGCTAAAATCATTCGGTTTGATCAATACCCGCAATGTAGCGCCAAGAACGGTATCATTTACAGGTCGCAGTCGACCCACCGCATACTTGCAAAAGAATATCGCAGCGGTCAAACAAATCAACATACTCAAGAAATTTAATAAGACCCAACGCAATTCTTTCTTTTTATAGACTCTTGCCAAATGAATAATAAGAAAAAGAAAAAAAGGAATCCAAGTCAAAAAATTAGTGGTGATCAACCAAAACAAATCAACACTTTCAGAACCTTGATTGTTGAAAAAAATAAGTAATTCGCGGTCCCATTGAAGAATCTTTTCGAGCATGTCAATCTCTTTTGATGGTACCGGTAATCTTATTGACCCCATCTTTCATTTCGCCAATTTCTTTAGACAGCCCAGAGGTCATATTCTCTTTTACCTCATCAAGATCTTTCTTGATATCTGAAACAAAACTGGTATCAACACCTTGCTTATCCGCACTTTTTTGAATCTCTTGTTTGATATCTTCGGTGGCATCTTTTAATTGACGCATACCTTTTCCGAGTCCCTTTGCAATACCCGGAATTTTATCAGCACCGAAAACCATGACCACGATGAACATAATGAAGAATATCTCGGCTCCGCTAATAAATAAAAAGTGCGTCAAATACATAAGAACAAATATAAAGAAGTTTGAAGAGGCAATGAAAAAAGCCCTGTTAATTACAGGGCTTTTGATGATATCAGAATGAAAGTATTATCCTCTGATTTTCTCTTTCATTTTATCGAATTCTGATTTTTTCTCTTTTCTGGGCCATGAATTGTTGGTGGTATCAATATCAGCCGTTTCCGCTTTGGGGTCGACTATCACTCCGCTTAGTTCTTTCTGTGCGGTAATGACCACACTGACCTCTTTATCATTCTTTCTCCATATTTCAGGCGGATAGGTGATATTCTCGGTGCTACCATCGGCATAGGTATACTCAACTATCAAAGGCATGGGTATGCCCCCTGGCTTGTCATACGTTATTTCATAAATGTATTTTGGTTCTTTGACGGCGGCTCTTTCCGCTTCGGTCATATTGTCCATCATATATTCTTTCAACAATTTGGAATTTTCAGAAGGATTCTTCCCTTTTAATTTCTCTTTAAAATTCACATCTCCTTCCTCAACCAAAACAACCATACCGTTTGGCGAGTTGTCACTCACATAGAATTTTTTAATTCCTTTTACCCCAATATCCACATAATCAGTGGTGTAGAACCAAGCTCGCCAGTACCAATCCAAATCCACAGCGGAAGCATCTTCCATGGTTCTGAAAAAATCTTCAGGGGTAGGGTGTTTGAATTTCCATCTATGGGAATACGTTTTGAATGCATGGTCAAAAAGTTCACGACCCATTACCGTTTCTCTTAAAATATTCAGTGCGGTTGCAGGCTTGCCATAGGCATTCGGGCCAAGACGATAAACATTTTCAGGGTTTGACATGATCGGAGCCATGGTGCTCTGATCCCCAGCCATATAGGGTACAATTTTAGCTGGGTCTCCCCTACGCGACGGATATTTGGTATTTGGGGCAATTGCATCAGGAAACGCTTCTCCAAATTCCTGTTCAGCCATATATTGCATGAAAGTGTCAAGGCCTTCATCCATCCAACCCCATTGGCGTTCATCAGAGTTCACGATCATCGGGAAAAAATTGTGCCCAATCTCATGTATGATGACACTGATCATACCATATTTGGTACGGTCTGAATACGTACCGTCTTCATTGGGCCTGCCGTAATTCCAACATATCATAGGGTACTCCATACCCTGTCTTTTAGCATGTACCGAGATGGCCTTCGGATAAGGATAATCAAAAGAATGATCGGAGTACGACTTAAGGGTCAGTGCAACCGCCTTTGTAGAATATTCTTCCCATAGGGGGTTACCTTCTTTAGGATACATGGAAACCGCCATAACATCTTTTCCCCCAACATTTACCGCTTGCATATCCCATATAAACTTTCGGGAAGTTGCAAAGCCATAATCACGAACATTCTCAGCCTTGAATCTCCATGTTTTCTTCTTCTTTGATTTTTGCTTTTCGGCAGCCTCAGCCTCTTCTTGAGTAACGATGATCACTGGTTTGTCATATGATTTTTTGGCTTTCTCATAGCGTTTCAACATTTCTTTGGTAAAAACTTCCTTCCTATTTTGAAGAGTTCCTGTAGCATCTAGAATATGATCCGCTGGAACGGTGATGTTCACCTCATAATTCCCAAAAGGAAGCGCAAACTCTCCACTACCCCAAAATTGATGATTCTGCCAACCCTCAACATCGTTATATACCGCCATTCTCGGAAAAAACTGGGCAATGACATAGGCTCTGTTACCGTCTTTGGCAAAAAACTCATAACCTGATCTGGCTCTATCAATGGTATGATCGGGTATATTGTAATTCCATTTTATCGAGAATGAAATTTGTTCTTTGCTCTTTAACGGAGTTGGAATATTGATACGCATCATCGTTTGATTAATCGTATAAGATAAGGGTTTACCCGCCGCATCTTTGACAAAATCAATGTTAAAACCACCATCAAACGGCTCACTCATGTACTTTTTTGAAAAACTGGAAAGTCTTTCAGCCGAACTAACTTTACTTCCGTTTCTCAAAGCTGATTTTGTTCCTTTTTCCCTTACGTTCTGATCCAATTGCACCCATAGGTATTCTAAATCATCAGGTGAGTTGTTTCTGTAAGTGATTGTTTCTTCACCAAATAATTTGGCATTTTCGTCATCAAGTTCAATGTTCATTACATAATCTGCCTGTTGTTGGTAATAATCCGGACCGGGTGCGCCAGAGGCAGAGCGATACGTATTTGGAGTGGAAAACTCTTCGTAAAGCTGCTTGAATTTACTTTGATTATAGTGCCCTGGTTCTCTCTCTTTGACTTCTTGAGCAACCATAACCCCTGAAAAAAGGAAAAGGCATGCCAGCATAGTTCCATTGAAATTACTCATGATTTTGTTTTAATATTAAATTCAGTGGAAATGTAGACTATTTTTTAATAAAATATTTAGGAATGTTACAAATTTAACACTCCTTTCGCATTCTCCTTGGTAAGAACATAACTTTTCTTGAGGTCATTGATTTTTAGATGCACAATGTTTTGCTGCTCATCAAACAAATCCATGAGAATTTTGTTACTGACTTCAATGGTCTTGGTATTGGATAAGTCAATTTCAGGTACTTCCAAGAATACAATGACCACATCATTGTCAATCTTCTTACCAATATATTGATGGGGCCTAACCTGCCCATTAACACTAACCTCAAGTTTTGTTCTTAGATATTTTTGAAGATATGCTAATGATTCGTCCACTTCTTTTTCGTCGGCTAATTTGTACTCAATATCATAACGTTCATTGAAAACCGCCTCAATATCATCAATGAAAATACGACTGGTGATCTGAAGGGCATCATCTTTTTTTGAATAAACCACGTTTGTGACACTCACATAAAATTTATGAGTAGCTGAAAAAGCAAATAGTGGAACAAGAAGCAGAATAATACTCTTTTTAAAAATTTTCATTATCGAGTTCATTTTCAATAATAATATCAATTGGTATGCCAATTCTCAGGTCTATGGTGATTTATTGTTTTCAAGATAAAGAACACTCTTCTTTCTGATGAACTCCCATATTTTAAAGCGGTCATGCGAATCGACCACCTTTTGAAAGTCGTTATCGACCTCACAAAAATAGAGTAGATCATCTATTTTGTCTTTTGGTATATTCAGTTCTGAAGTGAAGAGCGAATCCGCATAAAATTCCTTGACACGCAATGTTCGAGCATACAAATCATTTCTGGCGACGCGCTTTTTCAACATTTTGGTCCGCCCACTAATTGCGTTTAATATGGGGTTCAAGGGCAGAATTCCACCCCCGGTTGTAGCCTCAAACAATTCGCGTTCAGCTTTTGAAGGTACTCGCGCATAAGCATTGGGCAAACCAACTGTTTGCGAAGTAACCACTGCATCAGTTCTGATTACCTGTAAATCTTTGGCAATATCGCCAGAAAGATTATAAGGTGTTACGGTAACCTCATCAAGAACATTCAAAGCATCATCCAAAAGTACTCGCAGTATTTTTTGTTTTAACATATCTGCCGTGATTACCAGATGTTTTTTTTTGTATTGCACCGCAGAAAACAAGAGGGTATCATTAAGATTGGCATAAATGGAAAAAAAACCGTCTATATCAGTAATAGTGGCTCTTTTCGTGGATAGATTTTGAACATGGGTGGCAGCAACATCCCCATCCTTACTGAACACCCTACCCTCTATTTTTTTAGAAAAAAAAGATTGCGCCTCAGACGAGACTGAAAACAATACCAACACTACGAGAAGTAGCCTATTTTTCAGCATTGTTTTCTTCAAGGAAAGTTTTACTGTGGGTAACCAAAAAATCAATTAATTGAAATTCGTTGTCCTTTTGCAATAAAGACCGCTCAGGCATTTGAGTGTCACAATAAAGCAAATAATCATTTATTTTTTCTTGGGGTAATTTCAGATCAACAACAAAGAACTCATCATCATAAACTTGCCTCAATACTTCACTTATCTTCAATGGTTCGCGAGAAGCCTCATTGGTGGAACCTTTTACAGATTTCATTAGCGCTTTAAAGATATTGACAAAGTTGATCCCATCTCTCATTCCTCTTACCGGTTTTGACAATGCGATATTTTCAACCTCTGAGGAGCGATCGATTTCGTACTCAAATTCTTTAAGCTCTTCATTCTTTAATTTTACAAATCGCTCTTGATCTTCAGGTGTTACAATAACCTCGTCCAATTTCGTAACCTTCTCGTTGACCTCAACGACCAAGCGGTTGTTTTGAATAATTTCTTCGGTAATGGCAACCACCTCCAATTGATAATTTACAGCAGTGAATACCAGCACATCCCCTTCTTTGACGGCTATGGCGAATTGCCCTCGATCATTGGTAATAGTAGCCGTTTCACTAGTGGAATTGATTACATTTTCATTAGCCACGTTTGTATTTCGATATAAAACTTGTCCGCGCAAAAGTTGACGCTCGCTATCTTGGGAAAAACCTAAAGTGATAAAAAAAATCGAAAAAAAGAAGGGTAAAAGAAGCTTCATTTGTTTTACTTTAACAATGGAAACATAAAGAAAACACAAGTTTGGTTCTAAAAAAAACTGCCGCCTCTAAACTTTTGTTAATTTGTCAAATACGTCGAACTAAAAATTATTAGCACCATGTAGGATTTATCCTTACTTTTCACATCTTGAGACGTTTTATCGATGATTCGCTCAATTCATCCAGTCGATAATACATTTTAACTATTAAAACTGGCCACATAGCTAGAGTAATCTATTTTTGTCAGTCCTGTAGAACACTATAACCATTCCCCATTATGAAAAGAATTTCATTCCTCCTAATTGTTGGCTTATGCTTAAACTACTCCCTTGAAGCGCAGGTCAAAATTGGCGACAACCCTCAAAATATTGATGCCTCCTCTGTTCTGGAATTGGAAAGTACAGACAAGGTTTTGGTCATCTCTCGTGTAACGACTACTCAAATGAACGCTATTGCCCCACTTCAAGGTGCTTTGGTCTACAATACTGACTCTCAAAGTGTTCATTATTTCGACGGAACGCAATGGGTAAATCTGCGCACCACAGGTGGTGGTACTGGAGGAATGCTTACTGCAGATCCAATCGTGAACTTCGAAAGTACAATCGTAATTACACCTACGGCCACTGGCGATAATATTGAAGTTGCTCCCAATAGTATTGATACCGGTCTTATTCGGGATGGTTCCATCACAGGAAATGATATTTCCGATGGCTCAATCGGCCCGGGAAAAATTCAAGATTTTTCAGTTACCCAGTCTAAATTATCCGATAATTCAGTAGGGCCCGACCAACTCGACAACGCCAACATTGGTCTTGAAGATTTTTCGAACGCCAACACGCAATTCATTACCGCAGCCGATGTCATAAGTGCAGACCCAGGCAATGTTCTTGAAGTTAGAGCTGACGGGGCCTATTATAATGACGATCAGATAATCTTGGATATTGCTGATGTACAACAGGCCATAACAAATCACATAAACCAAGATTTAGATACTAGCACTACCAATGAAATTCAAAACTTAACACTTGATGATACGATTCTTGGCATAACGAATACGGCCAGTACAGTGGATCTCGCACCACTTTTGGGTGCTGGCGGAACCGATAACCAGAATTTAAGCG
Organism: uncultured Maribacter sp.; assembly: GCA_964432915.1. Lineage (GTDB taxonomy): Bacteria > Bacteroidota > Bacteroidia > Flavobacteriales > Flavobacteriaceae > Maribacter_C. The sequence continues at coordinate 95,464 of CAYSPL010000012.1, forward strand.
GTGCCTCGTTAGATGGCAATAATGTTCTAACTATAGAAATAGAAAACGGGGATCCAACCACGGTTGATTTAAGCTCACTTTCTGGTGGAGCAACCGGTGGAACCGACAACCAAAATTTGGGCAATGCCACCTTAGATACTGACAATATCTTGACCATTGAAATTGAAAGTGGAAATCCAACAAGTGTTGATTTAAGTGCATTGGCAGCAGCCTCTGGCGCAAGTGATGACCAGAATATTGGCCCTGTGGTTTTTAATGAAAACACGGGGGAATTATCCATCGGAATTGAAGATGGAAATGCTGGTGTAGTCGACTTAAGCGCTTTAGCCGGAGGTACGGGAGGTTCCGATAATCAAAATTTAGGTAATGCGACTTTAGACGGTTCCAATATATTGACCATTCAAATAGAAAATGGTGATCCGACAAGCGTTGACCTCAGTTCTTTGGCAGGAGGGTCAGGAGGTTCTGACGATCAAACGCTATCATTATCAGGAAATGAAATTACCATTGAAGATGGAAATACCATTGACCTAAGCCCAATTCTAGCTCCTGCTGGCTCAACTGATGACCAAAATATGGGTCCGGTAACTTTTGATGACGCCACGAATGAGCTCTCAATTGGAATCGAAGGAGGGAATCCTGCAACTGTCAATCTAAGTGCGTTGGCCGGTAGTGCAGGCGGTACGGATGACCAAGAGGCCTTTGAAGTGCCCTACAACAATGCCACTTCTGGTTTGACGGCAACCGATGCGCAAGCTGCTTTAGATGAAATAGTGGCAAATGGCACAACGGATGACCAAAATTTGGGCAATGCCTCATTGGATGGTTCGAACATATTGACCATTGAGATCGAAGGGGGAAATCCAACAACGGTCGACCTAAGTTCACTGGCCGGTGGTGCAGGCGGAACAGACGACCAAGAAGCCTTCGAAGTACCCTTTGACAATACTACATCGGGACTGACAGCGACTGACACCCAAGGGGCCATTGATGAAATAGCGGCAGCAGGAAGTACCGATGACCAGAACATTTCAGGTTCGATACTAACGGGTACGGACTTAACCATCG
>CAYSPL010000013.1:0-81567 GCA_964432915.1 uncultured Maribacter sp.
ATGGGCGTTGTGAATGAGAAAATAACCGAAAATAAATAAAAGTCAGTTGCCAACACGGTGTATAATTCATTGCGGGCGGATTTCCTAAAATGGAAATCCTTGGAATTTATTATCTTCGGTACTGGCGGACAATTTCCGTTGGAAATGTTCGCAACAAAATCTTATACGAGACCGTTGAAGCCAATTTGACAAATACATATGGACAAGCCGAATACCATTGAAGAAAGTAGGCATAAATTAAAAAAGTGACTAAAAATGTTTAAAAAATCGACAGTAATTCTGCTAATGACTGTTTTTCTTTTCTCTTGTAATCAAGAGAATCAAAAACCAAGTTCAGAAGAATCAGAAAATGAACAAGCTATTAATGCGACAAATTCTGATGATTGTATCACTTCTTCTGAGGTAGTTGTAGCTCAAAAAGAATGGGGCGAGGGAATTGTGAAAATTGGACAAGTTTTTGCAGATGGAGGCGACTTCAAACAGGCTGCCAAAAATCATATCGAGACTTTATATGGCTATGATTTGGGAATGGTTTTATTCAAACCGACCTTAGCATCTGAAGACCAGTTTAGAGAAACTTTCGATGCAGCGCTAAGTTATTTTGTTGGAGATAATGAAACATATCCTGAAGACAAAGGCTTTGCAATAGCACCATATACTAATGTTCGTTGGGAGAATAGCGGAATTTATGCCAAAAAATGTGATATAGCATTGGCAATGGGTAATTATTACTTTACTACAACTGCTGGGAAAGAGATAAAAGTTGAATATACATTTGCTTATATAAAGGATGATAAAGGCAAACTGCGAATAGTTGCCCATAAATCAGCCTTGCCCTACAGCCCAGAATAAATTCTTAAGAAGCCAAAATAAGAAAAAACTGGCTACCACAATGGGTGTAAAACATAGGGCGGACAGTTCTTTCCGCAAGTTTTCGGCTCTCAACCAAGTTCATTTTAGGCGGACAGTTAAGTGCTTCGAAAAGCCCTAGGTTTCATACCCGAGACAGTTGTGCATAACGTAAACCAACCACAAAAACTGACCGAATTGAATAAAATTCCGAATAATGTAAAATATTTTATTTACTGTCTTTGCGCACTGATTTTTGTCTTGTTAAATTTTGGGTTGGGAGCAAAAATCCATATTGGATTGACTGAATTTATTCAAAATGCTACGAATTATTTTTTCGGATTTTCCTCTAATACAATCGACTATCTTATAATTGCTTCAATTCCTGCAATTGGAATGTTACTTAATTTAAAGCGCAAACAATTTAACATATCGGAATTGATTATGGATATTCTGACAGTAACACTTTGGGCATTAATTATGTTTGGAATTGGATTATACATTATGACTTTTATCGGAAAACCGACCAGTCCATTAATTCCTGACCACCTAATAATCGAACCGTTTTATCCTTACACAACTTTGACAATACTAATCGGAATTTCAATACCGTTCGTGTTCATAAATCAAAATAGAAAAGTAAACGAAATTGAAGATATCGGAACGGAATAAAATAAAAAACAAACTTAGGACGGCTATAGTTCATTACGGCTGAAATTCCTAATCGGAATTTCAAGCCTTTTTGCTAAATTTAGGATTACGGCGGAATAATCCTTCGGATGATTCCGCAACGAAACCATAGCCAAAACCGCTATAAAACTCAAATAAAGTTCAATTTATTTACTTCAAGAGGCCAACCATTTAATATTACAACCAATACTAGGTTTTTGATCTCCATCTATTGCTTTATTTTCAAGCATCGCATCCATAGCATTTCGAAGATCTTTCCCTGTAACTTCCAAACCATTTCCGGGTCGCGAATCGTCCATTTGTCCGCGATAAACCAATTTTAAGTTTCCATCGAATAAATAAAAATCTGGAGTGCAGGCAGCGTCATAGGCTTTGGCCACCTCTTGTGTTTCGTCATACAAATACGGAAAAGAATAGTCGTTTTCTCGGGCATTGATTTTCATTAAATGAGGGGCATCTTGGGGGTAATTTTCAACATCATTACTCGAAATGGCGATGAAACTGATTCCCTTTTTCTGATAATCTTTGGCCATACGCGATAATTCCGGATTGACATGAATCACAAAAGGACAATGGTTGCAAATGAAAGCTACCAGCGTGCCTTTTTCTCCTTTGAGCCCATCTAGAGTATGATTTTTTTCAGAAATCGTGTCGTGAAGGTCAAAATCAGGTGCCGCAGTACCTAAGGGCATCATGTTACTCGGGGTCCTTGCCATTTTAGAGAATTTAGATTTAAATTTAAAAGTATTTCTTTGATTAGTTGATATACGCAAAGTGATTTTTTAACTTCATCCGTAATATCCAACGCACCTCTTTTGACCGATTCCATTATTGACAGCATTCGAATTAATTTTGAGGAACAGACCCTGTGGGTCTTGAATTTTGCCTTGGCATTTGTCATGTTCGGCATTGCTTTGGAAATTTCAGTAAGGGATTTCCGCAGTTTGATCAAAAGGCCGAAACCCATTCTGGTTGGTGTTTTCAGTCAGTTTTTGCTCTTACCGGCCTTGACTTTTTTATTGGTTTCTTTGGTCAATCCGTATCCAAGCATTGCCCTGGGAATGTTCATGGTAGCGGCCTGCCCCGGAGGTAATATTTCCAATTTCATCAGTCATGTGGCGCGTGGTAATACCGCTTTGTCCATTTGTCTTACGGCAATTGCCACGCTCTTGGCTATCATTATGACCCCCTTGAATTTGCAATTTTGGGGCGCGCTTTATGAACCAACGGCTGGTATACTCTTAGAGGTGGCCATTGCACCATTGCAAATGATAAAACTGGTTGCACTTCTTTTGGGGGTTCCTCTGGTTTTGGGCATGTGGGTCAATCATTTAAAACCCCAATTGGCCCAAGAAATGGCCAAGGTGTTGAAGATTTTGTCTTTGTTGTTTTTCGTGGCATTGATTTTCATGGCCTTGTACAATAATCGCGATGTGTTTTTAGATTATGTGGTCCTTGTTTTTTGGTTGGTACTCGCACACAACTTGATTGCTTTTTTAACCGGGTTTTCCATGGCGCGCCTTTTTGTACTTTCAAAAGCCGACACACGAAGTATTACCATTGAAACCGGAATTCAAAATTCGGGTTTGGGACTCTTACTAATTTTCACTTTTTTTGAGGGACTCGGTGGAATGGCCTTAATTGCCGCCTTTTGGGGCATATGGCATTTGGTTTCAGGACTACTTTTGGCGAGCTTTTGGGGCAGACCGCAACGCAATAAAGAAGAATTGGTTTGAAAAAGTTGATGTATTCATTTATCAAGATAATGATCAAGGCAGCCTTGCATCTGTATTTTGGTAAAATAAAGGTTTCAGGACTTGATAATGTACCTACTGACAAGCCTGTGTTGTTTTTACCCAATCATCAAAACGCCCTTTTGGATCCGCTGTTGATTGTGGTTGACTGCAATCGAAAACCTTATTTTTTGACCCGATCTGATGTGTTCACAAACAACTTTCTTAAATCAATTTTCGCTTTTTTTCGGATGATTCCGATTTACCGCATTCGTGATGGTCGCGAATCACTTAAAAATAATGATGCGGTTTTTGATGCATGTGCGGAATTACTGCGTTGCAATGAGGCTATTCTGATGTTTCCTGAGGCCAATCATAATCAAAGAAGACGTGTGCGACCTTTAAGTAAGGGCTTTACCCGAATTTTGTTCAATACGTTGGATACGTACCCTGAACTCGATATTCAGATTGTTCCTGTGGGATTGAATTATAGAAATCTAGTGGCCTTCCCCGATAAGGCTGCAGTGTTTTTTGGGAAACCCCTTGCCGTAAAAGATATGTACGAGCCAGAAGACGTTCGGCAGTCCGTAACCACGATAAAAGAAGCCGTCAGTGCCAGTTTGAAAAAAATGACCACCCACATTGAAGATGAACCGAATTATGAAAAGTTTGAAAAACAACTTGACGCCCTTCATGTGGATTATTTGCAACCTGAAAAGGTAAATCAAACCATAGCAGAACTTGAAGCAGGAAATATCGTTGCGAGAAAAAACAAGAATACTTGGCCCATACACCTTTTAAAAACTGTCTTTACGGTTTTGAACTTACCTGTGGTAATTACTTGGAAGTTGTTGGTCAAACCAAAAGTATGGGAGCCTGAATTTTCAGGCACTCTGAGGTTTGCTTATAGTCTAGTGGTTTTTCCTATTTACTTTTTTGCGCTGTTCTTTTTGCTTGCCACACTGACAAGTTCAATGATTGCAGCTGCATGTATTTTGGGGTTGTTTTTGTTTAATTGGGTGTATGCCAGATTCTGTTAAATCACATCATCTGTCCAAAGAAAATGGCATTCATCAACAGTTTGTTGGTGCCATACCAAAATGCCCTAAAATTGGTATTGTCAGTAAAAGCAATGACCCTTCCTTTTCCTAAACGTTTTACTTGAAACGGCACCGAATTTTTAATGAGCTCATTATTTTCCTCCGAGATATAACCACTCAATAAGGGATTACCTGTATATTGAATAGGATTGTTATAACTGTTTTTATCGGGTTTTATATAGATATTGGAATTTCTGAAAAGTGCCAAATCAGCATTTTTATATCCGTAATTGATAGGATGTGAGCGGTCTAATTTTGTGTTGAAAATGGCTCCACCGGTAACTTGTGCACCCAAGAATTTTCCTTTTTTATCAAAAGGAATGTTCTTGGCAACCAAAGTATCTTTTTTGAATTTCAATTTCATGAATTCGTTTTTATTGAACCATTCCACTGCATTTCTGTACCCGATTAACGTACCACCTTGCTTTACCCATGCTTTCAGCTTTTCAGCATTCTTTTTATTTTGAAAAGTAGATCGTCCCCATCCTGAACTTGGCACAATGATGTCAGTGTATTTATTCAGATCTAATGTGCTGAAATACTCTGTATCAATTTTAGTGAGCTTCATATCATAACGGGTGTCAAATAAATGCCATATTTCCCCAGCATCATAAGACCGAATTCCATTACCCACGATTATGGCCACATTTTGTTTTCTCACGGGATCGAATTCATTGCTTCCCAGATCAATACCTTGGGTCAAACCCGTTCCCACCCCAGTGATTTGCAACATACTTTCTTGGGCCACTTTTTGAAGAAAAGCATGCAAATCAGAGGCGTTCAATTTTTGATTTTGAACAGGTACCATGATTGTTCCGTAGTCATATTTTTTTCCTTCCAAAGAAAAGGGCGATTTCGCCACTTTCGCTCTGAGTCCTTTTTCAACGATTGCATTGAGTGCTTTTGGGGTGTAGTATTCATGCCATTCAAACAAATAGGCATAGTTGCTTTTTTTACTGACGTTGCCAGATAAGGGTTTGAAGTCAGTTATCTCAGCCCCGGCATAGCTGAGCGAGCTGGTCTTTGCATAATCAACATTGAACGCCAAAGGAAAAGTCCAGGCTGAAACATCATAAAACAAACTGTCAGTAAAGGTGGTGCGTTTTTCAAACATGGCATTGATCAACCGATGGTTTTTTTGATTCATAGGCACCATATAGCTGTTCGATTTGGAAAATCTTTTTCCACCAATCGTTGCATCATCTGAAAGTTCATGGAATTTGATTTTATGACGATTCAGAATTTCAGCCAAGTGCCATGCCTTTGCCGCATCTTTACTATCGCCAAATACAATGGCCTTGGTCTTACTTTTTGCCGCTGAATTTCTAACATCAGCATAAAACTGTCGCTGATAGTTTAAAATTTTGGTTCGCATGTTCTTTGCAGCTTCGACTGTGGAAAGGGCCGTTGTGAATTGATTTCGAATCGTGAACGGAAAAGTCAAAAGTCCGTTTTCACTTTGTTGAATGTGTCCTCTTGAACTGCCCTGTTCAAAGAGAATACCAATGCCTCCGTTCACATCCGGGAATGTCGATCCCTTCCCGTAATAATAGTCATCATAATTTTCCTCAGAATAATATAAAGAACCAATTTTATCCAACGCCTTTGCATGATAGGTTCCTATTTCAGCAGTGAGCTCTTGATTCATTTTTGGGGTCAGCGGATGCACACGGGTGGGTTCGCCCGGTTGAAAGAAAAAGGTGGAATTAGTGCCCATTTCGTGGTGGTCGGTCAAGATATTGGGCATCCATTTATGAAAGCTTTCAATACGCGCCCTGCTCTCGGGCAATTGCACAGGCAACCAGTCTCTATTCATGTCAAACCAATAATGATTGGTTCGACCTCCTGGCCAAACTTCATGATATTCTCTGTCATTATTGTCTGAAACCAAGTGTTGCGCCCTGTTGGTATTCGCCCAATAGGCAAAACGTTGTAGGCCATCAGGGTTCAAAGAGGGATCCATCAATATGATCATATTGTCGAGCATGGCCTCAATTTCAGACCCTTGGGCGGCAGCGAGGTAATAGGCATAGGCCAAAGCGGCATTTGACCCACTGGACTCATTGCCATGAATTGAAAACCCCTGATAAACCACTATGGGCATATTGTCAGTTGACAGATTACCGCTACCGCTTTCGGTCAAGGCAACATGTTCTTCACGAATCTTATCGATACTCTGATGGTTTTTGGGGGTAGTTATCGTCAACAATAAAATAGGCCGACCTTCAAAGGTACTGCCCCTATTTTCTATGGTCATTCGGTCACTGACCTTAGCCAAATGCTGCATGTAAAACATCAATTTGTCATGGGTAACATGCCATTCGCCCACCTCATGCCCAATGATATCTTCAGGAGTGGGAATTTTTTCATCATAGGTTATGTTCTGCGGAAGGTAATAGCTCAAGTCGAGCTCTTGCTGGGCAGAAATCATTTGAAATAAAAATAAGGAAGCGAGGAGTAGTATTGGTTTTTTCATCTTGAGTGCAATTAGTAAGTTTTTAAAAGTAAAAAACGGCTCTTAATTAAAAGAGCCGTTGCTTATTTATTTTTCAAGAAAAGTTTTAGATATCGTCAAAATCAACATCAGTGAAACTCTCCGTTGACTTTGCCTCATTACTTTCAGCGGGGGTCTCTGACATTTCTACCGCTTCTTCTTTTTTGAAGTCTGATTGATGCCTTTCCGAAATCACTTCGGTTCCTTTTTCAGCAATGATGAAATCCATCATTTCGCCTACATTTTCACGAAACGCCTCGAAATCTTCCTTGTAAAGATAGATTTTGTGTTTTTTATAGTGGAATGAACCATCATCATGGGTAAACTTTTTACTCTCTGTAATGGTCAAATAATAATCTCCTGCCTTGGTGCTTCTTACGTCAAAAAAATAGGTTCTTCTTCCTGCCCTCAATACTTTGGAATGAATCTCTTCTTGATCCATTGAATCTCTATCAGCCATGGTGTAGTGTTTGGTTATTTATTTTGAGAATAATCCTTCAAAAATGAAAAAAAAATGCCAATCCGGCAACATATTTCTAGATTTCTTTGTCAGATAGTTGGTTCTCATACAGTTCTTTATAGTAGCCTTTTTTGACATTCAGCTGGTCATGAGTGCCCTCTTGTATCAACTTGCCATCTTCAAGTACTAGCACTCTATCCGCGTTTTTGGAAGAAGAGACACGATGACTCACAATTAGGGTTGTTCTGTTTTTTGAGGCTTGTTTTAAATTGCTTAAGATTTCTTCCTCCGTTTCAGTATCGACTGCTGAAAGACAGTCATCAAAAGCGTAAATTTTTGGGTCTTTCAAAAGGGCCCTTGCGATGGAAACACGTTGTTTTTGACCACCACTCAATGTGATGCCGCGCTCTCCAAGAACCGTATCGTACTTTTTACTAAAATTCATGATGTTTTTATGAACCACCGCATTTTTGGCCACTTGAACCACCGCTTCTTGAGAGGCGTCATGTTTGCCAAACTTAATGTTGTTCTCTATGGAATCAGAAAATAAAAAAGCATCTTGGGGCACGACTCCTATGGCTTCACGAAGATTGGTCAGATTGTGCTTTTTGATGGGAAGGTCATCAATCAAGATTTCTCCGGAGGTAACATCATACAAGCGTGAAACCAAATCTAAAATGGTCGATTTACCAGAGCCGGTTTTTCCTAGAATAGCCACGGTTTCTCCAGCTTCAATGGTAAATGAAACATTTTTCAGGGCGGTTATTTCGGTATCCTCATAAGTGAAGGAGACATTTTTGAATTCCACTTTTCCTGTAATGTCTGGGGAATCGGATTCTTCGCTAGTGTTGATTATTTCAGGGGCTTGTTTCAAAAACTCATTGATTCTCTTTTGCGATGCCTCAGCGCGTTGCACAATTGACGTCAACCACCCGACAATGGCAACAGGCCAAGTCAACATGTTGACATACAGAATAAATTCGGCAATAACCCCCACTGATGCTATCTCACCATCAATATATTGTTTGCCACCAATGTAGATGACCAAAATGTTACTGATACCGATCAAAAGAACCATCATCGGAAAAAACCACGCATTGACTTTGGCGAGGCTCATGCTTTTATTTCTTCCTGATACGGCCAACCCCTGCAATTCAGTATTGATTTTGGGCTCCAACGCATAGGCCTTGATGACCGATACCCCCGAAAAAACCTCTTGGGTAAATGTTGACAAGGTTGATAAATATTCTTGGACCACAGTACTGCGCCTGTGTATGATTTTACTGATTTGATAAATCAGAATGGAAAGTATGGGCAAGGGCAATAAGGTATAGGCTGCCAGGGTAGGAGCCTTTATGAACATTAATGGTATCAGGCAAGCGAAGAGTGTCAGTGCATTGATGCCGTACATGATAGCGGGTCCAGCGTACATTCTGACCTGATTGATGTCTTCACTGATACGATTCATCAAATCACCGGTCCGGTTTTTTTTGTAAAAATTCAAGCTTAGCAATTGGTAGTGGTCGAAAACCTCGTTTTTCAAATCGTATTCAATGTATCTCGATACGTTGATGATGGTCTGTCGCATCAAAAACGTAAAAACACCCGATAGCAGGGCGGCCCCGACAATAATCAAAATGTAAGTGGTCAAAAGCTCGGTTGCCTCGCCCTTATCGATCAATTGTTTCAAATAGCCTTCGACCACCTCAATCGATTTCTTTACATACGAGGGCATGACCAGAGAAAAGACACGGGCTATAATGGTAATGAATACCCCTAATAGCAGCTTTAACCAATATTTTTTGAAATATTTATTCAGGTGTTTAAGTTCCTTCATCAGGTCAACGTGCTATTTGAAAGATACGATTATGGCGAAGTTTCAAAGATAGGACTTTGAGTAAAAACTTACGGTCATAAAGTTTGCTTGATATGGAGAGATATGTTTTGACTGATTTCTCCTATTTATTTCCGATCCCTAGATATTCGGAGAAATACTCGTTCCATCCTTTAGGATGAGAGGAAAAGAATGAGTATTTCGGAGGGCGCTTTTGTGTTTTGATTCAAAAACCACTGCGGCTTGAGATAATAACCTGAAGCCCATTATGGATTCAAAATAGATTCTTATTTTTACGTCTTGAAATTTGAGTGCTTCAAAATAAAGTTCTTTTAAATGCTAACAAGAAGGCAGATTAGGGTCAAAGTCATGCAATGCATCTATGCTTTGATACATGCAAAAGATGAATCTTTGGAAAACCAGGAGAAGTTTCTAGAGGAAAGCATAGCTAATATGTACGCTTTGTATCTCTTGATTTTGAGTTTGATGGTTGAGGTACATGCCTACGAAAAAGATCAGCAAACACGTTCTAAAAACAGCTATTTGTCCAAAACTTCGGATCAATATCCTGATAAAGAAAGATTCATCAATAATTCCTTACTCGTTCAACTCGCAACCAATGAACTTCTGAAAAATGAGCTTTCCAAAAGAAAGTTGAAGCATTGGTATTTAAATGATGAATATGTGAAGTTGATTCACAAAGCGCTTATTGAGAGTAAGGCGTTTGATGACTATATGAAGTCCGCAACAAATTCTTTTGAGGAGGATAAGCAATTGGTTCAGCTCTTTTTCAAAGATATCATCGCCCCCAACGAGAAAATCTATGATTATTTTGAGGATGATAAATTGACCTGGGTTGATGATTTTCCGATTGTGAACACCTTTCTTTTGAAATTATTGAAGAAGGCCAAAAAAGATGGGAAGCCTTCTTATTTTCTTCCTCGCCTTTTGAAAGACAAAGAAGATATGAAATTTGCGAAGCAATTGCTTTCGAAGACCCTTTTGAACAATGGGGAGTGGGAAAAAGAAATAGAAGGAAAAACCCCGAATTGGGATAAAGACCGTATCGCTGATATTGACATGATATTGCTCAAAATGGCTATCTGCGAATTATTGAACTTTTCTTCAATACCTGAAAAGGTTACCATCAATGAGTTTTTAGAGATTGCCAAAGAATATTCCACTCCTAAAAGCAGCATTTTCATCAACGGTATTCTCGACAAATTGGTACGGGAATACAAGGCTGAAGGCAAGCTTAAAAAGGCGGGTCGTGGACTTTTATAAAATATTTAGCTAATTTTACGTTTAGTTTTTAATGACATACAGCAAATAATAAAAAAATCAAAAAATGAAAAAAGTAGTTTTTACCTTGAGTTTAGTAATGGTTTTGGCCTTTGTTTCCTGCAAGGAAAATGCCTCAAGTAAAATCAAATCTGACAATGTAGCAGTTGCTGCTGAGCGTGATGAAGCCGCAAAGTTGGTTCCCGTAATGACCTTCGACAGATCAGAGCACGATTTCGGTACCATTGAACAAAATGCTGCCCAAGAAACTGTGTTCAAATTTACCAATACCGGCAACGGACCTTTGATTATAACTGATGCTTCAAGTAGCTGTGGTTGTACCGTACCTGAATACCCAAAGAACACACCAATTGCGCCGGGTGAATCTGGAGAGTTGTTGGTTAAATTCAATGGGTCTGGACAAAACCAGGTAACCAAAACCGTTACGGTCAAAGCGAACACGGCCAAAGGTTCTGAGCTTCTTAGAATCAAAGCATTCGTTAACCCTAAAGGTGCCGCACCAATAGGGCCTACGGCTAGCAAATAATTTTAACTTAAGAACACATTATGGGTGAAATGGGGCAATTTTTGCCAATGATCGCGATTTTTGCGGTGGCGTATTTTTTTATGATACGTCCGCAAATGAAGCGGGCCAAAGATGAGAAAAAGTTTGTTTCTGAACTAAAACGGGGCGATCGTGTAATCACTAAAAGCGGATTGCATGGCAAGGTCACGGATTTAGGTAAAAATGACAATTCAGTGGTCATTGAAACCATGGCAGGAAAATTAAAGTTCGATCGTTCAGCCATTTCATTGGAAATGAGCAGAAAATTGAATGCGCCTGCGGAAAAGAAATAAATAGTTTTTGATAGCACTAAAAAACCCTGAATGAAAGTTCAGGGTTCTTTTTTGCTTCTATTGGTCCGAATCATAATTAGAAAAACTATCTGTACATATCATTTAGGCCCGTACCGGCCGCGATCATGGGCAGTATTTTTTCAAGACGTGATAATTTGGTCTTTTCTTGCTTGGCGGTTGCAATATATTCTGCGTAGTCCCTGCGTTTTGACGGACTTAGTTTTTCAAAAGCGGCGTTGGTTTTACTATCGGCTTTCAATGCCTTTTTTAGTAACTCAGGAACTACTACTTTGACAGGAGATCTCTTTTTAGGCATTAGTTTGATGCCTTTTTTCTCATTTTCAAGCGCCTCATTGATATATGCCAAAGTCTTTTTAGAATCAATCTCATCAATTGACTTGAACTTCCAGTGCCGCATAGCCTGGGTTTTACCTTCTTGGGCATTTTCCAATACGTTGTGTGGGTCGCTTAAAAAAACTCCGTTATAAAACCAGATTCCGAAATGGTTTTTGAAACGACAAATCCCCACAACATTTTTGTTGTTCCAGGTATAGGTAGGGAAAGCCCACTTAAAAGTCTCATCCATTTCTGTTTTTAGCACTATATCACGCAATTTGCCAACGGCTTTTTTAAACCGATGCTCCTCGGCGAAATAGGCCTCAACTTTTTCAGATCTATCCATGGTCAAATTAATTTCTGTTCGCTGTAATTTCGCAAATTTTCACGATAACTTCAACTGCTTTTTGCATACTCTCGACAGGAACATACTCATATTTACCATGAAAGTTATGACCTCCGGCAAAAATATTGGGGCAGGGTAGGCCCATATAACTGAGTTGTGAGCCATCCGTGCCGCCTCTTATTGGTTTTATAATCGGTTGAATTCCTACGGCCTCCATAGCTTCCTTTGCAATATCAACAATGTGCATGACAGGTTCGACCTTTTCACGCATATTGTAGTATTGATCTTTTAAATCCATCTCCAAGCAATTCCCATACAACTCATTCAAGGTCTTCAAAATGTCATGGAGTAACTGTTTTCGACGCTCAAATTGATCTTTGTCATGATCTCTTATAATAAGTTCAAATTCAGCGTGCTCAATGTCCCCATGCATATGATGAATATGAAAGAAACCTTCTCGGCCTTCCGTGTATTGGGGCGTTTCCTCGGGCGGTAATACATTCATGAATTCGTTGGCAATGCTGATGGCGTTGACCATTTTACCTTTCGCATAGCCTGGGTGAACACTTATGCCTTTTACCGTGACCTTGGCACTTGCCGCATTGAAATTTTCGTATTCGAGTTCCCCAATTTGGCTTCCGTCCAAGGTGTAGGCCCAATCAGCACCAAATTTTTCAACGTCAAATTTGTGGGCACCACGACCAATTTCCTCATCGGGGGTAAAGCCAACCTTGATGTCTCCATGTTTGATTTCCGGATGCTCAATAAGGTACTCCATCGCGGTAATGATCTCGGCTATACCGGCCTTATCATCTGCTCCCAGTAGGGTGGTTCCATCTGTAGTGATCAATGTTTGACCTTTGTATTCCAATAATTCCTCAAAATTATAGGGAGACAAGACAATTTTCGCCGCTAAATTCAAAACAATATCCCCGCCGTCATAATCTTCTATAATCTGTGGTTTGACATTGGTGCCTGAATAATCTGGAGTGGTATCAAAATGAGCTATAAAACCAATGGTAGGGATTTCTTTTTCACTATTACCGGGTAGGGTCGCCATGATATAGGCATTATCATCAATAGTGACCTCTTTCATGCCTATTTCTTTTAACTCTTCGGCAAGCTTATAAGCTAAATCCCATTGTTTTTCGGTACTCGGGGTGCTTTCTGAGGCAGGGTCACTTTGAGTGTCGATTTTCACGTAACGCAAAAAACGGTCGATAATACGCTGTTTTGACATAATTTTTATCTAAAATTTCTGTTATAAAATAAGCGTTGTATCTCGTACAACAACCATACAAACAACCTATTGGAATTTTTACTGATGCAATTTAAAGGTTTTATACTAGTTGTTTTTTCATTGACCTCATTTTTTGTGGCTGCCCAAGAATGTGTTCTGGGCGTAAGTGAAAAAAGTTCTGAAATATTGATCAAGGTATTTCAACTCAACGAAGAGCAGGTAGCTAAAATGGAAGTTTGGCAAGCAGAACTTCAGTTGAAAACCAAAGCATTGGAAGACGAAATTCAGCTTCTTTTGGATACGCACCCACAAAGTAGCCCGCAAGAATTGACCACTCTGGCCGATAAGTATCAGCAATTGCAGCAGAAAATAGTGAATGTTTCAAGAGAGACTGATGTGTCATTGCTCTCTATCTTCAATGAAAAGCAATATGAACGCTATATTATGCTTTGCGACGAGGCTCGAAGAAGGCCCATAAAAGTTGTTCCTTTAGCCCTGCAAGGTAATGCTGAGATCAAAGATTAATTGTCAACCGCTGCTGTTGATAAAATAGATTAATCCTTTAGAAATACTGGGAGTTCAGTTAGTAATTTTGCCCAAATTCCTCAGCTGTACATGTATAAATCAATTGCGCGACCTTTGTTGTTTTTGCTCGATGCGGAAAATGCACATTACTTCACTTTTTCATTGGTTCGATTTCTCTCAAAAATCGGTTTTTCAAGACTTTTTAGATCACTCTATTTGATGGATGATAAACGGTTGGAACGGGAGGTTTTTGGTCTTAAATTTAAAAATCCGGTAGGACTTGCCGCGGGTTTTGACAAAGATGCCAAGATGTTCAATGAGTTTGCGAATTTTGGATTTGGCTTTGTTGAAATAGGAACACTTACACCAAAACCACAAGATGGCAATCCGAAACCACGTTTGTTCAGGTTAAAAGCCGATAAGGCCATAATCAATAGGATGGGTTTCAATAATTCTGGTGTTTTTGATGCGGTCGAGCGTTTGAAAAAGGAGCGTAAGATAATCGTTGGTGGTAATATTGGAAAGAACAAGGTAACTCCAAATGATGAGGCCATCAAAGACTATTTGATTTGTTTTGATGCCCTATTTGATCATGTCGATTATTTTGCTGTGAATGTCAGTTCGCCCAACACCCCGGGTCTGAGAGAGCTTCAAGACAAGGAGCCCCTTGCGGCTTTATTGACAAAATTAAAATTGGAAAATACCAAATATGCCGCTAAAAAGAAGGTAACGGAAAAACCAATTCTGCTCAAGATAGCCCCTGATTTGACCGAGGAACAATTGATGGATATTATTTGGATTGTGAAAACCACGGCAATAGATGGGGTCATAGCCACAAATACCACTATCGAGCGTAAAAATTTGAAATCCGATCTGTTTCATACGGAGCAGAAAGGCGGACTGAGCGGTAAACCTTTGACCGACCGAAGTACGGAAGTGATTCGGTTTTTAGCGGAGAAAAGTGAAAAAGCATTTCCCATCATTGGGGTTGGCGGAATTCATTCCGCAGAAGATGCCCTCACCAAATTAGATGCTGGTGCAACTTTGGTACAAGTGTATACGGGCTTTATTTATGAGGGTCCCGCACTTGTAAAAGGTATCAATGAGGCGATTTTGAATAAGATTTAAAAATTCGCTTAAACTAATAGGTCCAATAATCAACGACGGTTACGTCATCTAGATGCGGAATCAATATTTCGCCAAACGCCTTGTGGTCAGGGTGCGGAAGGTAAGTAGCACGATCTGCCTCACTTTTGAAAGTTAAAAAGAAGCAATGGGTCAACCCTTTGTTCAAACCTTCCGGACTATTATTCGTGCCCCATTCGTAACCTGCAATTTGAGGTATTTTGGAAGGCAAGGCGCTAAACGCCTTTTGTACGTTGTCAATATCCGCCTGTGAAGTACTATCCCTGAATTTAAAGAGTACTACATGTCGAAGTAAGCTATCTTTTTTTATCGCTGTTTGTGTAGGGTTCTCCTTCGGTTTTGAGTCGCAACTTTTTGCTAAAAAGCTCAACGACAACAGGGTGGCAAAAAGAGATAGGGAAACTATTTTGATAGGCATGGTTTTGTTATTAGGACAACAAGGTATGAAAAACACATCGGTAACCAACAGAATTCGTATTTTTCGATGATTAACTTGATTTTTACGTTGAATTACGAATTACTTTTCACTTTTGCCACCGCTACAGCTGCCTTGGCCATTTCACCAGGACCTGATAATATCTATGTGCTGACCCAAAGTATTGCAAATGGCAGGAAATATGGTTTGGCCACGGTAGCCGGACTCATTTCAGGCTGCTTGGTGCACACCACGTTCTTGGCTTTTGGGGTATCGGCGTTGCTTCAGGTGAATGAACGTTTGTATTTCATCATCAAAGTATTTGGTGCGCTTTACCTTTTTTATTTGGCGTGGCAGGTTTTTAGAACTGATTCCACTCTTGTATTGTCTGAGGGCAGTGTACCAAAAAAAAGTGAAGGCGAATTGTTTCGGCAGGGTTTTATCATGAATGTTTTGAATCCGAAAGTCACGATTTTCTTTCTGGCTTTTTTTCCGGGATTTCTTTTTAGCGATTCCCTTGGTCGAGTTGCTCAATTCTACATACTTGGCTTTTTATTCATGTTGGTATCAGCGATTATTTTCAGTCTAATCGCCATCTTATCAGGTTATATTTCTGAGCGATTGAAAAAGAACACCCATATCGGGGCTTACTTAAAATGGCTTCAAATTATTGTATTTATAGCGATTGCCGTTTACCTGT
Organism: uncultured Maribacter sp.; assembly: GCA_964432915.1. Classification (GTDB taxonomy): domain Bacteria; phylum Bacteroidota; class Bacteroidia; order Flavobacteriales; family Flavobacteriaceae; genus Maribacter_C. The sequence goes on from CAYSPL010000013.1 coordinate 16,008, forward strand.
TCATATCTGATTAGTGCAATTCGTGTCTCCAAAAAATAGCCTTATGAAATTCTCATGGACACTAATTTCACGAATTAGCACTAATTTTGAATGAAAAATTAGCCTGCTGCTAAAATTGAACTTTTCAATACTTGTTTGAAGCTCAATAGAAAATGTCTGAAAAAGTCAAAATAATAGAATGCCCAAGAGATGCCATGCAAGGCATCAAAGCCTTTATCTCAACAGAAGAAAAGGCCCGATATATTCAATCGTTGTTGGGCTGTGGTTTCGATACTATAGACTTCGGAAGTTTTGTTTCACCAAAGGCCATTCCGCAGATGGTCAACACCGCTGAGGTACTTGCACAACTTGATTTATCACAAACCACAAGTAAATTATTGGCCATCGTTGCGAACGTGCGCGGTGCCAAAAATGCCGCTGAACATCAAGAAATTCAGTACTTGGGATATCCATTTTCAATTTCCGAAAACTTTCAAATGCGAAATACGCACAAGACCATAGCTGAATCTGTGGATACTTTGAGAGAAATATTGGCTATTGCCGATGCTTCAGGAAAAGAAGTGGTCACCTATATTTCAATGGGATTTGGAAACCCCTATGGCGACCCCTGGAATGTGGATATCGTAGGGGAGTGGACAGAGAAATTAGCTGCCATGGGTACGCGTATCTTATCACTGTCCGATACTGTTGGCACTTCCACCCCAAAGGTCATTGACTATTTGTTCTCAAATCTGATTCCGAAGTATCCTGAAATTGAATTTGGTGCCCACCTTCATACCACACCCGCCTCATGGAAAGAAAAGGTTGATGCGGCCTACAAGGCTGGTTGCAGAAGATTTGATGGTGCCATTCAAGGTTTTGGGGGTTGCCCCATGGCCAAAGATGAACTTACGGGCAATATGCCCACAGAAAAAATGCTTTCCTATTTCACTGCCGAGAAGGTTGACTCAGGTGTCAATTGGCTCGTTTTTGAGGCGGCTTTCAATAAGGCCTCTGAATTATTTTCTTCGTATCACTAACGTAAGAGGTTGATTTACATTTCATTGCCTTTTTTCAAATGTCAAATGTTTAAATTTATTTAGATTAATTTTAAATAAACTTTGTAAAACTCATTTTTGATGGTAAATTTGAGCTTGTGAAAATATATTATTTAAAACAAGTCTAAATAAAAATAATGTCAAAAATTGGTGTTTTAAGCCTTGCTTATATCCTTCTTACAGGCGTGTTTGGTTTTTCGCAAACACAAAATGATTCTATCACATTTGACCCACAATCGCAATTGAACGCCGCACAAAGATTGTTATCAGGTAATTATGCTTCAGCAGTTACTGTTAGTGCGTATGCCGAGATTTTGTACAATCAACCAGAGTCAGATAATGGCGAATTAGATGTTCAAAGAATGGTGCTTCTTTTCGGCTACCGTTTTGATGAAAAGACACAGTTTATCACCGAAGTAGAATTAGAACACGTGAATGAAGTTTTCATTGAGCAGGCCTTTGTAAATTATGCCGTAGGCAATAATATAAGTTTGCGGGGTGGTTTGATGTTGGTGCCCATGGGTATTGTGAATGAATTTCATGAACCAACCACTTTTAATGGCACTGAACGCCCAGCCATGGATAACGCTATTGTACCGACCACATGGCGCGAAATAGGAATTGGGGCAACGGGTAGGTTCAACGATATTTCATTGGGATATCAGGTTTATGTGTTCAATGGTTTCAAATCCACTGAGGCCGATGGCGAAGGTGGTATATCAGGTTTTCTTAAGGGTTCCAATGGATTAAGAGGTGGTCGCCAAAAAGCCATACAATCGACTATAGATAGTCCAACATTCTCAGCCAAGATAGATTACTATGGTATCTCTGGATTGAGATTGGGTCTTTCTGGTTATTTTGGAAAGACGCAGGCAACAGATGAAATAGAAGAACTTGAGGGAGCAAATATTGGTATAAGTATGATTGGTTTAGATGCCCGTTATGCCTACCAACGTTTTACTGCTAGAGGTCAATTTGTACATGCTTCACTTTCCGATACCGAATTCTACAACAATGCTACTGGTAGAGACCTAGGCAGTGCGCTTCAAGGTTTTTATGTAGAAGGAGCTTATAATTTATTGCCTAGCAACAAGAAACAAAAACTCTTTGCTTTTACCCGTTATGAAAAGTTCAATACTCATGCAAATACAGCTGGTAATTTGGTTGCGAATGACGCCTATGACAGAACTGATATTACCACAGGATTGACCTATCATATCGCCCCCGGGGTAGTGGTAAAGGGGGATTATCAATTCCGGTCGAATGCCTCTGATACAGATACCAAGAATCGATTGAATTTCGGTATCGGAGTTTGGTTTTAATTGAAACTAATATCATTAAAGATGAAAAAAGAAATAATTTTACTTATCGCAACCGCTGTTCTTTCCATGCTACTCTTTAGCTTTGGACTTCCCAAAAACGTTGAAAAGAGGGTACACAAAGAAATTGAAAAAACGTTTGAACTTTCTGATTTTTCAATGCAATCGATTCGGGTTTCCGAAGAACTGAAAAAGAAACTTCCCGCTAAATTCACTACAACCAATTTTTTCAAGCTTTTAAACAATGAGGTGCTAATCGGATATGTTTTTGTGGATCAGGCACCCAGTAAGACGGCAAAGTTTGATTACTTGGTTATTTTCGACAAAGACCTTAAGGTAAAACATTCGAAAGTTCTCATTTATAGAGAAGAGTATGGTGGCGAAATAGGCAGTAAAAGATGGTTGAAACAATTTTTGGGTTTGACCGCAGGGGATCGTGTTGATCACGAAACCAATATTGACGGTATTGCGGGAGCCACAATTTCGGTTCGCTCGATGACCAAGGCCATTGATGATTTATTACAGTCCATAGCCGTTTTAAAAGAAAATAAAGTGTTGTAATGAAGTACAACGGACTCCTTATTGATTTTCCAAGGGAAATAAAACTCTTTATCGGTGCTTTTGTGGTTGTTCTTTCCATCGGATTTTATACGGGTCTATTGTTTGTGAATCAGACCAGTACGGCGAACCCAGATGGGGTAGTTGAAAATTATTTGGGCAATGAAGCCGATGAGGCCGCTGAAATCATGAAATTCAAGAAAAGTGAACGTGAGATGCTTACCATTGTCCATACCCATATCTTATCAATGTCATTTATTTTCTTCTTGTTGGGCGTTTTGGTTTGGTTGACAAAGCTTCCCAAAAAATGGAAACTCTTTTTGACGCTTGAACCTTTTGTTTCGGTACTATTGACTTTCGGTGGAATTTACCTTTTATGGACCGGCGTTCTATGGATGAAATATGTGGTTGTTTTCTCAGGAATATTAATGACATCCACCTTCCTGGTTTCATCGATTTTAGTGATCTATCAATTGACCTTGAAACCCTCTAAAAACAACTAGTTCAATCCCAATAAAAATCACTACATTTGCTCGCAATTAATCCTTAATTGCCATGCAAGCCCATCTTGATAAAATTGTTGGAGAAGGTCTCACTTATGATGACGTACTCCTTGTTCCTGCCTTTTCAGAAGTGCTTCCCAGAGAAGTGAACATTCAAGCAAAATTTACGCGTAACATTACCATCAATGTTCCTATAGTTTCTGCTGCGATGGACACGGTCACTGAGTCGCGAATGGCCATTGCCATGGCACAAGAGGGCGGTATAGGTGTACTACATAAAAACATGACCATTGAAGAACAAGCCATAAAGGTGCGCAAGGTCAAACGTGCCGAAAGCGGAATGATCATGGATCCCGTGACCATGCCTATTGATTCAAAGGTCAGTGATGCAAAGGCCAATATGAAAGAGCATAGTATTGGCGGAATTCCCATTGTTGATGATGCAGGCAAGCTCATTGGAATTGTGACCAACCGTGATTTGCGTTTTGAGAAAAACAATGAACGGCCCATTTCTGAGGTAATGACTTCAGAAAATTTGGTTACTGCTGCTGAAGGTACTTCGCTTGCAGAAGCCGAAGAGATTTTACAGGCACATAAAATTGAAAAGTTACCTGTGGTAGACAAAAATAATAAGTTGGTAGGCTTGATTACCTTCCGTGATATTACCAAATTGACCCAAAAACCCATTGCGAACAAAGATAAATATGGTCGCTTGCGGGTAGCTGCGGCATTGGGCGTTACAGGTGATGCGGTAGATCGTGCGGCTGCTTTGGTCGCCGCTGGGGTAGATGCCGTGGTTATTGACACGGCTCATGGTCATACTAAAGGAGTGGTGTCGGTTTTAAAGGATGTAAAAAAGAAATTTCCAAAGCTTGAGGTGATTGTTGGAAATATTGCCACTGGCGAGGCTGCAAAATATTTGGTGGATGCAGGAGCTGATGCCGTCAAAGTAGGAATCGGTCCGGGTTCAATTTGTACCACAAGGGTGGTGGCCGGAGTAGGTTTTCCTCAGTTTTCAGCCGTTTTGGAAGTTGCCGCGGCTATCAAAGGGAGTGGGGTTCCAGTTATAGCCGATGGAGGAATACGATATACAGGTGATATTCCGAAAGCGATTGCTGCCGGTGCTGATACCGTCATGTTGGGATCTTTGTTGGCGGGCACAAAAGAATCTCCCGGGGAAACCATAATTTATGAAGGACGTAAATTCAAATCCTACCGAGGAATGGGTTCTGTGGAGGCCATGAAACAAGGGTCAAAAGACCGTTATTTTCAAGATGTTGAAGATGATATCAAAAAATTGGTGCCGGAAGGAATTGTGGGCCGTGTGCCGTATAAAGGTGAACTTTTTGAAAGTATTCATCAATTTGTTGGCGGACTCAGGGCAGGCATGGGCTACTGCGGAGCGAAAGATATTGTCACACTGCAAAATACAGGTCGTTTTGTGAAAATTACCGCAAGCGGCATCAATGAGAGCCATCCGCATGATGTGACCATTACCAAAGAATCGCCCAATTATAGTAGGTAAACGAGCAACGAAGTAGTTCTCGATACGATTTTTTTCAATAATCACTCGAATTGAAAAAGACCTCCTTTAATCTCTTCGAAGGAAGTAGGTTAAAGAGGTTTTGAGAATGACATAAGGGTATTTTGCCGGCCAGTGTGGGGCTGTGGTAAACCCTTTCTAATACTTATTTTGGTCGTCTAATTTTGTACTAAAACCCTGTCATTCCTGTTTTTTAGTAAAGTTCCGTAACTTTAGGGAAATTTAAACACTAAACTTTTATTATGGCAAACGGAAAAACATCAAAAAAAATAACAAAAATTGTTGATGATAGTGTGTCATCACAATCCGCGGGTTCAGGTGAGCCATGGAAACCCACTGAAGAGAGTAAATCAAAAGCGACCATGTTCAGGGTCATCGCGATAATAGGATGGCTCGTGGCAATTGCGTGTCAAGTTTGGGCTTATTTCAAACTACAAGAAGTACCAGTAGATATGTATTGGATGATTGGTTTGATAGTGGTAGCATTGATTTTTGCAATCGTGGGCAATATTCTTTGGAAAAAATCAAATCGATTGGATCCTGCCTCTGAAAAGAACAAATTCAAATTCTTTGTTCAGAATCAATTGGGTATGATTATCAGTGTATTGGCTTTTCTACCCATGGTCATTCTTATTTTCACAAACAAGAACCTTTCTGGTAAACAAAAAGGAATTTTAGGAACCATTGCAGTCGCTGCACTTGCTGCCGCTGGTCTGACAGGAACCGAATTCAACCCCGCATCTGTTGAGCAATATACCGAGCAGACCAAGCAAGTTGAATTGCTGAACAATGGTGTGAACAGTGTGTACTGGACCCCTTCAGGTAGAAGTTATCATTTATTTCAAGATTGCGGATATATCAATGGTAAAAGAACCAATGAGATTTTTGAAGGTACCGTTGCTAAAGCCAGGGAGCTGAAAAAAATCACTGATTTGTGCGACCGTTGCCAAGGTAGGGCTGAAAAAGCAAAGGCGTTGGATGTGGGTGAACAACTAAAACCAACAGGTTCTGATTAGTCAAAACCAATTTGAGTGACAAAAAAAGCCACTTCAATGAAGGGGCTTTTTTGAATTCTATTTCATTTACTTTCCGATGAGTAGGTCTTCCAGTCTTTCTCCAAATAAATGTTATCGCCAAAGTATTTGGCAATATTTAAAAAAGGTTCTGGTTTCTGATAGCCTGGCACAGGAGAAAGCATTTCCAACTTTTCATTGAGAAAAATGGTGGTTGGATAGCTCATTCTTCCGTTCATCAATGCGGCAGCGAATTCGTGATAACCTCTTCTTCCCTGAGGTTTGAAGTTATAGGTTTTCCCTTTGTAAGTGATGGGTTCTTTTCCTTCCCCATCCATTTTTACCATATAAAAATTAGCTTCCATATAGGCAGCAACTTCTGGGTTTTGAAAGGTGTCCTTATCCATTTTCTTGCACCATCCGCACCAATCAGTATAAACATCGATGAATACTTTCTTCGAATTTTTATCAGTTTCGGCCAATTTAGCCGCTTCATCCCATGAAAGCCAGTTGACCTCTTGAGCACTGATGGTCATTGATATCAAACCTATAAAAAGATAGATGACCGTTTTGGTAATTTGTGAACCTATTGATTTCATGGTAATGCAGTTTTACGATGTTAGTCCAAACACCGTACCAAAACTAACGTTTTTTGCCCATCTTTATTTTGCCGCGACTTTTTTCGGTTTCGCCGTAAAAAGGTCTTTTACATCAATTTGGTTTTTGAGTAGATCGTCGAAATCTTCCCGTTCACGAATCAAAATGGCTTTACCTTCGTGCCAAAGTACCTCAGGTGGCCTGAAACGGGAATTGTAATTGCTCGCCATGGTAAAACAATAGGCGCCCGCATTACTGAAACACAGTATATCGCCCTCTGATATTTCTCGTATTCTTCGGTTGCTCGCAAAAGTATCGGTTTCACATATATAACCCACCACCGAATAAAACCGTTCGCGACCCTTTGGGTTTGAGATGTTTTCAATATGATGCGAAGAACCGTAAAGCATGGGTCTTATGAGATGGTTGAAGCCGGAGTCGATACTTGCGAAAACGGTTGAGGTGGTTTGTTTGACCACATTGACTTTAGCCAAAAATCTACCTGCTTCACTGACCAAAAATTTACCAGGTTCAAAAGCCAAGGTCAATTCTTTACCATAATCTTTACAGAATTCATTGAATCGTGCCCCTAGTTTTTTGCCCAATTCTTCAATATTGGTTTCTATGTCCCCTTCTTTATAGGGTACTTTAAAGCCACTGCCAAAATCAATGAAATCAAGGTTTTTGAAGTTTTTGGCGGTTTCAAACAGTATTTCAGAAGCATACAAGAAGACGTCAATATCAAGAATATCACTACCGGTATGCATGTGAATTCCGTTGATATGCATTTTTGTCAAATCAACAATTCGCAGTAAATGGGGAATTTGATGAATGCTTATTCCGAATTTCGAGTCAATATGGCCCACAGAGATGTTTGAGTTTCCCCCGGCCATCACATGCGGATTGATTCGAATACAAACAGGAATATCAGGGTGCTTGCTGCCAAACTGCTCCAAAATAGAAAGATTGTCAATATTTATACGAACACCTAATTTGGCGGCATCTTCAATCTCTTCAAGAGAAACCCCGTTGGGGGTAAAGATTATGTCTTCAGGTTTGAAGCCTGCCAATAAGCCCAATTGCACCTCTTGAATTGAAACCGTGTCTAGCCCACTGCCCAAACTGTTCATTAACTTTAAAATGCTAATGTTTGATAAAGCCTTTGCGGCATAGTTCAATTTTAGATTTTTTACACCGCTGAAGGCTGTGGTCAAACGATTGAACTGATTTATGATTTTTTCTGAATCATAAACGTACACTGGGTCTCCGAACGTATTTGCAATTTTTAGTAAATCTTCTCGCCTCATGAAGTGTTGAATTTTTATCAAATCTAGTTCAATCACACTTTTTGGCAAAAAAAACAACTACGAATATTATTAATACAACAAAATGTTACAAATAAAACAATTATTTTATTTGTTCAGCTACCCCTCGTATGGTATATTTAAGCCTGTTTTAAACTGCTTCCTTAATCTTTATAATCAAACAGCCAGAATAGATGAAATTACCTATGTTTCCCTTGCAATCGATCTTTTTTCCCGGCGAGACGGTTCCCCTGCACATCTTCGAAGAGCGCTACAAACAGTTGATACAAGATTGCAGAGATGATGCGGTCACTTTTGGTATTCCTGTGTACATCAATGAAAGTATACATTATGGTATAGAGGTGCAATTGGTTGAAGTGGTCAATACCTACGCAACGGGCGAGATGGATGTTACCTGCGTTGCCCGACAGGTTTTTCGTTTGGTAAATTTTGAAACGCAAATGGAAGGGAAGTTATACGCTGGCGGAGAAGTGGTTTTCTTAGACAATATAAATGATGGGGATGATACCCTGAAACTAGCTGTGCTGGAGAAATTGGAGAAGTTGTATGAGTTGATGGATGTGCCTTATAACGCCGTGCCCCTTGAAAAGTTCCATAGTTTTGTGTTGATTCATAAAATGGGACTCTCATTTGAGCAAGAATATGAACTACTTCAAATTGCCAAAGAAAGTGAACGTTTACAGTATATCAAGGATCATTTGACCACTACAATCTCGGTTTTGCAGGAAGTGGATCGAACCAAATTGACCATTAAATTAAATGGCAATTTCAAGAATTTCGATCCGTTGGATTTCGATGATTTCAAGATTTAGAAATACGGTTTACGTATGGCTTGATTTTTCCCTATTTTTGCACCCGAATACAACTAAAATCCATTTATGAATCTTCACGAATACCAAGGAAAAGAAATTTTGGCCAGTTTCGGAGTTCGAATTCAGCGCGGTATCGTAGCGCAGACTCCCAAGGAAGCTGTTGCTGCCGCAAAACAATTAACAGAGGAAACAGGAACAGGATGGCATGTCATCAAAGCACAAGTGCATGCTGGTGGGCGAGGAAAAGGCGGTGGTGTGAAACTAGCCAAAAACCTGAAGGAAGTCGAGGAAATCGCCGATCAGATCATTGGAATGAATTTGATCACACCACAAACCTCGGCGGAAGGAAAAAAAGTGCATCAGGTATTGATTGCTGAGGATGTTTATTATCCTGGCGACAGTGAAACCAGTGAGTTCTATATGTCTGTTTTATTGAATCGTGGCACCGGTCGTAATATGATCATGTATTCCACCGAAGGCGGAATGGATATAGAGGAAGTTGCTGAGAAAACCCCTCATTTGATTTTTACTGAAGAGATAGACCCTGGCACAGGTCTTTTGCCTTTTCAAGCACGTAAAATTGCTTTTAACCTCGGCTTGTCAGGTACGGCGATGAAAGAAATGACCAAGTTTGTCGCGGCCTTGTACAAGGCTTATGTTGAAAGTGATTCGAGTATGTTTGAGATCAACCCTGTTTTGAAGACTTCAGATGATAAAATCATGGCGGTTGATGCCAAAGTATCAATTGATGACAATGCATTATACAGAAGAAAAGAATATGCTGAAATGCGCGATTTGCGTGAAGAGAATGCCATTGAAGTCGAGGCTGGAGCATTGGGATTGAATTATGTTGATTTGGATGGAAACGTGGGCTGTATGGTCAATGGTGCAGGGCTTGCCATGGCCACTATGGATTTGATTAAAATGGCTGGTGGAGAACCTGCCAATTTCTTGGATGTTGGTGGCACTGCTGATGCCAAACGTGTTGAGGAAGCTTTTCGTATCATTTTGAAAGACCCTGCGGTCAAGGCAATTCTCATCAATATCTTTGGTGGTATTGTGCGTTGTGATCGCGTTGCAAATGGTATTGTTGAGGCGTATAAGAACATGGGCGATGCCATCAAGGTTCCTATTATTGTCCGTTTACAAGGTACCAATGCTGAAATCGCCAAAGAGATTATCGATAGCTCAGGATTGGATGTACAATCTGCCGTTCAATTTCAAGAGGCTGCCGATAAAGTAGAGCAGGCTCTGGCATAGATTTTTTAAAAAGATTTGAATAAAGGCAATGTTGAAAAATATTGCCTTTTCTTTTTACCCCTACCTTAACCAATTCAAATTTCAGCCATGAGATATCAGTACAGCTATTTCGTTGGGTAGAGGTTTCTTTTTTGTGTCAAAATTTGAGAAGAGCTTTTGATTAAACTTTTGTTAAAAGTCCAATTCACATGTAACAGAGTTCATTCTCAACCGTCTTTTTGGTATATCATCAATCATTTATTAATCATATTCTGAAAAAAATCGTCAATCAACGAATCAGGATAAAAAACAACAAAGTCATGAGAAAAATCACATTTGTATTGGTAGCTGCAATGCTACTTGCTACTGGAAGTTCATTCGCGAACAACAACCCAATAATCAAAGAGAAACCCACTAAAAGTTTATCCGAACAAATAGGTGCACTTTTAGAAAACAACAACCTAACTGAAAAAGAAGAGGGGGCAACTGCCGAAGTTATTTTCATGTTGAATGACTATAATGAAATCGTTGTACTTTCTGTAGACACCGATGACAATGATTCATTGGAAGGGTTTATCAAAGGAAAATTGAACTACCAAGAGGTCGATTCAAACCAGTACGAAACTGGAAAAAAATACTCCGTCTCCGTACGCGTGGTGGTTTAGTTTTGGTTACGTGAAGAAGGTCCTGACCAGATAACTGGTTCAGGACTTTTTTTTGTTTTTGTATTTGACAGGACTGATATCCGTATCCATTTTTTTTCGTTGGATGGCCTTGAACACGGGTTTTGCCTTGACCACTGGTTTGATCTTTCTAGCACTGAGAACTTCACCTGGGTTTTTGGGGTTTTCTTTGGTGCCCCTCAAATGAAGTACTAGTCCGTTTAAAAAATTACGCAAAACCTGATCCCCGCACTCCCTATAATTGGGATGGTTGTCTTTTCTGAAAAACGCACTGAGTTCGCTTTTTGATATTTTGAAATCAGCGAGTTTGAGTATATCTATAATTTCATCATCCCTAAGCATCAAAGCAACTCTAAGCTTTTTAAAGACATCATTGTTGGTCATTGTATAGATTTATTCGCAAGGTATTACAAAATAGTTTCACACTGCCCAATAAGTCTCAATTGTTCTATTTTATACGAAATACCCGATTTTTGGGTTATTATTCTAGGCTATGGCAAAAGTTTTTCACAATGAGCAGTTATAAAGAAAAATTAAGTGTGCTGTCAGAAATGATAGAATTTGCAAAGGTTGATGAAACCATTAAAGATTCAGAGTATGATTTTTTGCGCACTGTGGCTGAGCAACTGGGTGTTACCCAAGAGGATTTTGAAGGGCTTTTTGAGAAAGAACCAGAACGTGTAATACCCAAAACTGAGGGAGATCGTATTTTGCAGTTCCATCGTTTGGTTTTATTGATGAATGTCGATCAAATTCAAGAGGAGGTCGAGGTAGGTCGATTGCACAACCTAGGCTTGGGTATGGGTTTGCCACCTACGGCTATTGACCAAGTATTGTCCGTCATGCACAAATACCCGAATAATGTGGTGCCACCAGATGTTTTGATATCCATTTTCAAGGCCCACTATAATTAAGTAGAGGGGTAAATTTTCTAAAAGGTATTCAAGTTATCTACTATTCGTTTTTTTAGATCTGTTCGCAATTGCGCCTGTTGAGCAAAGGTGTTCCAAGATTTTATGATGGCGTTGATCTCTTCAATGATTTTCTTTCCCTTTTTTATATTGTTATCGTTGGCTATGGTCATCAAATCTTCTTTTTGAATTTCCAGCCGCTTCCCATTGACACTCAATGTCTGTTTACTGACCCATTGATTGGTTGGGTCAAAAGAAAAGCATAGATCATAAGCTGGGGCCAATCGCCAATTTTCATCTTTTTTCAATAAGAAAGAAAAATTCTTGGTGTGATCATCATAATTGGTCGCCAAGACATTAAAGACCATTCTTCTAAACATCTGTTCAGCTTCTGGATAAGTCAATCGTAAGAGGCGCATGGTTTGAAAGAGCTGCTCATAACTGTAGCCATACATATCGTTAAAATCATAATGCCGTAAGCCACAGAGCGATTGTATATGGTGCTTGGTGTTGTTTTTACGATCAAAACGTTTGGTCATGAAATGCGCCCTGCCGTTTTCTTCCAATAATTGACATTCATTTATTTCAATTCCACATTCTAAGGCCATTAGGTAGTAGGCGTATTCAACACGGCCCCATCCTGAACTTTCGCCAAATTGGGCTCCACTAACGCCATCAAGTTTGAGCAACCAATGTTCAAAACCTTTGGGTACATTGCCCTGACCGGATTTTACCTCTTGGGTTTTCGGATTATAGGCAATCACGGCCTTGGGGCGTGCACCCCCGGCAGAAGTTCCGATTTTCAATATTTCGATCATGGCCTTCTCTTCATCTTCACTCAGGTTGGTTAAGAATTCTTCACGTTCATTGAGCATTTTTTTTGCAACCTCAACCAAGCTGTCCAATTCTAATGAAAAGCTTTTTGTTCCGGTATTCATTTGGGCTGGTTCAAATTCCATGGCACCCATTCCCCTTGTGCCGATGAAACATAATTGCTCTACAGGATTCATACTGTTTTCTGGTCTTCCTTGTCGAGCTAACCACGTGTTTATCAGCTTATTGCCATACTTGTCTGGTAAGGCATCAGATAGAAATCCTGGTAAGCCTTTAAAAGTATCCTCTGTTTCAATTCGTCCTTTTCGTAAGGCTGGAAAACTATAAATGCGTGACCCTTGATCAATAGGAATTTTAATGGGGGATAGATCCCAGCCTTTTTCGATAAACTTTGAATCGTACTGAAAATAGCCCAATTGTTCTGATTCATCCCAGCGAACGGCTCCTGCCAATTCCCCCCATATTTTTATTTCGGCTACATCTACCATCCTAAATCTTCTTTACCGGTATTGTTACTTTTCTGGGGAGAAGCATGTTTTCTTTTCTTTCGCTTAAGTTTTGCGTATTCAACAGGACTTATTTGATCCTGAACCTTAAATACATCCATTACATATAATAGGTCAAGTACGCGCAGTACTTGAATGAAACTATCGATTCTTACTTTTTCCCCTCTTTCCAATAAACTCAGCGTAGAACGACTTATTCCTGCGGTACTCGCCAACTGGTTTTGTGATTTGTTCTGATTTAGGCGATGTGTTCTGATGAAATTACCAATGATTTCCATTAAAGATTTATCAGACATTTCAGTCCAATTATTGTATGATATATCATTCATAATAATGATAATTATATAAATATGACTGTTAAGTCATACAAATATATTAATAATTACTGAGATGAGATGATTATGTGAATGATTTATCGTTCATAATGCATAAAAAATAATTAAATGAATGATAAATCATTCATAATATAACGCTTCAAGTAATTAGTAAATTTCAATAAATGTCATAATGACAGATTGAAACAATGAAATAATGTCATAATGACATTAATTGGTAATTGGTATACAATTTGACTTCTAGAGGGCAAAACATGAGTTTAATTAAAACAATAATACAATGAGTTTAATAAGAAGAAGTAATGTGATTTTTCCAACATTGATGAATGAATTGTTAAAACCTGATTGGTTTGGGGGAATAGAAAACCTGAATATGACCTTACCTGCAGTCAACATCAAAGAAAATGAGAAGGACTTTGAGTTGGAGCTTTCGGTACCGGGAAGAAAAAAAGAGGACTTTAATATTGAAATCGATACAGATGTATTGACGGTTTCCTCTGAAATCAAGACCGAAGATGAGGTTACAAAAGACAATTACACCAGAAGAGAGTTCAGTTCAACCTCTTTTAAGCGTTCTTTCAATTTGCCAGAGACCGTTGACAGTGATAAAATTGATGCCAATTATGTTGATGGCATTCTGAAATTTAGAATGCCAAAGCGAGAAGAGGCATTGCCAAAACCTAAAAGGTTGATTGAATTGCAGTAATCGAATTTCATAAAAATTATGAAAAAGCCGCTTTGGCCGGATTTTCATTTTTAGTTGGTTGGTTAGTTGAAAAGCGCTCTGATAATTTCATCAGGGTGCTTTTTTTGTTGATGGTAATTGAAAAAAAATTCTTTCAAAAAAGGTAAGTTCTAAATTTCATCGAATCATAACTTTATAAAATCATAGATTGAAAAAACCAAAAATCATAATTCTGGAATACTTGAAATTCACATGGGTAAACACTTAAATGAAGTTCCTTTATTTTCATTGTAAAATTCAAGATTCGCTTTTTGACTTTTGATGAAAAACAATCATTTACAATTCACTTGATTTGAAAATAGGGGCGAAGGTTTGATGAGAAATCTAGATGAAAAATTTAAAGACAAGTAACAAGAAAATACGCGCTAAGAGTGTTTGTATTGAACTTGAAAAATACGAAGGTCGAGATTCTTGAAAACACAAAACGAGTTGTGTGAAAATCAAAATGATCACGAGAATTCAATTTTTATGACAAAAGACGCATTCGCAATATTAAAATCGATGAACAAAGCTTAAAAAGGGTTGAAAAATTGAATTTAGACTAATCTAAATATGATAATTAAATAATTAAAAACCAATTTATTAAGAAAGCATAAATTACTTTTTACTTTACATTATTATAAAATTGTAATTTTAGCCTAAAAACGAAGAAAATTTATAAGACTTACTCCTTGTTTTGAAGCATTTTTATTTCATCTCGTAATTTAGCAGCGTGCAAAAAGTCAAGTTCTTTCGCAGCTTTTTCCATCATTTTTCTTTTGTCACGAATCAACTTTTCACGCTGTTCTTTAGTCAGATATTCAAGTTCAGGTTCGGCCGCACGTAATTCCGCTTTTTCAAAATGATAGGTCGAAACTGAGTTTTTGGCAAGGGCACTATCCAGATTTTTATTCAACGCTTTTGGAGTGATATTGTGTTTAGTGTTGTATGCAATTTGTATCTCTCTTCTGCGATTGGTCTCGTCAATTGTTTTCTGCATACTGGCTGTGATTTTGTCTGCATACATGATAGCTTTTCCGTTCAAATGCCGAGCTGCTCTTCCTACAGTTTGGGTTAAAGATCGAGTGCTTCTCAAAAAGCCTTCTTTGTCAGCATCAAGAATTGCAACGAGTGAAACTTCGGGTAAATCCAATCCTTCTCTCAACAGGTTGACACCAATTAAGACGTCAAAAATACCTTTTCGTAGGTCTTGCATGATTTCCACCCGCTCCAAAGTATCCACATCACTGTGTATATATCTACACCGTACACTTATTCTGCTCAGGTATTTTGTGAGTTCTTCAGCCATACGTTTGGTCAATGTGGTTACCAATATGCGTTCATCCTTTTCCACTCGTTGTTGGATCTCTTCGACCAGGTCGTCAATTTGATTAAGACTGGGTTTTACTTCGATGATTGGATCCAATAATCCTGTTGGCCGAATGACTTGTTCGACAAATACACCTTGACTAAGTTGCAACTCATAATCTGCGGGGGTTGCACTTACATAAATGACTTGATTTTGCAAGCCTTCAAATTCTTCAAACTTAAGGGGTCTATTGTCCATCGCGGCAGGTAATCGAAATCCGTAGTCCACCAAATTCACTTTTCTCGATCGATCACCGCCATACATGGCATGCACTTGTGAGATGGTCACGTGGCTTTCATCAACGACCATCAAATAGTCTTCGGGAAAATAGTCGAGAAGACAAAAGGGTCGGGTACCCGGTGCTCGGCCATCCAAATACCGTGAATAGTTCTCAATACCCGAACAGTAACCTAGTTCGCGGATCATTTCAAGATCGAAAGAGGTTCTTTCTTCCAGACGTTTTGCTTCCAGTGGTTTGGCGATATCCTTGAAATACTCCACCTGTTTGACCATATCCTCTTGAATTTGATGAATGGCGTTTTGCAAAACATCTTGAGAGGTCACAAACATGTTTGCAGGATATATCCTTAAGTTTTCATATTTCTCAATGACATTGTTGTTGAACGGATCGAACGATTCGATTTCCTCCACTTCATCCCCAAAAAAATGAATGCGAAAAGCATGGTCAGCGTATCCTGGAAAAACATCGACCACATCTCCTTTCACACGAAAATTCCCGTTTCTAAAATCGGCAGTGGTTCTTGCATACAAGCCTTGCACCAATTGATGCATGAATTTGGTTCGTGAGATGACCTGGTCTTTTTTGATGGAAATCACATTCTTTTGAAATTCAATCGGATTTCCAATTCCATATAAACAAGAAACCGAGGCGACGACAATGACATCGCGTCTACCGGAAAGTAATGAAGATGTAGTACTCAGGCGCAGTTTCTCAATATCCTCATTGATGGATAGATCTTTTTCGATGTAGAGTCCTGAGGTTGGAATAAAGGCTTCTGGCTGGTAATAATCATAATAGGAAACGAAATATTCAACCGCATTCTCAGGAAAAAACTGCTTGAACTCCGAATAGAGTTGGGCAGCCAAAGTTTTGTTGTGCGCCAAGACCAAGGTAGGTCTTTGCACTTTTTCAATGACATTGGCCACGGTAAATGTTTTACCTGAACCCGTGACGCCCAATAGGGTCTGATAACGCTCATTGGATTCAATACCTTCAACCAATTGCTTGATGGCTTCCGGTTGATCACCTGTGGGTTTGAATTCTGAGATTACCTTGAACTTCATCACTTAAAAATACGAAAGATGATCGGTATCAAATAGCATATGTGATTTATCTTTTCAGGGCGAAATGACCTTTCACCTCTTTCATGGTGGTAAGTGATATGGTCGTAAACCAATAATCTGAAGAAGGCATGGGCTGACCATTAAAGCTGCCGTCCCAACCTCTGGAAACGGGTTCAAATTGTTTGATCAAGTTTCCATACCGATCAAAAATCTGAATGGTTCCGATGCTTATCTCGATGCTATCTCGTGGCGGAATGAACTGCCAGTAATCATTTATACCGTCTCCGTTGGGAGTGAAAAATTCTGGAAAACCCTCCAAAGTCAAGTCTTGAACAACTTTATCCTCAGCGATGCCACAGCCATTTTTGTCGCGAACATAAATGGTGTACGTTCCGAAAGGTAAATTAGCAAATACGTTGCTATCTTGGTAGGGGCCTTCAATGGCATCCAAAGCATATTCGTAATCTCCAGAACCACTTACTTGAGTTGTTATTTCCATGAAACCATTTTGGCCCTTGACGTCCAATGATGTAATGGTGGCTATTTCAGAGGTAATAACACTAAATTCATGATCATTGCCACATTCAATGGTATTGCCCGATTGTGATATGGTATTGAAAGCTTCATAACGATAGTTGCCTTTTTCAAGAATATCAAAAGAGGATTCAGTTGACATCACCGTTTCGTTTCCATTGGAACCTATTTTATACCATCGATGGCCATCTGCTGCATCAATGCCGGATACCCTAAAAGGCAGTTGATTTTCACAAATTGGTATTTCATCTTGAAAATTGATTTCTGGTGCTAAATCAACGAGTTCGCCCGTGGTGGAGTTCAAATAGGGTCCACATCCCAAGAGTGTTGAGAAAGTTTCTTGTGAGCAGCCCACAGCTTCACCAGCTTCATTAAAAGGAATTATGGTAATGAAGAAAGTTCGATTAGGGTCAAAGTTGAACACCAAAGTGCTATTTTCAAAAAATACCAAATCATCGATTACCTCGGCCGTATTAGGGGACATTCCTATCGTTACCCTGTAACCAATTGCGTCAGGTACGGCAACCCATTCCAATCGAGGTGTCAGCGGTACATTCATGGCTCCATCAGCGGGACTGACCATGCTTGTGCAGCCTGGTATGGTTGCCAGAGAACCTGTCGTGAAGCTTATTTCTTCACAATTGCCATCAGCTGCCCCGTTTTCATTATATGGCCTTATCGTAACAAAGATTTCAGTATCAAAAGGCAGATCGGCAGGAGGGTTAAAAGAAAGTGTGTTGCCCACATCAGCATTGTTTAAAATGTCATTACCGCCTGCGGTGGTTCCAATACTGACTTGGTAACCGGTGGCCGTTGAAGCATAATTCCAAAAAATGGAACTGGCTACATTGACATTGCCTGCCCCATCCGCAGGAAATCGAACTTCTGTACATGGCGGTGCCGAAGTAACATCTTCAGTGGTAAAGGATTCGCTTGAGCAGCTAATATCTTCTGAATTAAAAAAGAAAATGGTCAGGGTCACGTAAACGGTTGTATTCTCTGGTAAGCCAAATTCAGGCTGATAGCTCGAGGCGCTCCCGACATTTATGTTGTTCACAATATCGATACCACCTGGCGTAGTACCAATGGAAATCAAATACCCCGGCACACCGGGTATGGAATTCCATGAAATATTGGTGTCAACAGGTACATTGGTATCTCCGTTAAAAGGACCATTCAAAATGGGACAAGTCACTTGAGTATAGCAATAACTCGAGCAGACCAGCAAGCAAATTATCAGTAATTTGGTATGAATCAACCGTTTTATCTCCATCATTTTTTACAAAGTCTAACGCTTCAAAGCAAAATGTCCATTGAATTCATTGCCATCATCAAAAGAAACCTTAAACCAATAGTCAGTGGGAGGGAGACGTTTTCCGTTATAGGTGCCATCCCATCCTGTGTTGTCGGTTTTCAATTGTTTTAGCAATTTGCCATAACGGTCAAATATTGTGATTGCCGCATTTTGATTTCCATCCAAGCCAATAAGTTGCCATAAATCATTCATGCCATCACCATTTGGGGTAAACCATTTCGGGTAACCCAAAACGCCGATTTCTTTCTCCACGATGCCACAGTTGAACTTGTCTTTGACATAAACCGTATAGAACCCCCCATCAACATTTTCAAAAGTATTTGAATCTTGATAGGTTTGGCCGTCCAATGAATATTCATATGACCCGATTCCATCAACAAGAACGGCTACCGTGTTGTTTTCCAATCGATTGCTTATTTCTATTTCTTGTATATCGGCCTGGTCTGATTCTTCGACCTTGAAGGTATTGGTAGTGGTGCAAAAACGATTTCCTCCGATGGCATTGTTCAAAGTGCCAACTTCCAAACCATAATCACCTGGATCGAAAATCGTGGCATTGATATTAGTTGAAATCTCAATGATTCCTTCGGACTCAACTTTGTACCAGTTGTAGTAATCATAGCCTTCAGGACCATACAACTCAAAAGATTCGCCATTGGTACAGATACGTTGGGTATTCATAAAATTTAATTCAGGAAGCGCATTAACCAACAACGGTAATCGTTCAATGCGTTGACATTGATTTCCTTCCTCTACACGAACATACAAAACCGTATCGGAAGTCTGCAGAGAACCAATAATGGGGTTTTGTTCTAAAGAAACATCCTCAATATTGGCGTAATAGGAAACATTCACCCCCGGGTACCCAAATTCACTGATTTCATCCAAGTCAAAAACCGCTTCTAAAATCTCGTCCTCAGAATCGATATCACAACCGTAAATTTGTCCTATTCCGCTATCGGTCAGGTTTACAGGGTTGACTTGCAAGGTGATTTCTCCCGAATCAAAACAACCAAAACGATTTACCAATGAATAGTAAATTTTTTGCTGGGTAGGGATAACGTTGACATAATTTTCAGGATTCTCAATGGTCATATCATTGATTCGATCTTCATCGTTTTCATAGAAAAGAATCTCAAAACTACCTTCTGGATTCACTTGGTCCAAGTCAAAAACCGCATAGCCATCATTTGGGTTTTCATCAAAGTCACATTGTGTCAAAGTAAGGTCGTTTGCGGGCAGCAAAGGTTCTATTTCAACAAGGGCTTCACCGTATATGGGACATTCCATTGGATTGTTGAACAAAATTTCAAGCGTATATTTTCCTGCATTTTCGACATTAATATCAAGAATTTCATACTCATTAACTGCGGGGTTGTCAAAAGGCACGCCATCTTTTGACCAACGATATTGTGCGTCTGCGAATTCTTTGGCAGTCAATTTGAAGCTATCGCCCACGCACAGTTCCCTGCCACCTATTTCATTGCCATCTTCATCGGTCATTAAACTTATTTTGTTGAAAAAAGATTGTACAAAAGGAGGCAAACCCTGAGTCGCTTTTCCTTTACCCAATTTTATGGCGTCATGTCGGTAGTCGGCGGCCATGCCCTCATTGTCAGGTCTATTGACGACCCCGAGAAATGAACTGCCCTCAATGTAACTTGGGGCCACTGTTCTATATATTTTTCCGTTTTCGCCCAACTGCAATGCCCCACGGTAGATCGGTCTACTGTCCAATAAAAAACTTGATGCGCTGATATCCTCAGCTTCCAGATCGAATTGAAACAAGGTTGCGAAATGTCCGCTTGTGGCCGTTGGGTCGTTATCGTTAGAGGCATGAACATATAAAAAACGGCCATTGGGTGAGAATTCAACACCATATGCCTTGTCAACACTGCCAGTTATTGCGATTTCTTGCTGATTACTGGCGATACCTGTAACGGGGTCAAAATCATATAAATACAAGCCAGACCGCATATTAGCGCTTGCCATTTTGGTGCCATCGTTCGATAATTTCAAGTATCCTCTGGGGTCTTCAATCTCCAGACCCGCGATGGTCGATTTGACCGAAGTGGTGGATATCCCCAATTCATTGATTTCAAAAGCATGAAAAGTGTTGAAAAATCCGGTTTCACCGTCTTCGGTCGATAGGGTCAAAAGCCAAATGGATTGCTCCACACAATCTTTCACGACCGCGGCAATTTTTTCAGAGCAATCGTTCAATAGGCCTATGTTTTTATCAGTGACCGCACCTAGACCATTGTTTTGGGTTATGTCAACCACAGAGTAATTGAGACCGGCATCGGTATCGGTCGAATTTATCTTGGTATCAAGTGTGATGATGTAGAACAGATCTGGATTACCGGGTTTTGGAATGATTATGGCCGATTGGGTACTTGAGGGATCGCCCAATAGCTTGTTGCCATTTTCCATGACCTCGTGCTCTTGATTGAACACCGTAATGCCATCGGTATAAAAAAGTAAGCTACCGGCAGAGTCGGAAATGGTGGCGCATCCTTCAATGGTGTTCAATTGGCCATCGGCTTTGACGGTTACGGAACCGTCGGGGTTGAAAGCGATTCCGGCACCTTCGCCAAAATACCAATTATTGGCTTCACCCTGTCCGCGTACCAAAAAAGGCACAACCAAAGCAAACCAAAAAAGAATGGCAATTGTTTTTTTCATAGCGTTCTGAAACGCTACAATATACTATAAATCGCGCTTTTTCAATAATCGATAAGACAAATAGATGAAAATAGCGGTCCAGGTAAGTACAATCAAGATTTCATACCAGTGGACATGATAGTTCAAGCTAATTTTTTCTCCAACCTGATCGGCCACGGTCTGCACTGCTTCGAGGCGCGTAATCGGCTCTTTGATAAGGTTGAACATTGACTGCAACGGAAAGAAACCCATAATGGCCTCGGTTGTTTCTCCATCAAATAACTTCCATCGAAGTAAACCGTGGGTAATTCCTTCAATGATTTGCCATAAAATCAAAAAACCTAGGGCGAAGGCAGAACGTTTGACTAAAATTCCCAGAAAAAGGCAAAATGAGAAAAACCCCATAAGTTTCACGAAAAAAGCAAGAACAAATTCCAAATCGGAGAATATGATAGATAATTCGTCATAATCCGAATAAATCAGGCCCAAGATTAAAGAAACTACAAATAAGAAAACTGTTGAAATCAAGGCAAAAGAAACGACGGTCAAAAATTTGGATAAAATAAATTCTTTTTTTGACAAGCCATCTATTAAGTTTTGCTTGATGGTCTTATTGCTGTATTCATTCGCCATCATTGATACAATTACAATAGCAAGAAACAACTTGAAGAAGGCCATTACAAAAGTGTTGAAATGCCAGATATATGGAAAATTGAAAATACCAACTTCAGCCAGATGGAACTTTATAGGACCGATGTCAAATTTTATGGCTGCAATCAATGCAATAGACGTAAGCAGCGCGAAATAAGATATAATCAGCACTTTACTTACCCGGTTGTTCCATAATTTTATAAGCTCAATTTGTAATAAACGTATCATGATGGGTTGCTTAGTTTGATTGATTTTTGGTAAGGGTCAAGAACTGTTCTTCAAGGCTTTCTTTGCGTTTTACAAGGTGTGAAAGGAAAATTCCTTTTTCAAACAAAGATCGATTCAATAGTTCAGCACTCATGTCTTCTTTCAGAAAAGCGGTGATCAGTCCGTTTTCATTTTTTATTTCCCCAAAACTCGAATTGTTTTTTAGATATGTGGTAAGTGCTTCATTTTGTGCTGTTTTCAGTTCGAAAAAACCATGGGTCGCCAGCATGTCATCAACCCGGCCAGAATATAACTTTTCGCCTTTTCTGAGAATGACCACATGCGAGCACACTTTTTCAACTTCATCCAACAAGTGCGATGCCAAAAGAATGGTGGTGCCGTTGGCAGCAATCTTCTTGATGATTTCGCGTATTTGATGAATACCTTGGGGATCGAGCCCATTGGTCGGTTCATCCAAAATCAATATTTCGGGGTCATTGAGCAGGGCAGAGGCTATGGCAAGACGTTGTTTCATTCCTAAAGAATAGGTTTTGAACTTGCTATCTTTTCTTTCCCAAAGGCCAACCAGCTGTAGTTTTTCTTCGATTTTATCGGTTGAAACGTCCTTGATTTTACAGACCAGATTTAAATTCTGGACTGCGGTCATATAAGGATAGAAATTAGGTCGCTCTATGATCGCACCCACCTTTTTCAGGGCATCATGGGTCGAAGTACTACCATCAAACCATGAAAATTCACCTTGTGTTCGATTGACGACATTGAGCACTATGCCCAGAGTAGTAGATTTTCCGCTTCCGTTAGGGCCCAAAATACCGTAAACATTTCCTTTTTCAATGGTAAATGACAGGTTCTTGACCGCAGTGATATAGCCAAACTTCTTGGTCAGGTTGTTGACCGTTAAGATTTTTTCCAAAACAAGCTCTTTTTGATTGCTATGCTTATTCGACGACGCCGCCCTTTTTTTGTTACAAAAAGGAAGCAAATTAGTCTTTAAAACGAATCAAAAGGAGCTTTGGTTTTTGCGTGTTTTGGCACCTATCAAGAATTTATCTGTACAAGGTAAAATTGCCAACGAACTCGCGTTTGTCTTCCTCACCGTTCAATTTGATGATGTACCAATAGTCTCCCGTAGGAAGTGTTGCTTCTTGGTAGAAACCGTTCCATCCTTCTTCAGAATCCTCTATGCGATAAACCTCGCGACCATAGCGATCGAATATTTTGATGAAAATGTTAGGAAACTGTTCAATGTTTTTGGGTATCCAAAGATCATTTTGACCATCTCCGTCAGGAGTAAAGAATTTAGGGATTTCAATGTCAATGAACTCCATGTCAATTGTAGTAACAGCTTCGCATCCGTTGGCATCAACCACTCGAACCGTATAAGTCGCTGTTCTAGTTATGTAATATACATTGTCATTACCATTATCAATATCATCAAAATAGTATGTATAGTCCTCTTTACCTCCTGAGGCCGTTGCGGTAATTTCGTTCAGACCTAATTGTTCAACACTGATTTGCAAGGTTCCAAAATCTTCAATGGAAAAATCAACCCTTCTGTTGCATCCTTGATACTCAAGATAAATGAAATGATTGCCCGGAGTCATATTTTCGAAATCATTTTCCAATTGTAGGTCACTTGGATCTGTTGAATCTAAAGCGAACAACACATTTTCAGCTGTCGTTTCATCCTCGAAAGTCAATTCAATGCGATTTGAGGGGGTACTGCTTGAACATTCATAAATTACCTCATGAGACGCATTCAAATTGACACCAGCATCAACCCGAATCAAATCATCGATTGGGCAGCCGTTGGCGTCTTTTACAAATATGTGGTAATCACCAGCTTCAAGATTGTCAAAGCTGAGCCTACCTTGAACAAAGTCGGAATCATCATCAGAATTTATTGCAGTGCTGTATGGAGGTGTACCGCCATTAATTTCAACTTCAATGGCACCATTTGCATCTCCAGTACAAATTGCAGCCATAGGTGTCAATGACATTGATAGTGCTTTTGTAGGAGCTGTAATTTCAATCTCATAATATTGAGGACAACCATTGTTTTTATCCTGAACAAGTATAGTGTACATACCCGCTGCAAGACCCTCAAAAAGATTGTCATCAACAAACTGATTGAGATTAGGTGAAATCGCAAATTGAAATTCTCCCGATCCACCGGAAGCTTCCACAAATATGCTTCCTGATTCATCGCCAAAACAGGCAACTGGTGTTGCTATTGGGTCGATTAGTATTTCATCAGGATTGTCAATAACAATGGCTTCAGAGGTCACAGGGCAATCTTCACTTACCACATGTACATAATAGGTGTTTGCGGGTAAATCAGTGAAAAGACCATTGCTTTGAGTGCTTCCTACCTGATTGATCAAGGTGGTATCTGTATAAAGCTCATACCTATAATTGCCGAGTCCTCCATCAGCCGCTGCATCAATTACGGCGGTGCTTTCATTATAACAATTTACCACAGCCGCAGAACTGTCAATTGTCACACTCAAGGTAATTATCTCGTTGATTTTAACCTCATTTGAGATTATGGAGATACAGTTAAAACTATCTTGAACATAATACTGGTACGAGCCATCTGTTACGTTTTGGAACAAATGGGAATTGGCACCATTGATTTCATTCATGGTGTTGAAGTTTGTTCCGTCAATACTCCATTGATATGGGGCCGTACCACCTGTTGCTTTCAACAACAATTCCGCATCCACGGTGCAAGAAAATTCGGTTACTGTGGTCAGTTGTGCTTCGGTTTCGTTCGGTTCGACTATCTCAAAACGCAGCTCGTCATCGCAATTGTAATCATCTGCAACGGAAATACCATAGAATCCTGCCCTTAAATTTCCGAAGGTAGCATTATTTTGGGATGCTGAACTCGATAAGAGCACGCTTCCTGCGCTGTCATTGTATTCATGTATGATATATCTATAATTTGGTGTGAGTGGAGGAGTGGCAACCCTTGAATCATGAACATATGTTGCGCTGGCATCCGAATCCCCAAAACACGCTAAGGGCACGGTGGTAATAGTACCTGAGATGGATGGTGGAATTGTCAGTTCAAATTCATTGGTAAATGTTTGGGTACAACCTAAATTATCAGTTACCAGAACAGTATATTGTCCGGCCGAAAGATTTTGAAATAGATGGGTATTCACCTGACTTACCAAAGGATACGTAGTGCTCGTGGTATTGTTGGTCAAGGTAATTTCAAACGGACCTTCGCCGCCTATTGGTTGTATATGGGCGGTTCCTCGGTCATTGCTACAACCCACACTCTCGAGGTCAACATCAAGACTGAGTGGTGCACTGGGTGTTGCGATATTGAATAGTTTAAATTTCCGACATTCTGGAAATCCATCTTGAACCACCTCAACCAAATAGTTTCCTGCAGGCACGGCAATTGGAGGGGTAGTTCCCACAGAAGCTGAATTCGGACCGATTTCAACCGTGTCATCTGTGCGGTCGTTAGGGGTGCCATTCGTATTGTAAATGTGGTAAGTGAAGGTAGCACTGTATGTCGCATCGGTAATGCTCAATTGAACACTGCCATAATCGCCATAACAGACAACATCAGCTATTTTGTCAATATTGAAATCAAAAGTATTCGGGTCATCTACATTATGATTGAATGTGAATTCACAATTTGTGTTCACATTCCTTACGGCAAAGGTGTGGGTTCCTACAGCTAAATCAACGAAAGAATTTGATGTTTGATAACTACCTGATGGCAACAATTTATATTCATAATTTGCTGGATTGGCAGTTGAGTTTGATAAACTACCCGTAACCTCAATACTGATGTCTTCGCCCGCATTAACACAGCTTATTGGATCATCAATGTTGACATTCGTTGAAATTAA
The DNA here is from genome assembly GCA_964432915.1 of uncultured Maribacter sp. GTDB lineage: Bacteria > Bacteroidota > Bacteroidia > Flavobacteriales > Flavobacteriaceae > Maribacter_C. Next base: position 41,888 of record CAYSPL010000013.1, read on the forward strand.
TTCGTCAAAGGCATTTACGGTAACGGTATGTTCAGCCGAGCATCCGACATCGTCAAAAACACGCACTATTACATCCCCTCCGGCTAAATCAGTAAAGGTATAATTCGTTGCTGCACCTGTTTGAATGGAACCGCTCGTAGCCTCCTCGAATTCAAAAACGGTATAGGTACCACTACCCTCAAGTATACTCGAGGTGTCAATTGTTATTGTTGCATTGTTCTGAACATTGCCACTTGCGCAAGCGAATTGGGTAACATTTGGAAGGTCAAAAACAATTTGATTTGGTTGCATGACGGTTACCTTCAACGGAGGAGCCGTTGTACAATTGTTTCCACCTTGGGCAGTGATATCATAAGCCCCTGCAGGAAGGTTGCTGAAAGTGCTGGTCGCTGCGTCAAATGAACCTAAATTTGGATTCATGGTATAGGTCAATCCACTTCCAGTGCTTAGCTGGGTCAAGGTAATGGAACCATCGGTACCTCCAAAACAAGTCACATTTTTAACATCATGGGAGAAATCTGGAACCACCGCAGCCGGAATTTCAACGGTAAAAGTTCGAGCGCACTCGGGATCACTAGAAGTGTCATAAATCTTTACGGTATATATATCTGCAATGGCAATTGCCTCGGTAAATGAGGTGCTTGGCACTGCTTGTTTGGTAACGGTTGCTGTATTCGCCGAATCAAGAATTTCGTACTCATAATTACCAGAACCTTCCGAAATTTCTATTTGTATTTCCGCTTCTTGGCCTGGGCCACAACCAAGGTCCCTAACTCTTGTAGTAGAGGCTTGCAGACCCGGAAAAACAGTAAATACCTGCGCAATTGTACAACCTGCACTATTCTTGACCACGGCCGTGTAAGGCCCCACAGGTACATTATTGAAGACTCCACCGTTATCGAAATAAGTGGCGCCACCATCTATCGAATACAATAAATTAGGAAAAGCCGGACTGCTTCCTACAATCGTAACCGTGTTTTGAGCGGGGCAAGTATCAATACTCAAACTTGTGATAGTGGGCATTTCAGCAAGATTTAGATTGATATCCCCTAAATTGGCCGTACAGCCAAATTGATCGGTAATAACCACATTATAGTTGCCTTGGGGCGAATTTGCCGCAATTTCTATGGGATTGTCAGGTGTGCCCGTAATCGTGCTGAACGGGGCCGGACCGGTCACCGTGTAGGTAAAAGTTCCACCTCCGCCAACGATATCTTCCACGAAAAAAATACCGGGCTGTTCACAGGTGATATCTTGAATTTTGTTCAATGAGGCACTAATGGCATCCAATTCATTGAGTATGAGATTTTCACTGGCGCTGGTACATTGAACCACACCCCCCGAGTCTACTTGGGTCACAACAATATAATAGGTGTTGGCTGCAAGTCCTGATATATTAATTGTGTTGTTATAGGGAATGTTGCCCCCGCTTGAGGAAATAGGATTATCGTTAATGTCATAAAGTGTCCAATTCATCTGTGGCTCAACAGAACCATCAGTATCGGTAATGGTGTAAGTGATTTGACCATCATTTGCACCAAAACAGGAAGGCTCGGCAGAAGCCAAAATATCCATTGGGTTTACTACGAGTTCATTGACATTCACATTACTCTGTCTAACACAACCGGGCAATGGAGTAGAGGAGTCTCTCACATAGAATGAATAGGTTCTACCAGGAGTTAGGCCAGTAAAAGTGTGGGTTGTACCCAATGCAAAAGAACCAACCCAAGGATTGTCAGGTAAATTCGGATTGAAATTAGCTGGATCCTCAGTATAGGTATAGAAGTATGGAGCTGTTCCATTTTGACCTCTCACGGTAACCTGAAGTTCATTGCAACTAACCAATATGGGAAGTATGGTAATATCCAAATCATCTAGAGGATAGGGTATTATGAAAGGCTCTAAATTTGTTTGACATACTGTGGCACCGCCACCGTCTACAGTTCGCATAGAGGGGTATACCGTACTACCGGAGACATAACCGGTCAGCTGATCTGAAACGCCTGGATTGCTGTTGTCGCTCACCCATGTACTGCCTCCATCTGCACTGAATTCTATGGTGCCCAAAGTGCTCGGGTAAGCACTGAAAGCAAATCCGAAGTCATTTGCATCGCCGGTACAATTTGCTGGTGTTATTCCTGAAATTGTTGCCGTTAGTTCTTCCGGTTGGGTAATATTGCGCGATACGGTCTGAGTACATCCATGTTTATCCGTTATGATGATGTTATATGCACCAGGACTCAAATTGAAATACGTTTTTGTTGTACTCAAAACAGCGCTTTGGGTTTGACTCGAAGTACCGTTGTCAACATCAACCAACTCATAGGTAAAGGGTCCTTCTCCGTCTGTGATTGAAACGGCAATATTACCTTTATCTCCGTAGCAGATCGCATTGGTGGGTACGGCATTGAAGGTCAAGGTTGGTGCCGTATCAATGGTCACTGTTTCCATGTATTCGCAACGGGGGTCAATGCCACCATTATCACGCACATAAACGTCATAATTTCCTGAATTTCCACTCGTTACCGTGTACGAATTAGCGGCTGCGAAATGGGTGTCCAACACGACTGTACCTGCTGGTAAAAAGGCATACCTATAATTTCCATCACCTCCTTGGGCATTTACCGTGATGCTGCCATCTGCACAGGCTGTTATATCCACGGGGATCACTTGGGCAAATAAATCCGGTTCAATGGTGGTGGTTTGTGCGGAAGAAGTACAACCAAAACCATCACGAACTTCGATAGTATAGGTGCCATCAGACAATCCGTCAAAGGTATGGCTCAACGAACTCGCCGGATTGGGTACGATCCATGCCCCACTGATTCCTCCTTTGGTAATTCTAAATTTGTAATCAGCGTTTCCGTCGGTTACCGTAGCCGTGATTGTTGCATTGTTCAACCCATCGTAACAGGCGGTGGCGAACAGGTCAAATACAATATTATTTGGTGGATCAACAGTTATCGGAGTGGATGATAACACCATACAACCATTCTTATCACGTACACGAACCAAATAGGTGCCATCGGAAACATTTTGGAATATCGAGTTGGTCTTGTAGGCCACTATTTCAGTGCCTGCCGTATCTTCCAACTGGTACTCATACCCTGGGGTGCCCCCGGTTGCTGAGGCTTGCAAAGTGCCTCCGGCATTTTGGCAGGTATAGTCGGCTTTCAGAACCAAGGCGGGTGAAATAACCACAGGTTCATTCAAGTTCGCATTAAAATCGGCTGCACAGGTCGTTTCATTCATTCGCTGAACCTGTACCGTATAGGAGCCCGCTGTTAGAGACAACGATGTGGTTACAGGAGATACCGTTGAGGTTGTCCATGTTGTTCCATCAATGGAATACTGAAAACCTGTTGCAGCATCAAAATTAGCTACTTCAAATCTAATTTCTCCATCATTAGCTCCATTACAAGAAGGCTCAATGACACCGATCAGTTGCGCTGAAAATTCTTTGTTATCTTCAACCACCACGGTAAGATTGACTGTTTTTTCGCAGATCTCGGGTTTTTGGAAGGCACGGATATCATCCAAGGCCAATAGGTTACCGTAATCACTGTCTAAATTACTTCTAAAGACAATATCTACTGAGGTATTCGCCCCAGGGTTGAAAGTCACTGTTCTTTCATGCCAATCATCAGCATCAACATTCTTCGGAATTTGATTGGTGATCTCACTGTTTATAACAGTGCCTGACCCATCAACCAATTCGACCAATACCTCTGGGTTATTACCAAAGCTACCCACCCTGAGCCTGTTGTAAGCTCCGAAAGAGATGGTTATATCGCGATTTGGCAATACTTCAATATTTTTTCTTTGCCATAGAATTCCTTTAGGTGCTGCTGAGGCAGTAATATCAATGGCTAAAAAGCGTCCGTCAGCAAGTCCCGTTTTATCCTTCGGACTTCTTCGCGTAGCCACTGGATTGGTGACTAAATTGGTTACGGCATATTCACCAGTGACCATGATCCCGGCAGGACCCAGGTTACAATTGGTGGTGCTGCCATTTTGTGGTTCAAAACAATATGCCGGTCCTATTTCTGCAATTTGTGTTGTTCTTCCGGCACCAAAATCCTCATAAACCAAAGTGCTTTGGTTCGGGGTCAAGTTGTTTGAATAGGTAACAGTAACCGTTTGGGTTCCGCTCGTGACATCTGTAAAAATAGGATTGTCATCAGGACTGTTGGCAGTGCCATTCAATTCATGCGCATAGTCAAAATCCACAGTATTTGAAGGGGTAACCGTGATGGTTCCCAATCCGTCACAATCATAATCCACCGTGGTGTTAAAACTCGGGTCGAGAGGGGTATTTGGCACCGTCAAATCTAAATCTAAGGTGCATCCCAAGGCATCTTTAACCACAAACTGATAAGTACCCGGAAGTAAGGTCTGGGTATCGACTGATGCGAAAGAACTTCCTCCGTCAAAACTATAGTCATACGGCGATTGACCACCCTCTACATTCAATATTTTCACTAATGCCCCTGCTGCGTTGCAAGAACCATCTTCAATAATGGCCGGTGATGCACTTAATCTGAAGGGCTGCGTGATTTCATAATCGAAATTTTCAACACAAGTGGTGCCCGTTGTTCCACTTGAATCCCTTACGGTAATGGTATAAATACCTGCGGGCAAACTGCTAAAGATATTCGAGTCTTGATAATTGGTGCCGCCATCCAAGCTATATTGATATGGTGTTAAACCACCTGTTGCAGAAACGGTTAGGGTTGCCGTGGCGCTGTCAGCACATTGAATTCCTGAGTCGGTGGCCGATATGGAAATCGTACCCAAATCCAGGACAGTTACCGATTTTGATATTCCAAAACAGCCATTACCATCTCTGACTATAAATTCGTAATCGCCATCACGGTAAGGATTTCCTGTATCTCCAAAAGTAAAATTGGAAACCGTTGTAAATTCACTGTCAGGTACCAAAGACTCATCTGTATACAATGGACTGCCATTCACACTCCACAATGCCATTTCATACGCAGGACTGGGAAGTCCTCCGTTGGGTGTCAAATTCACAACACCCGGAGTACAGGTAATATTTGCCGAGGTTACCGCACCGAGCGTTAAATCGGGTATTCTGTCTACCGAGATTGTTTGGGAATCAGTACAACCATCTACAGTAGTGGTCAGTACGATATAATTGCCACTATTTAAATTACTGAATGTGTGAGTGTCACTAGAGGATGCCAATACCTTTGCCACTGGTGAGCCAAGTCCGCCATTACTGCCGTCATCCAAACGGAGTTCGTAATTGTAATTGGGCAGGGCATTCAATGCTTGAACCGAAATTGTTCCTTGATTATTGCAATCTTGAGCGGTTGAATTAAGCACCACATTGAAGTTTCTCTTAATGATTCCGATATCTTGGGTCTCAAAAATACATGCTCCAGGAATCGGTGAATTGTCACTGGGGTTGGTTTGAGTAACCTGAACCTTATAGGTGCCATTCACGGTAATGTCGAAGCTAGGACCATTTTTCGCCGAAAATGGGACTAAAATGTCATTGTTACTGGCATTCAATAATTGAAAACCATAACCAGTTCCAATATTAGTCACTCTGATGTTGCCTGGCGTTGTACAAAGTATATCTCTGGTTTTGGCCTCTATATCCAATTCATTCTTGAACACGTTGAAATAGAACCTACTGAAACAGCCGTTTTGATACACGATCACAATTCTGTATTCGCCGCTATCCGTGGCTGTGAAATTATTGGAATTGGTCAAATCGGCCCAAGTACAGGTACCGTTTTTATTTGCACAATCCTTTGCACTATCAGCGCAGCTGCCCTCATTGAGCTTTTGCCATGTGATACTTTGAGCATCTCCGATTCCCAATTGTATGTTGGCTTCATCATCTGACCCACACAAAAATATATTGGCCATGGTATCGCCATCAATCGAACAGGTAACGATTTCTCCTTGCAAATCATTGACCGTATTACTATCGCTGTTCACCTTATTGAAATAGTCTACAATGGGATTGGTTTGCGTATCACCAAATCTGACTACAGTAATACGTTCGATTAAATCAGGACAAGACCCACCAGATGCTTTTTCAACAATAAAATCTCCGATATCAGTAACCAATAGGGTGGACGGATTGTTATCTGAATCGCCATCGTTTACAATGCTATCAGAACCGTCTATTTGTCCGTTGCCATTACTATCATTGTACCATGTGTAGGTGCTGAAACCTTGACCGGCGCTCAATAAGACGTCATCTCCGCAGAGTTGAACCGTTCTGGCTTGATTACAGTTTGAAATATCATTCAATATGGAATTGCTGGCCACATTTGGCGTGACAGGACAACCCGTTGTAGCGTTTGAATTATTTTCATCAGTGAATGTCTTTGAATTTGTAACCCCTTGATAGGTTGAGAAAGCCAAATTTTGTAATTCTGATGAACATGCATCTACGAAATCAGAGCAGTTTAAACTCAAGGTTACCGTAATCAGTATTTTATATTCGGGATCACCTATATTGACCAAATTATCAGGCACCGTAAATATAATCTCTCTCGTGTTTGGATCGTAATTTGAGGTAGTTCCTATCGCGTTCGAAACATCTATGTTGTCAAGGGTAACGTTATTGGGTAAAATATTTCTAATTGAATAATTTGTTGCACCATCGTCGCCCGTATTTTGAAATCGGAGTACATAATTGAAGGTTTGACCCAAATTCAAAGCTTGACCATTGATATCAGTGCCCGCTAGATCTTCTGAGGTATTACCCAGTAAAATTATAGGAGCCAAAACTTTGATATATGAGGCACTATTTACCGTACCGTCGTTGATATCTACGGCAGGTGCTCCGGTTCCATATTCACCACCATCATTACCATCTGCACTATCATCTTTATAAAATTCATTGGCATCACTACAACCATCATTGTCACTATCAAGATCTAAATGATCAGGGTAATTGTCAGAGTCAGTATCACAACTTGCCGTTAAAAGTGTTCCGGTCATGTTCGTTGGCCCAACTACGTCTTGTTGGATCAAAACGGTATTGCTTCCCGAGGTATTCCATGTGAAGGGATTGGCCGGGGTGGTCAATTGCATTAATTCAAGAGGGCCATTGGTAATTCGGGTACCGAAAAGTTGAAAATTGCCCTGTTGGTCAACGATTACGCGTAATAAAGGACTACCGGGAGAACCTGTTATCGTCCAAATGTTCGGATTGGAACCTTCGCCATACCCTGTTCCATCTAAAAACCTGGCAAAATTTCCAGAAGAATTCTGAAACTGAACCTCTCCAGCGAGGTCCGTACCATTGATCTGCAAATTGAATGAGTTATCTAGACTGAAAATATCGAATATCAAATAATTCGAAACAGTGGTCAAAGCACTGGTATATGAACTACCGTTGGCAATCACCACATCAAGGTTGGTGCATTCATCGGTGTCATATATACCATCATTATCATCATCTAAATCAGTAATATCGCGAACCCCATCATTATCAAAATCATTGTGAATAGTTATTTGGGCGGACGGATTATCTTTTGTTGTATTGGTATCCGTCTGATCTTGGGTATTGATTGCTGTATTGACCACACTTAAGAGGGGTAGGGTGTCAATTTCATCTGCCTGTACCTCTAATTCCAATTCAGCTATTTCCCCACCTTCGAGGGTGCCTATGTTCCAAGTATTACCGCTCCAACTGCCGGTTGTAGCTGTATGTGACACAAGCGTTAGGCCATTTGGAATATCATCAGTAATTTGCAAATTGGTTAAAGGGCCAACTCCTAAATTCTCAACATGAATGGTAAAAGTTGCCGTTTCGCCCTCCATGATCTCTGCTTGATCCACTGTTTTATTGATGATTACATCAGGGTCACAATAAAGAGCCTTTATGGTGTTTGATTTGTACTCACAGGGCCCCTTAACACCTTTCACATAATATATTCCTGCTATCGTGGGTGCTAAACTGGGATCATTCGCACCCACGATCAATTCATCATTACTATCATCATTGTCATTATCACCTTTGTACCATTGGTAGGCATCAAAATTACCCGTGGCTTCAAATATGGTGGATCCAACAAAACAACCTGTCGAACCGCGAATTTCAAGATCTACTTGAGGTACTGTGTCGAAACCTGAGAAATAACCGGCGACCCCTTTGGCCCCATCATATCCGAAAAAACCAACTGCCATCGGGCCCGTTGACTGTACACTAACATTACCTGATAGGTTTGGAATAAAATATGTTTTCCAATCACCCGTTCCAGCAACTGCATTTGAAGCAGGTAGGGTAACGGCACCATTGCCATCATTGACCACAATGTTCGTGTCAGGAGTAGAGGTTGATGCTATGATTGTCAAACCTCCGGTAATTTGTATACCGGCCATATTTGTGATATCAGGAATATTGTCCATGACATCGGGAAGCAAACAATTTACGGGTGCCACAAAGTTCAATCCTGTCGTGTAGACCCTGGAGTGACCGGCCAAACACTGATACGCATATACAGCCTCAGTAGTTTGCACGTACATGTTGGCACCAACAGCGTTTGATGAATAGAATGAGCTTGGCACTTGAAAAAATTCACCATCATCAATCGTTGCAATTGGTGTAGCGTTGCCATTTATATAAATTTCAGTGTTGTCGGCGGTTGCAATTAGGAGCGGAAATTCAGTCCATCCATTGGTATTGCCCTTTCCTCTTACAAAAACATATTCAGTGCCAATATTTTCGATAGGTACAGGTTGATCAATACCAGCATCACGATTTGCACTACCATTTTGTCTTCCAAAATTCATGGCGCCATTACTAATGACAATATTTTTATCGGCTACAATTGAGGCGCCAATCCACCCTTGTTGTTGGGCAAGGGTCGGGTTTACATTACCGAGGTAATTTTCGAAGACAAAAGATTCATTGGCATCCAATGTTATGGTATATGTGTCTGCCGTAATTCCGGCCGGATCATTTCCAACTCTAAATTCTAAATCAGGATCATAATCTGATAATACAACCGTAGTATTATCTTCAGTAGCCATAATACCAAGGGTGTTGGATTTTGATCGATGGCCTGCAGAATTTCTACTATCAAACCCCCCTAAATTTGGTACGCCACCCCATTTGAAGTTTGTGCCCATGGCCTTTCGACCTTTTGAGGTCAATGAAGCAGATTGTGCACTACTACTACCGCGATAGTTGACATAAAAGCGATTGCCACTTGGGGCTACAAAACGTAAGCCACTATTATTTAGAACTATACCGGTATTGGCATTGTTAACTAGGGTAATATTATTATCACCGTCAGCTAATGGAACTACCTGAGGTGTATTATTTGAAATAGTGTATGAAGCAAAAGGGGTTAAGCTGGTACCGCGATAAACCTCCACATCAAAATTTGTGGGTTCAGGTGTCGAAAGATATACCGCCTGATCACGAATACCTTGGTTGTTAATACCCTGCTTTAATGGCGGTAAATAGTGTAAATCACTTAATTGCGCCTTAGCTGAAAGGGCAAAGCCAACAAGCAGTACTAATAATACTAGTTTTCTGGTCATAATGATCTCTATTTTTCAGTCAATTGCAGACCATCTGCAATAACAAAAAACGAGTAATGACCGAAATCAGGCAATATATTGTTGTAAAACCCTTATAGCTTGTGGCTAATGTCCATAAATGTGTAAATTAGGGTTCTTTGAAGGCTTTGTTTTGACGCTGATTTTCAACTATTTTAAAAGAAGGAAAAAATCACAAAACAATGGTATTCAGAAGATTGTGAAAAGAAAAGCCTAGCCTAATAATTCTGTTTTATGTCGAATGAAAAATTAATGTCAAAGAAGAAACCGGCTTACCCGATTGGTGTACGATTGGACGGTTATTTGGAACACTACAGTAGAAAAATCGAGATTCCTATCTTCTACGAAGATTTATTGCGTTTTGCCGGTTCGGTAACAGTTTATGATTCAAATGACGAAGACACATTATGGGTAAGGGTATATTATTCAGATGTTGAACGCAAAGAAATTGACATAAGTCTGAAAAAAGTGTATTCAATTTTACATTCTGATGGTAGTGACCGTATTCTTGAATATCTGAATATTGATGCTGTGGACTATTGCACCTTCGGAAATTCAAAACCTTTTCGCATCAAAGTCCGAAACGTTTTAAATGATAATTACACCTATTTCTATGTCAAAAAAACAGATGCCTCAAGAGTGTATGGACTCGAGTTGGAACATATGCTCTCGCCTTATAACCTGAACTTTTTGGTCTATAAAGACACTTTGATTGAAGAGCATATTGCAGGCATTCCGGGTGATGTTTTCATTAAAGATATGCTACCCAAATGCACTGAATCTGAAAAAGCCCAGCTTGCCAAAGAATTTGTGAAATTCAACGAACGTTGTATGATTCGCTTATTAGGCGATATGAGGTCTTATAATTATGTAATTGTGCCTACCCACGATTTCGATCATGTGGTCTATAAAATCAGAGCTATTGATTTTGATCAACAGTGTTTTGAGGGGAAATTGAAAGTGTACCGCCCTCAATTTTTCAAGGAGAATTTTCTAATGGTCGAGTTGGTACGGTCAAAACTGCAGAAAAATTCAGTTGATCAATACAAAATTGAGGAACGGTCAATTGTGGCCAAGCGCATTATCAGTTCAGAAGACCGTATTGAAGAACTCATTGATATCTGTAGAGAGGACACCATTTCTTTAGACGAACATATCAAACTGCTCAGCAAAGAAATCTATGATTTGATACATGATGCAAAATTCAAGAAATGTAAAACCATGGGTGATGTCATGACCTTAGGCCTCGATTTTGTGAAGCGAAACTATGAAGATGTCAGTATGAAGCAAATTATCGAAAAGCAAGACCAAACGCCTTAACTTTTCTGCTCTTTATTGAAATAGACCAAGTAGTAATACATTTGTCTTTCCTCATCCCATCCTTTTTCCACAAATTTTTGAGCTGATTCAGGGTTGATGAAATCCATTTTGATCTGGATATTGGTATCTAAATTGATGACATTTTTAATCTTTTTTCGGGCATCTGAAACCGCCTTGTTTGCGATATCAAAATTGGAGACATCTTCAATACTGTATTTTGGTCCTTTTTCAACCTTATAATGTTTGAATTCAGGAATCAACTCCGGATTTTCCATCACCTCGGTCAAAAATTGACTTTCTTCAAAAGCATCGTTTTTTGCAAAATGATTCACAGCTCTATTCATGAAAAGTACCTCTTGCTGCTTATCTTCAGCAGGTAAAACTACATCTTTGGCAAAATTTTGACAGAACTTCAGATAGTTTTTGGTGTAAAAGTTTTCATCGGCCAAGGCATTGACGCCCAAGAAGTTTTCTAGCCAATACTTTGCGTCGTATCGGTTGCTGTCCACTGAAAGAACTTTGTAGCCCTCTTCTTTGTTTACGTTGAAAATAAGACAGCCTTTATCCAATTTGTTGACATTCACACCTTGCAATACCTGAATGTCAAGATTGCCGCCTTTTTCCTCAAATTGCAAAAAATCATGTTTCAATTCGCTTTTGAATATACCAATGGCCTCAACTTTGGTATTATCCAAAACTATTCCGCTCAAGAGTGCAACATAAACTTCCCCACTTTTAATATGTGGGTGATTTGATTGTTCAAATAAATGAGTCGCTATTTTTTTCGAATTCAAATGACAACTGGCCGGGTCAGTAAATATCTCAGATACTATTTTATAAAGCTCATTGAACTCGATATCGACTTCATGCGAGAGTTTAAAATAATTCTCTTCTTTTTCTCGAAAAGGTTTGAAAAAATACTCTTTTAAAAGACCGGAGGTCTCATCATTCAAGAAAGCGGGCTTTTCAGAAAGAAATGCGCCTTCCCCTTTATTTTTATTTCCAACTCTATGTAGAGAGATACTTTCAATTTGGGCGGAGTAAAGATTGATCATTAATTTGAGAGTGAGTTTTTTTTAAATTTATAGGTAATTTATCCTAATTCCAGTTTTCGTCAAAATCAAGGTCATCGTAATTGCCCAATGAGTCTTCATCATAACTGCCTGAAGTATCCGCTTCAAACTTTTTTTCTGGTGGAGTTTCAGGAAGCTCCCCAAAACTGAACAACAGATTAGGATATGTGACTCCCGGTTCATTTTCGACCATATCAGCCAATTCGACGAAAAAGGTCCACATATTCATGAAATCATAAACATAAAGAAGTTTGGTCGATTTGGCGGTAAGGAGGTCCTCTAAAAAAGATTCATTCATTAGCCGAACTTCAGAACCAGATTCGCTCATGTCAAATAAGGCAATTTCCTCATCTTGATTCCATTCCTCGTCACAGGTGTAGAATGATGCCATTTCATTTCCCAAAAAACCGAATGACTGGGTTATTGCGTTGTGAAACTCCTCCATAGAGCTGCTTGCATCAATTTCAATATCTCTGAAGATATCATCTTTTGCATCAAGTATGACCCGAATTTTATAAATCATTGTCACTAATTGTGGGATGGTAAAGTTACAAAGATTTGTAACTATTTTTTGAATTTATTGCTTCTAAAAGTATGCGGAATTGAAAACCAAATAAGAGTGCTGCGAGTACCAAATGTATGGGTTGGCTTGAAAAGGGGAAATTAAAATAATACATGGCCATACCCGAAATAATCTCCAACAGAATAAGCAATAAAACCCATCTAATTTTAGAATAGCCAAGATCAAGTTTGTAAATGCGGTACGCAAGAAATAGATTCAAGGCCACCACAACGATAGAGCATGTACGGTGAATATAAAACTGAATATTCGGGTTCTGCAACCACAAATCTTTGACATACCCCATCTCATCAATTTGAACATCGACGAACTCACGTACCTGTGTACCCAAAATAACTTGAAAAAGCGTAAGACTGACAGTTAGCCACATTAGATTGTACGTAAGCAGGTCAAAGCGTTTTTCAGTTCTTTTTTCTAACGATTGATAAACCAGAAATATAAGAATAACCGCAATTAGGAATGCGATGACCATATGAATGGTAATCATGCCGGTTTTTAAGTTGGTGTCAACCACAATTTTACCAAGAATGGCTTCAATACCTATGGCCAAAACAGCTAAAAGAGCACCGAAAGTGAGTGATTTGTTTTCTTTGAAAAGGAAGAATGAAATACATGCCATTATAAGAACGGGTATACCCAACAATACCGTTACGAGTCTATTGATGTACTCAATCCATGTATGCCACGGGTTAAAGGTGGCATATTCGTGTTTTGTATAAGGTTTCCAATTTTCATTCTTGAACTCAGATGAAGTGGTAAAATTCTCTTTTGCCAAAAGTAATGATTCATCCCTAATGATGATTTGACCAGCATCGAAGGTTTTCATGCTTTTCCATTCCAATTGGTCTTGACTTGTAGGGGGTACATAATAGCCGAAACACTTGGGCCAATCGGGGCAACCCATTCCGCTACCTGTCATGCGCACAATGGCTCCGGCCAAAATGACAAAATAGACCAAGATCAATGATATTTTGGCCATTTTATGGAAGTACCCCTTCATTGTGAAAAGTAATTGTTTTCACTGCAAAATTAAGACTCTTTGACAAAAAAGCCACTCGGGTTTTTAAAGATTTGAAACAAAAAAAGGCCACTTGAAAAGCGGCCCTTCATATTGGTTTGAAAGTTACTTACTCAACAACTATGAATTCAGAACGTCTGTTCTCTTCGTGTCTTTCATCGGTACAACTGTTTCGCGTGGTACAATCATTGGTCAATATTGTTTCGCCAAAGCCTTTACCAGTTATTCTTGAAGGATCGATGCCTTTCTCTATGAGCCAGGCCACAGTGCTTCTCGCTCTTCTATTTGACAATCTTAAATTGTAACGGTCACTGGCCCTGACATCAGTGTGCGACTGTACTTCTACTTTCATATCAGGAAAGGTATTCAAATAAGCGACAACTTCGTTCATGGTCGCTGCTGCATCGGGTCGAATGTTCGATTTATCCAAATCAAAGTAAACAGGACGAAGCTTTAAATACTTTGACAGGTCTGTGCCAACGGCGGCTCGCTTCGTGATTTTATCCAATTGCAAGATAATGTCAGAAGTGTCACTTGAATTTTCAACCACAAAATCGGCATCATTTTTTTCATAATCCACTTTAATCGCGGCAACATTATAGGTTCCTTTTTGGCAATCACCTGAGAGTTCAAAAGATCCATCTGCGGCAGAAACACCGCTTGAAATCAACTGGTCTTCAGTATTGAAAATTGATATTTGGGCATCAGCGATGGGTTCTTTGGTTTCTTTATCGATTACCCTACCTTGAACAACTGTGCTGCAGGTAAGTTCCAAAGGTTCATTTTCAACAAAGGAATAAATATCATCACTACCCTGACCACCTTCACGATTCGAGGCAAAAAAACCTTTATTCGTTTCTTTATTAACGATATAGGAAAAATCATCTTGCTCACTGTTCAACGGTTTGCCAAGGTTGACTATGTACAATTTTCCAAGGTCTTCAATTTTTGTGGCATAGACATCCAAGCCTCCCAAACCTGGGTGCCCATCGGAAGCAAAGTACAATACGTTATCTGAACTCACAAATGGGAAGGTTTCCCTCGCTTCTGTATTAATTACGTTACCCATATTAACAGGAGCCCCAATGCTTCCATCTGAGTTTAAATTCACTACAAAAATATCTGATTCACCCACCGAGCCAGGCATGTCTGAGGCAAAGTATAATTTACTTTCATCAGGACTCAGAGCTGGGTGCGCTGATGAGTATTCATCACTGTTGAACGGAAGTTCCACAATATTCGACCAATTACCGTCACTGACTTTCGCCCGATAAATCTTCAATCGACTCACGCCTTTGCTGTCTCTTGCGAAATTACCATTGGTTGAATTATTACGAGTGAAATAAACCGTTGAACCATCTTTTGTGAAAGTAGCGGAGGATTCATGCGTTTTTTTATTGGCATTTTTATCCAGCTTTGTTACCGTGCCAAAATCCGTTTCATCGGGGTTGGCGCTATAAAGATTCAAGAATGGCTGATTGTTCCATTCATGTATTCTACGGGTAACCTTACCGCTATCACGAGCCGTGGCAAATACCAATTGCTCACCATTGAAAGCAGGGGCAAAGTCAGAGGCTGTGGAGTTGATACCAAGATTCTTGATAATATAGCGACCTGACCGCTCGTCAATATCATTTAGATAATCAGGATTTTCAGCGGCCTTTATCGCACGAACATCAGCAGATTTTGCAGCTCTAAACCGCTCCATCCAAAGATCGGAAGCATTATAGTCTTTTGTGCTTTTTAAGGCTTGCGCATATCTGTAGATATAATCTGTTTCAATATCGGCACTTTCAAGTGCAAACAGTTTCGCATACCAACCGGCCGCATCTTTATACTTGGCATTGACATAATTGGCATCACCAAGGTTTTTGAAAATCTGTTCTTCTGTATAGCCTTTTTCCACAAGGGTTTCATACTTTTCAATGGCATTGGCGTATGAATATTGGTCAAAGTCTCTCTTGGCTTTTTCGTTATTTTTATCTTGTGCAAAGGCCAATGACCCTGCTAGACAGGTGACAACCAAAAACGAATTGATTTTATTTTTCATGGTGTTTTTCTTTAAAAGAATCTAGGTGTAATAACATTTTTATATCGTGTTCTGAATTCATAACGAAGCAGTAATTCAAAAGATCCAGAATTAAATGCAGTACTTCCGAGCTCTGTGGTTTCTTTATCATAGGCCAATCCTAACATGAATTGATCTGAAATCTGGAAACCAAGAAGAGCACTCAAAGCCGCATCCCATCTATAGGCCGCTCCTAGAGTGAATTTGTCATTGAACATGAAATTGGCAGAAACATCAAGCTGAAGGGGAGCTCCACTAACGGCTTTTAGTAAAGCTGCAGGTTTAAATTTCAAGTTAGGGTTCAAATCAAATACATAACCTGTAATCAAGTAAAGGTTCATTCTCTCCTCTGCTAGACTTTGTGTGGAGTTCTCGAAATGCTCGGTTTTCAGGAAATTCGGAACCGAAAGTCCCGCGTAAAACTTATCCGTATGATAGTAGACACCGGCACCGAAATTAGGCGAAAATTTCTTATCAATATTACCTAGACCAACATTGGTTGCTTCATTATTATAGTTCTGAAGCTGATTGAAATCCAAGTTCAAAAGATGACCGCCAGCCTTAAGACCAAAAGAAAGCTTTCCTGTATCAGAGGTAGGTATGCTATACGATACAACACCATCAAAATAGGTTTCTTGACGAGTGCCATTTCCAATGTCATCGTTTACAACCGAAAGCCCTACCCCTAATCGCTCAGAAACTGGAGTGTTGAAATTAATGGTTTGCGTTCTTGGGGCGCCATTAAGGCCTACCCATTGTGATCTGTGCAATCCGTTTAAACTCAATACACCCCTTGAACCAGCATAGGCAGGATTAACAGCCATTGTATTGTACATGTACTGGGTATATTGCGCGTCTTGCTGCGCCCATAGGTCTATCATGGATGTTATGGTGAACAGCGCTGTTATGATAATTTTTTTCATGATTTTTTCTTTAGCTATGAACAGGGGTTTATTAACGATTAACATATAGGTAGCCATCTTTTACTTGTGAATCTCCGTCTCTTGAATATTCAATGATATAGAAGTAGACGCCAACAGGTAGTTCCTCATCTTGGTTGATGGTCACACGGCCTTCTGAAATACCTCTAAAGGCGTTACCCAAATTATCATAACCCTGGGTTTCAAAAACCAAGATGCCCCATCGGTTATAGATACGCACCGTGTTGTTCGGGAAGTCCTCAATATTGTTAATTTGGAAAACCCCATTATTAATATCCGGTCCGACCAAATCAGTTTCGATTTCAATATCATCTGCCACACAGTTTGCGCTAACCGGGGGCACACCATTAACTGAACTACACGGGTCAAATGGATCTGTACCATCTGTTTGTTCTTGGCCATTGGGTATGGTATCCATATCGCAATCTTCAGTCAGCCAAGCTCCACCAGGCGCCAATGTCACACTGGTCGTTAAAAAATCACAAGGATTGGCAGGATCTGTACCGTCATTGATTTCCGTACCATTGGTCACACCATCGCCATCACAGTCAGCTATCATATAATCACCTGATTGTGCCAAGGTAACGTTCGCGGCAACAAAATCACAAGGGTCTTCAGGGTTCGTACCATCTTGAATTTCAGTCTCGTTGGTCACGCCATCGCCATCACAGTCGGAAATCAAGTAGTCTCCTGATTGCGTCAAGGTTACGTTCGTTGTTACAAAATCACAAGGGTCTTCGGGGTTGGTGCCATCGGCAATTTCCGTTTCGTTGGTTACCCCATCGCCATCACAATCCGCACTCAAGTAAGCACCCGTTTGCGTTTGGGTAACGTTTGCGATAATAAAATCACATGGGTCATTGGTATCGGTGCCATCGGTTACTTCTTGATTGTCAAGAACTCCATCACCATCAGAATCCAGTGGATTCTCACGATAATCAACTTCGGCCGTTGTTGGGTCTTGGTCGTTTGGTAAAGCTGTTGGGTCATCAAGTAATCCGTCAGGGTCTAAATAGAAGGGGTCATTATCCATAGAATTGGTCAGACCGTTGTTTCCAACTATTTCGTTGGTTTGACCGTCTCCATCTGTGTCAAGGGCAGCATTGCCCGTTTCGACAATATCAAAAACACCATCATTATCTGCATCTAAATCCAAATAATCAGGGTTATCTGTGCCGTCCGTATTCTCAGGTGCATCAATACCATCTGTATCAGAACCAATTGCAGGTATGCCTGTTGCTGGGTCAATTGCTCCTGGAGCATTGTATGTGGCTGTAGGTTGCCCTTCCACGGTATCAGGAATTCCGTCATTATCACTATCGAGATCAAACCAGTTGGGAATACCATCCATATCGAAGTCTCCACCACCTTCATCAGTATCTAAAATTCCATCATTGTCATCATCAAGATCGACACTGTCAATCACGCCATCACCATCTCGATCGTTTGATGCCTCGCGATAATCTACCTCAGGAGTACCCGTATTTTGGTCATTTGGTAAAGACGGCGGATTGTTAAGTGTGCCGTCAGGGTCAAGATAATCATCACCATTGTCAAGTGTGTTTTCATACCCGTCAAGTCCTACGGCATTATCTACCATGCCATTTCCGTCAACATCAGCAGCTCTAAAACCATTTTCTTCAATGTCAGAGATGCCATCATTGTCTGAATCTAAGTCTAAATAATCAGGGTTATCTGTACCATCTGTATTAACAGGCATGTCAATACCATCAGTATCAGAACCAATTGGTGGTATACCTGTTGCGGGATCCACATTTGTAACATCTGGTACTTGATATGTTGCAGTAGGCTGCGCCTCCACAGCATCAGGAGTTCCGTCATTATCACTATCAAGATCGAACCAGTTGGGAATGCTATCCATATCTAAATCTCCACCACCTTCTTCCGTATCTAAAATACCATCATTGTCATCATCAAGATCCTCAGAATCAATGACACCATCATTATCATTGTCATTAGTGCCAGCAGGCGGTGTCACAGTTAGGTCAACAGTACCGATATCAGTAAGACCGTCTTCATCTTCCAAGGTATAATCAAAAGAGACAGCGGTAATACCTAGGGCGGGGGTAACATCCAAAGTACCATCAGCCAATAGGGCAACAATAGTACCATCTACTAAAGTAACAGGAGCTCCCACAGAAATTGGATTACCATCAATTTCAGTAACGGTAAGCAACATATTATCACCATCTGGGTCATCATCTCCGCTTAGTACAGGAATGTTGACAAGAGTTCCATCAGTTGTGGTCGCGGTTTCGTCATCGGCTACAGGAGGTTGGTTAACGGTTACCGCTACAGTACCTGTATCGGTGAGTCCGTCCTCATCTTCAAGAGTGTAGTCAAAAGAGACAGCGGTAATACCTGTACCGGGGGTAACATCCAAAGTGCCGTCAGCCAACAAGTCCACCACAGTGCCATCGGCCAGGGTAACAGGGTTACCCACGCTAATTGGATTGCCGTTTATCTCGGTCACTGCCAAAAGGGTGTTGTCTCCATCGGGATCGTCATCGCCAGTCAGCACGGGGATGTTCACCAAAATGCCTGGGTCTGTGGTCGCCGTTTCATCATCAGCTAAAGGTGGAGCTGCGATATCTCTATAGTCAACATCGCCACCAGCCCCTAAGTCACCGTCACCATCTCCTAGATTGGATGCATTTGGCGGGTTTATACCGTCATTAACAGTTGCGCCCGTTATAGCACTATCATCGTTATCATCAAAAGCGTCATCCAAACCATCTTCATCTGCATCAACTCCTAATACAGAGTCAGCAGTGCTACCGTTTTCGGCAATATCATTAATGCCATCTCCATCAGAATCATTATCGATATAATCTGGAATGGAATCAGAATTGGTTAGCGAACCATCTGTATTTACCGGATTTAGTCCAACCACTCCTCCAACTTCATAGGTGTCATCAACACCGTTCATGTTCACATCGGCAAATGTTGCACCAGTACCACTGGGTGGAGTATAACCTGCAGTAGTTTGCGCTTCAATATTATCGGGAATACCATCATTGTCGGCATCAATATCCAAGTAATTGGGTCCGCTAAATGCATCGGTGTTCGGTAAGGGAAGAGGACTCGCTTCTACACCATCATCCAAACCATTCATATTGGTATCATTCATGGTCAAAGGATCACCCGGTGTTGGGTAGTCAACCTCACCATCATTATTGATATCTGTACCACCGGCTTCTATAATATCAGGAATACCATCATTGTCACTATCAAGATCCAATGAATTAATAATTCCGTCGCCATCAAAATCAGCTAATGGATCGCCATCACAATAGCCGAAGGAATACATACCAACTGTTACTGGAGAGTTTACCGTATTTCCTTTCGTTGAGGTAATGGTTATGGTGTCAACCAAACCTGGAATAGTTGTGGTGAACACATTGATCAAAGGATCGGGTGAATTGTCAAAGACGGTACCGGTTACTGTATTTCCTGAAACCACAATACCGGGTTGAAGATTACTGAAGTTAGCAGCAGTGATAGGTATATTGACACCGCCAATACTAGCAACTATGGTCACCTCATCTAAATTGTTAAGTCCGCCAGTCACAAAAGAAAAGTTAGAAACCGCAGTTGGGAAGGTAAATTCATAAGTAGCCACATTTGCAACAGAACCTGTATTTTGTGGTTGTACAAAAATGAAATCACCAATAGCAGGATTATTTTGAATTTGAACTCCGCCTGCCCATGTCGCAGCCCCCTCTAAGGTTGCTAAAAAGTCAAAAGTGCCTCCATCAAATCCATCCAAATCAGCTGTGCCAGTGGGCCCAGATGTCAAATCACTATTCAATGGGAAATTTGGTGTGTTTAGGTCAGTAACTAAAGTACAATTGGCATTTTCCTCAGTATCTGGAATACCATCATTATCATCATCAAGATCAACTGAATCAGGAATTCCGTCATTATCGGAATCAAGCGGGTTGCAAACGGCATCATTGCCAGCATCGGTAACTGCTGCAACGCTTCCAGTATCGTAAGGGGCACCATCTACCAATCCGCTGGCATCAACGGTTGCTGGATCGGTACCGTAAACTCCGGTATCACCTCCATCTGCGTTGTTATCAGCATAGGCCTCATTCGCGTCGCTGCAACCATCGCCATCACTGTCAAGGTTCAGATAGTCAGGCGTACCTGTAGTTGTTTCTGGAGGTGTCAAACCCGAACCTGTACTTGTGGGAAGCCCTGAAGTAGCTGTGTTGTCAGCATTGTCATCATCATCGTCTGCACGGCCATCGCCATTGGAATCATTGCCACCAGCCTCAATAACATCTGAAATACCGTCGTTGTCCGAATCCAAATCAAGGTAGTTGGGTACTCCATCACAATCTGTATCACAGGGGAGGGTATGATTCAAGGTAAATGCTTCGTAAGATGCAGCAGTAGACCCTCCACTTCTGCGATAGTCAATTTCAACCCAATTTACCGGTACGCCATTGGAATTTACTTCCCAAATATTCAAGTTGCCACCAAATGGTCCACTCACATTATCAATGGTCACACTGGTGGTACCGTTGCCGGTTACCAATGAACCTCCATTAGTTCCGTCATTACTGGCATTTGCACTAGCTCTTTTATACGTTATTCCGGTCAAGGGCACATTTGATGTAACGGTTACGGCTTCATCAGCTGCCAGATTACCATGACTTAAACTCGAGAGATTGAGAATTTCAGCTCCGCTGGTAAATTCAATTCGATATCGAATACCCCCATCACATCCGGCCAATTTATCAATGCCAATATTGTCGCCGTTGGCGTTGGCAAAACCCCTAAAGGAATTAACATCAGCACAGATGTTGGTGGTATTTGCAGCTAATTGCGAGGGAAAAGCGGTTATTTGATAAGAAACCACATCTTGATCTGGAGGGCAACCTGGTGTGGTAAAAGCTTGCGTCAAGGTTTGAGGTGTGTTCGTACCATCATGCAATGTTGTGTTATCAATAGAGCTATTTACCGCTGTAGCCGATATGTTTTCAAAACCATTGTTACAAGCGAGTTCAACGGAGTCTAAAATAGCATCATTGTCATCATCAATATCTGTTGCATCTTCTACACCGTCATTATCTGAATCAATGACGGGTGCAGTTACGGTAACCACCACATTTCCGATATCTGTAAGCCCATCCTCATCTTCGAGAGTGTAATCGAATGACACCGAAGTAACGCCTGTGCCGGGAGTGACATTCAAGGTGCCGTCGGCCAACAGGTCAACTATAGTGCCATCAGCTAAGGTAACGGGGTTGCCCACGCTAATTGGATTGCCGTCGATTTCGGTCACTGCCAACAGTGTATTGTCCCCATCGGGGTCATCATCACCTGTCAATACAGGAATGTTCACTAAAGTTTCGGGGTCGGTTGTCGCTGTTTCATCATCGGCTATCGGCGCAATTGGCGGTTGATAACCTGAAGCGGAAACTATGGTACCCAAGGCACCATAAATATCAGCGCCCGTACCGGTGGTCTGGGGAAAGGTCGTTGGATCTAACAAATTATCTGAATCAACAACATCATCACCAAAAAACGATATTCCGTAAAATGTCTGTCCTGCACTTATTCCTAAATCAGCAAAGGTTATTAAAGAAATACCGATTCTTTCGCTGACGCCACCTACTCGAATGGGCAAATTATCACTATTCGTGTCTTCAATAAAAGAATTGGCTCTTGAAGGATTAAAACTATTGTCTGCGGGTATCCCGTATGAAGTATTCGCTTGAATAGTCACTAAATTTCCGTAAGAGGCAGGTAGTCCAGATCCATCAAGACTTAATATTGCGGCTGCTTTGTAGGTATTGTTACCACTTTTTTCAGATGCAAGAAAACCGTTCAAAGGTAAATCTGCAGCATCAGTAATTGTTAAATCAGGAAAAATGACGTCGATCCGTTCGATATTCGAGGGACCTTGATCAGCGCTATTCGTGCCTGTATTTTTGAATACATCGAGCGAACCTCTGTTTATCACTGGAGATTTTAAAATTGCCTCTAAATCAATATTTCCTGGAGTACCCGGTAAATCTGCTTCAAAGATAAAATTAGAACCGCCTGTTCTTTCATAGAAAACACTAGCTTTATTACCCACAACATTTATTCCGTTTGAATTTGGGGTAATGTCAACGCGTTGAAACAGATAGGATTGGCTGGCAAAGGGAATTGTATACAAATTACCATTATAGGTCACGGATGTTAGTTCAACGTTATCTCCCTGTCCATACTGGTATGTGTTACCACCAGCGGTGTATGTGTCTTGATCGTTCGCGGGAGTTGAAGTGATTGTCCAACTGTCAACGGGATTTTGAGCATAAGCCCGTTGTCCGAAAACGAGTAGGATAGTTGCACACAAATAGAACGATTGTGAAATCATCATCTTTTTTTTCATGATACAGGGGTATTTCGATATTTATTTTAAAATTTGGTTTTGAACATTCTGAAATCGCATTTCAGAATGTTAATTGGAAAATTTCAGCGAAGGAGGCGGCAGAAATTTTGTTCAAAATTACATGAATTTCATTGACATGATCGATGAAATACATAATTTTTTAACAAAAGTAAATATCGGATTGATATAAAATACGAAAATGTTGTGCGCGCCCTGGTAATTAAGGACGTATCGCTGAAATTTGTTTGACAAATCAATTTTCCTACAAAAATTCATTTTTCCTACATAAATCTTACATTTCCTACAATAAATCAGTGATTTTGAGCTTTTCAAAGTATTCTACGTTCTTAAAAATTATAAAAAAGGCTTAGTTAGCAGACCCACCTTCACTTAGACCAAGTTCTTCTCCCTTCTTAAGCATATATTCTTTGGCCGGCTCATATTCATTTGGAATCTTACCTTCTAAAATCGCCTCTTTGATAGCTTCTTTTATAATTCCTATTTCTTTTGATGGTTTAAGATTGAAGGTTGTCATAATTTCTTCACCCGATACCGGCGGCTGAAAGTTACGAATGCGATCTCTTTCTTCAACTTCTTTGATTTTCAATCGAACTTGTTTAAAGTTGTTCTTATACCTTTTTTGTTTTTTATGGTTCTTGGTGGTTATATCGGCTTCACACAAAGTCATTAAATCTTCAACATGTTCTCCGGCATCATAAACCAATCTTCTAACCGCTGAGTCGGTAGCAAAGTCTTCCGATAGTACTATTGGCCTCGAACTCATCAGTACCATTTTCTGAACGTACTTCATTTTATCATTCAAGGGCATTTTTAACCGTTTGAACAATTTGTAGACCATTTTAGACCCCACAAATTCATGTCCGTGAAAAGTCCAGCCTAGTTTTTTATGAAATTTTTTGGTGGGCGCCTTGCCAATATCATGTAGCAATGCCGCCCAGCGAAGCCAGAGATTATCAGTGGTTTCACAAATATTATCAACTACTTCAAGGGTATGCCAAAAATTGTCTTTGTGACGTTGTCCCTCTATTTCATCAATACCTTGCAACGCCACCAATTCTGGTAATATATACTTCAATAGTCCCGTTTTCAATAGAAGTGCAAAACCAATTGAAGGTTTATCGCTGGCCATTATTTTGTGTAGCTCGTCAACAATGCGTTCTTTTGAAATAATCTCAATACGATCTTTATTTTCTGAAATGGCATTTAAAGATTCTTGATTTATGGTAAAACCCAGTTGGGTTGCGAATCGGATTGCGCGCATCATGCGCAAGGGATCATCACTATAGGTGAGCCCTGGGGCAAGAGGTGTTCTGAGAATGCCTTTTTCTAAATCAGTAACACCATTGAATGGATCCAAAAGTTTGCCAAAATCATTTTTGTTCAGTGAAAGGGCGAGCGCATTGATGGTAAAATCTCGTCGGTTTTGGTCATCTTCCAAACTACCATCCTCAACAATTGGCTTTCTACTGTTTCTTTGATAGCTCTCTTTTCTGGCCCCAACAAATTCCAATTCAAGTGGCCCTTGTTTTATCATTGCGGTACCAAAATTTTTGAAAACCGAAACCTTTGGTTGCCCTTCCAATTTGGTGGCCACCAATTTTGCAAGTTCAATTCCACTGCCTACGGCCACTATATCAATGTCTTTTGGTGCACCTCTATTCAATAGATAGTCTCTAACATAACCGCCTATGACATAGCAATGAACCCCAAGTTCAGTGGCTGAATCACCAATAGTTTTAAAAATAGGGTTTTCAAGTGCTTTTTTATGGTTCTGTTGCTGCATTTTACTTTCGAATCACTTTAACCGTACCATCATTACTCAATTTAATGATTGAAGATGGACTGTTATTTGAATTGTCATCTTGACCCAAATTTACCACATAATCAACCCCTTTAATTATAGTGTTACTGATTTCACTGAAATTCTGGGGTGTATTTTGCCCCGAAATATTAGCGGAAGTTGAAACCAAGGGTTTTTTGAATTTATTAATTAAGTATTTACAGAATTTATCGGATGCCACCCGCACTGCCAATGTGTTATCTTGGGCTACCAAATTTTTGGCAATTCCTCGCGGTTGGTCATAGATAATGGTTGTTGGTTTGGTTGATAAATCCATAATGTCGTAGGCCGCATCAGGTACTGTTGTAATATGTCTTTCCAGCATCGCATCATTGGCCATCAAACAAATCAAAGCTTTACTGTCTTCACGCTTCTTCAGCTTATAGACCTTTTTAACGGCCTCTTCATTTGTAGCATCGCAACCTATGCCCCAAACGGTATCTGTTGGGTAGAGAATAAGACCTCCTTCATTTAAAATTTCAATGGCATTGTTGATTTCGGTTGTCAAAATAGTGTAATTAATGGTTTGATTTCTATGTCTTTTCAGGAAGTTTCAAGAGTCTGCCAATTTCATATTCATATTCAAAAGGCTTGAAGGCATGCCGACCATCTCCGGGGTAGAAGGTCATTTCACCAAAAATAATTTTTCCTTGTATGTTATATAGATCAACTCTTACAAACGGAAAATCATCTGCAAGAACTTCAGCTATCTCGATCATTTTGGTAAAATTGATTGGCTCGGGCAACTCCTCTTTAGTATACTCAAAATTACCTTTGACAAAAGGTTGTTTGATCCAGTTCATATCATAAAAATGTCTCGCATGTTTTGCTCCTCTATCGACATCAACCTGCACCAAAGTTGGTTTTCCGCTAAAACAATAGAACTTGTAATCTATTAAAACATCATTCTCTATGTCTTTCATTAATTTTTCAACTATGAGTCGCGGTTTCACATTCTTATACGCCCACTCTAGGCCTCCACGATAATACTGATTTCTAGATAACCATTTCTTGAATGATAATTTTGCCTTGAATTTATTCAGATGTTTTTTGTCTTTTACAATCAAATTAAAGTTGCAGGCATGGGTGGCCTTTACCACAAATTCATCGGGCAGAATGTCAAAATCAAAGTCTTTCAAATTATCTGCAATCAACAATACCTTGTTGAGATAAGATTCTCCTATTTTGTCAATAACATATGACCTGACAGCATACTTATCTACCAATTGCGTTAAAATTTCAGGTTGATAGAAAACTTTGATCCATTGAATTTTTTCATTGAAACCGCTAGGATTTTCAAGATCTAATTTAGAACCCAAATAATATTCGTAGTGGATTTTCACATAAAGTTCGGGCGGCAGAAATTTCATTTTTTTCAATAGGCCCAAGACCATTCTTCGAATCATGAATCAAAGTTATCTTTTTTAAAAACATAATTATCTAATTTCACTTTAATACTTTTGTATTATGGCACACAACCTTGCTGATTCACCCGATATCTCAATTGTGGTAAGTACTTATAATTCAGAAAAGTGGTTGAAAAAAGTGCTTTGGGGTTTCAACTGTCAAAATTTTAAAAATTTTGAGGTCGTTATCGCTGATGACGGCTCAAAGTCATCAACCAAAGAACTTATAGAAACTATTTCAAAAGAGGTGTTTTACCCTATCATTCATGTTTGGCAAAAGGATGAGGGTTTTCAAAAATCACGCATATTGAATAAGGCCATTGTCGCTTGCAGGGCAGAGTATATCATTATGACCGATGGGGATTGTATACCTCGCTCAGATTTCGTGGAGGTGCATTTTTCGAATAGCAAAAAGGGATACTTTCTTTCCGGTGGATATTATATGTTGCCTATGAATGTTTCAAAACAAATAACAAAAGAAGACATTGATGCACAAAGATGTTTTGATATACTATGGTTGAAAAAACAAGGAATTACTAACTCTTTCAAAAACAATAAGTTGATAGCAAAGGGTTTTTGGTCATCGATTTTAAATCTGATGACGCCAACCAATGCTAGTTGGAATGGTCATAATTCCTCAGGATGGAAAAAGGATATAATGGCTATCAATGGTTTTGATGAACGAATGCAGTATGGAGGTCAAGATCGTGAACTCGGTGAACGGCTCAATAATTTAGGAATCAAATCAAAACAACTGCGATATAGTGCGGTTTGTGTTCATTTAGATCATAAAAGAGGGTATAAGACCAACGATTCCATTAAAAAGAATAAAGCAATTAGAAAAGAGACCAGAGATAAGAAACATGTATGGTCTGACTATGGTATTGTCAAGTGATTTGCATCCTGTTTAATCTGCGTAATTCTTGCCCAAATGCCTGAACTCCGAGTGCATTCAAATAGCATATTATCAGGCCTTTTTTACCATCTAAAAAACCAAACCTGAGTATGAAGTGATTTAAAAATTTCCATAAGGGTTTTACTTTCAACAGGAAGTAATTAGAAGACTTTTTCAATAAAAAAGCCTCCTGAGCTTTTAACCGGCCATAGCGCAACATTTTGCCCTTGTAATCTTCATAATTTTTATAGCTGTAATGCAATAATTTTTCTTTTAAAACACCTGATTTACCGTTAACTTTTAGGGTTTCATGAACAATCCTGTTTTCTAAAAATTGAGTACTGTCACGTCTGAACAATCTATAGTTCTTATCCGTTTGCCAGCCGCTGAAACGCAACTTTTTATCCTGAAACATAAATTGACGCAAAAACCAATAAGCAACATAATCAGAATTATTTTCAAGTGTTTTCAGAATTTCTTTGCGAAGCGAATTTGTAACCACTTCATCAGCATCAAGAAAGAGAACCCAATCATTATTCGTTTTAGTAAGTGCGAAGGTTTTTTGTTTTGTGAAATTCTCAAATCGATTTTGAAAAACCTTTACCTGTTGATGGCTTTTCAGGTATTCGAAGGTGCCATCTTCGCTAAGAGAATCAACCACAATAATCTCATCAGCAAAACTAACCGATTCGATACATTTTTCAATGTAACCTATTTCATTGTAGGTTATAATGGCGACAGACAACTGTACTTTGTTCTTCTCCATAAACTTTACCATTTCTAGTATTGGGGCAGCGCGAAGTTACGACATAAACTATCTGTGCTTTCTGAACCTGGCTAATTTTTAAAAAAAGAGGTTTGAAATAAAAGGTTTTGAAAAAAATAGGAAAAGTATGTGTTACGGCTAACTATTTTGCTGCGCAACCGGTTTTAAACTAGGAGCTTTCTGTTCCCGTTCCAACCTTCTCAATTCAAGATATCGTTCCCAATCACCCAGTGCATTAAGATAGCATACTTTGATGCCTTTGGTGCCATCTAAGATGCCAAGGCGTACAATGTAGTTGTACAAAAAGGTGAATGTTGGCTTTGCCAAAAGCATTCCCATATTGAAGCGTTTACCTTTAAGAATGGCTTCTTTGGCTTTCATACGGCCGTATAGCACCATTTTCTGCTTGTAGTTTGCAAAATCTCGATAGCAGTAATGGGTAAGCTTTGATTTTAAAATACCTGAGGTACCGTTCACTTCCAAAGTTTCGTGAACAATTCTCTTTTGTGAGAAGTGCACTTTACTTTTTCTAAAAAGCCGGTAATTTTTATCAGTTTGCCATCCGCTGAAATGCAGTCTTTCTTTTTGAAACATGAACTTTCGTCTGAACCAATAGGCAACATGTTCAGCTGAACTGTTGACGGTTACAAGAATTTCTTGTTTTAAAGCTGCGGTAACCACTTCATCGGCATCAACAAAAAGTACCCAATCATGGGTAGCCCTCTCTAAGGCGAAGTTCTTTTGAGCGGTATAGTTTTTAAATGGATGCTGAATCACCTTGACTTTTGAATGCCCCAAGAGGTATTCATAGGTGCCATCTGTACTATAAGAGTCCACAACGATTATCTCATCAGCAAAATCAACAGCTTTGAGACAGTTCTCTATATACCCTATTTCATTGAAAGTGATAACAAGGGCTGTGATTTTCTTCTTTTGAAGCACCATAAACTATATTCTGTAGGTTGTTCATTATAGTGTGGTCTTGTATACTAACTTCAAAAACAGCAAAAAATTATAAAAAAGGGCAAATTTTCTTACAATACTAAACCGCTACATTATTATCACGCAGGGCATCATTCAAAGATGTCTTTTTATCGGTACTTTCTTTTCGAGTACCAATGATGAGCGCACAAGGAACTTGAAATTTTCCGGCAGGAAAAGTTTTGGTGTAGCTCCCTGGTATAACAACCGATCTGGCCGGAACCCTACCTCTCAATTCAACAGGTTCATTTCCAGTCACATCGATTATTTTGGTCGACGCCGTGAGCACTACATTCGCTCCTAAAACAGCCTCCTTTTCAACACGTACGCCCTCCACAACAATCGATCGAGAACCCAAAAAGGCATGATCTTCAATAATGACCGGCGCGGCTTGTAGCGGTTCAAGAACACCACCTATACCAACACCACCACTCAGATGTACGTTTTTACCTATTTGGGCACAACTGCCCACAGTGGCCCAGGTGTCAACCATGGTGCCTTGATCAACATAGGCTCCGATATTCACATAACTGGGCATTAAAATGGTGCCTTTTGAGATATAGGCACCATGACGGGCGACCGCATTGGGTACAACTCGAATGCCTTTTTCCGCATACCCCTTTTTTAGGGGCATTTTATCATGATATTCAAAAATTCCAGCCTCTAGGGTTTCCATTTTTTGGATGGGAAAATACATCACAACACCTTTTTTGACCCACTCATTGATTTGCCAACCATCAGCAGTTGGTTCAGCACAACGCAGTTTACCTGCATCCAATAAATCAACAAGTTCTCGAATGGCATTTTGGGTTTCTTTTTCCTTGAGAAGTTCTCGATTATCCCAAGCTTTTTCTATTGTAGCTCTTAATTCAGTCATCTTAATCAGTAAAATTTCGACAAAGATAAGCGGTGCAATATGAATTGCCCCATTAATTTTATACGTATCACAAATTATGGCTATTTTTGCCAAAAATTTGCATTTGGGAAGGGTCATTGCCTTGGATTATGGAAAGAAAAGAACGGGTATCGCCGTTACCGATCCACTGCAATTAATTGCATCTGGGCTGACCACAATAGCGACTCATGACTTGATACCTTTTTTAGAACAATATGTGCATCAAGAAGAGGTTGATTGTTTTGTTATTGGCGAACCTAAGCAAATGAACAATACACCTTCTGAATCTGCCGTTTTTATTGAACCTTTTGTTTCTCTTTTGAGAAAGAAATTTCCTGAAATTCGTATTGAAAGACAAGATGAGCGGTTTACTTCGAAAATAGCTGTTCAATCGATGATTGAAGGGGGAATGAAAAAGAAGCAACGAAGAAATAAGGCATTGGTCGATGAGATCAGTGCCACTTTAATATTGCAGTCATTTTTAAAAAGACAGTGAAATGATACTACCCATTGTGGCATATGGTGATCCGGTATTGCGAAAAGTTGGCGAACCAATTAATGCGGATTATCCGAAATTGGATGATTTGATTTCCAATATGTGGGAAACCATGTATAAGGCCAATGGCGTTGGTTTGGCAGCGCCTCAAATTGGCTTGCCCATACGGGTTTTCTTGGTGGACACTTCCCCGTTTGCTGATGATGATGAACTTGACGCCGAGGAACAGAGAGAATTGGAGGGTTTTAAAAAGGTATTCATTAATGCCCAAATGCGAGAGGAAGTAGGTGAAGAGTGGGCCTTCAACGAGGGATGCCTGAGCATACCTGATATACGTGAAGATGTCAAAAGAAAAGAGACCATCACAATAACCTATTTTGATGAGAATTTCAATGAAAAAACCGAAACCTACGGCGGTTTATTGGCTCGGGTCATACAGCATGAATATGATCATATAGAGGGCATTTTATTTACCGATAAATTGTCTCCACTTAAAAGACGATTGTTAAAAGGAAAGTTGTCAAATATTTCCAAAGGGAAAATAAAAATCGATTACCGAATGCGTTTTCCTAAAATGAAAAAAGCGCGTTAACTTTGCCAGTGTCAATAAATTAAGTAACACATCTTTACATCCGAAATTGTAAAAAAAATATGAGTTTAGATAAAATATTGTCAATAGGTGGAAAACCGGGACTCTTTAGATTGATAACACAAACTCGAAGCGGATTTGTGGCCGAATCACTTTTGGATAAAAAGAAAGTGACCGTGGGCATACAGAACAATGTAAGCGTTCTCTCAGAAATCGCCATATATACCTTAGATGAAGAGTTGCCACTGAGCAAAGTGTTTCAGAAGATACAGGTAAAAGAGAAAGGTAAAAAAACGTCAATACCCCATAAATCGGAAAAAATAAAATTGGAGGAGTACTTCTTCGAGGTTCTGCCCAATTATGACGAAGACCGGGTGTACCCGAGTGATATCAGAAAGGTCATTCAATGGTACAACATTCTGCACGATAACGGTATTACCGATTTCTCCTCTGATGATGAGGATGTCTCCTCTGAGGAAGAATAAGGCTCTTGAACCATATTTCAGTCGGCAATTTTTACAAGACGCATATTTGTAAAATAATCTGTTTTAACGCTTACTATTCCGGTTAGTTCCTTTCCAGGTCCTTTAGATGAACCCACTATATATCCATCATATAGTTGCTCTTTCAACTTTTTATTTGCCGAGCTCGCAGTAAGCATATTACCCAGGGCAAGTCCAGCCCCTGATATTAAACCAATCGGATAGGTTTTTGTTTCAGTTTGATTTCCTGATGTTTTGGTAACAAATAAATTTATAGGCGCCATTGCTAGGTAAATAAGATGTAGAGCTGAAATTTGTTTTAATTTATTTGATGTATTCTCTGGTCCGAGAATCATCAATTTATCTCCATTATCATTTACAAAATGGAAATCTTTTCCTATCGTAATAGCCTTATCAGTGGTATTCGTAATCTTAACAGCAATTAATTTAACACCCTTCGCTTGTTCTTTCTTAGAATATTTTTTGTTTAAGAATCCGAAACGATATTTAAGAATTACACCATCATCTGTTTTGGTAAATGGATATTCAATACTATTCAGATTAACTGGTTTATAACCAGACGCACAGCTAAAAGACAAAGAGATGGTAAGCGCAATCAGTACGTACTTCAGAAATTTCATATTTTCCTATTAAATTGTAGCGCAATAATAGGATGATTATTATAATTTAATCGTCTTTTAAATAAAATTAATAGCTACAAAAAAAATATATTTTCTTACATAAAATAAAAAGGCAAATATATTTTTAAATTGTTTTTAAGCTTACACCTTGTTTAATCTTTTCTTATTTCCTTGTAGGTGTATTTACTCTTTTTCCAATCCACCAGTTTTGAAGGATAATATTTCACATCCATTCGGTCTAAATAAGGTGCCTGATTGGCAAGTCTTGTTTTATAGTTTTCCCAATCTCTATTTTCTTCGGTGGTCCAGCTAAGTTCGGAATATCCAATGGCCCTCGGAAACGCCAGATACTCCAATTCATCAATATTGCTGATGGTTTCTGACCAAAGGGGTGCTTCAACACCCAAAATGTTTTCCATGGGTATACCCGAGTAGGTCTCTGGAGACCAGGTATAGGCTGTATCTGTTGGTATATAGGCCGCCCAATGCAGGCCGTGTTTTGATAAAGTGTCATACTGCATATCCAAATACGCTTTTTTGGCAGGAGAAACAATGACTTTCATACCCTTTTCAACTGCCTTTTGCGCGTAGTCTTTATGTTTCCAGAATTGCGAAATTGAAGAGGCATCAATATTGGCTTGCCCAATTTCATCCCAACCGATCATCTGTTTACCATGTTTTTGAACAATCTTCTCTACCCGTTCCACAAAGTAGATGTAGTCTTTCTTTTTAGTTACCCAGCTTTCATCGCCACCAATATGAAAATAAGGCCCAGGAGTTATTGCTGCTATTTCGCCAATGACATCATCTAAAAAAGAATACAAGGTGTCTTTTCTTGTGGCAAAAGTACTTTCGCCCACTCTTGTGCCAGTATAAAGTTTCGGGGTTTTACCGTTTCCATTGAAAATAGGATATGAGACCGATGCTGCATTGGTGTGTCCCGGCATATCCACCTCTGGTACGATGGTCATATGTCTTTTCGCAGCATAGGCCACAATTTCTTTGTATTCTTCTTGGGTATAAAATCCACCAGCCTTGCCGCCCACTTCGGTGCTTCCACCCACCTCGGTCAGGCGTGGCCATGATTTGATTTCAATACGCCATCCTTGATCGTCGGTTAAATGCAAATGCAAAACATTGTATTTGTAGTAGGCCAATAAATCGATGAATTTCTTTACGTCTTTCACACTGAAAAAGTGTCGCGCCACATCCAACATTGCCCCGCGATATTCAAACTGAGGACGGTCAATGATTTTACCCGTGGGAATAACCCAAACAGGATTGGTTGTCAATGTATCATTACTCACATCAGGAATGATTTGCCGTACGGTCTGAATACCCCTGAAAGCGCCAGCTGCTGTATTTGAATTCAAAATAATTGAATCTTGGGTAATGTAAAGTTGGTAAGCTTCTGGCCCAACTAAATCTGTACTGTCTGATTTATTGATATAGATGACCGTCTCCATATTCGGAATTTCCGCCACGTTGACCTGTACATCCAAATCGGTTTTTGATTTTATCTTTTCAGCCAAAAAATTACCAACATCTTCAAAACCCTCATCTGTTTGAGAGGTATAGATGGCTGTAAATTCATCTAAGGCAAAACCATTTTCGGTCGCAATGACTTTCAAAGGTTTTGGTATCATGTTCTCAGCTGATAAATCGGTTTTGGGAAAGTCAATTACCCTTTTCTTTTTTTCTTCATTACAGGCTAAGAATAGGACAAGAGCTGCAATTACAGATAGACTTTTCAAAAGAATGCTGTTTTTCATGACATGTTGTTTTAGGTAGTTCTATTTATCAATGTGTTCTTTAATCACTTCATACCATAGTTCATAACCTTTGGCATTCATGTGAAGGCCGTCTTCGATGAAAATATCTTGTTTCACTCGTCTTTTGGTAAGCATCGGCTGCCAAACATCGGCATAACTTAATTGCGGATTGGAAGCACTCATTTTCTTGAACCTTCTATTCAATTGTTTGTACTTTCGTTTTAGATTCCATCTGGCAATACTTGGTTTTGCCGCGATCAGCACAATTTCAGTAGTTGGGTTTAGAGCCCTTATTTTGGCAACAATGGTGTTTATGTCATTAATGATTTCTTTGGATTTCTTCCCTCCAGCAAGGTCATTATCCCCTTCATAAATAAAAACCCTTTTGGGCTTAAAATCCAATACCAGCTCGTTGATGTAATACATTAAATCTGAAGCTTGTGATCCCCCAAAACCTGAATTTATAATTTGATGCTTCGGGAAGCGATCTTGCAAATTTTGCCACATGCGAATACTTGAACTACCAGTGAAAACGATGGTTTCTTTTGACGCATCCCAAAGGGTGTCATACTTTTTTTGAATGGCATCGACTTCATTGGCAAAGCGAAGCGCGTCTTGTCCGCTGGCAAGAGCGGAAACAAAGAAAATAGACAGCACCAGCTTTCTCATCTTGTATAGGAGTTATTCGGCGGTATCTGGGGTAATGATCCCTTCTGCCATGGCCCAATCATGAAATCGCTGGATCCAATGATCTGAGGGCAAGCCTTGGGTTTTCATGCCATACCCATGCCCCCCTTTGGCAAACATTTGCAAGGCAACCGGTTTCTTTGCATTGAACCAAGAGGAGTATAAATCAACGCTACCTTGGGCCAAGCCCAATGGGTCGTCAGTTGAACAAATGACCAGCATGGGTGGTGCATCTATAGGGGCTTCTTGAACAGGATAAGCCGTGGTCCATGGGTAAACCGGTACTAAAAAGTCCGGCCGGTTGGTTTTGTCATAATTATAGGCAACGCCCATGGTCACGGCACCACCGGCAGAAAAGCCCATAAAACCAATTTTATCGGGATTAATATTGAATTTCGCAGCATTTTCACGGGCATATTGCACAGCAGCCAAGCCATCGGCTATTGAAAAAGGCATGACCGGGGTAATCCGTTCCATAATACGCTGTGGGTTTGTCGCACCCTCTTCTGATATTTCTTTGACCCCATCTTCACCAGTGGGTACCAATCGATATTTTAGCACAAAAGCAGTAATACCTTTATCATTGAGCCATTTGGCAACATCGTTGCCCTCACTTGAAATGCTGAGGGCATAAAGACCACCGCCTGGGGCAACAATGACGGCTGCTCCGTTCGGTGTTGTGGGTCTGAAAACTTCCATGGTGGGTACGGAGACATTGGTGACAACATTGTTTTGCCAGATTTTGGAGAAATAGGCCTTCTCGCCACCTTCCCAAGTGGTGCCTTCAGCCTTTTCATGCGGCAGCTGAATGATTTCCTGTGCCGAAATCACATTGAAGACGCAAATGCTCAAAATAGATAAGATGATTTTTTTCATGCTGTTTTATTTTAGTAAAATTTCAATCATAAGGTAAGCTCCTGCGGCGGCCAATCCCCCCATAACAGGTCCTAAAACGGGAATCCAAGCGTACCACCAAGCACTGCTTCCTTTCCCTTTGATAGGTAGCAATGCGTGCATGATGCGAGGTCCCAAATCACGCGCCGGATTTATGGCATAGCCTGTTGGTCCGCCGAGACTGATACCAATACCCAATACCAATAAGGCCACTGGCAAAGCATCTAAAGAACCTAACGAAATATCCTCTTCAGCCATGCTTCCGCCTGCGATGTAAAAGATGGCCAAGACAAAGGCGAAAGTGGCGATGAATTCCGTCATAAAATTCCAAAAAGGACTTTTAACCGCTGGCGTATTGGCAAAGCTCGAAAGAATCGCCCCTTGATTCTCAGTGGTATCGTATTGCTTTTTGTAAGTCAACCAAACCAATGTAGTGCCTACCATGGCGCCGATAAATTGCGAAATGATATAACCCGGTACATAAACCCAATCAAATTTGCCTGCTGTTGCAAGACCCAAGGTCACTGCAGGGTTTAAATGTGCCCCACTGACATCGGCTGAAACAAAAACCCCAACGAATACGGCAACACTCCATCCTATGGTAATTCCTACCCAACCAGCATCCCCACCATAGGTGTTTTTCAATGCCGAATTGGCTACGATGCCATTTCCCAATAGAATAAGGAGGGCCGTACCAATGACCTCAAATAAATAGACTTCCATAGAGCATGATCGATTAACAAGGTTTGAAGATATAAAATTCAAAAGAAAGTTAATTTTAAAATAATCGAAAGCTGCACCGAAACAACATCTTTTTTATTCATCTGCAGGGTTAAAACAGCACAACACTTCCAATAAATTCTGGCCTCCAATGTGCGTTTTGGGTGGCTTCAAGAGGCAAATACCGGTCTTGCTGTGGTATGACTATAATTAGGTTGACGGAGACCCTCTTGAACAACAGCTTTAGCATCAAATACAACAGAATATTGGATTTGGCACGCTAGTTTGTTACACCCCAAACTGGGTCAAATGATGATCTAAATGCTTTGAGAAGAGGTTGTTCCATTCGGTTTTGTTGAGCGGGCCAAAGGCATGTGATTCCAAACCATCAAAATGATCGGCACCAAGCTTCTGGGTCTTTTTCAAATTGTTGGTCAAAATGGTCTTTTCGCGTTCAAAATCACGTTCATCGGTAATCATGAAAATAGGGGCGGTTCGTGAATTTTTTTTGTAAGGTTTCGGGCCTACCACGGTGTTCTTGGCAAATAATTTGATCATGAATTTTTGAAAACCTTTCGGTTTTGGGTGTTTGTCAGTATACACCAGTTCATAGGTTACATTACAGTGGGCCAACATCTGTTTTACATTCATCTTGCCCCATTGAGGTTGGGTTTTAGGAGTCAGATTATTGATTCGTTCAATGGTTTCAAGGGTTTCTTTTTCGTCGAATAGGTTTTTCCAGGTCATGGTTTTTAGGTTTATTTTATCTTATGCCGTGCACATTCATCTTTAGAGTGAAAACCGCATCGAGTGCCGTTATAAATAATATATCTTGATTTTTACCACCAAAGGTCACGTTGGCAGTCCAGTTTTTACCAGTATCAATCTGTTCAATTTGTTTTCCGGTTTTATCAAATACGCTGACACCATCTCCCGTTAGATAAACATTACCTTGATTGTCAATGGTCATACCATCAGAACCAAGTTCGCAAAAAAGTCTTTTGTTTGCAAGATTTCCGTCGGCTGCTATGGTATAGGAATAGGTTTTTTTTGCATCAATATCTGCTATATACAATGTTTTTCCGTCTGCAGAACCGATAATGCCATTGGGCATTACCAAATCATCGGCAACTATTTTCAAATCGCTATAAGATGAATCCAAATAATACACTCTTCGTTCTTCAATGCGATTATCTGTGGGTTTCCACCACGGACGGTCATATAAGGGGTCGGTAAAATAAATACCGCCTTTTGGGTCGATCCAAAGATCATTTGGTCCGCCAAGTAATTTACCTTCAAAACCATCCAAAATTACGATGGCTTTTTTTTCCATATTGATTTTCCAAAGTTCATTTTTTTCATCTGCACAGGATATTAAATTACCATCATGGTCAAAATAAAGTCCGTTTGAACGCCCAGAGGGTTGTAACCAATCAGAAACCATGTTGCTCTTGGCATCCCATTTAACTATGCGGTCATTGGGCTGATCCGTAAAGAAAATATTACCCTCTGAATCAACGGCGGGCCCTTCAGTGAATTCGAAACCTTCGGCGACCAAAGTCAATTGGGCACCATCTGAAATAATGGAGGTTTCCTTCTCAGTGCAAGAAATCAACAGTATAGCCAAAAGAGAAATTACTTGAATTGTTTTGATTTTCATTTTCGGAATATTCGTTTCAAATATTTTTTTATTCGGCTTGATTTAAAAGCTTATAACTCACAAAAGCAACTTTAGTACTATTAGGTGACCATGAAGGTACATTGATTGTGCCCTGCCCACCAAATAGTTTTACCAAAGTTTTGACCTTTTTGGTTTTAAGATTCAATAATCTTAGTTGAACATTTTTGTTGGGTGGATGTTGATCCGCCGGTACTTCTGTTCCAAAACTTACATAGACCAACCATTTACCATCTGGCGATGGGTGTGCAAACCAGTCATTGAGGTCATCTGTGGTAAGCTGCTCTTGTTCGGTACCGTCAGCTTTCATGCGCCAAAGTTGCATAGTGCCAGAGCGAACTGAATTGAAATATATGTACTTGCCATCAGGCGAGTAATCTGGCCCGTCATCAAGTCCATCAGCATCTGTTAGTCTAGTTTCCTTCCCTCCAGCAAAGGGTATGGTGTAAATATCATAATTGCCATTTCGTTCTGCACAGTAGGCCAATGTTTTACCATCAGGAGACCAACCATGCCAATATGAAGGACTATTAGCAGTTATTTTTTTTGGATTTCCTCCTTCTATTGGAATGGAATAAATCAGCGACTGACCAGTTTCCGTTTGGTCACTGATAACCATCATAGTACCATCAGGTGAAATGCCATGATCGTTATTTATTTTATTGGCAAAACCGGTATTGATCTTGAAGGGCTTTCCACCATTTGAAGGTATTCGATATAATAGTCCATTGCTATTATAGATGAGTGTGCCACCATCAGGTGTCCAATTCGGGGCCTCAAAATGTTCATTCGCACTGTATACAGTATCTCGTTTTAAGGTAGAAATGTCAATTATTTCAAGTGTGCTTTGAACTTCTTGGGCAAGCATAAGAGAATAGCTACCCAAGGTCAGAAAACAAAAAATCATAATCTTGAAAAATAAGTTCATAATTGCACAAATAATCGGTGCTTTGAAGATAACCAAAATAGTGGAATAAGCTGCTTCAATATTAAAGTTTAGTCTTTAAGGTTTAGTACTTTTGATGAAATTATTCCGATGAAAACCAGGGAAGAACAATTAGCGGCATTTGATCGACTTTTAACCATTATGGATGAGCTTCGAGCGCAATGCCCATGGGACAAGAAGCAAACTATGCAATCACTTCGTCATTTGACCATTGAAGAAACCTATGAACTGGGGGATGCCATTTTAGAGAATGATTTGGAGGAGGTCAAAAAGGAATTAGGCGATCTTTTGTTGCATATTGTTTTTTATGCCAAGATCGGATCTGAAACCAAAGATTTCGATATCGCCGATGTATGCAATGATATTTGTGAAAAATTAATCAATAGGCATCCTCATATTTATGGCGATGTGACCGTTGCCAATGAAGAAGAAGTAAAACAAAATTGGGAAAACATCAAACTGAAAGAAGGCAAAAAAAGTGTTTTGGAAGGGGTGCCCAATGGTTTACCTGCGTTGGTCAAGGCCAATCGTATTCAGGATAAGGTTTCCGGAGTGGGCTTTGATTGGGAAAAACCAGAACAAGTTTGGGAAAAGCTTGAGGAAGAATTAGTTG
Organism: uncultured Maribacter sp.; assembly: GCA_964432915.1. Taxonomy (GTDB): domain Bacteria; phylum Bacteroidota; class Bacteroidia; order Flavobacteriales; family Flavobacteriaceae; genus Maribacter_C. Next base: position 81,180 of record CAYSPL010000013.1, read on the forward strand.
AATTTCAAGACGAAGTCAAGGCGAAGGATGCTAAAAAAATGGAAGATGAGTTCGGCGACGTACTTTTTTCAATGGTCAATTACGCTCGGTTTCTTGATATAAATCCGGAAAACGCTTTGGAGCGCACCAATAAAAAATTCATCAAGAGATTTCAATATCTCGAATCGAAATCGAAAGAAATGGGCAAAACACTGAAAGAAATGACCCTCGCCGAAATGGATGTTTTTTGGAATGAGGCCAAGAAGGTTGATCGCTGAATTTAAATAAATATTTTTTTATTGGCCCAAAACCCAAAACCCAAAACCCAAAACCCAAAACCCAAAACCCGAAACCCGAAACCCAACACCGAAAACCCAAAACCCAAAACCCAAACCCCAAAATCCAACAG
>CAYSPL010000014.1:0-76600 GCA_964432915.1 uncultured Maribacter sp.
CCATGCCAAAATTCCCCATCAATGAAAATAACTGTTTTGTGTTTTTTCAAAACAATATCAGGTCTACCGATGAGTTTTTTGTAGTCGATTCGATACCGATATCCCTTGGCATAAAGTCCTTTTCGAAAAGCCAGTTCAGGTTTTGTGTTTTTACCACGGATTTTGCCCATGATTTTTGAACGTTCTGGAGTAGTGTAAAACCCAGATTCTTCATTGAAACGCGGTACTTTGATACGTTCTTCGGAATAGCTTTTTGACATATTGAAAGATACTAAAACACAAATAATTCAAGAACACAGCACTTAGCACAATTTTCATAATTTTAAACCATGAAAGAATTCATTCAAGCCTTGGAATCAGAATTTGCGATGAGTGCTAACCCAAAAATCGCGGCTGAACAAAAGGCTTATCTGAAAAACAGGTTTGAATTTTATGGAATTAAAACGGAAGCAAGACGAACTATTCAAAAGCCTTTTTTAAACAAATCTTTTTTACCCTCAAAACGGGAAGCTTTTCTAATGATCAAAAAACTTTGGCTTCGACCTGAGCGGGAGTTTCATTATTTTTCGCAAGAGTTGGCGTTTCGATATTTGAAAAACAGTGAGGTAAAGGATATTGAATTATACGAATTCATGGTAACCCATAATTCATGGTGGGATACCGTTGATTTCATAGCAACCAAATTGATGGGTGCCTATTTCAAGAGTTTCCCCGAGACTAGTGAAAAATACGTTTCAAAGTGGATTGATTCCAAGAATATATGGCTTCAAAGATGCGCGTTATTGTTTCAGTTAAAGTATAAAGATGAATTGGACACCCATTTGTTGTCAAAGACCATCAATGCTCTTTTGGGTTCGAAAGAGTTTTTTATCAATAAAGCAATTGGTTGGGTTTTAAGACAACACAGCAGGGTCAACCCCAATTGGGTAATTGATTTTGTTGAAAGCACACCGGAATTGGCGCCACTAAGTAGAAAGGAAGCATTGCGCCTACTGGAATGAAAAAGACCTTGGTTGTGTTAAGCGGCCAAGGTCTTTTTAAATATTCTTAAGTTGATATTTATCCTTTGAGGGAAGCGGTCAAATATTCTCGATTCATGCGAGCGATATTTTCCAGCGAAATACCCTTGGGGCATTCTACTTCACAAGCTCCGGTATTGGTGCAGTTTCCAAAACCTTCCAGATCCATTTGACGTACCATGTTTTGAACACGCTCTGTAGCCTCAACCTTACCTTGCGGTAACAATGCATATTGCGAAACTTTTGCTGATGTAAACAACATCGCACTGGCATTTTTACAAGCCGCGACACAGGCACCACAACCTATACAAGCTGCTGAATAAAACGCTTCATCGGCACTTTCTTTATCAATTGGAATGGAGTTCGCATCTTGTGTATTACCAGAGGTATTTACAGAAACATAACCCCCTGCTTGCTGAATACGATCAAAAGAACCACGATCGACCATTAAATCTTTTATAATGGGGAAAGCTTTGGCCCTGAAAGGCTCGATCACAATAGTATCGCCATCATTGAATTTACGCATGTGCAATTGACATGTGGTAATCATTCTATCAGGCCCGTGCGGTTCGCCATTGATCATCAGCGAGCAAGAGCCGCATATACCTTCTCGGCAATCATGATCGAAAACAACAGGTTCTTCTCCTTTATTGATGAGCTGTTCATTTAAAACATCAAGCATTTCCAAAAAAGACATATCACCTTCAACCCCGTTGATCGGATAGTTGACCATTTTCCCTTTTGACGTGGCATCGTTTTGACGCCATATTTTAAGATTTAGTTTCATAGCTTTTTATTTGTATGAACGTGTCCTCAGTTCAATATTTTCATAGATGAGGTCTTCTTTGTGAAGAACCGCATCTTTCGGTTCACCTTTATATTCCCAAGCAGAGACGAATTTGAAGTTTTCATCATCACGCAGAGCTTCGCCTTCCGCGGTTTGGTATTCTTCCCTAAAGTGACCGCCGCAAGATTCATTTCTGGTCAAAGCGTCTTTGGCGAACAATTCGCCCAATTCCAAAAAGTCAGCCACGCGACCAGCCTTTTCCAATTCTGGGTTCATGCCATTTGCATTTCCTGGAACTTTAACGTTTTGCCAGAAATCGGCACGAAGCGCGGAAATCTCATCGATCGCTTCTTGTAGCTCCTTCGCGTTTCTTGACATTCCACATTTGTTCCACATGATTTTACCCAATTTCTTGTGGTAATAATCAACCGAGTGATTGCCATTGGCACTCATCAATTTTTCAATGCGGTCGGTAACATCTTTTTCAGCTGCGTCAAACTCTGGCGTATCTGTTGAAATGGTTCCTGTTCTGATATCGTTTGATAAATAGTCCCCAATGGTGTACGGCAAAACAAAATAGCCATCAGCCAAACCTTGCATTAAAGCAGATGCACCAAGTCTGTTGGCACCATGGTCGCTGAAATTGGCTTCCCCAGCGGCATAACATCCTTCAATGGTGGTTTGTAGGTTGTAATCTACCCAAAGACCTCCCATGGTATAATGCACTGCCGGATAAATCATCATTGGAGTCTTATACGGATTCTCATCAACGATTTTCTCGTACATCTGAAACAAGTTTCCGTATTTGGTCTCGATGACTTCCTCTCCAAGTCTGCGAATGGTTTTATCATCGGCATCTTTCATACCCGACGTCAATGCTTTTTCTTTTCCGTAGCGCATAATGGCAGAATCAAAATCCAGATAAACTGCTTCCCCTGTTTTATTCACTCCAAAACCAGCATCACATCGCTCTTTTGCAGCTCTGGAAGCCACATCACGCGGCACTAAATTTCCGAAAGCCGGATATCTTCTCTCCAAATAATAATCCCTTTCCTCTTCGGCTAATTGCGTGGGTTTTAATTTGCCTTCCCGTATTGCCTGAACATCTTCAATTCTTTTGGGCACCCAAATGCGACCATCATTTCGCAAAGATTCCGACATCAAAGTCAGTTTTGATTGATGGTCACCGGAAACCGGAATACAAGTTGGGTGAATTTGTGTGTAGCATGGGTTGGCAAAATGGGCTCCTCTTCTGTGCGCTCGCCAGGCCGCCATTACATTACTGCCCATGGCATTGGTCGAAAGAAAGAAAACATTGCCGTAACCACCAGTTGCCAAAACAACGGCATGGGCGGCATGGCGTTCTATTTCCCCGGTAACCAAATTTCTTGCGATGATTCCTCTTGCCTTGCCATCGATTTTGACCAAATCCAACATTTCGTGGCGGTTAAAGGGTTGAATCTTTCCGCGGTTGATTTGACGGTTCATTGCCGAGTAGGCACCGAGCAATAGTTGCTGTCCTGTTTGACCTTTGGCGTAGAAAGTTCTTGAAACTAAAACACCACCAAAAGAGCGGTTGTCCAACAGACCACCATATTCTCTTGCAAATGGTACTCCTTGGGCGACACACTGGTCAATGATGTTTCCTGAAACTTCTGCCAAACGATATACATTGGCTTCCCGTGAACGGTAGTCACCCCCTTTTATGGTGTCGTAAAAGAGACGGTAATTGCTATCACCATCGCCTTGGTAATTTTTTGCGGCATTGATTCCGCCTTGAGCTGCAATTGAATGTGCTCTTCTTGGTGAATCTTGATAACAAAAGGTTTTTACATTGTAACCCAATTCAGCTAAAGTGGCCGCAGCTGCCCCTCCAGCTAAACCAGTGCCAACAACAATAATATCGATGTTACGCTTGTTTGCCGGATTGACAAGGTTTATTTTATTCTTATGGTTGGTCCATTTATCGGCCAATGGCCCTTTAGGAACTTTCGAATCCAATATGCCCATACTTATTCTGTTATTGGGTTAAAGTGATGCCAGAGTGCAATGACTATAAAGCCTAAGGGAATTGCAATGGCATATATCTTTGTAAACGTTTTGATCGCTGGGGTGTATTTGTTGTTGAACCCCATACTTTGAAAAGAAGAGGCAAAGCCATGCAAAAGGTGCATTGCCAATAAAACAAAAGAAATCACATATAAAACGGTGCGCCACATGGGCTCGAACTTATGAACTGTTTCCGCATAATATCTTGTTGGGTCTTCAGGTTTTGCACTGACATATTTGTAGTCCATTTCATGAACCCAGAAATCATAAAAATGAAGGGCAAGAAAGGCCAGAACCACAAGACCGGTAACAATCATGTTTCTTGAGATCCATGATGCATTCGCACTTCCCTTGTAACTGGCATATTTAGTTCCTCGTGCACTGTTATTCTTTAGTTCAAGTGCAATACCCATCACAAAATGCACGATCACCCCTGCAATTAGAATAGGTTGCAATACATACTGAACCACAGGATTGTAGCCCATAAAGTGCGACCAAGAATTAAAAGTATCAGGGGCTATTACCGAAGTGAAATTGATCACAAAATGTTGCCCAAGAAAAAAGACCAAGAAAAGACCTGATAAGGCCATGATTACTTTTAGGGCTATTGAAGATTTTATCAATCCGCTCATTTGTTGTTGATTTAGCTTCACAAATTTAGTGCACGGTCAAGTCATTAACAAACTTTACAGGGCTTTAGTATGCTATTTGGAAGAAATCTAAAAAGCGTTTAGATCATGTTTAACATATATCGTTAAAACAGTTAAAAACAAGATTATTCCTTAAACATGATTCGAGAAAATTTACATGCCATTTTCACTCGGATAGGTTTTTTTGCCCGATATTTAAGGCCAATTTGAATCTTGAATAAACACTAACCATGAACATCGGACTCTTATCGGTAAGCATGAATGTCTATTCCACCAAAAGAATAGCCGAAGAAGCCGACAAATTAGGTCATTTCATTGAACAAATCGATCATACAAAGTGCGTGGTCAAATTAGGCAAAAACAAACCCCAGATATTTTACCATGGGGAAAACATTACCAATGACTTTGATGCAATCATACCGAGAATAGGTACTAAAGTAACGCGACATGGAGCAGCAATAGTGAAGCAATTTGAGATGAACGGCGTTTTCAGTACGGCTCGTTCATTAAGCATTACAAGAGCACGCAACAAGATCAGAACACTTCAAATAATGGAGCGAAAAGGAATACCCATTCCTGAAACGCTATTCGCCATCAACCCTGATAATATTAAAGAACAGATTGAGATTTTAGGGGGTGCCCCGGTCATCATTAAACTTCAAGAGGGTACACAAGGGTTGGGTGTGATTTTGGCCGAGACGAAAAAGTCGGCAAAATCAATTATAGATACCTTTTACAAAATGGACACCAGTGTATTGATGCAAGAATATATAGAAGAATCAAATGGCGAAGACATCCGCATTTTTGTGGTTGGCAATAAAATTGTGGCGAGTATGAAGCGCAGCAGTGAGGCCGGTGAATTTCGCTCAAATGTGCACCGTGGCGGTGCCACTGAGGCAATCAAGCCCACGCAGAAAGAAAGGCATATTGCACTAAGTGCAACAAAACACCTGGGTCTGGGTGTGGCCGGTGTAGATTTGATAAGATCTAAAAAGGGACCATTGTTAATTGAAGTGAATGCCTCTCCGGGCTTGCAGGGCATTGAGGGTGCAACGGGCGTAAACATTGCAAGGGAAATCATATTATACGTAGAAAGAAATGGGCGGCGAAGAAGAAAATAGAGACATTGTAATTGGTGGCAAAACCGTTTCTCCAGGAGAAGACAAATTACTGAAAATCAACATTGACAGGCTTCCTACGGGCACGTTGATTGATATACCGATATATGTTTTCAACTCTAAAAAACCGGGACCAACCATTTTGGTTCAGGCAGGATTGCACGGTGATGAAATCAACGGTATTGAAATCGTGCGGAGAATGTTGGCTGAAAAGCGCTTCAATGTTGAAAAAGGTGCGATAATCGCGGTGCCGATCCTCAATATATTCGGATTTATACATTTTTCGCGGGATGTACCTGACGGAAAGGATGTAAATAGGAGTTTTCCAGGCACCAAATCGGGTTCAATGGCCAGTAGGATAGCATATCATTATGTGTCTGAAATCATGCACCAAATTGATTATGGTATCGATTTACATACCGGTGGGGGTCAACGGAACAATTACCCCCAAATTCGTTATACCCTGGAAGATTCTAAGAGTGCTGAACTTGCACGGGTGTTTAATGCACCTATTTCATTTTCTTCCAAATTGATAAAGGGTTCTTTTAGAAATGCCGCTTTCAGATTGAATAAACCCACGGTGGTTTATGAAGCGGGTGAAAGTATGCGCTTTGATGACTATTGTATCTTGGAGGGCATTAAGGGTATTTTGAATGTTTTAAGGTATTTCGGAATGATTTCAAAAGATGAGCCCGAATATTTGGAACGGAACAAATCAGTTCATCTTGAAAGGAGGCGATGGCTTCGAGCTCCAACCGCAGGAATGTTCATACCTGAGATTACCAATGGCAGTGAAATCAAAAAAGGGCAAGAAATGGGTATGATCACCGATACTTATGCCAAAAGAATCAAAACCATAAAGGCACCCTTTGACGGATATGTGTTTTGCATCAACCACCAAGCCGTGGTCAATCAAGGGGAAGCCCTTTTTCATGTGGGAAAGCAGAACTAATCTATTTTTTAGCACATAATTTCACAAATTCAGGATTTCTTTTTTATTGGGATCCATACTTCCTCTTCAGAATCAGGACTATTGTTTTTATATTTTGTACCAAGCACTTCAAAATGTGGTCTGTTATCCAAAACATATTCTGAATTGGGCAACCATTGCCCCATGATATAGTTCATGGTTCTCGGGAAGTCGCTGACCAATCCCTTATGAACGAAAACCGCGTAAAGCCCCGATATCAATCTTTTCGAAACAAAACCAATAGGTATATTATTTAAATCGGCAACCTCTATGGCCGCCCATTTTGTAAACTCTGTATTCGGGTTGAAATTAATGAAATAGGTATCGCTGTCATACTCTTGAACGGAATATAGATCGGTGCCAACAGTGTTTTGTATTACCTTTTTTTGGCGCATAAAACTTCCCCATAATTCTGGGGTTTTATTGTCGACCAAAGACATTCTCAATGATTTGCCAACCAATGTTTTCTCAGGTAAAAGTTCAATGCGTGCTTTCATCATTATTCAATGGAAAAAGTTGTTTTTTCCTTTTGACCATTCCCGTTGATTTCAATGAAATATTTTCCTTTGGGCAGATAGGTTTTACCGTCTTTGGCCGTTTTTAACTCGGTTTTATGTTTTTTAAGATAAGCTGATTTTCCTGCTTTTGAAAAGGCCATGTCATAGGATAAAATGTTGAGTCCTCGTATGGCATCAAGCGTTGTATTGCTTACGGTAATACCATCATCTGTTTTGATTTGTGCATCGATTTCGCCCGCTTTTGAACAATAAAAAGGAACATCCAAACCGGGGGTTTGAGGTTTTCCCCAAGTGCTCCATGAACTGCCCCAACGTTTTGAATGCTTCAAGTTCTTTAATTTGAAGACATGGAGGTCTTTTGCTATCAACTCTGGGGTCATTTGCTGCAATTTTGATATGTCAGCTTTATAAATGCTGCGCCCATGGGTGCCTACCAAAAGATGTTTTGCCTCTTTTTGAATGACCAGATCATGAACCGCCACATTCGGAATGCCATTTTGAAAAATTTCCCAAGAATCACCTTGATTAAAGGAAATATAGAGTCCGTTATCGGTGCCCACAAATAAGAGATCCTCATTTTCAGGATCTTCAACAATCACGTTGACTGGTGAATCAGGAATTCCTTTAGAGATACTTTTCCAAGTTTTTCCATAGTCATCACTTTTATAGACGTAGGCTGTAAAATCATCCCATCGGTAGCCATTCAATGTGGTATAAACCCTTTCTTTTTTGTGTTTTGAGGCCGCAACCCGACTTACCCATAAATCTTTTGGAAATGATCCAGAGAGGTTTGCCCAAGAACCTCCCCCGTTTTGCGAAACTTGAACCAGACCGTCATCACTACCGGTATAAAGCAAACCGAACTTAAATGGGGACTCAGAAATGGTGGTGAGCGTTCCGTAGGCCACATTTCCTTTTTTGCCGCCTTGTGTCAAATCGAGCGAAATAGCTTCCCAATCATCTCCTTTGTTGAGAGACCGATGTAGTTTATTGCCTCCCAGATAGAGAATATCTTGATTGTGGGGCGATAGTAAAATCGGCGTTTGCCAGTTGAAACGGTACGGGGTCTCGCCCAACTCGTGTTTGGGCTGAATGTAGGTTCTTTTTCCGCTTTCTCTGTTGATTCGATAATAATTGCCAAACTGAAAACCGGTGTATATAATGTTGTGGTTTCGATAATCGATCTGAACTTGCATACCATCACCGCCCATGATTGATTTCCACGGATTTTGACCAGTCTGATGCCAACGGCTGTTCAAAGGAGAATTATGTGGCCCTGTCCACACCCCATTGTCTTGCAGGCCACCGTAGACGTGATAGGGTTCTTGATTGTCCACGTTTATGGCATAGAATTGACCTACCGAAGTAGAGTTCAATTTTGTCCAGTTCTTACCATCATCATAGGTCATGTTGAGTCCGCCATCATTGCCATTCAATAAGTGCCCGGGTCGCTTCGGGTTTACCCAAAGGGCTTGATGATCTGAATGCACATTGTCCCCACTGATTGAAACATAGGTTTTGCCAGCATCTTCCGATTTGATAATGGGCACCCCCTCAAGATATATTTTATCTTTATTATTAGGGTCTACGCGTATTTCTCCAAAATAATAACCATAACTATAATAAAGGTCATCAATGTAATTTTCATTTTGTTTCTGCCAAGTTTTTCCACCGTCATCACTTCTGTATACTTCAGCACCTATAACGGGAGTGTCGAACAATTGTGAATTTGCATTTTCAAGGTATTTAGCCAAATCATTTGGTTTCACGGAACCACTACGAACCATTTGCCTCACATTGGTAGCCCGATATTTTTCTTGAAAGTTGTTGGTTTTCAGAAAAGCGTTCAATTTTTTATCACTGAGGTTGAGAAAGTCGTCCACGGTCATGCTTTTGAAATCATCTTTGGTCAAACTCGCCGTCTTCTTTTTGACTTCTTTCTTTTTCTCACGACGGAATTGACTATCGTGCACGGCATAAACCGTGTTCTCATCAAAAACTGCGAGCCCGATCCGGCCCACACCATCTCCTGTGGGAAAACCACTTTCAGCAACAGAAACTTTGCTCCAAGCAGAGCCGCCATCAGTACTTTTATAGATTCCGGAAGCATTGCCACTTCCGTTGAAATCCCAGGCTTTTCGATCTTTTTGCCAAGAAGCAGCATACATGATATTGAAATTGTTGGGTGCATGTGCAATATCGATAATACCCGTTTCATCATTTATGTATAGCGTTTTTGTCCATGTTTCACCACCATCTACGGTTTTATACACTCCCCGCTCTTCATTTTTGGAATATAAATGACCTGTAGCGCCGACCACCACTTCATTTGGGTTGGAAGGATTGATAAGAATGGCCCCAATATGATGTGAGTCATTAAGCCCCACATTGGTCCAGGTCGTACCCTTGTCAATGGATTTCAAAATACCGATTCCGGCATAAGAAGATCTTGAAGAGTTATTCTCCCCTGTTCCTACCCAAATAACACCCGAGTTCCAATCCACTGCTATTTGACCCACATTTTGGGTTTCTGAAGAATCCAAAACCGGAAGGAAGGAGGTGCCGTTATTGTTGGTGTACCAGAGTCCACCCGAGGCATAACCCACATAAAACTCAGTTGGGTCACCTGGGTTGACATCCACATCAACCACCCGCCCACTCATTACGGTGGGGCCAATATTTTCAAATGCAATGTTCTTGACTAAAGAATTGGCTTCCATCTGTTTTTTCAGGGAAAAAGCCTCAGCTATGGTTTGGGCTGAGGTTGCTGATTGTTGAGTGTAACAAATGGATGAAATCAAAAATAGGGCTAGAAATGGATTCGTTTTCATAATAAAATATTGTTAGTCAGCAGAAAGGTAATGAAACTTGACTGAATTCTCTTGAAAAGCCCGTGAATAAGGAGGCTCTGTGTATTAGTTTCAAACATTTACATGTTAAATTGACAATTTATACCTATCTAAATTGGTAATCTCTTTAAATTTTTGTTAATTTATTTTATATAACCAACTAAATTTTAAGAAATGGAAGAGTATTTACCATTAATCATTCAATTAGTTACGGGTGCCTTAGGAGGTAACGTAGCTGGAAAATTGTTAAAGAATTTATCTCTTGGAACTGCTGGAAATAGTATTGCAGGTATCTTAGGAGGTGGTATAGGAGGAAAACTTCTAGGAATGTTAGGCATGGGTGCTGGTGCTGATGGTGCGATGGAAGCGGCAGAAGCTGCAAGTAGCATGGACATGTCAAGCATTCTAGGCAGCGTTGCCGGCGGTGGTGTCGGTGGTGGTGTTTTAATGGCCATTGTAGGAGCCATCAAAAATGCAATGTCAAAATAAGTTAATTAACCAACTTAAACTTAAAAAGAGGCTTTTCGGGGCCTCTTTTTTATTGTAATAGTACCAGACGATTATTCGTCACGACAAAACAATTCCTAAGGAATATGGAAGGTCTAAGGACTGACTTTTTCCTATTTTTGAACAAAGTAATCTTGAAATGAAGTATACTCCAATATCCAATCAATTATTTAAAAAGAATCGAAAGAAGTTCATGGCGAAAATGCAGCCAAAGAGCATCGCCGTTTTTAATTCAAATGATATTTACCCCATTGGCGCTGATAGTATCATGCCTTTTGAACAACATCGAGATATTTTTTATCTGAGTGGAGCGGATCAAGAAGAGACCATTTTGGTTTTATTTCCTGATTCGATGAGCAAGAAACACAGAGAAGTACTTTTTGTAAGAGAGACCAATAAACACATCGCCATCTGGGAAGGTGCAAAATTGACCAAAGAACAGGCCACCAGTGTGTCAGGCATAGAAACCATCTGTTGGTTATCTGATTTTGACAAAGTCTTTTTTGATTTAATGACCGAGGCTGAGACCATTTACTTCAATACCAATGAACATTACCGTCAAGCCGTAGAAACGCAAACACGCGAGGACCGTTTCATTCTAGATTGCAAACGGAAATTTCCGGCACATCGCGTTGCAAAGAGCTTTCCTATTCTTCAAGAAATTCGTGGGGTAAAAGAAGCAGAGGAAATTGCCTTGATGCAAACCGCATGCGACATTACCGAAAAAGGTTTTCGAAGGTTGTTGGGCTTTATCAAACCTGGGGTTTGGGAGTATGAAATTGAGGCCGAACTTTTGCATGAATTTATTCGTAATAGATCAAAAGGGTTTGCGTATACCCCAATAATTGCCTCAGGAAATAATGCCAATGTGCTTCATTATATCGAAAACAATCAGCGCTGTCAAGATGGCGATATGATTTTGATGGATGTTGCTGCCGAGTACGCCAACTACTCCAGTGATTTAACGCGAACCTTGCCCGTCAACGGAAAGTTTACGCAAAGGCAAAAAGATGTTTACAACGCCGTTTTAAGAGTAAAAAACGAAGCTACGAAACTATTGGTACCTGACACCCTTTGGGTAGAGTTCCATAAAGAATGCGGAAAAATAATGACTTCTGAATTATTGGGCCTCGGCCTTCTTGACAAAGCAGATGTTCAAAACGAAGACCCTTCATGGCCGGCGTATAAAAAATATTTTATGCATGGCACTAGTCATCATATTGGGTTGAACACCCATGATTATGGCGAACTGAAAACACCCATGAAAGCCAATATGGTTTTTACCGTTGAACCGGGCATTTACATACCTGAAGAGAAAATGGGCATCAGGCTTGAAGATGATGTGGTAATTCAAGAAAAGGGCGCCCCATTTAATCTGATGGAAAATATTCCGATTGAGGTTGAGGAGATTGAAGATTTGATGAATGCCCCATCCTAACCTTCCCTAAAGGGAAAGGAATTCTAACAAATAATTGTAAAAATGAAAAAGCTCCTCCCCTTGGTTAAGGGGAGGTGGCTCCGCCTTTTGGCGGAGACGGAGGGGATGGTTTCATTGGGGAATAGCTTTTATTTGTTTAAGCACTTAAAAATCAGAATCTGTATTATAAATGTTAAAAACGCTCTTCAAAATAAGTTTTCATTTATTAGTAACCGTGTTTTTGACAGTTGTTACTCAAATAGGGGGACTATTTTATTTGTTGACTTTTGTTATTGTCAAAAAGACAAGCACAAAATATCGATTGAAACGTTTGGTTTTTTTCTTACTCTTTTATCTCATTGCCACAATCATTTTTGTTCCAATAATCGCCCCAATATTTGGAAGAGAAAAAATAAAGAAATCCGATTTCATTGAAGCGAGAACATTTATGACTGATTTGACGAATCGAAATTATGTTCGGCCAGAATTGAATGCATCACTTCAAAAAATAGCTAAGAGACTTGATACAACACACAGGGGCATTAAAGTGGTTTATTTGGATGCTAATTTTCCATTTATAAATAAATTTCCATTGCTCCCTCATTTAAGTCACAATGATGGAAAGAAAATAGATATTTCATTAATATATCAAGATGAATCAGGGAAACTTACAAATAGGAAACCATCAGTTAGTGGGTATGGTTTTTTTGAAAAACCTAAATCTGGCGAATACGATCAAATCAAAAGATGTTTTGAAAAAGGTTATTGGCAATATGATTTTCCAAAGTATTTAACTTTCGGCACAATTAATTCGCATCTAAGTTTTTCTGAAAAAGCTACAAAAGATTTGATTAGAGAAATTTTGAAGCAACCCATTACAGGTAAATTGTTCATTGAACCTCATTTGAAAAATAGACTGAAATTGAACAATCCTAAAATCAGATTTCATGGCTGTCAGGCAGTTCGACATGATGACCACATTCATTTTCAGCTCAAGTAAATTCCAAAGCTCCTCCCCTTGGTTAAGGGGAGGTGGCTCCGCCTTTTGGCGGAGACGGAGGGGATGGTACTATTCATCCGTGTTTTTTTGACCGAACAAGTTGGCTAAAACAAAAACAACTACCGCCGGCACTACCCAACCCATGTGATATTTTTGAAGTGGGATCCAAGAAAAACCATCCCCTATTGCAGCTAGTGGGCTTATACTCCCCAAAAAATCAGGTAAACTAAAAAGTATGGTTGCAAGAACTACCGCTTTAAAAACTTTGGGCGCAGCATATTTCTCAGGTAGTACATTGAGCAAAATCAATACAATGGTAATAGGATAAATAATCATCAGTACTGGAATCGCAATGACGATTATGGAATGAAAATCTAATTGCCCAATCAAAATTCCAATGGCACAGGCCAAAATTCCGGTGATCACATAAGCCTTTTGAGAACCTTTAAATAGCCCTTTAAAATAATCGGCCGTACCGGTAACAATACCCACGGCCGTGGTAAAACAGGCCAAAGCGATGAGTATACTCAGTACTTTGTTGCCGAAAGCGCCCAACGAGGCCAAGCTGATTCCACGTAGCAAATTTGCCCGTTGCATATCATTGCTCAGCGTATAATCAACTTCTATATTCGCACCAAAAAATGAACCTACTGAGATCAATCCAGCATAAATAAGGAGTAATCCGAGCCCTGCGATGAATCCTGATTTTCGAATGATTTCCTTTTTGGCATCGAATGAAGTATGTCCTTTTAAATTGAGTGAAATAATAACAACAGCTCCCACAACCACCGCACCAATGGCATCAAAAGTTTGATAGCCTTCTAAAAGACCACTGACCATCGGAGTTTCAAAAGTAGTCGCGTTCATTGTTCCATCCGAAGAAAACAACCCTATGCCAATGACCGCTAGAAGCATCATTACAATAATGGGTGTCAAGAACTTGCCTATGAAGCTCAGTATTTTAGACCTATTCAAAACAAATACCAAAACAAGGGAAAAATAGATGCTGCTGGTCAATAAGGGACTTGTGCCAAAAGCAGGATGAATTGCAATTTCGTGTGTTGCAGATGCCGTTCTAGGAGAGGGTATGGTCATCGAAATAAGGTAAACGGTAATGCAATAGATGGTACTGAAAATGGGAGATACCTTTTTTCCGAAATCATACATGGTTCCTTGTAATCTGGCATGCGCCAGTATGCCCAAAATAGGAATCACCACTGCAGTGATCATGAACCCAAGAGTTACCCACAGCCAATCTTCACCCGCATTGTATCCTAAAAGGGGAGGCAAGAGTAAATTGCCTGCTCCAAAGAAAAGCGAGAATAAAGCGAAGGCGGTTATAAGCGTTTCTTGATTTTTTTTCATCAAAAGATTTTGAAAAGGTTTTGAAAGATAGCCCAAAAAAAGCGTTCAAAAAAAGTTGTGGATCGTACTAGAATCATGTCATTCATCGAATAAAATGCAGTTCATCGAAAATATGCAATAATCGGAAACCCCTACCCAATAAAAAACAAAAGCTTGGCGTTGGGGTATAAGAATTTGCGAAAAGCGATTCAAATCAATTACCCAAATTTTACGTATGGAACTCAGTGCTCCATCACTGGCGGTCATATTCAAAACCTACAAAGTCTAACATGAAAAAAATATTATGTAACATCTTCGGACACCATTACTCCGTTTCAAAAAAAGTTACCCAACATATCAAGGAATATAAATGCGTTCATTGTGACAAACAAGTTACTACTGATGTCAGTGGCAACCTATCGATTTTGACACCTGAGTTGCAAGACATCAACAAAACCTTGGAAAAAATTTATCGAAAAAGGCATAGAGCCGCCTTTCAGGCCGCTTGATATGTAATACACTAAGCATAAACCATGCTATGGCATCGAGTTCTGATTTAAAATTGGAATTCAAGACTTATTCCCGAGAATTAAGTTAGCACCAAAACTCTTACCTGTCGTTCGCCCCACAACAGTTTAGATTGGATTGCGCTTGATTTTTGGGAATTTTTTAGTATCGATTCTTTTCACCTCTTTGAAGGAAGAGGTCTTTTTTTGGTTTGTTTTGAACACCTAATTTATTCGTTTGATTTAAAAGAATTCCACCCTTGGGCAGTCAGAGGAACTTTCGTGTTCGCTCGGGTAATCATATGGCTTCCTTCTTTTGCTTCGGTCATGTGACCAATGACAGTCAAGTTCGGATTGCCTTTGATTTTATCAAAATCTTTTTGACTGATCGTAAAAAGCAATTCAAAATCCTCTCCGCCACCCAACGCTACCATGGTACTATCAATATTGAACTCTTCACAGGCTGAAATCACGGTTGGATCAAGAGGAATCTTGTCTTCGTACATATTACAACCCACCTCACTTTGTTTGCAAAGGTGTAAAATCTCAGATGAAAGTCCGTCGCTGATATCGATCATCGAGGTAGGTTTTACCTCCAAAACTTCCAAAAGTTCAACAATATCTTTCCGGGCTTCTGGTTTGAGTTGTCTTTCGACAATATAAGAATAGGCTCCTAAATCAGGTTGATTGTTTGGGTTGACTTTAAAAACCTCTTTTTCGCGCTCTAAAACCTGTAAGCCCAAATAGGCCCCTCCCAAGTCTCCGCTTACCACCAAAAGATCACCAGGTTGTGCCCCAGTTCTAAAAGTGATTTTTTCCTCATTGGCCAGGCCGATCGCCGTGACACTTAACAGAAGTCCTTTATTTGATGAAGTGGTGTCGCCACCCACTAAATCGACCCCATATTTTTTCGTGGCCAAGGCAATACCCTCATATAATTCTTCTAGGGCCTCCAAAGGAAATCGATTTGAAACCGCCAGCGAAAATGTAATTTGGGTGGCCATGGCGTTCATGGCGTACACATCAGAAAGATTTACCATGACGGCTTTGTATCCTAAATGTTTTAAAGGAACATAGGCCAAATCAAAATGTACCCCCTCTACCAAAAGGTCTGTTGAAACCACCGTTTTCTTGCCTTTATGGTCAAGAACGGCACAGTCATCACCAATACCTTTTAATGTAGATTTTTGGGTAATGGAGAAATCTTTTGCCAATCGGTCTATCAGTCCGAATTCGCCCAATTTGTCCAGCGAGGTACGGGTTTGGTTTTTATCCTCTAACATGCTACAAAAGTAGTAGTATTAACTGTGCATGCAATGAACATCTTTTCTTTTGTAGGGTTTTAAGGCTTTGAACTGTTGTAAAGTTGACGGTCAAAATACGACATCGATTTTATATGCTTTATCTTTGCGACACCATACACTACAATCATGAAAAAATCAATTTTCCTTAGCTCTTTCCTATCCTGCTTATTTCTATTGTTTTCATGTGGAAAAGATGACGATTCCGATGATAATGATGCTGAAGAGGTTGAGGTTGTAGTGCAATTTGTGCAAAGTAGTGGTTTTGATTTGGAGGGAGACAATGAAGATATTCCCAAATTGAGACTATTAGGTTCGGTTGAGTCGCCTACTACGGTTACTGTTGATTTGGTAAACTCAGGAACCACGGCTAGTGGTGAAGACTTTAATTTCGACGCTCCGGCAATTGTTATGATTCCTCCTGGAAACTATGATGGTTCCAATGCCAGTGCATTGCCCATCACAGATCTCTCCATTGTTGATGACACAGAAGAAGAGGAAACGGAAACTATCGAGTTAAGACTCTCAGACCCAACCGGAGACGCAGTTTTAGGAGACCGAACAAACACTACCTATAGCATACTTGATAATGATGGATTGACCATTTCCTTTTCAAGAGCTGTTAATTCGGCAAATGAAAGCTCAGAGGAAGACCTTCCTAAAATCTTGGTTATTGGTACAGTGCAACAAGAGACTACTATTACCGTAACCGATTTAGGTAATGGCTCTGCAATCAATGGAGAAGATTACCTATTGGAATCTCCTGTTGATATTGTGATTCCGGCAGGGGTCTATAATGGTGGAGAAGCTTCTTTGGTACAGATTCCAAGTCTCTCAATAATTGATGATGATATTGTTGAGCTAACAGAATTTTTTGAATTGGAACTTTCTACGGCCACCAACGAGAATTTAGGAATCACATCGACTCGATATGAGATTAAAGGTTTTTCGCCTTGTGAAAATGGCGTAGCAGATTCATACCCGTGTTCAGGTTATGATTTATTGGGGAGTATTTCTTTGTCTGATTTTTTAGCAGGTTCAGGAAATGATATATGGGGGTGGACAGACGAATTTTCAGGCAAGGAATATGCAATTGTTGGGCTTAATAATGGTACCGCCTTTGTTGAAATATCAGGAGATGACCCAATTTATTTAGGCAAACTTCCTACTGCAACTGGCCCAAGTTCTTGGCGAGATATTAAGGTGTATAAAGATCATGCCTTTATAGTTTCAGAGGCGAATAGTCATGGTATGCAAGTTTTTGATTTGACCAAATTACGCAATGTGTCGAACCCACCTGCCACTTTTCAAGCCGATACCAGATATCAAGGCTTTGGCAATGCACATAACATTGTGATCAATGAAGACACTGGTTTTGCTTACGTGGTGGGCACGGATCGCGGCGATATATACGGTGGGGGCGCCCATTTCATAAACATCCAAGATCCAAAGAACCCTATCGCTGCTGGAGGATATGGTGCTGACGGCTATTCTCATGACGCTCAAGTGGTTACCTACAATGGCCCTGATGCTGATTACTTGGGTAAAGAAATTTACATTGGTTCAAACGAAAATGAAGTCATTATTGCAGATGTGACCGATAAAGATAATCCTGTGAATATTTCCAAGGTTTCCTATTCGAATATATCCTATACGCATCAAGGTTGGTTCACCGAAGATCAGCAGTATTTTATTTTGGGTGATGAATTGGATGAAGTGGATTTTGGTTTTCAATCAAGAACATTGGTTTTTGATTTTACCGATTTGGATAACCCTCTTTTCTTTGACACCTATTTAGGCACAACCAGTGCAATTGATCATAATGGTTATGTAAAAGGCGATGAATATTATTTGGCAAATTACACGGCAGGGCTGAGGGTGCTTGATATAGCGGGTATTGCAAATAAATCTATCAATGAAATAAGTTATTTCGATACTTTTCCAACTTCTGACAATGCACAATTTTCCGGTGTTTGGAGTGTATATCCGTACTTCTCAAATGGCAAAGTCGCTATCAGTGATATCAATTCAGGACTCTTCATTGTTAAAAAATCGAATTGATGAAAAGATGGTTTTTCACATACCTCACGATTTTATTTTTTGCTTGTTCTGACGAATCAAGCATAGTTGAGATTGATAACGATACAAGTACCACTTTTTTTGGCGAGTTGGATTATGTCAAAAATTTTGGAGGCACAGGTGAAGACACGGCAAGGGCCATTATTTCTACCAATGACGGGGGTTATGCTATTTTGGGTTTTTCGAATAGCACAGACGGTGATCTAAGCGAAAAGTCCACACAGGTCAATGACTATTGGTTGCTTAAATTGGATGCCGACGGAAATGTACAATGGAGCAAGACATACGGTGGAAGTAAAGATGATCGAGGGCAAAGTTTGATTCAAACCTTGGACGGAGGTTATGCATTGACCGGTTATGCGATGAGTGATGACGGTGATGGTAGTGTGAACAAGGGTTTTCATGACAACTGGATCCTGAAATTGGATGCCCAAGGCGAAATAGAATGGGAAAAGAGCTTTGGATTCTCAGGGCATGATCATTCCTACGATCTTTTACAAACTGAAGAGGGAGGTTTTTTCTTCGTCGGATTTTTAGACATCACATCGGCTCGAGCCGACGGAAATACTGAAAAAGCAACCTCATTGACACGTCATGGGGTGGGCGAGTTTTGGGGTACTAAAATAGACCCTTCAGCCAATTTACAATGGCGTGGATATTACGGGGGCACAAGCAATGACCGAGCACATTCTGTGGTTCGGGCTGATGATGGGGGTTATGTCATGGCTGGTTTTACCGAAAGCAATGATTTTGATATTGACAACTCGCGGGGCAGTTATGATTTTTGGGTGGTAAAGATCGATGATTCAGGTAATTTGAAATGGCAAAAATCATTGGGTGGATCGGGTATTGAAAGGGCCCAAGATATTTCGAATACGGCAGATGGCGGCTATGTCATAACAGGCAATACCTTCAGTATTGATTTGGATATTTCGAAGAACAATGGAGAGTCAGATATCTGGCTTGTTAAGATTGACGATCAAGGCAAGTTGATCTGGGATGTCTCTTTTGGTGGCTCGCAATTTGATGCTGCGCAAAGTGTGACCCTGAGTAAAGATGGAGGTTTCATCATAACAGGAAATACAAAAAGCAGTGATAAAGACGCCAATGCCAATGCAGGCGAAAATGATATTTGGCTCATTAAAACCGATGCCAACGGAAATATGGTTTGGCAAAAAACTTTTGGCGGTGCCGGATTGGACTATGCTTTTGATGCCATGGAAACTACAACAGGTGCTATTATATTGGTTGGTGAAACCTCAAGCGGCGACTTTATGGGTGTGACCAATAAAGGAAAATCCGATCTAGTGGTAATCAAGATAAAATAACGGATTCCGTTTTAAGGCTACTGTAATTTCGATACGAACTTGCCATAGAAATCCCCTATATAAAGATTTGTTATTTTAATGTTGCCAATTGGGCTGAAAAGTAAGGAATGGCGTATATTTGCGTACTATTTAGAATAAATCCAGTTAAGAATGATTCAGGTTTCTGAAACGGCAAAGCAAAAAGTCATCAACCTTATGACCGAAGAAGGTTTTGACGCTACGAAAGACTATGTCAGGGTTGGGGTCAAAAGCGGGGGTTGTAGCGGCTTGTCGTACGAGTTGAATTTTGATGCTGAAATGGGTGAAACCGACAAGGTTTTTGAAGACAATGAGGTGCGCATTATTGTTGATAAAAAAAGCTTTCTGTATCTCGTAGGAACAACTTTGGAGTATTCTGGCGGTTTGAACGGAAAAGGGTTTGTTTTCAATAACCCGAATGCTCAAAGAACCTGTGGCTGCGGAGAAAGTTTTTCATTGTAAAATTAAATTCCCCCTTTGGGGGATTAAAGGGGGTCAATGGCATATACCGAAGAGGAATTAAAAAAGGAGTTGGAAACCAAAGAATATGAGTATGGTTTCTATACGGATATTGAATCAGACACTTTCCGGAAAGGACTGAATGAAGACATTGTTCGGGCTATTTCCAAAAAGAAGAATGAACCCGAATGGATGACCGAATGGCGTTTGGAGGCTTTTCGAATTTGGAAAGGGATGGAAGAACCAGAATGGGCGAATGTCAATTATGAAAAACCCAATTTTCAAGACATCAGTTATTATTCAGCACCTAAAAAAGCAGATCCCAACAAATCTTTAGACGATGTAGATCCTGAATTGCTCGAAATGTATCGCAAATTGGGAATTTCGGTAGATGAACAAAAGAAATTGCAAAATATAGCGGTTGATATTGTTGTTGATTCTGTTTCGGTGGCAACCACATTCAAAAAAACCTTGGCAGAAAAAGGCATCATCTTCATGCCTATTTCTGAGGCGATTCAAGAACACCCAGATTTGGTCAAGAAATACATGGGTACGGTAGTGCCTAAGACTGATAACTTTTATGCGGCCCTGAATTCTGCGGTTTTTACTGACGGATCATTTTGTTACATCCCGAAAGGCGTAAAATGCCCTATGGAATTATCAACCTACTTCAGAATTAATGAAGGCGGCACTGGGCAATTTGAACGCACTTTAGTTATCGCTGATGAAAGTAGTTATGTAAGTTACCTAGAGGGTTGTACCGCACCGTCAAGAGATGAGAATCAATTGCATGCAGCTGTTGTAGAATTGATTGCTTTAGATGGTGCAGAAATTAAATATTCAACGGTACAAAACTGGTATCCGGGCAACGCTGAAGGCAAAGGAGGCGTTTATAACTTTGTAACGAAAAGAGGTTTGTGTGAAACAAATTCAAAAATTTCATGGACCCAAGTCGAAACAGGTTCTGCCGTGACTTGGAAATATCCTTCCTGTGTTTTGAAAGGGAATAATTCTGTTGGAGAATTCTATTCCATTGCTGTGACCAATAATTTTCAGCAGGCCGACACAGGTACCAAAATGATTCATTTGGGTAAGAATACCAAAAGTACTATCATTTCCAAAGGCATATCGGCAGGAAAATCACAGAATAGCTATAGAGGATTGGTGCAAATTGGCTCTAGAGCTGAAAATGCCCGTAATTTTTCGCAATGTGATTCTTTACTGATGGGAAATGAATGTGGAGCACACACTTTTCCGTACATCGAAGCAAAAAATAAAACGGCTCAAGTAGAACATGAGGCCACTACAAGTAAAATAGGCGAAGATCAGATTTTTTACTGTAACCAAAGAGGCATTGACACCGAAAAGGCGATTGCATTGATTGTAAATGGTTTTAGCAAAGAGGTTTTGAACAAACTACCTATGGAATTTGCGGTTGAGGCTCAGAAATTGCTCGAAATAAGTCTAGAAGGGTCGGTTGGTTAAATTTAGTCAAAATCAAAAAATGCCAAAGGCTCCCAATTATTTAAATTAGAAGTATATGTTGAAGGTTAATAATCTGCATGCCCAAGTAGATGACAAAGAAATATTAAGGGGAATAAACCTCGAAGTAAAGGCAGGTGAAGTACATGCCATAATGGGCCCTAACGGTTCGGGTAAAAGCACCTTGGCCTCCGTTATAGCTGGAAAGGAAGAATTCGAGGTAACCAAAGGATCCATTGAATTGGATGGTGAAGATCTGGAAGATGCGGCCCCTGAGGAAAGAGCCCACAAAGGTGTTTTTCTATCATTTCAGTACCCAGTGGAGATACCGGGTGTTTCGGTAACCAATTTTATGAAAACCGCCATTAACGAATCTCGAAAGGCTAGGGGTCTCGAAGATATGCCGGCGAATCAAATGCTGAAGCTGATTCGTGAAAAAGCGGAGATGCTCGAGATTGACCGCAAGTTTTTGTCACGTTCTTTAAACGAGGGTTTTTCAGGTGGTGAAAAAAAACGAAACGAAATTTTTCAAATGGCCATGCTCGAACCTAAGTTGGCCATATTGGACGAAACAGATTCAGGTTTGGATATTGATGCCCTTCGCATTGTTGCCAATGGGGTCAACAAATTGAAAAGTAAAGACAATGCCGTAGTGGTCATTACCCATTATCAAAGACTTTTGGAGTATATCGTGCCCGACTTTGTGCACGTTTTGCACAACGGTAAGATAGTAAAGTCAGGAGGCAAGGAACTCGCTCTAGAGCTTGAGGAAAAAGGATACGATTGGATCAAACAAGAAGCCACGGTTTAATTATGGAATTGAAAGAAAAATTGGTTTCCTCTTTTATGGCATTTGAGAACAATGTCGACATCGATAGTCCTGTTCACGATATTCGTACTGAAGCCTTAAAGAATTTTGAGGCAAAAGGCTTTCCTTCAAAAAAAGAAGAGGCTTGGAAGTATACTTCCCTTAAAGCATTACAAAAAGTCGATTTCAGTATTTTTCCTAAAAAGGAGAATTCACTTGAATATAATGATGTAAAGAAGTATTTCATTCACGAAATTGACACGTACAAAATTGTTTTTGTTGATGGTGTCTTTAATTCGCATTTGTCTGAAACCACACATGACGGGGTTGATATATGCTTGATGAGCTCGGCTTTGACAAAACCCATGTACAAGGCGATCATTGAGGTGTATTTTAACAAAGTGGCATCGAAGGAAGAGTCGTTGACCACTTTGAACACCGCTTTTAGTAAAGAAGGGGCGTACATTTATATTCCGAAGAATAAAATGCCCAAAAAACCTGTGGAGATCATACATTTCGCCACGGGTAATGAAGCAAGTTTGATGCTGCAACCAAGAAATTTGGTGGTGGTTGAAGAAAATGCGGAGGTTCAAATCATAGAGCGTCATCAAAGCCTTACAAGCAATGAGGTTTTGACCAATTCGGTTACCGAAATTTTTACTGCCAAGAATGCCATTATAGACTATTATAAAGTCCAAAATGACGCTAGTACGGCATCATTGATTGACAATACTTATATCAATCAAAAGAGCAAGAGTTTTGTCAAGGTGCATACCTTCTCTTTCGGAGGCAAATTGACCCGCAACAATCTGAACTTTTACCAGAATGGCGAATACATGGACTCTACCATGAAGGGCGTTACTATTTTAGGTGAAAAGCAGCATGTAGATCATCATACGCTGGTACACCACATTGAACCCAATTGCGAAAGCCATCAAGATTACAAGGGTATTTACGGTGAAAATTCCACTGGTGTTTTCAATGGGAAGATTATCGTTGATAAAATAGCCCAAAAGACCAATGCCTTTCAACAGAACAACAATATTCTAGTAAGCGACAAAGCCACCATCAACACAAAACCACAGCTTGAAATATTCGCCGATGATGTGAAATGCTCTCATGGGTGTACTATTGGTCAATTGGATGAAGATGCGTTGTTCTATCTGCAATCTCGTGGTATTCCAAAAAAAGAGGCTCGTGCTTTAATGATGTATGCCTTTGCCAATAACGTATTGGAGAGTGTACGTATACCTGAATTGAAAGCCCGAATCAATAAATTGATTGCCAAAAAACTAGGCGTAAAAATGGGTTTTGATTTATAACAAATCAAGTATACTGTTATATATAAGAAAAGCACTAGTAGTGCTTTCGATTTTCTGTTTTTATAACTTACCCAAATTACATGGGCAAGACAGTCGTTTAGGTGTAAAAGCAGGGCTTAATTATTCTTCGGTTGTTGGGGATTTAACAGATGGCATAAAATTTCGTCTTTCAGGTCATGCCGGTCTTTTTTTGGAGTCAAGATTTACAGATAAGTTCGCCTTGCAAACCGAGCTTTTATATTCTTCACAAGGGTTTCAAGTCAGTTCTGATTTACTTTCAATTGAAAATGGGGGCAATCCTTTAGATGAAAATGATTTTAGAACCAACGTACTGTTGAATTACTTAACAGTGCCCGTTTTGGGGAAGTTTGCGCTGAATGCGGAATTCGATGTTGTTTTCGGGCCACAGTTTGGCTTTTTGTTGAATCAAGTGTCAAAAATCAAAAATCTTGACCAACGTGATGAGACCATACCCGGTAATCGCCAGAGTGTGTCAGGACGATTTCAATTGGATTATGGCGTATTAGCAGGCATATCCTACCATATTAATCAAGCAATCTCAGTTGAATCTCGTTTTTATATTGGTCTTCGCAATCGTTTAAATGGCCTTGATGGAACACTTCAAAACTATAATGTAGCCATTCAAGTTTCAGCCAATTATATAATCTTTTAACCAGTTATTTATGAAGCGCATTTTAGTTTTCACGACCATCCTATTTGTAACGTAACAGCTTAAGTCGCAAGATTTTAGCGGGGGCATTAAAGGCGGATTGAATGTCTCAAATCGAACAGGGGATTTTCCATCAAATCCAAGATTGGCGTATCATTTCGGAGGTTTTATAAATATTCAATTATCAGAAAAGTTTTCACTTCATCCAGAATTACTTTACCTCTCGATTGGAAGTACTTTTGAAAGTAACTTACAGAATTTTTCATCGCAAGACCCTTTTAACCCCTCATTTAATTCCTCTTTAAAATTTGTAGATAGAGTGAATTTCTTGGCAATTCCAGTAAACTTCAGATATAGTTTTACGAGTAAATTCGGTCTTGATTTTGGCCCGCAAGTGAGTTTCTTGTTAAACACCTTTTCAAAGATTAAGGAAACACCTGGTAATATTGATGTAACTAGTCGAAGGGTCTCAGGTAAATTCAAACCAGATTATGGTGCTAATTTAGGTTTGACCTTTTCATTGAATGAGAAAATGAACATTCAACTACGATATTATCAAGGGTTGAAAAATTTAAATCGCAATAGTATTATACCTGATGATAAGAGTTATAACATTGCTCTTCAAGCCTCCGTGGGGTATACCCTTTTCTAGGGAATTCAGACGCTATTTCAATACATAGTAAGTATCTTTGTAAGCCAATTGATTTGCTATGTTAGAGGCACAAAAAATACGCAAAGATTTTCCGATTCTAAACCGTCAAGTTAATGGCAAACCGCTGGTTTATCTTGACAATGCGGCTACTTCGCAAACTCCCCAGCAAGTTGTGGATGTCATTGTGGACTATTATAAAACCTACAATGCTAACATCCATAGGGGCGTACATACACTTTCGCAAGAGGCGACCGACAAATATGAGCAAGCACGCATTAAAATTCAGAAACATTTAAATGCTGCTAAGCCTCATGAAATCATATTTACATCAGGCACAACGCATAGTATCAATTTGGTGGCAAACGGATTTACCTGCCTATTGAAAAAGGGCGATGAAATCTTGGTTTCGGCCATGGAGCATCATTCGAACATCGTGCCTTGGCAAATGCTTTGTGAGAGAACAGGTGCATTACTTAAGGTGATTCCTATGAATCTCGATGGCGAATTGTTGATGGAAGAATATGATAAACTCCTTTCAAATAAGACCAAACTGGTTTTCTGCAATCATATTTCAAATGCCTTAGGAACTATTAATCCTATTGAAGAAATCATTGAAAAAGCACATCAAGTAGGTGCCGCTGTTTTGATTGATGGTGCTCAAGCTGCTCCGCATATCAAAGCAAACCTTCAAGAATTGAATGTTGATTTCTATACGGTTTCAGCCCATAAAATATGCGGACCCACAGGTGTTGGAATACTTTATGGAAAAGAGGAGTGGTTGAAAAAACTTCCTCCATATCAGGGTGGCGGAGAGATGATCGCTGAGGTAACTTTTGAAAAAACCACCTACGCTGATTTACCTCATAAATTTGAAGCAGGCACACCCAACATATGTGGTGGCATTGCTTTTGGTGCAGCATTGGATTATATGAATTCAATTGGTTTTGATGCAATTACCAAATATGAAGATGAACTTTTGACATACGCGACCCAGCAATTATTGAAAATAGATGGGTTGAAAATTTATGGCACGGCTGAAAATAAGACCTCGGTCATTTCCTTTAATATTGAGGGAATACACCCGTATGACATAGGATCTATTTTAGACAAATTAGGAATAGCCGTGCGCACAGGGCACCATTGTGCACAACCCATCATGGATTTCTACAAAATACCCGGTACAGTTAGGGCCAGTTTCTGTTTTTACAATACGAAAGCGGAAGTTGATGTTTTGGTGGAAGGCGTTAAAAGGGCAAGAAATATGCTACTATAGTTTTTTGAAAGCAACCTCTGGAAGAACGGATACCATTGATGAAATTGATACTCAGATCAGCGAAAACTGTTGAATAGGAGGCTTTCTTATCGTATTTTTGCCTAAAATCAATGCATGACCATTCAAGAAATACAAAAAGACATTGTCGATGAATTTTCGATGTTCGAAGATTGGATGCAGCGCTATGAATATATGATCGATTTGGGCAAAGCCTTACCCTTGATCGATGCCCAATATAAAACCGATGACAATATCATCAAAGGTTGTCAAAGTAAGGTTTGGGTGCATGCAGAATTGGTCGATGATAAATTGGCATTTAGGGCAGATAGTGATGCTATTATTACCAAAGGAATCATTGCCATTTTGATTCGTGCGTTTAGCAATCAAAAACCACAAGACATCATTGATGCCAATACTGATTTCATTGATGAAATTGGCCTGAAAGAACATCTTTCACCAACTAGAGCCAATGGTCTTGTTAGCATGATAAAACAATTGAAGTTGTATGCTGTGGCATATCAAACACAGCTAAACTAAGAGACATGAGCACAGAAGTAGCGGAAAATAGTCAAGAATTGGGCGAAAAAATAGTCAAGATTTTAAAAACCATATATGACCCTGAAATCCCCGTTGATATATATGAATTAGGACTCATTTATGACGTATTGGTCAATGAAGAGAATGATGTGAAGATTTTGATGACATTGACATCCCCCAATTGTCCTGTAGCAGAGACACTTCCTGTTGAGGTGGAAGAGAAGGTAAAATCACTTAATGCCATAAAAGATGCGGAGGTGGAAATCACATTTGACCCCCCGTGGACACAAGATTTAATGAGCGAAGAGGCTAAATTGGAATTGGGATTGCTATAAACTAAAAACGGTCTGGTCGAGCACACCTTGCCTGCCGGTAGGTAGGGTCGAGGCCGAACCACCTGAAAATATTCAAAATGCCAGAGGAAATCATAAACAGAGTCGCCCAGAGCAAATTAATTACTTTTGACCTTGAGGAATATTATCCTCAGGGCGAGCGATATGTTTTTGATATCAAAGACTGGCTTTTTGAGGGGTTGATATTAAGAGAGAAAGAATTTAGGGCCAAAGTCTCTGAACATAACTGGAAACAATATCAAGATGGTTTCGTTGCTCTTAGTTGTTCTTCTGAAGCCATAATTCCCGGTTGGGCATATATGCTACTTTCTTCAAAATTGCAGCCATTTGCCAAAAAAGTTGTTCATGGATCTTTGAATGATTTGGAATCCGCAATTTTTCAATCCATTATTGAAAATCTAGATGTTTCCACTTTTGAAGGAAAACCAGTGATAGTCAAAGGGTGCACAAACAAAGCAGTACCTGTTAATGCCTATTTGTGGATAACTTCAAAACTACAAACGGTTGCAAAAAGTGTGATGTACGGCGAGGCATGCTCTTCAGTGCCCTTATTCAAAAAAGGATAATCGTTACTAACGGAATTGTTCATTTGTTGACAATTATTACCTTTGCAGCAATATTTCAACATAAATTAAACACTAAACATTATGAAAAAAGTAATTTTTGCAATTTTTGCAATGGGTACCCTAACGATGGTCAATGCACAAACCGATATGGGTAAGGCAGAGGAGCTAAAGGCCATGTTGGGCCCGAAGACAGATTCAATAGCCGCGATTCAAGGAAGAATAGATGCCATTCAAGGCGAAATCGATGCCCTACCCGGATGGAGAAAAGGCATGTTCGGTACCATCGGGGCCAATCTTTCAGGTGCGAAAAACTGGTTTCAACAAGCCATATCGAACAACTCTTCTGGTAACATTGGTATTGGTGTCAATGGTTTTGCCAATTTAAAACAAGAGAAATATTTCTGGAATAACTCGCTCAATGTAAATCTTCAATGGGTGAAAATCGATAATAAAGATGATGCAACAGATAGTGAAGATTTCAATGGCACCACTGATGTATTGAATATAACTTCTTTATATGGTTATAACATCAGCCCAAAATTCGCGGTTTCCGCTTTAGGGGAATATCGTACTTCGGTCATTAACAATTTCAATAATCCGGGTTATTTGGATGTTGGTGTTGGTGGTACGTGGTTGCCAATTGATGGTATGGTCGTGGTAATACACCCATTGAACTATAACTTTGTTTTTTCAGACAACGATGCTGTTTTCGAGTCTTCAACAGGTGCTAAAATTGTTGTTGATTATACAAGACAGATCGGTGCGGTTAACTTTAAGACCAACTTCTCTACTTTTCAAAGTTACAAGAGTAGTAACCTTTCAAACTGGACTTGGATAAACTCTTTTGGCTATACTTTATGGAAAGGAATTGGTTTGGGCTTTGAATTTGGTCTCAGGGATAACAAGCAAGAAGGTTTGGCCAGTGGACGATTCGGAGATACTTTCGACAATTTGGATAACCCTATACAAAGCTATTATTTATTCGGGGTTAATTATTCGCTTTAAACAAATTGATAAAACCAAATTTTTAGATAAAAAGAAAGTCCCGCAATTTGCGGGACTTTTTTTTAAGTAGGATTTTTAAATTTGGTTGATACTTAAATCAAACTTTAGCTTTCGGCTAAGATTAGTTTCATCAGGACTAACACTAAATCTCAAATACCCAACTAAGGTAACTTTGGTCTTGTCATTCCTTAAACTTTTGTTGTGAATTTCAACAATCATGTGGTGAATTAATGCTAAAAGTGTGGTTAGATCGATAAAATACCCCTTTTTTGAAGGTTTTGGCATATAAAATTAAAAAGCCCCTGCTAAGAGCAGGGGCTTTTTTAAGTTGAGTAGGTATTTAGGAATTCGGGGGTTTTTGTTTTTGACGTTTTGTCATTGGGGAAAACAAAACTTTTAGCAAAATGGTTAAGATCATGGCTTGTTTTGGGCAAACACTAAAACTCAATTACACTGTAAAGATATGTCAGTGCTCCAATATTTCTAAATGTTTGTTGTGAACCTGATCCGTGATGTTGTGAAAAATATGAGGGGTAAGTTTTCTTCGATGAACTGCACTAGGGTATTTGAAATTCCACTTAAAAAAGAATGAAAGGCTAATACTGATCTAGGTTTTCAGGGTATAAAAAGTTGTTATACGGAAAACGGGTCACGTGAATATCCCTTACCTCACTGTACACCCTTTTTCTGAACTCGTCTAGATTTTCTTTGTTCAGGGCAGAGATAAAAATAGCCCGGTTACCAACTTTGTCCATCCAAGTTTTTTTCCAATCCGCGATGGTAAAATGCCTTCCCGTTTTTTCGGTGATCAAATCATCTTCATCAATGATCTCATGTCTGTACTGGTCTATTTTATTGAAAATGAGAATGGTTTTTTTATCAGAACTTTTGATTTCGCCAAGGGTTTTATTGACCGATTCTATTTGCTCTTCAAATTGCGGATGCGAAATGTCAACCACATGCAATAACAAATCTGCCTCTCTAACCTCATCTAGAGTGCTTTTAAAGCTTTCAACCAGTTGTGTGGGCAGTTTTCTGATGAACCCTACGGTATCACTCAATAGAAAAGGTAGATTGCCAATGACCACCTTTCTTACGGTAGTATCTAAAGTTGCAAAAAGCTTGTTCTCAGCAAAGACTTTGCTCTTACTGATCACATTCATCAATGTTGATTTTCCTACATTGGTATATCCTACCAGTGCGACACGAACCAGTGCCCCTCTATTGCCGCGCTGAGTGGCCATTTGCCGATCGATTTTGGCCAGTCTTTTTTTCAACAAAGAAATTCGATCACGAACAATACGCCGGTCTGTTTCGATTTCAGTTTCCCCCGGGCCTCGCATACCAATACCACCCTTTTGACGCTCAAGGTGTGTCCATAAACCAGTCAATCGCGGTAGTAGAAATTCGTATTGTGCCAATTCAACCTGGGTTCGAGAATAACTGGTTTGCGCTCTTTGGGCAAAAATGTCAAGTATCAAGCTGGTACGATCTATTATTTTACAGCGCAACTGTTTTTCAATATTGCGTTGCTGAGCTGGCGAAAGTTCGTCATCGAAGATGACCGATCCAATTTCATGGGCTTCCACATAATCTTCAACCTCCTTCATTTTGCCGCTTCCTATTAGTGTTTTGGGGTTGGCCACATTCATTCTTTGAACAAAACGTTTGTGTACTTCCCCACCTGCGGTGTAGGTCAAAAATTCAAGTTCATTAAGGTACTCGGTTACTTTTTCCTCATTTTGGTCTCGATTGATAATACCAATCAAAACGGCTTTTTCATATACTATTGATTTTTTCTCGAACATAGATTTTGCAAAGTTCGAACTTCTGAATAAGAAAACGAGCTATTTTTGTAAATTAAACCTCAAACCTCCTAAAATGCCCTTTTCATTTTTCAAAAAGAAAAAGAAGAAGAATCTCTATGCCGTAGGGTTTTATAATTTGGAAAATCTATTTGATATCATTGACGACCCCCATACCTTGGATGACGACTTTACGCCCAAGGGGAAAAAAAAATGGTCAAAAAAGCGATACAAACGGAAGCTGTTCAAACTAGCCAAGACCATATCGGAAATAGGCGATGACAAGATCAACCGTTATCCCGTTCTTATGGGAATCGCAGAAGTTGAAAACGCAATGGTGGTTCAAGATCTGATCAATGCAGAGCCGCTAAAAGATGCTAATTATGGTTTTGTGCATTATGATTCTCCTGATGAGCGCGGTATAGATACTGGTTTGATTTACATCAAAGAAAATTTTGAGGTCATACATTCCGAACCCATTACCGTAATGGTATTTGAAAAAAATGGACGGAGAGATGCTACCCGTGATATTTTATATGTAGAGGGAAAGTTAAACGGCGAAAGGGTACATGTTTTTGTAAATCATTGGCCATCACGAAGGGATGGCCCTGAAGAGACGAGTCATAAACGTGTAAAGGCCGCCGAGACTTTGCGCGCATTCATGGCAAGAATCGAATCAAAAGAGGTGTCGCCCAACTTCATTATCATGGGCGACTTCAATGATGGCCCTGATTCTGATAGTATCAAGATACTGATGGAATCAAACCAACTCTACAATCCTATGGAAAAATTGGTTACCCCCAATCGCGGTAGTGCCAATTATAAGAATTCTTGGTCATTGTTTGATCAAATATTGGTCTCACATAATTTTCTCAATTACGAAAAAGGAACCCATAGTTTTGCACATGCAAATATTTTTGACGAAAAATTCTTGACCGAATTCGAAGGAAAATATAAAGGCACTCCGTACCGTACGTATTCAGGGCGAAAGTATATTGGGGGCTATAGTGATCATTTTCCGGTTTATATTCAATTGAAATACAATACCTAGGCCTTATACCTTCTTGAGCTCATCATCTTGTATAAGGCTGTCATTTCTCAATCTCAAGAACACTTGGGCAGTGGTCACGACATCCAACTCACAGTAGTTGACAATGCGATCCAAATCTTTGTCCTCGTAAAATACATCTCTTACCATACTGCCATCAATGTCTACTTTTGGAGAGGGAATGCCCAAAATGTTCGCGAGTAGCCTCAGTGATGTGAAATGTTTGTAATCTCCAAATTTCCAGAGTTCCATGGTATCCAAATGCGGAATTTCCCAGGGTTTTTTGCCAAAAAGATTCAATTTATAGGGCAATTCCAATCCATGAATTAGCATTCTTCTTGCTATATAAGGAAAATCAAATTCTTTAGCATTATGACCGCAAAGCAGGTGTTTACTTTTACTAAAATGATTTATAACTAACGATTTGAATTCCTTGAGTAGTTTTTTTTCTTCCCCGAAAAAAGAGGTTGTTCTAAAGGTTCTGATATCTCCTTTAAAATTGAAATAGCCCACCGAGATGCAAATGATTTTTCCAAATTCAGCCCATATTCCGGCACGTTCATAAAACTCCTCGGGGGTAAAATCTTCTTTTCGCTGGTATTTTGATTTTTGAGCCCAGAGTTCCTTCTTTTCATCATCTAGTTCATTGAAACTTTCTTTTTCGGGCACCGTTTCAATGTCTAAGAATAAAATGTTCTCAAGGTCCATTCTATCTAACATCTGGGTTATATTTTAGTAATAAAAGTGCCTTGGTATTATTTAATTCAATTACGGAATCATTTTTAACGGAAAAGTTCAGTGTGTCAAAAATCAATTTTACAGCAACATTCTTATTTCTTTTATTAATTACCAATTCTTCTCCTGAATTATCATAATAATCACTACCATTTTTTGAAAATTCAATTAAACTTTTCTTCAGCGGAATTTTAAGAACAACATTCGAATCTTCTTTAATCGTTAAAATTAGTTTCATGTTTTCACGACTATACTTTAATTCAAAAGAATTGGCATCAACATTCTGATTTGATTCATAAAACCGATTTAATATTCTAAGCTCATCGAACTCGGAAATATCATAATTTGTATTTCCAAATGAGGAATAATTAAAGTACTCGAAGTATTCAAAAGCCTCTCTTATTCGATTTTTTTCAGTGACTTTAATCCCCAAAGAATCAAGAACTTTGTCTCCATAAAAGCTGTATTTTCTTCCACCATACTTTTCATAAGCCCCTTTGATATTAATTCCGGTAACGGTATCAATGGTATTTAATGAATTTCTTTCCTTCAAATAATTCAATATTGATTCTAGTTGCTCGTTTTCTTTTAAAGTCGCTATTTTATCATTAGATAGTACAGTTTTGTATACTTTTTCAAATTGGTTGATTTGACTTCTTTTTGATACACTTGATGCTCCCCAAAACCCAAAAGAAGAGAGAATTGTCAAAACAAACAATGAAAGCGGTAGCAGTAACAGTTTTTTCTTTTTGCTGAACAACAAGTACAATGTCATGCCCAATATCCACAGGGCAATGACCAAAACAAAATATCTATTTTCGGTAATACCGTAGTCACTGATACGCCTGAATATTGCTGTGAACAATAAACCTATCAAGGGCAGTAAAAGGATATAAAACCAGGGGTGGAATATATTTATGGACCATGATTTGATTGTTTTTTGCACGGGATTGATGATTACCTGAATCACAAAACCTAAAATTGCCAAGGCGGTTACCAAATAAGATACCCAACCTTTGGGAAGCTCCCATTGGAATAAAATTTTAAAAGCGTAAGCATAGAGAATAATGATGTATAAGATGACCAACGGAATCAAAATATATTTCACAAATACCTCCAGTGCTTTGTTGAATTGGATCTTGGTTTCTTGATGAATCGCTCTGGGAAAGTCTGAGAGATAAATCCAGGTATTCACGATACCCACGCAAAAGATAAATAACTGAAAATAGGTTTTCTCATCTATGTCAACCTCAAATAAGGCATCGATTGCCGCTAAAGCCAAAACCAAACCAACGTACAAAACGCCAGAAAACAGGGCGCTTCTCACAATGGCAAAGGCTATTGATTTTAGATAATTCCAATAGGAAGTTTTGTTCCATTGAAAAAGAAAAGGGGCAAAGAACACAAACAAATGACCTGAAATTATATAAAGAAAAAAACGAATAACAAATTTTGGGTGTTCATCAAAGGGATCCTCAAGAGGCAAATGATTACAAAAAAGCATAAGGAGAATGACAATGACGACCTGTATGATAATGCTCTTTATCTTATTTTGTAATTGTTCACTAAGAAAACGAGCACCAATCAGCCAGCTGATTCCCAAAATTGTTGTCAAAACTATATTTACTTGACCGTCAACCAGAGAATTAGAAGGCTCGTCGACCAGCCAAATCGCATATAAGGTGCCACAAATCGCCCATAAAAGAGTTAAAGGAAACCTTTTGAATGCGTTTTGCGCTTTACCGGTAATTTCAGATAATGAAGGTAAATTCATTTGAAGAAAATTCGTATTAAATATACACACAAAAAATATCCTCTACTGGTGAGGACTTAAAATAGGCTTTGCTGTTTTACCGGACTTTCATGTTCCAAGAGCCATTTTTTTCGGTGCAGACCACCAGCATAACCCGTCAATGATCCATCACTACCAATAACCCTATGACAAGGCACGGCAATCCATAGGGGGTTTTTACCATTTGCTGCAGCAACCGCTCGAATGGCCTTTACATCGCCCAAAATTTTGGAAAGTTCCAAATAAGATATTGTTTTGCCATAAGGAATATTCAACAGAGATTTCCATACTTTTTGTTGAAATTCGGTTCCTTGAGGGTTCATTTCGAAAGAAAATTCTTTTCTTTTACCTGAAAAGTATTCTTGAAGTTGATACACTGCATCCTCCAAAGCTTCCGGAATTACAATAGTTAGCGGTTCTTTTTGATTTAAAACGGAAATGGCAGACACTCCTTTTTCATCGCCCTCTATCTTGGCAATGCCCAAAGGCGTTTGTATAAATGCGATTTCCATGGATATTGGGATTAATCAAAATATTTTTATTGGTTTTCAGCAGTGTTTTCATTTTCAATGACCCCGCTTTCCTTTGCTCGGGTCTCCCATTTTTTTCTGGCCAATTGTTGTAGGTCAACCACATGGTCACTCTCATCCATTATTTCAAGCCCTAAAAGGGTTTCAATGACATCTTCCATGGTCACCAAACCACTCACAGAACCATATTCGTCAACAACCAAGGCAATATGTTCTCTTTTGGCAACAAATCGCCCAAACAACTCAGGAATTGGTGTTTTCCGTTCCGCAATTAGAAGTTCTCGTTTGATTTCAGCTAAATTCATGCCTCCATTTCCGTTGACCAATTCCTCCAAAATATTGTCTTTCAAAACAAAACCTGTGATATGGTCTTCCTTATCACTATAAACCGGAATTCTAGAAAATCGCATTTTCGGATTTTCATCAAAATAATCTTGAATCGATACATCTTCTTTAGCTATTTTCATTACCGTTCGGGGGGTCATCACATCTTTAACTAGCACCTCATCAAATCGCAGTAAATTTTTGATAATGGTACTTTCTGATTTTTCAAAAACACCCTCTTCATGCGCAATATCCGTCATTGCTGTAAAGTCTTCTCGACTGAGCACACTTCCATGATGGCCCTTTCCGCCTACCATTTTGGTAAACAATTGCAATAGCCATAACAGTCCAGTATACTTTAAAAAGAGCACCATGATCGTCAATGTTTTGGCCGTAAAATTGGCCAAACCTCTCCAGTAGGTGGCACCGATGGTTTTGGGTATTATTTCAGAGGCGACCAAGATTAGAATGGTCATAATGGTAGAGACCACCCCGACCATTAGATCTTCAGTAAATTCTATTCCGAAAAAGCTTCTGGCACTACTGCCGTATAGCTGTGCATAGGCTGCTTTTGCCTGAACACCCACCAAGATCGCACCAACGGTATGGGCAATCGTATTCAAAGTCAGAATAGCGATCAAGGGTTTGTCAACGTCGGCTTTTAACTCCTCAAAAGTATGGGCATAGGCCTTGCCTTCCTTTTTCTTGACACTAATAAAAGTGGGCGTGATACTTAAAAGTACGGCCTCAAGAATTGAACATAAAAAAGAAAAGAAAATTGAGATGAATGCGTAAAATAGTAGTAAGCCCATAAAGTGTTTCGTCTGGTGCTAAGATACCAAAATTCAGTGGTGAATGATATTTTTATTGGGTGGCGAGAATGCTTTATAGAATACTTGTTGAATTGCGGGGCGTACTTTCAGACGATATAAATTTCTATTTTCCCTTGAAGGATAGACTCGATTGGACAAAAAGATAAAGACCAATTGGTGTTCAGGGTCTGCCCAAACAAATGTGCCCGTAAAACCACTATGACCAAAACTATCGGCACCCACCTCGGGGGCCGGATATGATGCGGACAAATTCAAAACGGAATTATTAAGCAAGGGTTTATCAAAACCCAACCCTCTTCGGTTCTCATTTTCAGGATATTGAACCTTGATGAATTCTTTTACGGTTTCTTTTGAGATGTATCTTTTATCGGCATAGGTGCCGTACTGCATGTACATTTGCATGATTTTGGCCAAATCTGTTGCCGTGGCAAAAAGACCTGCATTGCCCGAAACACCCCCTAAAAGGGCAGCATTTTCATCATGTACCCAACCTTGGGTCAGGGTATTACGGAATAAGGTATCATTTTCCGTCGGGACTATTTTATTGGAAAAATTTTTCAATTTAGGTCTGAAACCCATGGTTTTCATGCCCAAAGGCACATAGAATAGATCTCTTAGAAATGTTTCATAAGGCTGCCCAGAAAGTTCCGCTATGAGTTGTGGAAAAATCAAAAAAGTCAAGCCTGAGTAGGTATACTTTTTTTCTCCTACCGCTGATTTTTCAATCATACGGTACATTTTTTTATTGAGGTTGTTGTTAATGAAAAGTCTGTCGTACGCCTGTTTTTCAAATTTTTTCCTTAGTGAGGTTCGCACATAGCGCCTTTTGAACTTTCCATTCTTTTTCAGAACCATATTCAAGAAAACAATATAGGGTTTCAAGCCGGCTTGGTGGGCCAAGATTTCTCGTAATGTAATATCTTTTTTGTTTTCGATTTTTTGCCAAGACTTCCAATAGGTGCTGAAAGGCGCATCTAAATCCAGTTTCCCCTCATCAACCAATTTCATTAAAGCTGGCAAGGGGCCAGTGATTTTGGTAACCGAAGCCAAATCATAGATATCATCCAATTGCACAGTTTGGGTTGAATCAAAAGTGTGATGCCCATATGCTTTGTGAAAGATGATTTTAGCATCTTTGGCGACCAAAACTTGTGCTCCGGGGAAAGCCTCTTTTTTAATGGCAGTGGTCATTATGGAATCTACTTTTCTGTAAATAAAAACGGAATCCATACCAACTTCAGAAGGGTTCGTATAAGTCAATTCAGAATTTGGACCAAAGTGTAGTTCTTGCGGAATACCTTCTTGTGAGGTTAAAACCAAATAAGTCAAAGAAAACAGTATGCAAATAAAATTTCGCATCATCATATGGGTGTTGCACAAGAAAGGTACTTAAATTAACCCATTAAGCTCACCGCATCTTTGGCAAAATAACTGGCTATGAAGTTCGCCCCCGCTCTTTTTATCGATATCAACTGTTCCATCATGACTGAATCATGGTCTAACCATCCTTTTTCGGCCGCAGCTTTAAGCATGGCGTATTCTCCACTTACCTGATAAACGGCAACGGGCACATCAACTTCGTTTCTTATTTCACGAACGATATCGAGATAAGCAAGGCCCGGTTTTACCATGACAATATCGGCCCCTTCATCAATATCTTGTTGTGCCTCGGTAATGGCTTCAAAGCGATTTGCTGAATCCATTTGGTAGGTTTTTTTGTCTTTTGGAACATTTTTTTCATCTACCGGGGCAGAATTCAAAGCATCACGAAAAGGACCGTAAAAAGCACTGGCATATTTGGCACTGTAAGCCATGATACCGGTATTTATATAACCCTCATCTTCCAGTGCTTCCCTGATGGTTAAAACACGACCATCCATCATATCACTCGGAGCAACAAAATCAGCACCTGCCTTGGCATGAGAGATACTCATTTCAGCCAAAACCTCAAGGGTATCATCATTCACAATTTGACCGTCTTTAACAATGCCATCATGTCCGAGGGAAGAATAGGGATCCATCGCAACATCGGTCATGACCAACATATCAGGACAAGCATCTTTTACTGTTTTAATGGCACGCTGCATGAGTCCGTCTTGACTTATGGCCTCTGTGCCTCTATAGTCTTTCAAGTTATCTGGCACCTTCACGAACAAAAGCACAGCGCACAAACCCATATTCCAAAGTTCTTTGACTTCTTTTTCAAGATGGTCCAAACTGAGTCTGTAATAATTTGGCATAGAAGGAATTTCCTCTTTTACATTAGTGCCTTCCACCACAAAAAGAGGCACTAAAAAATCACTTGGTGTCAAAATGGTTTCACGAACCAAACTGCGAATGGCTTCGCTGCTTCTTAGTCGTCTATTTCTTCTTAATGGAAACATAGTTTTATGTTTTTGTAAATTTTAAACCCAATCTTTCGGCTTTTTGAGAACTTCCAATAATTTGGCTTCCGCACTCCCTTTTTCTGGTTGGTGATTATACTTCCATTGTACATGAGGAGGAAGACTCATCAGTATACTTTCTATTCTTCCGTTGGTTTTCAGTCCGAATAACGTGCCTTTGTCATGTACCAGATTAAATTCCACATAACGCCCTCTTCTTATTTCTTGCCAATCGCGCTGAAGCTCAGTAAAATCATCATTCATACGTTTTGTAACAATCGGTATATATGATTCTAAAAAATTATCGCCTACTTCGGTTACAAAAGCATACCAATCTTGCATGGTCATAACCTCATTGGCTTTGCAATAATCAAAAAACAACCCGCCTACACCGCGTGCCTCATTTCTATGGGCATTCCAAAAATAGGCATCACATCGCTCCTTATATTTTGGATAGAATTCTGAATTATGTTCGTCGCAAGCTTTTTTGCAAATCGAGTGAAAATGAACCGCATCTTCTTCAAAAAGATAATAAGGAGTGAGGTCTTGACCACCTCCAAACCATTGATCGACTATGTTCCCTTTTTTGTCATACATTTCAAAATAACGCCAATTGGCATGAACCGTGGGCACCATTGGGTTTTTTGGGTGCAAGACTAAACTTAGTCCGCAGGCATAGAAATCAACTTCCCCCACACCGAAATAGCTTTGCATGCTATTGGGCAATGCCCCATGAACCCCAGAGATATTCACACCGCCTTTTTCAAAAACGTTTCCATTTTCAATAATGCGCGTTCTGCCACCACCACCTTCAGGCCGCTTCCAAATATCTTCTTGAAATTTAGCCTGACCGTCTATTTCCTCCAGTTTGGCGGTAATTTGGTTTTGTAGGATTTGTATGTATGAAAAGAACTTGTCTTTCATGATGTCAATTCATAAAGTTCCATATCTAAAGGTGGTTCATTTGGTGGCGTATGCTCGGCTTTCAAGACACCTTTCCATAAATAACCACATTTCTCTGCCACTCTAACACTGGCACCATTCCCCTTATGTGCAATGATTTGAAGTGTTTTTAATTTCAATTCTTCAAAAGCCCATCGAGATATCGCTTTTACTACATCTGTCATATACCCTTTACCTTCAGCTTTGTAGTCAATACAATACGCCAGTTCACCTTGTTTATTCTCCCAATCCAACTCTTTTAAATAAACGAGTCCGATTACTAAGTGATTTTCTTTTTCCTTTAAAACGAATAAAAATTCTTTTTTGGCTTCGAACTTTTTGACCTTGCGTTCAACAAAATATTTAGACAAATCAGGCGTGCTATTTTGTTCAAGTGTTTTCGAAAAAAACCGTTTTATTCGTTCTGCATTTATGGTGCAAAAATCACAAATACGCCAGGCATACTTTTCATGAATAGGGTCAATGTAGTAATTTTCAAATTCGAACACCCAAATGACTTTTTATGTTGGACTTCTATATTCTTTTACCGCATCAATAAAAGCTTTCGCGTTTTCAACAGGAACGGTTGGCAAAATACCATGTCCTAAATTCACGATATAATTATCCTTACCAAATTCATTGATCATTTTGGCAACCATCTTTTTTATTTCAGCAGGAGGGGAGAACAATCTAGACGGATCAAAATTACCCTGGAGCGTTATCTTTCCTCCACTTAAGTAACGTGCATTTCGTGCCGAGCACGTCCAATCCACCCCCAATGCAGAAGCTCCTGATTTTGCCATTTCGCCGAGTGCAAACCAGCATCCTTTTCCGAATACAATTACGGGGGCATCATCTTTTAATGCGTCAATAATTTGTTGTATGTACTGAAAAGAAAACTCTTGGTAATCAACGGGCGAAAGCATGCCTCCCCAAGAATCAAAAACTTGCACGGCATTAACGCCAGCTTTTACTTTCGCGTTTAAGTAAGCGATTGTGGTATCAGTGATCTTTTGCAACAGTTCATGCGCAACATGGGGTTGTGTAAAACACAACTCTTTGGCTTTGTCAAAATTCTTACTGCCTTGACCCTGAACACAATAACAAAGAATAGTCCATGGTGAACCGGCAAAACCTATTAAAGGCACTTCGTCATTCAACTTTTCTTTGGTAGCCTTAATGGCTTTCATGACATAATCGAGAGCATCATTAACATCAGGAATGATAACTGAATCCAAATCTTTTTGTGACCGAATGGGGTTTGGTAAATACGGACCAAAGTTTGGCTTCATTTCAACCTCAATATTCATAGCCTGAGGAATGACCAAAATATCGGAAAAAAGAATGGCAGCATCCATACCATATCTTCGAATGGGCTGTACCGTGATTTCAGAGGCCAATTCAGGAGTTTGACAGCGGGTGAAGAAATCATATTTGGCTTTGATTTCCATAAACTCTGGAAGATATCTACCCGCTTGACGCATCATCCAAACCGGAGGTCTTTCAACAGTTTCGCCATTTAAGGCTCTAAGAAACAAGTCGTTTTTAATCATATGTAGGTGTTAGCTATTAGCTTTTGGCCTTTAACTATTTTTTATTTTTCGAATAAGGACATTTATCATTTTTGCTTCGTTTTCGAGCAGGGCATGAATAACTTTAAGTTCTTCGGATTTAATCAATCCCATTTCTTCAATTATTATTTGTGTTTCAACCTCAAACAGAGAATCAATTGCGATTTCTAAATAGCGCTTGAACTCAACTTCACTATTTCTACTACACTACAGCCTTCTGCAATGTTGGAAGGGATAGTCACAGCAGCTCTGGTAATTTGACTTCGTAAACCAAATTTTTCTTCAGACGGTAGTTTTTCAGACAACCGTATCCTAGTTTTACGATTTCAATACCGTTTCTACAAATATCAAGCTTTCTAAAATCTCTCATCACAATTATCTATTTTCCAACACCCAATACCCAACCTCAACTTCTTTTGTTCACCAATTCAATAACACTTTCCACGGTTGGAATTTTAGCTACTTGAACGGTATCAAAATGTTTTTTAGCTTCAGCCGCGGTGGTTTCTCCGATGCAATAAGCGGTTTTTATGCCAGCATCGTTTTCTGACATGAAGCTCTGAACACCAGAGGGGCTAAAAAAGAGCACCCGTTTTACGCTGTCAGGCACTTTGACCGGCACGTGTTTGGTCTCATAGGCTATAACCTCCTTAACAGTGATATTGTTCTTAGTCAAAATTGAAGGTAATTCGTCAAGACGAATATTACTACAAAAGTAAGTTACTTCGGTGCCTTCAATATAATCAACTAAATATGTTGCCAAGTTTTTAGCGCTTGAAGCAACATAGGTAACTTTACCAATTTTTCGCTCAATTAATTTTTTTGTTCTACGCCCTACACAATAAATATTTTTGAATTTTAAACGTGATAAATCAGTACTTGCTGAAAGGGCTTCAACAGCATTTTTACTAGTAATAATTACGTTTTGAATTTCTTGCTTTAATTCAATTGTTGGAATGCGGTTAAGTGAAATTTGAATAAAATCACTGGAGTCAACTTTCATTCTCTTGTCAAATAACTGCAATTGTTCTGCGGTCATTTTTTTAGTTGCAAATACGGTCGCTTTTTGTTCAATTTCCTGTAACTCCTTCATCATTCGCTTTCCACCACGACTTAAAATACTATTGACGCAATCACGTGCCAGATTTTGATGTTTGCCCAAGGGTGCATCGAATTCAGCTTCCAATTTTTTACTTCCATCAACGGTCAGCAAAGCACCTTTCAGGGTCACTTGCTCTTCATTATTGATGGTGGCCAAAGCACCAATAGGGGCGGTGCAGCCTCCCTCAAGCAGTCGCAAAAACTCCCGTTCCAAAGAGGTGCAGATTTCTGTTGGCGTGTGATTGAGTTGTTGGCATGCTTCAATGGCCTCTTCGTCATTTTCGTTGGCCACAACCACTATGGTACCTTGAGCCGGCGCAGGCAACATCCAAGTCAGCCCAATAGTGTCTTTTGGGTTCAAATTAATACGATTTAAACCCGCCGCCGCAAAGATGGCCCCGTTCCAATGGTCATTGGTTTTAAGTTTTTCAAGTCGCGTGTTGACATTGCCACGAAGGTTTACAATGGTATGCGTCGGGTAGCGGCTTAACCATTGGGCCTTTCTTCGAAGACTTCCGGTTGCTATGATGGCATCTCTTTGACTTAGAAATTCTTGATTCCTCTTGTAGGCAAGTATATCCAAATAGTTTCCTCTTTCTAAAACCGCTGCCTGAACAATGCCTTTTGGTAAAGCAGTGGGGACGTCTTTGAGGGAGTGAACGGCAATATCCACCTCACCTTTCAACATGGCCACATCTAAGGTTTTGGTAAAAATTCCTGTAATACCGAGTTCGTACAAGGGTTTGTCAAGAATGATATCGCCAGTTGATTTTACCTTAACCAATTCCGCTTGATGCCCCAAAGCCTCGAGTTGGTCTTTAACTGTATTTGCTTGCCAAAGGGCCAATTCGCTTTCACGTGTGCCGATACGGATGATCCTTTTCATTGGTCTGAATCAATTTCAAGTTGAAATACTTTTTGTATCAATTGAAGACTCGCGTTGGCGTCAATGGAATCATCTTTCAAGTGGTTTGCAAACTGCGTAGTAATTTTTTGGATTATTCTGTTTGAAATAATATCCGCCTGTTCTTCGTTGAAATCAGCTTGTTTTTTTGACTGATAATCCATCTCTTCCTCCTTCATCGTCTTCAGCTTTTTGTTCAAAGCTTTAATAACCGGTGCAAATTTGCGGGTCTCCAGCCATTTTATGAATTCATCTTTGATTTCTTCATTTATGGACACTGCTTGCGGAATAAATTGTTTTCTGCGTTCCAATGTCTCATCGGTCATTTGGGAAAGTTGATCCAAATGAACAGTGGAAACAGCATCTAACTCATGCACATTATCAGCCACGTTTTTCGGAATGGAAAGATCCAAGATCAAAAGCGGCTTTTTGGTGTGGATCATTTCTTTGGAAATAGTCGGTTTCTGTGCTCCTGTGGCAACAATCAAAACATCAGCGGTACGAATTTCCGTTTGCAAATCGCCATAGTCTTTGACCACCAAATTGAACTTGCCGGCAATTTCTTCTGCCCGCGTTTTGGTGCGATTGATTAAAGTGATGTGTGGGTTTTTGGTATGCTTAATGAGGTTTTCGCAGGTATTCCTCCCGATTTTACCAGTGCCAAAGAGAACTATCTTTTTTTGGCCAATATCCTGAACATTTTTAAGAATGTACTGCACAGAGGCAAAAGCGACCGAAGTCGCCCCTGAAGAAATTTCCGTTTCGTTTTTGATTCGCTTACTAGCCTGAATGACTGAGTTGC
Source organism: uncultured Maribacter sp. (assembly GCA_964432915.1). GTDB lineage: Bacteria > Bacteroidota > Bacteroidia > Flavobacteriales > Flavobacteriaceae > Maribacter_C. Next base: position 43,359 of record CAYSPL010000014.1, read on the forward strand.
AAAGGCGTTCAATAAACGGATTCGCCAAACCAACTTTTTTTGAGCGATAAAAACTTTGCTTTAACTGACTTATGATTTCGAAATCACCCAGAATTTGGCTATCAAGTCCTGTGCCCACCTTAAAAAGATGTCCTATGGCATCATTGTTCTTGTACACATAGGCCACTTGTTGAAATTCTTCTACCGTGCCGATGGTATTGTCACAAAGTAATTTGATGAGTTGAAAAGGATGTTGGGCAAAACCATGCAATTCAGTTCTATTGCACGTTGATGTTGCCAAAAGACCATCCATACCAGCTTTTATGGCTTGAAGCAACAAGGCATTCATCGCTTCAGAATTCAAATTGAATTTGCCTCGCAATTCTGCATCAGCCTTTTTGTAGTTCAGGCCAATGGTGTAGAAAGAATTGAATTTAGAAATGTGGTACTCTTGCATGCAAAATTAAAACAAAGGCAAAAGTAAGTCCGAGACACCTTTAAAAATAACGCTAGCGGTGCAATTTATAACGATTTGGGTATTTTTAGACGTAATTCGATATTTATAGGGTAAATAACTCTAAATTAGTAGTAAATACTTGGGTTGCCATTAATTTTATTTAGAAACATTCTAAATAAAATAATATAAATTTCAGTTGGGATGAAGTCAAAAAATATCGCCAAAGGTTCTTTCAATGAGATTTTGATTGAAGATGGTTTTTTTGTGTTCAAAATTCAGAATGATATCGCTCGGATACAGAAGGTTACACGTGAGATTGATAGCTCTTTTATTCAATTTCATTTTTGCTTGAAGGGTCATTGCAAATTCATTTTCAATGATGGGCGTTATGCTTTGGAGGTGGATGAGGAGAATTCCCTTTTATTGTACAATACCCAATTGGATTTGCCCCTGAATGTGGAATTGAACCCCAATTCTTGGTTGGTCAGTGTCGTTATGACGATTAGAAAGTTCCATTCGTTGTTTTCCCGAGAGGCGAATTACATTCCCTTTTTAAGTGAGGAGAATAAAGACAAAAAATACTATACCCAAGAAGGATTTAATCCGGCAGTGGCAGTCATTTTGAGTCAAATGATCAATTACAACCTGCATCCATCCATAAAGAAATTGTATATCAAAGGAAAGGTGTACGAACTTATTTCTTTGTATTTCAATAAAGGCACTGAGGCTGATATTGAACAATGTCCGTTTTTGGTTGATGAAGAAAATGTTCGCCGTATTCGTCAAGCCAAAGAAATAATGATAGCCAGAATGTCTGAGCCACCAACCCTTAAAGAACTTTCTGATGAAATAGGTCTGTCTTTAAAAAAACTGAAGGAAGGGTTTAAACAGATTTATGGCGATTCAGTGTTTAGTTTTCTGTTTGATTATAAAATGGAGTTTGCCCGAAAAATGCTGGAAACCGGTAAGTACAACGTCAATGAGGTTGGTTTAAAAGTAGGGTATAGCACTGCAAGCCATTTTATTACGGCCTTTAAAAAGAAATACGGCACCACTCCGAAAAAATATCTGATGAGTAATGCCGGTTAACATATTGTATTTATACGAAAAGGATGAATCTAAATCAAGTAACCTTACCCTCTTTGAATGTCGAAAAAGCTATTGCTTTTTATAAAAAGTTGGGATTTCATTTAATCGTTGAATCCTTACCCAATTACGCACGATTTGAATGCCCAGAGGGAGATGCAACTTTCTCAATTCATCAAGTGGATCAACTACCCATCGGAGCGGGCATTTCTGTTTATTTTGAATGCGTTGATTTAGATGTTCGGGTAAAAAAGTTAGTTGAAAAAGGGGTGGTATTTGAAGAAATGCCGAATGACAAAAGATGGCTTTGGCGAGAGGCCCGTTTGCGTGATTTGGACAACAATCACATTATTCTCTTTTTTGGTGGCAAAAACAGGAAAAATCCACCTTGGCGAATTTAGGTTTACAGAGGCCGTGCCACCATAATACCTGTATTCTTTTTGATTTTCTTGATGTAATCCACCAAAGGTAATTCGGTAACCTCCACTTCGTTTGAAATTGTTGAGGCATGCAGTAAATGAATACGACCATCTTTTTCTCGGGTGGCGATGCCGGTATGGGTAATATCCAATCCTTTGATTGACGTAGTTAGGGCGATGATGTCTCCTGTTTCAATCAGGTGTTCATTTTTTGCAATCTGATCTTGGGGTAAAATGCAGATGACTTCATTGTTCAGATAATGTTCAGAAGATTTTATCTTTTCAAAATTTTCATCATCGCTCAAAAAGGGATACAAATCGCGATGCGTGCTCATGAAATTGATTTCCTTTTTCACTTCGCTTCCGCCAATGGTGGAGGTCATGTCTTTGAGTATTCCTTTTGACTCATTGTTGGCAATCCATTCGGAAAAATAATGGAGACGAGAAGCGTATCCATCTAGCTTCCCGTCTTTATACCGAATGGTTTTTAATATATGGGTAAAGCTATCCAAATCATCCTTACCATCCCTTAAAAGGGTGCTGAACGCCAGAACATTTTCTACGAAGGTCGTACAATCGAGACCTTGTAGATTGATGACCAAAGATTCGGTGGCACCTATTTCCAAAGTTTTTGCTACATAGGGTACGCCCTTGAAAGTCTTGCCAATGGCAACCAGTGTTTTACCAAAGTCATTTTCAAGCAAGCCGTCAATAGCTATTGTTTTGTCTTCAAATGCCTGCTTATCTTTAGGGGAACAGGTAATACTTTGAGCTAAAGTCAAATTAATAGTGCCAATTAAAAGTATAATGAAAGCAATTGATTTCATAGGCGCCTTTATTATCTCGAAATTAAGCAATTATTGTACCATGCAATCAAAACTATTTATATCACCATAAAAAAGTATTGAATATGAATCAAGGTCAGCTGAGAAGCATGGTTTATTTTTGCACTTGAAAAATCGCAAATTTATGAAGGGAGTTTTATTGGTGAATTTGGGGTCCCCCGATAGCCCAACTGCTAAAGACGTAAAGCCATATTTAGATGAGTTTTTGATGGATGAACGTGTTATTGACGTGAATACGGTGTTGCGAAATATTTTGGTCCGCGGCATCATTCTTCAAACCCGCCCTAGAAAATCAGCTGCTGCCTACGCAAAGATTTGGTGGGATGAAGGCTCGCCACTCGTTGTGATATCGGAACGTTTTGCTGCTAAAGTGCGACAAAAAACCGACATGCCCGTGGCATTGGGCATGCGTTATGGCAGTATGTCAATTGAAAAGGCCCTCCAAGAATTAAAGGGCAAAGGGGTTGATGAGGTGCTTTTGGTGCCTTTATATCCGCATTATGCCATGTCATCTTATGAAACTGTGGTGGTCAAGACCATGCAAGTGAAGGAAGCGTCATTTCCTGAAATGAAGATTACCACGATGCCAGCATTTTATAAGAGTCAGGAGTATATTAAAGTCTTGTCGGATAGCATTGCAGAAGGACTCAAAGATTTTGACTACGACCATATTCTATTTTCATACCACGGTATACCCGAGCGCCATGTGCGGAAAAGTGACCCTACAAAATTTCATTGTAAGATTAACGGAAGTTGTTGCAGTATCAATTCTGTGGCCCATAATACTTGCTACCGACATCAGGTGTATGAAACCACCGAGTTGGTCAAAAATGAAATAGGACTCTCCGAAGATAAAATCAGCACTTCATTTCAATCACGTTTGGCGGGCGACCCATGGTTAAAACCCTATACCGATTATGAGTTTGAGCGTTTGGCGAAGGAGGGAAAAAAGAAATTGGCGGTAGTTACCGCAGCCTTTGTTTCAGATTGTTTGGAAACCCTTGAAGAAATCGCCATGGAGGGCAAAGAGCAATTTGAGGAAGCCGGCGGTGAATATTATAAACATATTCCCTGTTTGAATGATAGTGATGCTTGGGTAGGGCTTATGGCGAAATGGGTTAATGAGTGGCAAACCGATGGTACTTTACCAGTATAGATATTAATGCTGAGAGCTGTATTGTTTGATATGGATGGCGTCATCATTGACTCTGAACCCCTACATCACAAAGCATACTATGGTATGTTCAAAGAAGTGGGAATTGCCGTTTCAGATAAACTTTATGAAAGTTTTACTGGGCAGGCAACATTGCACGTATGTTCACAATTAGTTGATGAGTTTAAATTGAAAGAAGCACCTCAAAAACTGGTTCAAATCAAACGCCGTATTTTCAAAGAGCTGTTTTTCAACGACCCAGATTTAAAATTGATTGATAGCGTAGAAGATTTAATAAAAGACTACCATCAAAACGGACTCACATTAATACTAGCCAGTTCAGCATCAATGCCAACTATCAATAGTGTATTTAAGCGTTTTGAACTAGACCAATATTTTAAGGCCAAACTAAGTGGGGCCGATTTAAAAGCTTCAAAACCACACCCAGAAATATTTTTAAAAGGAGCGGAAGCCTCAGGGTTTAAACGTGAACAATGTATGGTCATTGAAGACTCCACCAATGGTATAAAAGCTGCACATGCGGCTGGTATTTATTGTGTTGCCTATAAAAGCACTCATTCTAAGAATCAAGATTATAGCTTGGCGCATAAAGTTATTGAGACTTTTGAGGAGATTGATTATGAGGCTGTAATGAAGTTATTTTAAGGCAATACTTTTTTCCTTTCTCGAAATCTACGGATTTTCCACAGCCGTAGCATCCAGGCCGCTTACTTGACGGAAAGCTTCTTGCAGGTTATTCCTTCTCCGCCGAATAAGGAGAAAAAGCTCCGAGATTCAGCTTTTTGAAAAAAAGCGCGGAGTTTTGCGACTGGTTTTACGAAGTAAAAATTCCTCTGGAGAAGGCGTGCTTTTCTTTGGTTCGTATCATTTGCACGAGCAAAAGAAATGAACATAGAACTACTTTTTCCAACGCCCCATCTCGCACTTCACTTTAAAAGAAATCCAATACTTTTTTCTATTGATGAAAAAAGTATCCAAAAAAAACTAGGCTGATTTTTCCTTTCTCGAAATCTACGGATTTCCCACAGATACAGTGCCCAGGCCGCTTCCATTTCACGGAATGCTCTTTGGACACCTTCCATCTCCTACAGTAAAAATTCCAGGATTTCCAACAAAACGAAAAATAGGCCGATTACTTTCTAAAAAATATAATTTTAAAAAGCTCCTCCCCTCAGATGAGGGGGGGTGGATGCGCTTTTCGCGCAGACGGAGGGGTTTGACTTCTTATTCCCCATCTCGCGCTTCAATAAAGGCTCCTAATTCTAAATTTCGGTAGTATTCGAAAATATCTGTCCTTTTGTAAGCCAAGAAACTCCAAAAGCGGCAAGTGCAATAGATTCTAATATAAAAACGATATTAAATTTCTCTAAAGCGGGAAATTTATTTTTTAAAACAAGAAAATACAAAGACAATAAAACAAGGCACGCCAACATCACATAACCACTAACACGATAACATGAATTTCGAATTTTTTTATCTTTTGTAAAATTATCAGGGGTATATGCTGATTTCGTGAACTGAAAGATGGACATAAAAGCCAGCGCAAGAAAGAAAATAGCAGCACTTATAAAGTGCACATAGTTTATCAATTTATTTTCTAGAATTCTTGGTATTAGACAACTATTGATAGTGGTGTCTTCAATAGACGTTGGAAAAAAAGCAACAAGCAGCGCTGCGCAGGCCGCAATACGGGTTAAATAAAAATCGCCCTTATCATAGCCCGTATAACAAAACATAAAAAATGAAATCGCACAAATAATGCCTACAAACCCATCTCTCATAATGGTATGATAGTAGGCGCTTATTGAGGGCTGAACTGATTCGCAACTACCCACCAAAATAGACCCGATGATTAAAAAGAAGGGCATACCAATGGCGATAAAACCTATTGATTTGCGTAGCGTCAAAAAAGAAATAAGCTGAGCATTACGAGTGGCATTCATATGTTGTTATTTATGTGAAGGGGGAAGTGACTTAAAAGTAGGGAAATTCAAACAGATAATTAAATCATAATTAACCGGGGGAGCCAAATTTTCAATAAGTAAGTGCCTACTTTTTTTATAAACCCCATTTCACTACATTTAGTCTGACTAATTAAACCACTCAAAAAATCTTTTCTCGACTCCGCTCGAAATGACAGATTTTTTTAAAAAGAACTCAAAATGAAATTACGCTACAACCTTCTAGGGCTAGTTCTAGCTGCCCTTTTTCTATTGCCTTTGACTTCTGAGGCGCAAAGACGCAAAAAAGTACAACCCGTAATAACAGCTTTCGCTGAAGACCTCTACTCGAGCATGCAATACCGGTCTATTGGTCCACATCGTGGTGGACGTTCTGCGGCCGTAACTGGGGTTCCAGGTGAACCCAATCTCTTTTATTTTGGAGCTACTGGTGGTGGCGTTTGGAAGACCCTCGATGGTGGCCGCAGTTGGGAGAATATTTCCGATGGCTATTTTGGCGGTAGTATTGGTGCCGTTGAAGTGTCGAAAAGCGACCCCAATGTCATTTATGTGGGTGGGGGCGAAAAAACCCTAAGAGGTAATGTTTCCTCGGGTTACGGTATTTGGAAAACGGAAGATGGGGGCAAAACATGGACTTCCGCAGGGCTCAAAAAGAGTCGACATGTACCTAGAATTAGAATCCACCCGACCAATTCAGATATTGTTTATGCCGCAGTACTCGGAAATATCTACAAACCAACCCAAGACCGTGGTATTTATAAAAGTACCGATGGCGGAAAAACATGGAGCAAAAAATTGTTTGTCAATAACCAATCGGGTTTTGTTGATTTGACATTGGATCCTAATAACCCTAGAATATTATATGCTTCTTCATGGCGTGCAAAGCGTACGCCCTATAGTTTGAGTAGTGGTGGAGATGGTTCTGCCTTGTGGAAAAGTACCGATAGTGGCGAGACTTGGACAGCGATTTCCAAAAATGAGGGCTTCCCGCAAGACACTTTAGGTATTATCGGGGTAACCGTTTCCCCAAAAAACTCAGAGCGTGTTTGGGCCATTGTGGAGAACAAGGAAAAAGGGGGACTCTATCGTTCTGAAGATGGGGGTAAAAAATGGACACAAGTTAATAGTGAGCGGAAACTGCGTCAACGTGCTTGGTACTATACCCGTGTTTATGCAGATACCGAAGATGAAGATGTGGTGTATGTTCTGAACGTACGCTATCACAAATCTACCGATGGTGGTAAGAGCTTCAATACTTTCAACGCACCACATGGCGACCATCATGATTTGTGGATTTCGCCTGAAAATTCAAAACGCATGATCATTGGTGATGACGGTGGGGCACAGGTCAGTTATGATGGAGGCGAAACTTGGAGCACCTATTACAACCAGCCCACCGCTCAGTATTATCGCGTAACAACTGATAATGCAACGCCTTACCGCATTTATGTGGCCCAGCAAGATAACTCCACTTTACGGGTAAACCACCGTTCAGATGGAGGCGGAATCAGCGAAGACGATTGGGAGCCGACAGCAGGAGGTGAATCAGCACATATTGCCATTGATCCCACTGATAATGATATTGTGTACGGTGGTAGTTATGGTGGATTTTTAACCCGTGTTAATCACAAAACAGGAACCGTAAGAGGTATCAATGTATGGCCCGATAACCCTATGGGATATGGTGCAGAGGGAATGAAATATCGTTTTCAATGGAATTTTCCGATTATGTTTTCTAAGCACGACCCCAAGAAATTGTACACCTTTTCACAGCATGTACATAGGAGCACCAACGAAGGGCAAAGTTGGGAAATTTTGTCTGATGATTTGACCCGCAATGACCCTTCTAAATTGGTTTCAAGTGGGGGGCCAATCACCCAAGATAATACCGGAGTAGAATACTACTGTACCATTTTCGCGGCAAATGAGAGTCCGTTGAAAGAAGGCTTGCTATGGGTGGGCAGTGATGATGGTTTGGTTCACGTTTCTCAAGATGGAGGGGCAAATTGGTCAAATGTCACGCCAAAAGGAATGCCCGAATGGATGATGATCAACAGTATTGAACCTTCGGCCTTTGACGAGGGAGCATGCTATGTGGCAGGCACGCGATATAAGCTTGGTGATTTCAAACCATACCTCTACAAAACCACGGATTACGGAAAAACATGGAAAAAAATAACGAACGGTATAAATTCAGAGCATTTTACGCGAGTGATTCGTGAGGATCCAAAAAGAAAAGGTTTACTCTATGCAGGCACCGAAACAGGAATGTATATTTCTTTTGACAATGGAGCAAATTGGAATCCGTTTCAGTTGAATCTGCCGATTGTTCCGATTACCGATTTGGCCATTAAAGAGAACAACCTTATCGTAGCCACCCAAGGAAGAAGTTTATGGATTTTAGATGACCTTACCGTACTACATCAATTGGATGCGACGAAGAAAAGTATGGGGGCTATTTTGTATGCGCCAAAAGACGCGTTGCGAACCAAAGGTGGAGCGGCAAGTAAACCATCAAAAACACAGGGTATGAATCATCCGAACGGGGTAATTACGCATTTCTATCTAAAAAATTTCAATAAGAAAAAGGACACGGTGCAATTGACGTATACTACAATGGCAGGAGATACTTTGGCCAATTTTAGCACTAAAGCAAAGGATAAAAAATTTGTGCTGAGGGAAGTCGAAGCAGGAGGTAATACCCAAGTCTGGGATACCCGTGGCGAAAAAGCAGAAACTTTAAACGGAATGATTTTCTGGTGGGCCAATTTTTCGGGTCCAAAGGCAGTGCCAGGCACTTACAAAGTTCATTTAAATGTCAATGGCTCAAATCAAACGCAAGAATTTAATATTATTCCGGATCCCCGCGCTGAGGCATCTGTTGCTGATATGCAAAAGCAACATGATTTCATTTCCGCAGTGAATGCCACGATCAATCGGGCACATGGTTCGATCAAGAAAATTCGTGGGGTCAATGCCCAGTTGGATGCCTTTACCAAACAATATGCCTGGACTCCGCCCAGCACAGGCGTCGACAAAGAAGCAATAAAGGAATTGGTAGAAAAAGCCAAAACCATGAAAGAAGAGTTTGGAAAAATCGAAAAGGCACTGTATCAGACTAAAAATAGGAGTAGACAAGACCCATTGAATTTCCCTATTCGCTTGACCAATAAGTTAGGCCATTTGAACAGCCTAGTGGGCTTGGATGACTTTCCGCCCACTGATCAAGATCTTGCCGTTCAAAAAGAATTGACCGGAAAAATTGAAACCCAATTGAAGGCTTTTGATGCCATGCTCGATTCTGAATTGAAAGAATTCAACAAGGCGTTTAATGAACTGAATTTGAATTATTTGTTTGTTGAGGAGTAGGTATTAGAGATTTTTGAAAGATAAAAAGAACAGGTCCTTCCCTGCAAAGGGGAGGTGCCCACAGGGCGGAGGGGTCTTGGTAAGTTAATCTAAAAAGTTGAATCATTCGAGTTTCTAGCCTCTACCCCTCCGGCTGTCGCCACCTCCCCTTGAAAAAGGGGAGAACCCATAGATTCAACTTTAGTATAATGCCTGAAAAACTTAACAATCATAAATACTTAAAAGAGTTTAGAAAAGAGTTACGTAACAATCCAACAAAAGCTGAATCACAATTGTGGAAAGTGCTTCAAAAGAAGCAGTTAAATAGAAGAAGATTTAGACGACAGCATAGCATTGGAAATTACATTCTTGATTTTTATTGTCCTGAAGAGAAATTAATAGTAGAACTTGATGGTCAGGTACATGACAATTTTGTAAATCAAGAATACGATAGAAAAAGAGCAGAGTTTTTAGAGAGCTTAGGCTTTAAAGTTTTGCGTTTTGAAAACCATTTAGTCTTTGAACAATTAGACATGGTTCTAGAGGCCATTAGAGCAGAATTTAAACTTGAAAAATAAAGTCCTCCCCTGCAAAGGGGAGGTGCCCACAGGGCGGAGGGGTTTTGTTGAAGTTGTCGAGAAGTTTTAGAAAATTTCAATATTGAATCGCTACCCCTCCGGCTATCGCCACCTCCCCTTTTTTCAAGGGGAGGACGCTAGTAAAGAAATAGAATATTAAAAATTAAGAATACCCAATATGAAAAACCTAAAACTCCTAATCCTAGCCATTTTAACCACAACAATTACCTTCGCTCAAACGGCTGAAGAGTACTTCAAACCCATGAAATTCAGGAATATCGGTCCGTTTAGGGGCGGCCGCTCCGTTTCAGCATCTGGGGTTATTGGCGATCCCATGACCTATTATATGGGTACCACGGGTGGCGGACTTTGGAAGACCGAAGATGCGGGCCAGCGTTGGTACAATATTTCAGACGGTTATTTTGAAATGGGTTCGGTGGGTGCCGTTGCGGTTTCTACCTACAATTCAAATATTGTTTATGTGGGCATGGGCGAGCATGCACCGCGAGGGGTTATGACTTCCTATGGAGATGGGGTTTATAAATCTACCGATGCCGGAAAAACATGGAAGCATTTGGGATTGGGGAAAACACATCACATTTCACGAATAGTCATTCATCCCACCAATCCAGATATTGTTTATGTGGCGGCACAAGGGCAATTGTATGGCCCCAACAAAGAACGCGGAATTTATAAATCTACCGACGGGGGAAAATCTTGGAAAAACGTGCTTTTTGTCAATGATTTGACAGGATGCTCTGAACTTTCAATCGATGCGAATTATCCTGAAATTATGTATGCCGCCATGTGGCAGCATCAACGCAAACCGAATATGGTAATCAGTGGTGGCGAAGGCAGCGGATTATACAAATCAACAGATGCCGGCGAAACATGGACGGAGATGACCGAAGGTCTTCCTGAAGAAAAAGGAAAAATGGCGATTTCTGTGAGTCCGGCGAACTCCAACAAAGTGTATGCGTTGATTGAAAGCGATTCGAATCAAGATAAAGGCGGACTCTTCGTTTCAAACAATGCTGGGAAATCGTGGCGCATGGTCAGTGGCGATAATAGATTGGTGCAGCGTGCTTGGTACTATATCGAAGTATTCACAGATCCCCAAGATGAGGATATTGTGTATGTCTTGAGTGCTCCGGCACTTCGTTCTTTGGATGGCGGTAAAAACTGGGAACGTATTACTGGCACCCATGGCGATTTTCATGATTTATGGATCAATCCGAAAAATTCGTTGAATATGGTCATTGCCAATGATGGTGGTGCGGCGGTTACTTTTGACTTCGGAAAAACATGGTCGTCACAAGTGAACATGCCCACCGGGCAGTTTTATCGCATCAACACAGACAATCTTTTTCCGTATAACATTTATGCCGGTCAGCAAGACTATTCTTCGGCCATGATTGCCAATATGTCCGTTGGAAGAGGGGGCATTACCATGTCTGATTTTAGTCCGTCTGCTGGTGGTGAAAGTGCCTTTTTGGCCTTTGATCCAGATAACCCAAGGTATGTGATGGGGGGAAGTTATTTAGGCACTATTGATGTTTTGGATATGGAATCAAAAGCATCGACCCAAGTCATGGCAGCGCCCATTCAGTATTTGGGAAGGGAAGCGCGAAATATGAAGTATTTGTACAATTGGAATGCCCCGACCTTGCGTTCGCAGCACGAGGAAAATACATTTTACCATGGCGCACAGTTGCTTTTGAGAACACGAGATATGGGGGTAACCTGGGAAGAAATGTCTCCTGATTTGACTCGTGATATCGATGCGAAACAAGGCAATGGAGGCGGCCCCTACACCAATGAAGCTGTAGGAGCGGAGAATTATGGTACCTTGGCCTACGTATTGGAATCGCCTCACGAGGCGGGTATCTTTTACACGGGTAGTGATGACGGATACGTGCACATTACCAAAGACAATGGCGAAAGTTGGCAGAACATAACACCCAAAAACTTGGGCGAATCTTTGGTCAATGCGATCGAAGTGTCTCCGCATGACAAGGCAACGGTTTATTTGGCGACTACAAAGTACAAGTTCAACGATCATACGCCGGCGATTTACAAGAGTACTGATTATGGAAAAACATGGATGAATATTTCTTCAGGAATTCCCTATGGATCTTTTACAAGAGTGGTGCGTGAAGACCCGATCCGTAAGAACTTATTATACGCAGGTACTGAAAAGGGGCTTTATATTTCATGGAATGGTGGAAAAAGCTGGAAACCTTTTCAGTTGAACTTGCCAAAAACCCCAATAACCGATATCAAAATACATCAAGGCAATTTGATTGTGGCAACTTCAGGAAGGGCCTTTTGGATTTTGGATGACCTTTCGATGCTAAGTAGATATCAACCCACCGAAAAGGGCATGAAATTGTATCAACCCAATGATGCCATGAACGGTCCTTGGTATGGTCCTATGAGCGGAAATATTGATAATTTTAAGGGAATGAGTGTTTGGTCTGGAATAAATCCCGCAAACGGAATGGTATTGTTTTATGAACTACCTGAATTGAATGATAGTATTCCTTTGACCATGGAAATCAAAGATACAAACGGAAAGCTCGTGCGAAGTTTTTCCTCAGAAAAAGATAAAAACTACAAACCGCACAATGGCGGTGGACCTAGAAGGGCGCCCACTTTGCCAAAGAAGAAAGGTTTGAATCGATTTGTGTGGAATATGCAAACACCTATTTTGCCTGGTGTACCCAACACCTATATTGAATCGCGATTCTCAGGACATGTTGTGCCTCCAGGAACCTATACTGTTAACCTGAAAGCGGGTCAACAATCGGCAACGACTACCGGAAAGATTGTGGCCATGCCTACCTATAAAACTACTCCCGAACAATATGCCGAGTACCATGCCTTTATGACTGAGATGGAGGCACGCCTAACAGAAATGCATAACACTGTGAATTCACTTTACAAGGCAAAACAGCAAATCGAAGAGGTATTGAAAGATATAAATGATGAAATGGTCAAATCGGTTGGAGAAAAGCTATTAAAAGATCTCGATGCTTGGGATAAAGACATGATTCAACGTAAATCTAAGGCCTATGATGATGTGGAGAACTTCCCCAATAAATTTACGGCGGAGTATCTCTTTTTGATCGATGCGACCAACAGTACTATTCCGAGAGTGAACCAAGCTTCCAAAGACCGTAAGTCAGAACTTGATGCGCAATGGAAAACATTGAAAAGTAGGGCTGATGTATTCAAGAACACAGAAATTCCTGCATTCAATAATAAACTTTGGGTATCTGGAGTTGGTGCCATTAGGTTTTAGAAGTTCAGTATTCTTGGTTCAAGGTTGTTTCAGTAACTTTGAACTTTAAACCCTATCCTAATCGAGTACTACAACTATATAAAAGCACTTCACCTCATATTTGTGGTAACCTGGTTCGCGGGTCTTTTTTATATTCCTAGATTGTTTATTTACCAAATCGAAGCTTCTGAAAAACCTTCTCCAGAAAAAGAAATTCTGACCAAACAGCTGCAGTTGATGACCAAGAGACTTTGGAATATCATAACCTGGCCGTCGGCGATTCTCTGCACCTTATTAGCATTGATTATGCTTCACTTGAATCCTTCATTGATTCATTTGCCATGGATGCAAGTCAAACTAGGCTTTGTGGTCTTGCTTTTTAGCTACCATATCAAAAACCATATGATTTACAAACAATTACAGAACAATGAAATCAAATACACGAGCAACTACATGCGTATTTGGAACGAGGGTGCAACCTTGATTTTGTTCGCTGTGATATTCTTGGTCATTTTGAAAAGCGCCTTTAATTGGATATATGGGGTAATCGGATTAGTGGTTTTAGGAACCCTACTGATGTTGGGAATTAAGCTTTACAGGAGAATTCGAGATAATAATCCGGAAGCTTAGTCAAATTCCATATCTCAAACTCCAAATTCCAAATACTTTCTTTTTAACATGGTCTGAATTTTGATGTTATAGTTGGGAGATAAGAAACTCAATTATGAAATTTATGGCATAGCCATTATTGCTATCTTTGAGTACAAACACCCGTACTTTGTTTAAAATACCATCGCTCAGATCACGGATTTTTTTCTACATGATTCTATTGGTACTGATTGCTTCAGTTTTGATAGCGGGGGTAACCATTTATCAGTATCGAGAGCAGTCTAAAGACTATCATGAGGATCGTCTTGAAAGAAAGGAAACTCAGATCAAGCAGAGTATAGATTATACCCTTAAGGAAACCACTTATCCGCAGACCACTGAAAATTTGAACTTGATTTTCATGGATGAGATCTTTGAGATTGCGGATGTTCAAAACGTCAATTTCAATATTTATGATCTTGATGGCCAATTGATCAAAAGTTCTCGCCCAAAGTTGGAGAAAGATTCAATTTCCAATTGTTTGGATGCTGAGGTGCTCAACAATTTGAATGCCAGTGCTGAACGACGTTATGTTGAGGAAAATTCATCTGCGGGGGAAAAGTACAAGGCCTCCTATACCTATATAAATGACAGTAAATTTAAACCGATCGGTATATTGAACCTGCCCTATTTTGAGGATAACTCTTTCAATGAAATGGAGCTTCGGGAATTCATGTTCAGGTTGGGTGGTGTTTATTTATTGATGCTGTTCATGGCCATTGGTTTGGCCTATTTTATTTCAAAATACATTACCAGATCTTTACAGACGGTTTCAGACATGATGACCAAGACTGATTTGACCAGAAGTAATGAGAAAATACATATCAAAGACCCAAGTCTCGAGGTGGGCAAATTGGTTGACTCTTATAACGCCATGATTGACGAATTAGAGGTAAGTGCCGCTAAACTGGCAAGAAGTGAGCGTGAGCAGGCGTGGCGTGAGATGGCCAAACAGGTGGCCCATGAAATCAAGAATCCTTTGACCCCCATGCGTTTGAGTGTTCAGAGTTTTCAACGAAAATTTGACCCTAATGACCCTGATATTGATAACAAGGTGGAGGAGTATTCCAAAACCTTGATTCAGCAGATTGATACCATGAGCAATATCGCAGGTGCCTTTTCAAATTTTGCCGAAATGCCAGCCCAGCAGAATGAAACTTTGAACGTGGTTGAAATTGTAAAATTGGCGCTGGATATTTTTACCGAAAAATACATTCTTTTCTCCACAGAGGAAGAAGTGATCATTGCGAAGCTAGATCGCACACAGTTGATTCGAGTGGTCACAAATTTGGTCAAGAATGCGATTCAGGCCGTTCCAGAGGTTGAAGCACCGCGGATTTTGGTTTCCGTGGCTTCAGAAAATGAGTTCGTCAAAATTTCGGTTGCTGATAATGGGGTGGGTATTTCAGACGAATTCAAAGAAAAGATTTTTGAACCTAAATTCACGACTAAATCCAGCGGAATGGGACTCGGTTTAGGCATGGTTAAAAATATTGTAGAAACTTATAAAGGAACCATAGATTTTACCTCTCTGCCTGAAAAAGGAACCGTATTCACAGTGCGGCTTCCCAAAGAAAATGAACCTGTGAAAAAATAAGATGGCTGAAATCGATTTTTATATCGTTGATGTTTTTGCTGAGAAGAAATATGCTGGTAATCAACTCGCTGTTTTTATGGATTTGGAACAACAACTAACTGCAGAACAGATGTTGCAGATGGCAAGGGAAATCAATTTTGCCGAAAGTACCTTCATAAGATCGGTTGAAAAAGACGGAACTTTTGGGGTGCGTATTTTCACTACTGAATACGAAGTGCCTTTTGCAGGGCATCCTACCTTGGGCACGACCTATATTTTGGCCAAACATCTAGTGAATGAGGCGTCAAGTGAGATCGCGCTGCGCTTAAAGAAAGGAGAAATTCCGGTTCAAATTTCCAATCCTAAAGATTTGGAGGCAAGTCGGTTTACAATGCAACAAGTGCAGCCTGAATTTGGGCCCGAATTTGATGCTCAAACCATATCTAATTCTTTGGATATTCCATTGGAATATTTTGACACCTCCATGCCAATTCTAGAGGTTAACACAGGTTTGCCGTATCTGATTATCTTCCTAAAGAATTTAGAGGGCATAGGAAATATAAAATTAAACCCTGATAAAGTAGAACGGTTTTTAAAACAGGAAAAGTTGTTTAAAACCAATAACCCTAGAGGTTTGACAACCAATCTGTTCTTTGTGACCCCAGAAACTGTTGAAAAGAAAAATGACTTTCATTCCAGAATGCTGGTTTTGGAGGATGGACAGATTTGGGAGGATGCAGCAACCGGAAGTGCCAACGGGTGTTTTTTGGCCTATTTGTTGAAACACCAAAACACTTCAATTTCTGCCGTTGTGGAACAGGGTTTTGAAATGGGGCGAAAATCCATTTTGTATTTGGATGGCAAGCTGAACAATGAAAAATATCAATTAAAAGTAGGGGGTCAGGTAGTGCCTATAAGCAAGGGAACTTGGTCAATTTAAAATAATATCAATTTAAATATGAGTTACAATAACCTTTTAGTTACTGAAGACGGAAGTATCGCGACCGTGACCATCAATCGCCCATCAAAATTGAATGCTTTGAACAAAGAAACCATTCAAGAACTTCATGAAGCCTTTAGCGATTTGAATGAAGATAAAGCCATCAAAGTGGTTATTTTGACCGGAAGTGGCGAAAAAGCATTTGTTGCAGGAGCCGATATTGTTGAATTTGCTGATTTTTCGGAAAGTGAAGGCGGTCAATTGGCGGCCAAAGGGCAAGAATTGCTATTTGATTTTGTTGAAAATATGTCCACTCCCATAATCGCCGCAGTAAATGGTTTTGCCTTGGGTGGGGGGTTGGAACTAGCTATGGCCTGTCATTTTAGGGTGGCAAGTGAAAATGCCAAAATGGGGTTACCAGAGGTCTCTTTGGGTGTGATTCCAGGGTATGGCGGCACCCAACGTTTACCACAATTGGTGGGTAAGGGTAGGGCTATGGAAATGATTATGACAGCCGGCATGATCGATGCCAAAACAGCAGCGAATTATGGGTTGGTGAACCATGTAGTTGGGCAAGAAGAATTGCTTCCCTTTTGTGAAAAGCTGGCGGGTCGTATATCGAATAATTCACTTGTGGCCATTGCGCATGCAATAAAAGCGGTAAATGCTGGTTTTAAAGAGGATAGTAACGGATATGCTGCTGAAATCGAGGCTTTCGGAAAATGTTTCGCAACTGCTGATTTCAAAGAAGGCACATCTGCTTTTTTGGAAAAACGAAAAGCAGATTTCCCAGGCGCGTAGCATATTCTCAAAAACCTACTTATGAAACCGCTAAAACTAATGGCAGTAACCTTAATTACTGCAGCTTTCCAATTTGTGGCCGCGCAAGAAATACCAGTAAATTATTCTCTGGGTGAAAAATATGCCGATCGCCATAAGTATTCCACTGTACTTTCAATGGAGCGCACTGATAGCGACGAAACTGTATTGGTCCGCACCTATTACGGGGGTATGCCCTTACGTCCAAAAGGTCATTTTATTGAGATTTATAATGAGGATATGACCTTGAAAACCAACTATAATTATAAATATGCTGGTGAAAACATGGTAGGCGGTTTTGTAAAAAATGGACAGCTCAATCTGTTGGAATTGGTTTATGATTGGAAGCAAGAGGCCTATCAATACGTTGTTCATCAAAGCTCTATCGTGGAATTCAATTTCTCAAAAAAGGGACTTCTTTCCATTCCTTCCAAAGAAGTAATGAATCCACTTGCAATCAGTAAATACCATCGAGATTTTAAAAATGGCTTTACAACAGCGGTTCATTTCAATGATGAAAAAACTGCTTTTGCCATCACGGTGCATCACCGTGAAAGAAAAGACGAGAAATATAAAGTATTTCTGTATGATACCAGTTTGAACCAAAGGTTTAAATATGATTTCAGCAGCCAAATTGCTGAAAAAAACTATGCCTTTGAAAATATCGCCACCTCAAATGATTTGAACACGGTTTATTTGTTGGGCAAAGCATTTTTCAGAAAAAAACGTATCGGGGCGAAGGAGCGAAAATTTCAATATGAATTGGTAAAGATCGACGCAAACGGGCATGACACGCAAGAGTTTGCTGATGAGGGCAGGTATCCTGAATCTTTGAAACCCATTTTAATAAACAATGAATTGGTCGCGGTGGGGTTTTATTCCGATAGAAAAGACAATAGATATAACGGATTGGCTTACTTCAAAATGAACTCCAACACTTTGGGTATTGTTGCCAAAAAATACAATGCCTTTTCAACACAATTCATGAAAGATAAATTTGGGCGTGATGTTAACGCTAAAATTAAAAACCTGATTTTTAAAGATGTTCATATCACTCGTAACAAAGACATTGTTTTCAGTGCTGAAGAATATTTTGTGACCTCAGGTGATGATATTAGTGAAGGCGCCACTAAAAAAGTACAGCGGTATCATTACAATGATATCGTATGTGCCAAAATGGATTCGAACGGAGAGATGTTATGGGCCAGAAACATCAACAAAGCTGAGGTAACACAGGGCGATGAGGCTTATGCGTCTTATACTGCTTTTGGTCAAGGCAATGACATGTATTTTTTTATCAATTCAGGGGAGCATCCTCAGAAAATAGGAAAAGATCGTATTCTTTTCAAGCAAGGTTTTAGTAGAAACCCAAATGTATTTGTTATCAAGGCTGATACAAATGGGGATCTCTCGTATAAGAAGTTAATCGATGACAAAGAAGTTCGTTTGCCCGTAATGGTTTCAAGACCTTTTATTGATAAAAAAGACCATGAACTTTTGTTTTACGCTAAGCGTGGAAACAAAAAGCAATTGATCAATGTTGCATTTGACAAATTCAAAACGAAAGAGGCGAAATAATATCATTTAATTTGAAAGGGATAATTTATTTATCGGATATAATCCATATTTTTGGAATAAATCCTATAATTGAAACAAAAAAATTACCTTAAAGGTAGGGGAGCCCAACAGAACACGCCCAACAGATTTTTTAAGGAAATTTACGAAACCAGGGATGATTTCTTGGAGTTTTGTAGAATTGAGGGTGAGGAAGCCTCAAATAATAGCACCCAGTACATCCCTATTTTTCCGAAAACCATTGTGAACAAAATCAATAGTCCAGATGTGGGCATGGCCTTTTCCATGAATCCCTATCAGGGTTGTGAGCATGGTTGCATTTACTGCTATGCGAGAAACACCCATGAATATTGGGGATATAGTGCTGGCTTGGATTTTGAACGAAAGATTTTGATCAAAAAAGACGCCCCAAAGTTATTGGAAGAAAAGTTGAAAAGTAAACGTTGGAAGGCCAAAACCATAGTTTTATCTGGAAATACAGACTGCTACCAACCTGCTGAGAAGAAATTCAAGATTACTAGGGCGTGTCTTGAAGTTTTTTGGAAGTACAGGCATCCTGTGGGCATCATAACCAAAAACGCATTGGTCTTGAGGGACTTGGATATTCTAAAAAAACTGAATGAACATCAATTGATCGCCATCAATATTTCGGTAACATCACTTTCAGAAAAAACAAGAAGAATTTTGGAACCCAGAACAGCCACCATTAAAAAACGATTGGAGGCGATACGCATTTTGTCTGAAAATGGCATACCCGTAAACGCGATGTTGGCCCCTATGATACCGGGCATTAATAGCCATGAACTATTGAATCTGGCAAAGGTGGTATCTGACCATGGCGCTCGATCTTTTACATTTACCGTGGTTCGATTGAATGGTGCCATAGGAGCGATTTTCACTGACTGGATCGAAAAAACACTGCCTAACAAGGCAGAGAAAGTGCTCAATCAAATAGCCGCTTGTCATCACGGAACATTGAATGACAGCCGATTGGGTATTCGCGGCAAAGGAGAAGGTAAAATAGCGCAACAAATACATGATATGGCACGCTTGGCCAAACAAAAGTATTTTAAGAATAAAGTCTTTCCTGAGTTAAACCATGAATTGCACGAACCATATAAAACTGGTCAAATGAAATTGTTTTAGTTTGTCGACTAACCCAATTCCCAGCCTTTTCTATAAGTGCCTTTGACCCATTGATTGGCCAAATCCCAATTGGTAACTTTCATATTGACACCGTCCCACTTAAGTTTGCGACGACCTGGGTATTGGTATGGATCCCAATCCCCTACTTTTTTACCTTCCTTTAATTCTTTTAATTGAAATGCCCTGATGGCCAAATTACCCATAAGAACAGCTTCTGTCAATGGGCCTGACTTACTAAAGTCAGAAGATGCTTTTGTTCCATTCAAACAAGCATTCACAAAGTTGGCTTTATGGCCTGAAGTATCACCAGGAATACGCTCTAAATAAGGCGCAGGTGGCGTAATCATTTTCATGGTATTGGAAGGCACCAAACGTGCATTTCTTGAATAAACATCACAAATCAATATGCCCCGAGTACCATAAAAGATCGAACCACCGCCACCTGCACCCATGGTTTCCCCGTCTTTTAACTCATCTGGCAAATCAGGCATAATTCCACCATCATACCAATTCAAGGCAATATCACCATGTTTGGGTGTGTTGAATTTCAATCGGACCAAGGAAGATGACGGACAAGATTGACTGTAATCAGCTTCCACAAAATCACCTACCCAATTGGTGGTACAGCTTGCTTCTGCTTCTGTGGGATACCCGAGGTCAAGAACACTGAAAGGGGTTTCCATAATGTGACAACCCATATCACCAAGGGCTCCCGTACCAAAATCCCACCAGCCACGCCACTTAAAAGGCAAATAAGACGCATTATAATCTCTATTGGTAGCAGCACCCAGCCATAAATCCCAATCAAGACCTTCTGGTACTGCTTGTTTTTCAGTGGGAACAGGAATGCCCTGAGGCCAAACGGGTCTATTCGTCCAACAATCCACTTTATATACTTTGCCTATAATACCAGATTCGATTAGCTCTCGTGCTTCTCTACTGCCATCTGATGAAGCACCTTGGTTGCCCATTTGACTTACAATACCATTTTCTTTGGCTACCTGGGTCATTATTCGCGCTTCATTGATATTATGTGTCAAGGGTTTTTCAACATAAGCATGTTTTTTGGCCCTCATGAATGGCAATGCGATTGAGGCATGCATATGATCGGGCGTCGCCACAACAATAGCATCGATATCCTTCACATGCTTATCATATAATTTTCTAAAATCTTTGAATTTTTTGGCTTTCGGAAATTTGGCATAAGTGCCCGAAGCTCTTCTATCATCTACATCACATAGGGCTATGAATTTTACTTTTCCGGTATCATAGAGAGCCTGAATATCTCCACCGCCTTGACCGCCGGCACCAAAGCCCGCCATATACAGAGTGTCACTGGGGGGCACATGGGTTTTACCCATCACAAAACTGGGTACAATTGAAAATGCCGCTGAGGCTGCTGCTGATTTTTTTATGAACTTTCTTCTTTGCATTTTAAAAAAAATTTAATTGCAATGAAGATAAAGAAAATATGTATTGGATTTTAAATGATTGAATGACCTTCAAAAAAATTAGAGGAACATTTCAGATTATTGTCCAGTGATTTCTTTGAGTTTGTCGAAGAAGTTTCTTTTTCTTTCTGAGTTGATGCCCCAATCAACAGGCACTGATTGAAACCCATCTTTGTACCCCTCACCGGGTTTTCTAAAGTCAAAGTAGCCCCATGATGCATATTCATCAATGGCCGCTAAAAAATTATAGTCTGTTTTGTCGAAATCAAAATGATCATCTTCATTGATGACAATGGGTTTATTATTGCCCCCTTCAACATTTCTGGTTCTTCTAATAATATCACGCAATCTGTTGGGATCCTTTACACCATTGCCATGAATAAGAATGTAATCAGAATCATTGATGACTTGTGATGATGGCACAGTACCGCCCGAGTAGCTAGTACTTACCAGTAGGCGTTGACCGTTTCTTTCAGTGTTCTTTACTCTTTGAACTAATTCGTGAATACGATTCTCACCCAAAATATCGTGGTCATATGCGTTAAGATTGCACTCATTGTTGACTTCGACCAATATATTTTGATAACCTTTTTCCAAAATCCAATAGGTGATATTGTCTACGGCATTCAGTATTGCGGTCTCATCTTTCAATACCTGATCTTGACCAAAATAGAAATAGCCTAAAATAACCACCATCTGCAATCGATCTGCTTCATTCAATATGCGTTCCAGGCGTTTTCTATAACTTGGAATTAAATGGCCATCTGAATTAAAAGCTGAATTGATCCAAGGTTTATTATTGCCATAACCCGTGGGACTACCACCTTGCAAGTTTAAGGTAAATGCCAAGAGACCCCGTTTTTTCCATTCAGACATTTGGCTAATGAATTCATTGGTGTTTCTTTCAGGATCCCAAACATTGGTATCAGGATAAACAAATTGTTGACGAGTGGCCCGATTTGTATCATCAAAAATACCTTGAACCATTCGTGAGTTCATCAGTAAACCTTCAATTTTTCTGCCTTGCCAATATCTTCCTTTGTAGGTAAGTTCTCCATTGATATAAAACTGTTTATCAACAATGGTCACTTTGGTTCTGTTTTCATTGCTAATTTCGTCTTCAGAAGTTGAATCTGCCACTGATTCTGGTTCATCAAACTCCTTAACGATCGAAGCAACCTCACCGGCAGTTTCAGGCAAACTGTTTGTATCAATGTCTTTCGAACAAGAAAAGACGAGAAAAATCAAAAAATAAAACATAGATGACGACTTAAAAAATCGATTTGGGGCGATATTCATGATAAGTAGGTATACTATACTTACGCTTGAAAATTGATTTTAGTTTATTGAGAGGATGTAAATCATCGAAAAACGTATATTTTTTCAAAAATTTGGTACAATTAAATCAATCCCTGCCATTCCATTTCAAACTGCTTTAAATAGTCAAGCATGAATTGATGCCTCTTACTAGCCAGTCTTTTGCCGGTTTTTGTATTCATTTGATCTTTCAACAACAATAATTTTTCATGAAAATGATTGATTGTGGGGCCTTTTGATTTCTTATATTCTTCTTTGGTCATATTTAATTTCGGCGGAATTTCAGGATTATAAAGTACCCGATTTTTAAAACCACCATAGTTGAAAGCTCTGGCAATACCCATGGCACCAATGGCATCGAGTCGATCGGCATCTTGCACCACCTGCAATTCAATAGTGTTGAACTTATTGGTCTTTTTTTCTAAACTTGATTTGAAGGATATATTTTCAATGATTTTGACCACATGGTCGATAATTTTCGTATCAATGGAGATTGATTTTAAGAACTCCTTTGCCATTCGAGGACCAATGGTTTCATTACCGTCATGAAATTTTGCATCAGCGATATCATGAAGTAGGGCACCTAGAGCAACCACTAATTCATTGACATTCTCATCTTCCGCGATGAGCAATGCATTTTTATAAACACGCTCAATGTGAAACCAGTCATGCCCGCCTTCAGCTCCTTGCAAGGTTTCTTTCACATAGGCCATTGTGGCATTTATAATGGCATCATTTGTCATTTGAAAGAGGTTATTCCTTTTTTAACTATTGCCTCAGTTTGTTTGATTACGGCATCAAAATCAGTTTTGATGTCTATGGGAGGATGTACCGTAAAGGTAATATGATTTCCAAGTCCGTTTGGAAATTTGCCGTATTTCAACATTTTCCAAGAATTATTGATACTAACAGGAACTACTAGGGCTGACGGGGCATTTTTCATGAGTAGTTTCAATCCCATTGTTTTAAAAGGTTTTACATGGCCATTCCTACTTCGCGTACCCTCAGGAAAAATGACTGCGCTGCGGTTGTGTTTTTCAATGTACTTTGCCAATTTAATGACTTCACCAAGGGCTTGTTTTTTGTCGTTTCGATCTATTAGAACCGAACCGCCTACCCGTAAGTTATAGGAAACACTCGGAAAACCCCGACCCAACTCTTTTTTGCTGACAAACTTAGGGTGGTGTTTTCGCATGTACCAAATTATCGGCGGTATATCATGCATGCTTTGATGGTTTGGTACAATGATCAATGGGCGATTTATCGGTATCTCTTGTACATAGTTAAAAGAGTAGGTGGTTACTAGAAAATGGGTACATCGTACCAGGCAAAGATTTAAATACGCAACACTTTTGGTGTGGGCTTCATAACCGATGAAGTTGTGGCAAATCCATTGAATGGGATGAAAAATGACCAAAGTCAATCCGAAGAAAATCAAATAGAGAATGCTAAGTGGGTATGCCAGTACTTTTTGCATTTCACAAAAATAAAAAACCACACTTTTTAGATGCGGTTTCCTATTGATTATTTCAACAAATACTTGATTCTGTTTAAACTAGCAGAATTCATTGTAAGCCTCCGTCAAGTTTTCAGCGATCATTTCGGCAGGTCTGCCTTCAATATGATGACGCTCGATCATATGAACCAATTCGCCATCTTTAAACAAAGCCATACTGGGTGAGGATGGAGGAAACGGAATCATTAAGTTTCTCGCTGCATCAACAGCCTCGGTATCAACCCCGGCAAAAACGGTCACAATATGATTTGGTTTCTTTTCATTTTGAAGGCTCATTTTTGCAGCTGGCCTTGCGTTGGCAGCCGCGCAACCACAAACTGAGTTGACCACAACAAGCGTCGTTCCATCTTTTTTTATGGCTTTTTCAACAGCCTCGGCAGTATATAATTCTTCGAATCCGGCCATGGCCAGATCTTCTCTCATGGGTTTTACTAATTCCGCAGGGTACATAGTCTATGTTTTTAATTAAATTCAGCCCCAAAGATACTTAATTTGTGGCACAGGTCAGTGAACTTAGCTTTTCCTTTAGCCGAATGAAATTCTTTCTTGTAAGGGATAATGCTTGGACTTATCTTTGGCAAAAGCTATTAGTTGATGTTTAAATGGATTGCCGCCCTACTTGGGTACTACATATTTCGATTTCCCGGGGCGATCTTGGGTTATTTTGTGGGTTCTTTGATTGACGGTCAGTTTGGCGGTGGAGGAGGTAGGGGGCCACAAAGTGTTTTTCGTGATATGACCCGTCAGAATGTCTCTCCCGCAGATTTTGAGTTGAACTTATTATCACTCTGTTCAATTGTCATTAAAGCTGATGGCAGGGTCAGTCAATCTGAAATGGATTATGTCAGACAATACTTTGTAAGTACTTATGGCAAAGACAAAGCCAACGCTATTTTTCGCACCTTTAATGATATCAATAAAAAAAGGGAAATTTCAGCACAGCGTATATGTGCCTATTTAAATCAAAGAACCCGCCTTGAAGTACGCCTTCAATTGCTTCACTTTCTATTTGGTATCGCCCAAGCTGATGGGGTGGTCAGTAATGCTGAAGTATATAAAATCAGGGAGATTGCCGGCTATTTGAGGGTGTCGATGCGTGATTTTGAGAGCATCAAAGCCATGTTTATCAAGTCTGTGGACAATTCCTATAAAATCTTGGAAATTGAAAAATCAGCCTCAAATGAGGCCGTGAAAAAAGCATATAGAAAAATGGCAAAAAAGTACCATCCGGATCGAGTGAATACCGAAAATGAGGCCATCAAAAAAGGTGCGGAAGAAAAATTCAAACAGGTACAAAAGGCCTATGAAACTATTCAAAAAGAAAGGGGAATGTCTTAGTGATGCATGAATTTTGGTTTTATATAAAAATTGGTTTTGAACACGTTCTTGATTTGAGCGCTTATGACCACATCTTGTTTTTGTTCGCTTTGACACTGCCATTTACATTTAATAGCTGGAAAAAAGTAGTGCTATTGGCCACTATTTTTACTTTGGCACACTGTCTTTCATTGTATTTGTCCGCATTCAATATTTTAGTAATGGATGTTGGCCTGATTGAATTCTTGATTCCAGTGACCATCTTGTTCACTGCCTTATTCAATATCAATTATGCAAAGGCTGGGGTAAAAGACAAGAGCATTGCATTACATGTTTTTGCCACTACTTTCTTTGGTCTGATACATGGGTTTGGTTTTAGTAATTATTTCAAAATGTTAATGGCCGATCAAGAAAACAAAATAGGTTCACTTTTAGGTTTTGCAACAGGTATCGAAATTGCCCAGGTGCTAATTGTTTTAATTGCGTTTTGTTTGGGCCATCTGTTTCAATCACAGCTGAAAATAAACCAAAGTAGGTATATTTTGGGCACATCCATTTTAGTGATACTCATCACAATACCTATGTTGATTGATACGTTCCCATGGTAGGGTACTGTTAAATTTAACCCTATTTGGGTGGTGCGAATTTTGCAAAGCGGTATCTTAGCTTCTTTCCTTTGTGTTTTAAAAATGAAAAAAACAAAACAGACCAAATATGACAAGGCGTATTTAAGAATGGCCTTGGAATGGGGTAAACTATCGTATTGTGAACGCAAGCAGGTCGGGGCCATTATTGTTCGTGACCGAATGATAATTTCAGATGGTTATAATGGTACTCCAACGGGTTTTGAAAATTTTTGTGAAGATGAGGAAGGATATACAAAATGGTATGTTTTACATGCCGAAGCGAATGCCATTTCAAAAGTGGCGGCATCAACACAAAGTTGTCAAGGGGCTACCCTCTATATTACCCTATCTCCTTGCCGTGAGTGTAGTAAGCTTATTCACCAGTCGGGCATCAAACGTGTGGTTTATCAAGAGGCCTATAAAGATGATTCTGGATTGAAATTTTTAGAAAAAGCCGGCGTTGAACTAGAGCATTTACCAGTCATTACATCTTAGTAAAACACCTTTATTAAAAAGCGATGTCAAAGAAATTTAAATTTATCTGGCCTACCATTTTAGCCGCTGCATTGGCCATTGGGGTGTTTTTGGGCGGAAAGTTGAATTTTAATGATACGCCTGAGAAACTTTTCACGACCAATTCCAAAAAAGACAAGTTAAACCGATTGATCGATTATATTGATTATGAATATGTTGATGAAATAGACACCGATAGTATTGTTGATGTTACAGTAAATAATATTCTTGATAAGCTTGACCCCCACTCCGTTTACATTCCGAAAAAAGACATGACTGAGGTTTCTGAGAATATGAAAGGGGATTTTGTGGGAATAGGGATTAATTTTCACGAGTATAATGATACCGTTTCAGTAATTCGCACCATAGAAGGAGGTCCTAGTTTTTCAAAGGGAATTCTACCCGGTGATCGTATATTAATGGCCGACCAAGACACCCTTTATGGCGAAGCCGTGGCTAGTGAAAAAATTGTTCAAAAGCTGAAAGGTAGAAAAGGCTCTTCAGTGAAATTGAAGGTGTTTAGAAAGTCAGAGAATCGTTTTTTTGATGTCAATATTGTACGTGATGTGGTGCCCATAAAAAGTGTTCAGGCGTATTATATGTTGACTGATGATATAGGCTATATCAAGGTCAATAGGTTTGCTGAATCAACATTCAAAGAGTTTACCTCAGTGTTGAAAAAACTTCAAAAGCAGGGGGCAGGTAAATTGATTTTGGACTTGAGAGACAATCCCGGAGGATACCTCGGCATTGCCGAGCAAATAGCAGATGAGTTTTTGCAAGATGGCAAGTTGATACTTTTCACTAAAAACAAGAAAGGCAAAATTGATAAAACCTTCGCCACCGATGAGGGTAGTTTTGAAAACAAGCCAATTTATGTGCTGATCAATGAAAGATCGGCTTCTGCCAGTGAAATTATTGCCGGAGCACTTCAAGACAACGATATCGGTACCATTGTGGGACGTCGTTCTTTTGGAAAAGGTCTTGTTCAGCGTGAAATGGAATTGGGAGATGGTTCAGCCGTTCGACTGACCGTATCAAGATATTACACGCCCACAGGGCGCAGTATTCAGAGAACATATGAAAAGGGAAACAAAGATTATTATCAGAAATTCACAGAACGTTATCATAGTGGAGAACTGACCTCAGTGGATAGCATCAAGGTCGCGGATTCATTAAAATTTGAGACGCCCAAAGGAAAATTGGTTTATGGCGGAGGCGGAATCATTCCTGATGAGTTTGTGCCTATTGGCAGCAATGAGGAAGAAGCCATGGAAAGTTTGGATAGCAGTGGGTGGATTTCCTATTTCATATTTGAACATTTAGATGAAGATAGAAGTCGTTACAATGAGTATTCTCAAAATGAGTTTATAACGGAATTCAAAGTAGATGACGTGCTTTTTGAAAAATTCATCGATTTCTTGGTTTCAAAAAATATTAGGTTGGCTTTTTATGATTATGAAGAGCGCATAAAGCTGTATTTGAAAGCCTCTCTGGCTGAACAGCTGTTTGGCGAAAATGTGCATGCGAAAATCAAAAGTAGTGTTGACCCGATGTTAAAACGAGTCTTGGAACTTGACCATCCCACAAAAGAACAAGAAAGTGATTTAGAACCAGAAGTGAACTAGAAATCAGTTCTCGTTCATTTTGTCCTTTATTTTTTTCGAAATCACATATATAAGTAGAAGTACTATTGCACACAGAGACGCGACTATTCCGATAAGTGCCACAATACTATTACCTTCAAACGGATTTTGAAAATCAATCAAGGTCACATTGTAAGCAATCAATGCAATGGCAAGTAACAAAAGAACTAGCAACAGAATTTTATTCATTTTGTTTTTGAATTATGTGGTCAATAAGGCGTTTATATTGGTGGCAAATAGTTTGACCGCAATGGCCAAAAGAATTACACCGAATACTTTTCGGATAATACTGATGCCATTTTTACCAAGAATCTTTTCAATGCGTTTTGAGGACTTTAAAACAAGATAGACAAAAATAACATTAATGACTATGGCCACAATTATATTCTCAACATAGTATTCTGCGCGCAATGATAAAAGCGACGTCATGGTTCCGGCCCCTGCGATAAGCGGAAAAGCTATGGGAACTATGGAGGCACTTTCA
Source organism: uncultured Maribacter sp. (assembly GCA_964432915.1). Taxonomy (GTDB): domain Bacteria; phylum Bacteroidota; class Bacteroidia; order Flavobacteriales; family Flavobacteriaceae; genus Maribacter_C. The sequence goes on from CAYSPL010000014.1 coordinate 72,063, forward strand.
GGCCGGTCATCTTTATAAAGGGTAATGCCCAAAATCATTTCAAGGGCCAAAAAGAAAATGACAATTGCGCCCGCCACTGCAAAAGAATTCACGTCAATACCAATAAGTCCCAATATCTCCTCCCCGACAAACAAAAAAGCTACCATCATTGCGGCTGCCACAATAGAGGCTTTGCCAGATTGAATCCGCCCAACTTTATTTCGCAAGCCTATAATAATAGGGATGCTTCCTACAATATCGATTACGGCAAAGAGAATCATACCGGAGGTAAGTATTTCTTTAAAATCAAAGTTTAGATCAACTGACATGACAATAAATTTTGTGCAAATTTACGTTGAAAAACACGGCTGTGGATTTCTTGAATGATCAAAAGAATCTTAGAGTGATTAACTCGATTAGGGTATCTTTGATTTACTTAAAGGAAAGAGATGTTTCAAATAGGAAAAACAATAGTTTCCGAAGAAATTATTGAGAATGATTTTGTTTGCAATCTAAATGCTTGCAAAGGGGCTTGTTGTATTGACGGAGATGCCGGAGCGCCTTTAGAAGAGGAAGAAACAGAAATTCTGGTCGATATTTATCAAAATGTAAAACCATATTTGAGGACGGAGGGAATTGCGGCGATAGAAAAACTGGGGACCTTTGTCAAAGGGAAAGATGGTGAATGGGAAACCCCACTTGTCAATGGTAGCGAATGTGCCTATGTTGTTTACTCAAAAGATGGCATCACAAAATGTGGTTTGGAGGAAGCCTATATTGATGGGGCTACTGAATGGAAAAAACCGGTTTCATGTCATTTGTATCCGGTCAGGGTAAAGGAATATACAGAGCTAACTGCGGTAAATTACCATAAATGGGAAATTTGTGATTCAGCCTGTGCGCTTGGTGCTGAACTGAAAGTACCCATATTCAAATTTGTGAAAGAAGCTCTAATAAGAAAGTTTGGTGCGGAATGGTATGCTGAACTCGAGGGGGTTGCCAAAGAGCTAAACGGTAGGAATAAGTAACATGACTTTGGTGCCGATAGCTTTCCCACTTTCAAACAAGTCGATGATTTCAAGACGGAAAGAATTAACATAGTCGCGAGAAAAATTTGCTAAACGTTCTTTGGTTATATCGATGCCCACAGATTTTCTTTTCAGCACCTTTCCCAATTTAATTTTTTCTGCAGCGTCTCTTCCAATACCATTATCGAAAATGGAAATACAGACAAAACCATCTTTTGAATTTTCAGTCACGTGCAAACCTACCTTTTTCTTGCCCTCTTTTGAAGAAAGGCCATGCCATAGCGCATTTTCGAGAAACGGTTGAAGAATCAAAGAGGGTATTTTAACATTGTGGGGGTCAATATTGTCATCAATGTGAATTTCAAAATCAATTTCATTGGAGAACCTGATATTTTCTATGTTCATATAAAGTTCAACGGTTTCCAATTCATCTGCCAAGGGTATTTCTTTTTGAGAGGAAGCTTCTAAAATTTTACGAACCAACTTCGAAAACTTGTTCAGGTAATGAACAGCGTTTTTTTGTTCATTGTTAATGATGTATAATTTTATCGAATTCAAAGAATTGAACAAGAAGTGTGGGTTCATTTGGCTTCTTAACATACTTTGCTCAAGGGTCAGCACTTTCTTCTCATTTTTCAATTGATATTGACGGTAGAGTACATACAGAATACCTGCCAGCAGGGCAATAAGAATACCGGTTATCAATAGGCGTGTTCTGTTTTTGATCAGTGCTTGTTTGTAACTTTCATTCTCTTCTGCCAGCTTTGCCAGTTCGGCAGTCCGTTTTTCATTTTCATAGCGCATGATCATATCATTCACATAACGAAGATTACGGTCATTTGAAGTCTCCTTTTCAAGGCTTTCCGCCCTCTTATAATAGGCCAATGAGCTCTTATATGCACCGAGTTTAGTGGCTAATTCTGAAAGTAATTTATTTGCTTTAATAATGCTGAAAGGCAAATTGTATTTATTGGCCAGATCCAGACCCTTTTGAAGATTGTTTTTTGCTGCAGAAAGTTCGTTTTTTTCCATCAGGGCCCAGCCGTAGGTTATGTAAACAGAGGAGGTAACGAATGGGTCACCCTCATTGACCGCCTTGGCCAAAGTAGTTTTCAAAAGTTGCAAAGCCTTATCATTTTTACCTTGTTTAATGAAAATCTGGGCAATGCTGTTGTTGCAAATGCCCCTGCCCATATTATTGTTTATTTTTTCATTGTAGGAGAGCGAGATTCTGTAGTTTTCAAGAGCTTCATCAAGTTTGCCATACGATTCAAGACATTCACCAATATTTTGATAGTTTATGGCCAACCCAAGTTCATTGCCCAGCTCTTTTTCAAGTTGAAGTGATTTTCTGAATTGCTCAATGGCCAAGTCATATTGTTCTAAAGTTTCATAAATGTTGCCAATGCCATTGAGTGAAACATTGATACTTCGTTTCAAACCTTCACTTGGGTTTTCAACACTTTCTGCCAATTCAAGAGCTTCTTGATGATAGTCCAAAGCTGATTTTATAGCGTAAGATCTGCGATAAACAACGCTGAGCATATTTAGTGCATAGACCTCAAATTCAAGATTTTCGGCTTCTCTGGCTACTTCGAGAGCGCGTTGATGCAGGGCCAGTGCCCGAGAAAACTGAGAGGTATTTCGGTATTTTCTGCCCAGTTGATTGAACGCATATGACTGACCATCGAGGTAGTTTTTTTCAATGGCTTTCTCCGCAAAATAGCGCATGAAAACAGAATCTTTTCTTTTTCTGCGTAAAACCAGGTCAATTTCTGAATAAGTGGTTGGTGCGGCTTCAATTAAACTATCAACCGACTTTTTAAAAGAATTGGGTAAATCTTGTGAAAAACATTCGGTCGAAAATAAAAAAATGGTCATCAATAAAACACAGTTGCCCAATTTCAGTGAGGGAACCAAAACATTACCAAGCGTATGTGAGTCTGAAAATTGCATTGAATTTTTACAACATATCAAGAAAATCAGATTTTTTTTGTCTTGAAACGGGTATTCGATGGTTGGGTTTTAAAATGACATATCCATCTGTTTTAAGAAACTCTTTTATCTTGTTGAGGTTTATGATGTAAGAATTATGAATTCTGTAAAAACCCTCTGATGGCAGAATTTCATTGACTTCCTTTAACTTTTTGGTCAACACCATTTTCTGCCCATCTTTCAAATAAACGGTAGTGTAATTACCATCAGATTCAGCATATACAATGTCGTCACTATCTAAGAAAACCAATTTGCCATCCGTACTAAAGGTTATTTTTTTATGGATGGAGTTTGCATTGTATTTCAACAAAATTTTTTCAAGCCTTTCAGCAGTATTGTTTCTTGAATTGTATTTCTTGATTTTGTCGATGGTATCCTTCAAATCATCAGTATCAATGGGTTTTAAAAGATAATCAATGGCCTCGTTCTTCAACGCTTTGATTGCATATTGATTATAAGCCGTGGTAATTACTACAGGAAAAGTTCGATTCTTGAGCTTTTGAATAAATTGAAAGCCATCCATTGTGGGCATTTCAATATCCAAAAAAAGACAGTCCGGAGTATTTTTATCCAAGTGTTCCAAGGCTTTGAAAGGGTCCGTGAATGAGGCAATTACCTCAATCTCTCCACTAAAATTGGTAAGTTCCCAGGTTAAACTCTGTAATGCCTTTATTTCGTCATCAACGATTACCGCTTCAATCATTTCAATTTATATATGAAGAGAAAGTTAATCAAAAATAGATTGAAGTATAGGCATTATATAAAAAGATGTATCAATGGAAGGAAAAAGGTTACGGTTGGTACAAATTTCTTGAGTAATTGCTCAGCGGTTTTTATAACGTAATATCTTACAAATTCTTGTTGTTTTCTGAAAACTGGATTTTTAAATCCCCGTAATTTCATGCAATTCATACAGAATTTCTACCCATTGGCACATTGGACAGTATGCGTCGATTTACCGACTTGTATATTAGGTTGGAATGCAAAAGGGATTTAATTTTTAGTATTACAAGTCTAAATACTCTGAGTTTTTGTCATGAAAAGATGTTTAATAATGTTTATTTGCCTTATTATTACGATATTGGCTGCTACTATTTCTGAGAATAATGAACATATTATCTTACATAATATCGAAGTAGTTGATAATGAATGATATGGGGTGGGCTAAGAAATTTGGCTCATTAATATAAGATAAATTTGTAGGGAATAGTTGAAAAATATGTATTTTTAATGTTCCCCAATTGAAAATGACATTTAGATGTAAATATAGTTTTTATGAAACTGCCGAACCATCAGGTACGATCTCAAGTAACATGTTTAAAAAAGATGTGTGACTTTTCTGATGAAATGCAGCATTCTGGGCATCAAGGCCAATTTATTGGTAACGATGTTAGCTTGATTATAGGTTTCGGGGGAACTACCTAAATCAGCGCCTATTGCAGCTAAAATCAATCACGATACATTAGATGGATCGTACGGTTTGGCGGTATCGTAAAAAAAATACAGAGCCCGAAAGTCTATCTTTTGGGCTTTTTT
>CAYSPL010000015.1:0-32471 GCA_964432915.1 uncultured Maribacter sp.
CAGCCAGGTCACCATAAGACAAAGCCTGACTATTTAGTCGGGCTTTTTTATGCAATAAATTGGGCTAAGAAGTCTATGCCGAGCATAGCTGAGGTGAGCCCCCCGTCCGAACGGATTCATCCGGGCGGGCAGCCAGGTCACTTTAAGACAAATGCTTGTCGAAATAAAATAACTCTACGAGTTATTTTATTTCGACAATGCCGCGAACTGATTGGCTTCCTTCTTGAAAGCAAACTTGAAAGCATTGGTTGCATCCGATTTCGATTTTAATTCACGCTAACTTATCTAGACTGCCTATAATCGAGACAAGTTCCTTGCTTTAGCTTCAGATCAAATAACCTTTTCTGAAATATGTGCACGAAAATTAAATGTATAGGTATAAAAATTATGCGTTTGCAAGACTTTATAGTTAGGACTTGGAAAAACTAAAAACCTATTTACAGTTTATTGTCAGTTTAATTTTGTTTTGTATCATTTCTCGTATTATCTATCAATTTAAAGAATTTGGTCGAAATAGCATATGTTTTATAAATCAATAGATATGTTTAAGTCAATACTTTATTGAAAATCGAACCTAATAAATAAAATTTCAGTTTTACTGACTTTTTTTGAATAAAAAAGACTAAAAACCTGAAAATTAGTCACATGACATTTTCGAAATTCGTTTTTTACTATGCTCAAAATTGTGTAGTTTAAAGAAAAAGTAATCCGAGATTAACTAATCCACAAATCGCTCATTAAAAATGATTCAGCTCATTTATTAAATGCACATTTGCAAATTATTTCAAGTTTCATCTAAATTAATTTTCTATTGAAAAAGCCACCAACGGTTATACCACATAGCCTATTCACCAATTTCGACATTGAATTATTTGTTTCTGGACATCATTCACAACTGTATACTAAATTTGGAAGCCATCTACTTGAGGTGGATAATGTTTCTGGTGTCTATTTTTCTGTATATGCACCCGCGGCTAAAAAGGTTGAAGTTATAGGAGATTTTAATAATTGGTCTGGAGGCTCGCACCAACTAAATGTTCGATGGGACGATTCAGGTATCTGGGAAGGTTTTATTCCTGACTTAGGTCATGGCGATTTGTACAAATACAGAATTTATTCGCACAACGATCAAAAAATTAGAGAGAAATCAGATCCTTTTGCGAGATGTAATGAAGTGCCTCCGCGCTCAGCTAGTCTCGTTTGGAATACGGACTATAAATGGAAAGATACCCGTTGGAATAAGCAGGTAACTAATAAAAATAAATTAGATAGTCCTATGACTATCTATGAACTACACTTGGGTAGTTGGAAGAAAAAAGGAGAGCATGAATCTCTTTCTTATAAAGAACTTGCAGACGATTTAGTGAGTTACGTCAAAGAAATGGCATTTACTCATGTTGAGTTTCTACCAGTTATGGAACATCCGTATTACCCTTCTTGGGGCTATTTATGTACGGGCTTTTTTGCTCCTACAAGACGGTATGGAGATCCTGAAGAGTTAATGTTTTTAATTGACTGTTTTCATCAAGAAGGTATTGCCGTGATTTTAGACTGGGTGCCGGGGCATTTTCCTAGTGATGAGTATGCTCTAGCAGATTTTGATGGTACTGCTGTTTATGAACATCCTGATAAATCAAAAGGCTTTCATCCTGATTGGAAAAGCTTAATCTTTAATTATGAAAGACCAGAGATTCGTTCTTTTTTATTATCAAGTGCACATTTTTGGATTAACAATTTTCATGCAGATGGTATTCGGGTAGATGCCGTTGCCTCTATGATATATTTGGATTATTCAAGGGAAGAGGACGAATGGAGCCCCAACGAAGACGGAACTAATTTTTATAAAGCTGCTATTGCTTTTTTACAAGAACTAAACACCGTTATGTATGCTGATTTCCCCCATGTACAAATGATAGCGGAAGAATCAACTGCTTACGATGGCGTTACAAGACCTGTGAGCAATGGCGGACTAGGTTTCGGATTAAAATGGATGATGGGATGGATGAATGATAGTTTAGCGTTCTTCGAAAAAGACCCCATCCATAGAAAATTTCATCTCGGAGATATAAGCCGAAGTCTGACCTATGCTTTTACCGAAAATTTTGTTCTTCCACTATCTCATGACGAAGTTGTACATGGTAAAGGAGCTTTAGTAAGTAAAATGCCTGGCGATGAATGGCAACGCTTTGCAAATCTCAGGCTACTTTTTATGAGTATGTACTGTCATCCAGGGCAAAAATTAATTTTCATGGGGGGCGAGTTTGGTCAAACTTCTGAGTGGGAAGTCAATGAATCACTACCCTGGCACTTGCTAGAATTTAGTCCACATAAAGGTATGAGCAAGCTTGTGCAAGATTTAAATAAACTGTACAAAAAAGAAAAAGCCCTCTTTGGCGAAAATTATAGCCCTCATGGGTATGAATGGATTGATTATTCGGATCATGAAAACTCCGTACTTTCTTTCATTCGTAAATCTGATAAAGAAGAGGTACTTGTTGTGCTTAATTATTCTCCGGTAGTAAGAGAAAATTATAGAATAGGTGTAAGTTCTTCGGCTGATTTTAAAGAAGTATTTAATAGCGATCGCAAGAAATATTGGGGTTCTGGTGTTGTCAACAAAAAAATTGTGACCCAACATATTTCTAGCCATTCTAGAAGCCACTCTATTGAACTAAGTCTTCCGCCTCTTGCTGGTGTGATTATAAAACCAAAAAAATAAGTAGATGAATAAAGTTCTACATGTGTCAAGTGAATGTTATCCTGCTGCAAAGGCTGGTGGTATGGGCGATGTCGTTGGTGCGCTTCCTTTATATTTTCCGAAGTACAAGATTGACGCGCATGTGGTAATTCCGAAGTATAAAACCAAATGGATTACCAGTCAGAAATTTAGAAAAGTATACAAAGGTTCATTTGTTATTGCCGGTCAGAGTCAAACGTTTACGGTTGAGAAAATTAATAAAGATGCACTACCCTACCCTTTTTATTGCATTGATCTCCTTGGTTTGTTTGATCGTGAATCAATATACCTTGGTGAAGATGGCCATGGTTTTAAAGATGAACCGAAACGTAATATTGCTTTTCAAACAGCAGTTTTAGAATGGTTAGTGCAGGGAAAAGAAACCTTCGAATTAGTGCATGTTCATGATCATATGACGGGTTTAATACCTTTTTTCATGAAGCATTCGAAGAGGTATGAAAAACTTAAAGAGATTCCCTCCGTATTTACTGTTCATAATGGCGCATACTCGGGTACCTTTGATTGGGAAGAAGTAAAACCAATGCTTCCAAAACATGATGTTTCAAAAGAGGGTCTTTTAGATTGGGACAAGCAAATAAATAGTCTTGCGGCTGCCATAAAATGTGCTTGGTCGATTACAACCGTTTCGCCTGCTTATATGAAAGAACTGATACATGAGGCCGGCCCGCTTACCGAATTATATAAAAATGAAATTGACAAATGCTCGGGCATATTAAACGGCATTGACAGTAATTTATGGAACCCAGCAACTGATGAACATCTTGAGCATCATTATGATGGAGATTGGAAACCCTTCAAAGTAGCAAACAAAGCCTTTCTTCAAAACAAATTTCAACTCTATAAAAGAAGACCAACTATTGGTTTTATTGGGCGTTTTGCGTACCAAAAAGGTGCAGACCTTTTAATGAAAGCGGTTGCTATCAGCTTAAAAAAGAAATTAAAATTCAATCTTATAATTCTAGGTTCAGGCGATAAGGTACTCGAAGAAGAACTAACCAAACTCAGCAAGAAATACCCGAAAGAAGTGGGAGCCTTTATTGGTTATGATGAAACTTTAGCGAGACAAATTTATGCAGGCTGCGATTTTCTCATGATGCCCTCGCGATTTGAACCTTGCGGACTCAACCAATTATATTCCATGAGATATGGCACCATACCCATCGCTTCGAACAAAGGCGGTTTAATAGACACGGTCGCTGATATATCGAAAAAAGGACAAGGAATTGTTATAACAGAATTAAACGAACATCAAATATCAATTGCTATAGAAAGAGCTCTAAAACTATTTAAAAACAAAAAAGTATTATATCAATTAATTAATGCTAATGCAAATTTAGATTATTCTTGGGGAAATTCTACTCGTATGTATACCTCGCTTTATACTAACTACTTAAAAAGTAAATTATGACAGACAAAACTATTGCCGTAATCTTAGGAGGAGGGTCGGGCTCTCGATTGTACCCACTAACTGAAAACAGGTCAAAACCTGCTGTTCCTATTGCTGGTAAATATCGTTTAATTGATATTCCTATCAGTAATTGCATAAACTCAAACATCAAGAAAATGTTTGTCTTAACCATGTATAATTCAGCTTCTTTGAATGAACATGTGGCATATACGTATAGGTTTGATTTGTTTACAAAAGGTTTTGTAGATATTCTAGCGGCCGAGCAGACCAATCAAAATAAAGATTGGTATCAAGGTACCGCTGATGCTGTTCGTCAAAATATGATGCGATATAATCGAGTTGACCATGACTCGGTTATTATTCTGTCTGGAGATCAGTTGTATAATATGGATTTGGAAGAATTATTGAAATATCATCACGATGAAAACGCAGATGTGACCATTGCGACAATTCCTGTGGTGGAAAAAGATGTCCCCGGTTTTGGAATAATGAAGGTAAATGCAGACGGTATCATTGATGATTTTATTGAAAAGCCGAGTTTAGATATTGCACAGAACTGGAAATCTGAGTTGCCAAAAAAATATAAAAAGGAGAAAAAAGACTTTTTGGCAAGTATGGGTATTTATGTTTTTAAAAGAGAAGCAATGGAAAAACTTTTCAAAGAAAATGAAAATAAGCATGATTTTGGTAAAGAAATCATACCCTATGCAGTAGAAAGCAGTAAATATAAAGTAGTCAGTTATACCTATGATGGCTACTGGGCTGATATTGGTACCATAAGTTCTTTTATGGATGCCAACTTAAAATTGACCGGCAGCCTTCCTGAATTCAATTTATATCATAATGAAAATAAAATTTATTCGCGTTCTAGAATGTTGGCACCTGCTAAGTTTTTTGGGACCAAAGTAACACATGGTCTTATTTCTGGAGGATGCTTCATTCATGCAGATGAAATATCTCGAAGTATTATTGGTGTTCGCTCAAGAATTGGACCCAGAACCATAATTAGAGACAGTATCATAATGGGTAACAATTACTACCAAACGGTAAAAGATATTAAAGAGCTACCAGACAATAAGCTCTTAGGTATTGGTTCTGATTGCTTTATACAAAATGCAATAGTTGACAAAAGTGTTAAAATCGGAAATAATGTTACCATCATTGGCGACCCTTCATTAGAAGATGTCGAAACTGAAACCTATTGTATCAGAGATGGTATTGTGGTTGTAAGGCTTTGGGCCCATATACCATCGAATACCAAAATTGGTTTGGTGAAGCCAGCCTAGTCTGAGGTGTTTTATTAATTTTGCATTTTTAAAAAATAAAATAATTTGAAGAAAGAGTTAGTTTTTACAGATAAAGAGGGATACCCTAAGGAATATCAGAGTCATACCCAAGAAGAAAATTTCATTGAAATAAATTCAGTAGAAGATTTAAAATTAAGAGTATATGTAGTTACAGATTATATACTTCGATTGCGCTATAGCATTGAGGGATATTTTGATGTTGATTTCTCATATGCAATTGATGAAAAATTCAAACCAGAGACGGTGGCCTATGAAATAGATGATATCGCATCAGACCTTATTATAAAAACAAGTAAAGTAGCCTGTTGGGTAAATAAAACCAATCTTAGCATTACTTTCAAAGACAAAGACGGTAAGATTTTAAATGAAGAAGAAAAAGGTTTTCATTGGGAAAAAAATGAAACCTATGGTGGCTATATTGTTCAGAACAGTAAAAAAATACCAAAAGGAGAAAGCTATTTCGGTCTAGGAGATAAGCCAACGGACCTCAATATAAAATCAAAGAAGTTTACCAATTGGGGTACTGACGAATATGGCTATCATAAAGACACTGACCCTTTATATAAGAGTCTTCCAATTTATTATGCGTTAAATGACAATGGAGCTTACGGAATATTTTTTGACAATACCTATCAATCTAATTTCGATTTTGGATCCGAACGATCTACCGTAACCAGTTTTTGGGCACAAGGTGGCGAAATGAATTATTATTTTATTGCTGGTCCTAAATTGATGAATGTATGTCAACGATATACGCAATTAACGGGTACACCTGAAATGCCTCCCTTATGGTCATTGGGTTTTCAACAATGTAAATGGAGTTACTACCCAGAATCTGAAGTACTTGCAATTGCCTCAAAAATGAGAGAACTCAAGGTTCCTTGTGATGCCATATATTTAGATATTGACTATATGGATGGGTTTAGATGCTTTACTTGGGATAAAGAAAAATTTCCTGACCCAAAAGGAATGGTTGATAAGCTGAGAGCAGATGGCTTTCAAACCATGGTTATGATTGATCCAGGTATTAAAAAAGACAAGAACTATTCTGTTTTTCAAGAAGGTTTAGAAAAAGGATATTTCTGTAAAAGAATTGACGGTCATTATGTTGAAGGCAAAGTGTGGCCAGGTGATTGCTATTTCCCTGATTTTACTAGAAAAGAAGTAAGAGAATGGTGGGCAACGCTTTACAAAGAAATTATTGAAGATGTTGGTGTTGCCGGTGTATGGAATGACATGAATGAACCAGCACTTTTTGAAGTTGAGAGCAAGACTTTTCCACTTGATGTCATTCATGATTATGACGGCCACCCAACAGGTCATAGAAAAGCACATAATGTGTATGGCATGCAGATGGCAAGAGCTACTGCTGCTGGGGTAAAGAAATATAGAAATGGTCAACGGACCTTAATTATAACAAGATCCGGTTATTCTGGTTTACAACGTTATTCTTCCGTATGGACTGGAGATAATATCGCCACCTTTGAACATTTATGGCTTGCTGACGTACAAGCGCAAAGATTAGCAATTTCAGGAGTATCATTTTGTGGCTCTGATATTGGTGGATTTATAAGTCAACCAAAACCTGAACTGATGATGCGATGGATTCAACTGGGTATTTTCCATCCTTTCTGTAGAGTACATTCATCAGGTGATCATGGCGAACAAGAACCTTGGTCTTTCGGAGAGGAATGTCTTGATGTTTTTAGAAAGTTCGTTGAACTCAGATATAAACTGTTGCCATATATTTATACCACCTTTTACCAGTATCATAAAGAATATACGCCAATGATGCGTCCGCTGTCATTTGTAGATCAAGATGATAAAGAAACGGTATACAGAGACCATGAGTTTTTATGTGGTGATCATATATTAGTTTGCCCAGTACTTGAAGAAAGTGCAAGAACTAAAAGAGTTTATTTACCGTCATCTGAATGGTATAACCTATGGACCAATAAAAAATATACTGGGAGAAAAGAATATGAAATTGAAGCGCCAATAGATGAAATGCCCATTTTTATAAAGGAAGGTGCTATTATTCCTAAGTACCCTGTTCAACAATATGTTGGTGAAAAAACAATTGAAACGGTCACTTTAGACATCTATTTCAAAGAAGGCGAAGAGACAAGTTATTTTTATGATGATGACAAAAACGGATATGGTTATGAAGATAACGAGTATCACTATTCGATATTTCTGTTATCAGGTTCTTCTAATCAAATAGAAATCACACAATCAAGAGAAGGTAGTTTTGATGCAGAATTAAAGCAATTTTCGCTTAATATTATTGGTCAACCCTTTGATGTTGAATCTATTCAAGTCGATGGAAAAACTTTTGATGTTGGCACTTCAATACCGTCAGGGTTCAATAAAATAAAGATTTCTTTAAAAGTATAAGCTAGCTTTTGAAGCAACAAATAATTGAAAGCTCTGAAGCATTTCATAAGGTTCAAAGCTTCTTACTATAATAAGCTAAGACTGGTCACAGAAAAAGAAGATTGAGAAAGATGGATTATACATGTTAGACATGGTTGAAACAACTGCCGAAAAAGGTCTCTTTCGTTTAAAAGGTATTCTTGCTCTTATGGAAAATATGTCCAAAGAAATAAAGGACAAATTGCCCAAGGCATATTCCAAGGAATTGGTAGAAATCCTATTCCGTTTGCCCTATACCAAAAGACAACATCTGATTGATGCAAAACTTGGCACTCTTAAAACCGTCGGTAATTATTTAAGAGATGTAGAGCAAGAAGGTTTTTTAAAATCCGTAAAAATTGGCAAGGAAAAATTATATCTGAATTATAGATTAATGGAGATAATGGATAAGTAATCAAACTAATCCTATAACTGTATTGCAGTATTGGTTGCTATCAAATACTTGCAAACAAGTTCATCTAAAATAATAGTTGACATCGGTGCGCTATTCGATCCGCGCTTTGAAAATATAGATTTTTAACTTTTTGAATATGAAATGGTTATGAATAGGGTTCGAGCTCCCCGTCCGAACGGATTCATCCGGGCGGGCAGCCAGGTCACTTTTAGACTTCATAGAATATTCAAAAAGCCTTTAAACAATTGATTTAAAGGCTTTTAATTTTTTCTACTTCCATTTGATATCATTTAAAATCATCCAATTCGGTGCGCTAAACGGTGCGCACTTTTTTTGGTTTCGAAAGGGGCAAAAGAATTGGCTAAAATGATTTTGCGTTGGTTCGAGAAATTACAGATACAAAACGGATAGAAGGCAAGTATTGTAAAGAATGCAACTATAATTTGCCTTTTCTTAAATTCGTAAGAGACTGCCGAATTAAAAATGGAAAAGAATAATCAAATTCTAAATAAACGAATCTTTTTTAATGTTTAAAGCTCTAAATCCATTTGCAAGTGGTGCGAATTATAACTATATTGCACCAAATACAATATTTTATGCAAACAACGAGGAAGTCAATAACATTTACCGACCAACAAGATAGTTGGATAAAGCTCAGGGTTGAAAAAGGCGATTTTACCAACGATAGCGAATATATCCGTGATTTAGTACGAAAAGACCAGGCGGAGAATATGAAGCTTTTAGAATTGAAGCAAGCCATTGATGAAGGACTTCAAAGTGGTAGGAGCTCCTTAAAAATCGGCGACATAATTAAGAAGGTGGATAATGGGGAGTTATAACCTTTCCACACGAGCTCAATTTGATATTGCAGGAATATATAAACACGGGATTAAGTTCTTTGGTGCCGCAAATGCTTTAGATTATTTAATAGAACTAGAGGGCTTTTTAGAAGAATTGGCCGACCGACCCGAACTAGCTAGAGACGCTTCCCCAATTGCCAATGCTTTGAAGTACTATAATTTCAAAGGACATGTTATTTATTATTCTTTTGAAAGCGAAAATAGGATTTATGTGGTCAGACTTCTGGGTAAGCGAATGGATTTTAAACAACATTTATAAGTATAAATAAACGATGATAACCTCATTAGAAATAAACCAATATATTGACATCGGTGCGCTATTCGGTGCGTACTTTGAAAATATAGATTTTAACTTTTGAATATCAAATGGTTATTAAAGGGGTTCGAGCCCCCCGTCCGAACGGATTCATCCGGGCAGGCAGATAGGTCAAACAGCCTCTAAATTGTATTACTTTTTAGAGGTTTTTTGTGTCTAAAAGGTTATCGTCGAAATTGGTTAATTTTAGCCTAGTTCTAAATATCGCATAATGCAAAGACGTAAATTCATTCGAAAAACAGCATTGGCAGCCTTGATATCGGCCATTGGTGCAGAAATTGTTTACGGTTCTCATATGCCTGATGGCTACCAACCCTTGTTTCTTCAAGACCCCAACCCTTTTAAAATGTTCAATAAAGACAGTCAAATGGTGCTTTTGAACAACAAACCCTGGAACATGGAGGCCCAAGCCCATTTATTGAATGACAAAGTCACACCCAACAAATACATGTTTATTAGGAATAATGGAAATATTCCTGAAGATATTGATGTCAAGAATTGGACCTTGACCATTGACGGGGAATCAGTTCAAAAAACAAAGATCTTTTCATTGAACGAACTGAAATCAAAGTTCAAACAATATACCTATCAGCTTACTTTGGAATGCGGCGGAAATGGTCGTAGTGAGTTCGATCCGCCCGCAAAGGGCAATCAATGGACCATCGGTGCCGTATCCTGCGCCAATTGGACAGGAGTACGGTTAAAAGACGTTTTAGAGTCGGTAGGCATTAAGAAAAATGCCGTTTATATTGGCTATCATGCCGCCGATACCCATCTTAGCGGCGACCCAAAAAAAGAACCTATTTCAAGGGGGGTACCCATGGCCAAAGCCCTTCAAGACGAAACCTTGCTTGCCTTTCAAATGAACGGCGAAGACATTCCCTTAGCGCATGGGTATCCGTTGCGACTTGTCACTGGGGGATTTCCTGCCTCAGCGTCAGGAAAATGGATTAACAGGATCAGTGTTCGAAATAAAGTGCATGACGGCACCAAAATGACCGGTACGGCTTACCGAGTCCCCTGTAAACCAGTTGCACCCGGCGATAAAGTCAAAGATGAGGATATGTGCATCATTGAATCCATGCCCATCAAATCATTGATTACGTTCCCCAAAACAGGTGCTATCCTAAAAAAGGGAGGTGCATTGGGTATTCAAGGTCATGCATGGGCAGGGGAACTTGAAGTTCGCAAAGTAGAATACTCGATTGACTTTGGTAGCACTTGGAAAAGTTGTAACCTGGAATCGGCAGTCAATCGTCTTGCCTGGCAACATTTTAAAGCAACTATTGATTTTCCAAAAGAAGGTTATTATGAAATTTGGGCCAAGGCAACAGATAGCAATGGTAAATCACAACCCATGCTTTTGCCAGGGTGGAATCCGAAAGGGTACCTAAATAACGCCTGCCATAGAATTGCTGTAAAAGTCAACGGATGAACGAGCAAGAAAAGGTCAGGGCAATAGCGAGGCAACTGTTTGGTTTGATGAAATCCATTTTCATTCTTTGCACCCTTCTAGCTGCAGGTTTACTCTATTTGATGGCTGACCCTGATTTATCGGCATTTAAAGCAAAGAAAAGTATTGACGACCAATACGTTTCACTGAACGGGAACACAAATCTTCAGCCCGACCACCCTGATTATGACAAAATAGAAAATGGAGTGCATCTACGTACGGGTTTTGTTGAAGACGAGGGTTTGATGCTGGTGGTCAACAATTGTACAAACTGCCATTCGGCCAAACTGGTTACTCAAAATAGAATGTCTAAAGAACGTTGGTTGGCCACAATCAGATGGATGCAAGAAACCCAAAACCTTTGGGATTTGGGTGGTAACGAAGAGCTGATTGTGAATTATCTTGCCAAACATTATACCCCCATTCAAAAAGGACGACGTCAAAACCTTGATGAAATAGATTGGTATGTGTTGGAATAAAAGTTTAGTGGTGGCCTTAGCCATGCTTTTTTTGTCATGTAAAAAAGGGCATGAAACTAAAAACATCCCTCTTGACGTATATGAATACCATTCTTCAGCACATCTGGTCGAAACTGAAAATCTGTTGGCCAATCTAAATCGATCTGGTCAAAAAAGAATCAATGGCTACAAAAATTTGATGAATTATGATGATTTCTGGGTGGAGTGGAGCTATGATGAAAACTTACCCATAGAAAAAGACAGTCTACCTCAATAGTGCAATGATCATGGAAAAATATCTTAACGCGTTTACAAATGCTTTTATGGGAACCGTGAATTGGACATGGAAATCAATTCTTTTTGAAGTGCCGTGGTATACCAATTATTTTTACGGATTGATACTGATTTCCCAAGTGATTTGGATATTGGAAATTATTTTTCCTTGGAGAAAAGAGCAATCCATTTTTAGGAAGGACTTTTGGTTGGATGCTTTTTACATGTTCTTCAATTTCTTTTTATTCGCCATAGCCATAAGTGGATTTTATAAGTTGTTTGGTGTTTTATTCCTCGATTTAGGAATCAGCTCTAAAAGTCTTGCGTTAGTGGATATTTCATCTTGGGTACCATGGGTACAGTTATTGGTTTTCTTTGTTTTATTGGATTTTGTTCAATGGTTTACCCATATAATGCTCCACAAATTTCCCGTCTTATGGAATTTTCACAAGGTGCACCATAGCGTGAAAGAAATGGGTTTTGCAGCACATTTACGGTATCACTGGATGGAGAATATACTTTACAAACCATTGAAGACTTTCGGTGTCATGATTTTAGGTGGTTTTGAGCCTGAACAAGCCTATATAGTGCACTTCATGGCAATTACCATAGGGCATTTGAACCATGCCAACATCAAACTTACTTGGGGGCCTTTGAAGTATGTTTTGAATAACCCGGTAATGCATTTGTATCATCATTCCTATAAACTTCCAGAGGGTAAATATGGTGTTAACTTTGGTATAAGTCTCAGCCTTTGGGATTATATTTTTGGAACGAACTATGTTCCTGAAGATAGTGGCACTATTGAAATCGGTTTTCCGGGGGATGAGGAATTTCCCAAAAACTTTTTTGGTCAAAACACCTATGGTTTCAAAGGAAAAAACAAATAAATGGTACAGTTCAAAACAACTCGTTTTATTTCTTTGATTAGTTCAGTTATATTTGCAACCTGAATTTTAGCGCACATGGCGGAATTGGTAGACCTGCCTGCCGGCAGGCAGGCGCGCAACAAATGAAAAACAGAGATTAGCGCACATGGCGGAATTGGTAGACCTGCCTGCCGGCAGGCAGGCGCGCAACAAATGAAAAACAGAGATTAGCGCACATGGCGGAATTGGTAGACGCGCCAGCTTGAGGGGCTGGTGGCCGCAAGGCCGTGGAAGTTCGAGTCTTCTTGTGCGCACTAAACCAAGCTCAATGCTTGGTTCTCTTTTTTTACAAACCTGACGTGGAAGTTCCCCCGACGCTCCGGGGTTCTTGTGCGCACTAAACCAAGCTCAATGCTTGGTTCTCTTTTTTGAAGCCTAAAGCGAATAAAATCAATCTTTGGTTTTAACCCACAAAATCCAGTATTAAGGAAAATTAACATCCAAAATAAGGGTAATAGCAGATAAAATCGTAAATTTGTTTAACCATTTTACAAAAATAATGAACAACGTTAAAAAGTACTTTAGCATTCGAGATTTGGAAAACTTGTCTGGTATTAAAGCGCATACCATTCGAATTTGGGAGAAACGTTATAATCTACTTCAACCGGAACGTACTGCAACGAACATAAGAACCTATAGTCTTGAAAGCTTGCAAAAGTTATTGAACATAACCCTTCTTTATAACGGCGGACATAAAATATCCAAAATAGCGAAAATACCGGAGGCCAACATTCCCATAATGGTTCGCGAAATTGTTTCAAAAAAAAATGCGAAAAATGGTTCGATCAGTGCTTTTAAATTGGCCATGATCAATTTTGATCAAAATCTTTTTTTAAAAACCTATGATAACCTTCTATCCGACAAATCATTCCGTGAAGTATTCAAAGAGGTTTTCATTCCTTTACTCAACGAACTGGGTATGCTTTGGCAAACTGATACAATCAGTCCTGCGCACGAACATTTCATTACCAGTCTGATAAAACAAAAGATTGTCATCAATACTGAGCGGTTACAACTGCAATCGCCAGAAAAAAACAATAAAATATTTGTACCTTTTTTACCCGAGAATGAAATTCATGAATTGGGTCTTCTTTATGTCAATTATGAAATTGCACTCCATGGTTACAAATCCATATACCTGGGGCAGACAGTTCCTATCGAGACATTGAAAGATGTTTTGAACTATTTCGATAACGTCTGTTTTTTATCTTATTTCACAGTTTCACCCAGTAAGGACAAAATACAACGTTACATTTCTGATTTTACCAAAATGATCAAAAATAGCAAGACTTCTGAATTATGGATTCTCGGTCATCAAACAAAACATTTACATCATGAAACCTTGCCGAGTTATATCAAAACCTTTGATTCAATTGAAAAAATCGTAGCTGAACTTTGACACCTGCCAATTCAACTAGATGAATAAAAAAGTCGTCATTATTGGTTCTGGGTTTTCCTCTCTATCAGCTTCATGCTATCTGGCCAAAAATGGCTATGATGTTGCTATCTATGAAAAAAATGACAGTGTTGGGGGCAGAGCGAGGCAATTGAAAAAAGATGGATTCACCTTTGATATAGGTCCAAGCTGGTATTGGATGCCCGATATTTTCGATAAATTCTTCGCTGATTTTGGTAAAAAAACAAATGAATATTACCAGCTTGATAAACTGAGCCCGGCATACAAAATCTTCTTTTCAGATGATGTCATAACCATTGCCGATTCAATGGAAAAAATTTGTTTAGAATTTGAACGAATTGAAGCGGGTAGTTCAAAACATCTGAGAAAATTCATCAATGATGCTCAAAAGAACTATGATATCGCTATCAACAAAGTAGTTTTAAGGCCCGGTATCTCGCCCTTTGAATTGGTCACAAAAGAAACTGTGCTCAAGGTCGACAAGTTCTTCAAAAAAATCAGTGGAGAGGTTAGAAAAAGATTCAAAAATCCAAAGTTGATTTCCACACTTGAATTTCCCGTTCTCTTTTTGGGCGCCAAACCTAGTGACACGCCTTCTTTTTACAGTTTTATGAACTATGCTGATTTTGGCTTGGGCACATGGCATCCAAAAGGTGGCATGTACAAAATCATACAAGCTATGGAGAAGCTGGCAATTGAGCTTGGTGTTGATATAAACACAAATTGCACGGTTGAAAAAATAAATGTTGAAAACGGAAAAGTGGTGGGAATCGAATGTGGTGGAGAATTCATTGAAAGTGAAATTGTTCTCAGTGGTGCTGATTACCATCATTCTGAAACCTTATTGAAAAAAGAAGATAGGCAATATTCTGAGGCCTATTGGTCAAAGAAAATTTTCGCACCATCATCACTTTTGTTTTATGTTGGCTTAGATAAAAAATTAAAGCATATTGAACATCACAATTTGTTTTTTGACACCGATTTTGAGCTGCATGCTGAAGAGATATATGACCATCCTAAATGGCCCACCAAACCTTTGTTCTACGCAAATTTTCCTTCAGTTACTGATGAAAGCATGGCGCCCGCAGGATGTGAAACGGCCTTTTTTCTTATTCCCATTGCCCCCGGACTTGATGATACACCAGAGTTGAGGGCGCAGTATTTTGATTTGATTATTTCACGCTTTGAGAAAAGAACAAAACAAGAAATCAAAAACAACATTCTTTTTAAAGAATCATTCTGTATCAATGACTTTATCGAACAGTATAATTCCTACAAAGGAAATGCATATGGTATGGCGAATACACTGATGCAAACAGCTTTTTTAAGGCCAAAATTGAAAAGTAAAAAGGTAAAAAATCTTTATTTTACAGGTCAATTAACGGTACCCGGACCCGGTGTCCCCCCCTCATTGATATCGGGCAAGTTGGTGTCTAAACTGATAGCAAGTAATTAAATGAAACAACTTTTTGACAAAGTTTCGAAAGAATGCAGTAAGCTCGTAACGGAGTCTTACAGCACTTCTTTTTCTCTTGCCACTAAAATGCTTGATTCATCAATTAGGTCTGATATTTACAATATTTATGGTTTTGTGCGCTTCGCGGATGAAATTGTCGACACCTTTCATGAATATCCGAAAGAAGAATTGTTGAACCAATTTCAAGAGGATTTAGATCGCTCCCTCAAGACTGAAATCAGTTTAAATCCGATATTGAATTCATTTCAACAGACCTATCACAAATACGGAATACCCTATGATCTGGTCGCATCTTTTATGAAAAGCATGCGCATGGATCTGACCAAAAGTGCGTATAGAACAGATGAAGAATACAAAGAATACATTTATGGTTCTGCAGACGTGGTGGGTCTCATGTGTCTCAAAGTTTTTGTCAAAGGCAACACTGAGTTGTATGAAGTGCTCAAAGATGCCGCCATGTCACTGGGTTCAGCATTTCAAAAGGTCAATTTCCTTAGAGATCTGAAATCCGATTTCGAGGAGCTGAATCGTGCTTATTTCCCTCATGCGAACTTGACCGAACTTGATGAAAATTCAAAAGAAAAAATTGTTCAAGAAATAAAGGACGATTTCGCAAAAGGCTATCGTGGTATACTGAATTTGCCCTCAGAAGCTAAATTTGGCGTTTATACGGCTTATAAATACTATTATAAGTTGCTCATGAAATTGGAAAATACGCCCTCGATCGAGATTAAAAACACCCGAATACGCGTGCCCAACTATCAAAAATTCGGGTTGTTGGCCAAGTCATATTTAAACTATAAACTACAATTGGTATAAAATGAAAACTTTTCTTTGGATAGTCATTTTTTTAGGTACTTTCTCTTTAATGGAATTCATGGCGTGGTTTACTCATAAATATATCATGCATGGTTTTTTATGGAGTCTTCACAAAGACCATCATCACAAAGACCATGATTCATGGTTTGAACGCAATGATGCGTTTTTCATCTTCTATGCGGTGGTAAGCATGTCACTTTTTTATGCCGGTGCTAACGGATGGTGGTACGGCTGGGCTTTGGGCTTTGGAATTTTGGCCTACGGTATCGCTTATTTTTTGGTACATGATATTTTTATTCACCAACGTTTTAAAATTTTCAAAAAGGCCAATAACCGATATGCGAAAGGTGTTCGAAGAGCCCACAAAATTCATCACAAACACCTAGGCAAGGAAGACGGGGAATGTTTCGGAATGCTGGTTGTGCCGTTTAAATACTTTAAAAAGCAATAGTCATTCGGCTATCAAAGTATCTAACAATTGATAAACTTTATCATTGTCCCAATCAGCAATAGCGGTCTGATGCACTACAATATTTCCTTTTTTATCCAATAGGTAAGATCCTGAAGGTTTCAATATTTTCAACGGGCTGGGGTCTCCCACAATTTCATAGGTAATAGGAAAGGTATATCCCTTTCTAGCCATCAATTCTTCGGGTAATTCACGCTCTTCGTTGGTAATGATATAGAACTTCATAGCATTGCCATAGCGATCATACAACGCTTGTATGTCATCAAGCTGTGACCTTGATGGTAGATGCCATGTGGTCCAGAAATTGATGAATACCACCTTACCTTTGGCTTCTTCAAAATTGAAAAAGCTCCAATCCGCTCTTTTCAGCCTCCAATCATAGGTAGCTATTTTACCTTGGTTCTCAGAACTGATAATCGTGGGTGCCGTGGCAAACCATTTATTCAAAAGTTCTTTACTGAAATCACCGAGTGGTGTCACGAAAAAGGAAAGCACCAAAATGATGATGAACAGGGTATATACTGTACTTCTTTTCATAGAAGGATTTAGGTTGGCTTCAAAACTAAAAAACTCCCGATAAATATGGGGAGTTTTTTAAGGTTATTCGCAGCAACTATTGCTAAGCTCCGTTTTCTCTTTTAATCACATTTAGTGCAGAACCTTCTCGGTACCATCCAATTTGCGCATCATTATAGGTATGATTCGCCATGATGGTATCTGTACTTCCATCAGCATGGGTTACCTCAATGGTCAAGGGCTTGCCCGGTGCAAATTCGGCAATGTCAACAAAATTGAATGAATCATCTTCTTGAATCAAATCATAATCACTCTCATTGGCGAAAGTCAAACCCAACATGCCTTGTTTTTTCAAATTTGTTTCATGTATACGGGCAAATGATTTTACCAAAACAGCAGCTACCCCCAAATGTCTTGGCTCCATGGCTGCATGTTCCCTTGAGGAACCTTCGCCATAGTTATGATCGCCAACGACAATGGTTCTGATTCCTTTGGCTTTGTATTCGCGCTGGGTATCTGGCACGCCTCCATATTCCCCTGTCAATTGATTCTTTACAAAATTTGTTTTCATATTGAACGCATTGACTGCGCCAATCAAACAGTTATTTGAAATATTATCCAAATGACCTCTATAGCGCAACCATGGCCCTGCCATTGAAATATGATCAGTGGTGCATTTTCCATGGGCTTTTATCAATAATTTGACCTCTTGCAATTCACTGTTTTCAATGGGCACAAAAGGTTCCAACAATTGCAAACGCTCTGAATCAGGGGCCACTATAACCTCTACATTTGAACCATCTTCATCAGGTGCCAAAAAGCCTGCATCTTCAACCTCAAAACCCTTAGGTGGCAATTCCCAACCTGTGGGTTCATCAAATTTGAATTCCTCACCATTTTCACTTATCAGGGTATCCGTAGCGGGATTGAAGTCCAATCTACCTGCAATCGCTATCGCAGCAGTCAACTCAGGAGAGGCCACAAAAGCATGGGTATTCGGATTTCCATCTGCCCGTTTGGCAAAATTTCTATTGAACGAGTGCACGATACTATTTTTGGGTGCGTTTTTTGGATCGCTATAACGAGCCCATTGCCCAATGCAAGGGCCACAGGCGTTTGTGAATATCTTGGCATCCAATTTTTCAAAGACATCCAAAATACCATCACGCTCTGCCGTGTAGCGCACCTGTTCTGAACCTGGATTGATACCCAATTCTGCCTTCATTTTAACTCCATGATCCAGTGCCTGTTGTGCAACTGAGGATGCACGGGACAAGTCTTCATAAGAACTGTTTGTACAAGAACCTATCAAGCCCCATTCTACCTGTAAAGGCCAATCATTTTCGGTAGCCATTTTGGTCATGGCTTTTCCGGCGACGGTCGAAAGATCGGGAGTAAACGGACCATTCAACAACGGGTTCAGTTCAGATAGATTTATTTCAATTAACTGGTCGAAGTACTTTTCAGGATTTGCATACACTTCGGCATCAGCAGTCAAATACTCTTTTATCTCATTGGCGGCATCGGCTACTTCAGCTCGCTCGGTAGCACGCAAGTAGCGCTCCATTGCCTCGTCATAGCCAAATGTGGAGGTAGTGGCTCCTATTTCTGCACCCATGTTGCAGATGGTTCCCTTACCTGTACACGACAGCGATAGCGCACCTGGGCCAAAATATTCAACAATTGCTCCTGTACCGCCTTTTGCCGATACAATTTCCGCAACTTTCAAAATAACATCCTTTGGTGCTGTCCATCCAGAAATAGTTCCGGTAAGCTTAACGCCTATCAGTTTAGGAAACTTCAATTCCCAAGCCATTCCGGCCATTACGTCAACGGCATCTGCACCACCTACACCGATGGCCACCATTCCCAATCCTCCTGCATTAACAGTATGTGAATCCGTACCGATCATCATCCCACCAGGAAAAGCATAATTCTCCAACACCACTTGATGTATGATTCCGGCACCGGGTTTCCAGAAACCTATTCCGTATTTGTTCGATACCGATTCCAAAAAATCGAACACCTCTGCACTGGTATTGTTCGCGCTCTTCAAATCGGCGGCTGCCCCACTCTTCGCCTGTATCAAGTGGTCACAATGTACCGTTGTGGGTACGGCAACCTTTTTCTTACCCGCTTGCATGAATTGCAGAAGTGCCATTTGGGCTGTTGCATCTTGACAAGCGATACGATCCGGAGCAAAGTCAACATAATCTTTTCCTCGAGTAAAAGCTTTTGAAGGGGTTCCCTCCCATAGATGTGCGTACAAAATCTTTTCAGCGAGTGTTAGCGGCTTGCCTACAATTTCACGGGCTTTGTCAACTCGTTCTGCCATAGTAGCATACACTCCTTTGATCATATCAATATCAAATGCCATTTATTGTAAATTTTGGATTAACTTAATTCTACGAAATTAAGCAAATAAGTGGGTTTACTAAAATAATTGCGTTCGGTAACGATAGGTTTTACCTGTTTGGCAAAACTCAACCATTGATTTTATAAAATCGATAAAGAAAAGAGAGTAACTTAAAATAGTTTGCCTATAATATCCTCTTCTGAAATGCCCTCAGCCTCGGCCTTGTAGTTTTTTATGATACGGTGTCTTAACACCCCCATTGCAACGGCCTGAACATCTTCAATATCAGGAGAGAATTTACCGTTGATTAGGGCATGGGCCTTGGCACCTAAAACCAAGTTTTGTGAAGCCCTGGGGCCAGCGCCCCAATCGATATATTGTTTCACGAAATCTGAAACAGACTCCAACGTAGGTCGTGTGCTATTTACCAAATTCACGGCATATTCAACCACCTTATCAGGTACAGGTACCCTACGAACCAACTGCTGAACCTGTAGAATTTCTGCTGCATTGAATAAGGCATTTACTTTTGGTGTGCTCGCATCGGTGGTTGATTTGACCACTTGTATCTCTTCTTCAACGGAGGGATACTTCAACTCTATGGCGAACATGAAGCGATCTAGTTGGGCTTCGGGCAAGGGGTAGGTACCTTCTTGCTCGATTGGATTTTGAGTGGCCAAAACAAAATAGGGCAACTCTAATTTATATTGTTGCCCTGCAATGGTCACGGCCCGTTCTTGCATGGCTTCCAACAATGCGGCCTGTGTCTTTGGAGGGGTTCTGTTAATTTCATCGGCCAAAATGATATTTGAAAAAATAGGGCCTTTGATGAATTTGAAGTTTCTGTTTTGATCGAGTACCTCACTACCCAAAATATCACTGGGCATGAGATCTGGCGTGAATTGAATTCGTTTGAAATCCAACCCCAAAGTTTGGGCAATGGTATTGACCATCAAGGTTTTTGCGAGCCCGGGCACTCCAATCAGCAAAGCATGGCCACCGGTGTATATGGCCAATAGTATTTGCTCAATAACATCATTTTGACCCACAATCACCTTTGCAATCTCTTGCTTTAGGGCTTTGTGTTTTTGTACCAGATTTTCTACTGCAGTGACGTCTGACATATTATTTATTCCTTTACCCAGTTATTCGCAAAATCACAATCCTTATTGTCTTCATTAACTGTGATATAGGTGTCTTTTATATGTTTTTCCATCCACTCTTTGATGGCTTTGTATTGCTTTTCGGTTTTCGCCAATTGCTGAATTTTGGTGTAGTCTTTTGAAAAATCAGCAACATGCTCGTCAAAGCGACCGGTTACTTTTAACAATTTGTACTTGGGTGCCCCGCCTCTGGGATCTTCTTCGATTGTGGGCAACGAAATTTCATCATCTTTAAGATTTCGGACTTTATTATACAAAGATGGATCCATCTTGGTCAACTCAAATCGAGAATCAAGTGTGACCGGATTTCGAAGTTTACCACCATCATTTCTTGTTTCCTTTTCATCTGAAAAATTCAAGGCCGCCTCGGCAAAGGTGTACTTACCATCAATAATATGTTGTCTAATACTATCCAATTCGGTCTTCAGATTACTCATGGCCTTGTCTGAGATCTTCGGAATTACCAATAGGTGTCTAACGTCGCGCTCTTGACCCCTAATTTTTTCAACCGTCATGATATGATAACCGAAAATGGTTTCGAAAGGTTCTGAGACTTCCCCTTCATTCAAACTAAAAGCCACATCTTTGAATTCTTTGACAAAGCCCGTTTCTTTTGTGACTCCCGTGTACAAACCTCCTTTTGACTTTGATCCAGGATCTTCAGAATACAAAGTTGCCTTTACCGAGAAACTGGAGTCATTGTCAAGAATATCTGCACGGATTCTTTCTAATTTCTCAATGGCTTTTTGCTTCTCCTCTTTGGTGGGTTTGGGTTCCTTCACTATTTGGGCAATCTCCATTTCGGCACCGAAAACGGGGCGTTCATCTTCAGGTATTCTAAAGAAAAACTGCCGAACCTCTTCTGGGGTCACATCTATTTCAGAAACAATGTCTTGCTGCATTCGTTCAGATAGCATTCTCAGTTTGTTGATTTTGTACAATTCTTCCCTGAAATCGGCTTCTGACTCTTTTTTGTAATACTCCAAAACTTTCTTCATCGACCCAATCTGTTGCACCAAAGATTGTAATTGGCGCTCGCCTGTGGCATTCACCTCATCATCTGACACCAAAATACTATCTTGAACTGCTTGGTGGGCATAAAGGCGGTCTTCCATAAGTTTGCCCAAAAGTCCGCAACGGGTAACGTCTTCTGTTGAGGCGCCTTGGTTTCTCAAATCGATCAAGGTTTTCTCTATATCCGATTCCAAAATCACATAATCCCCGATCACGGCAGAAATTCCGTCAAGCTTGATTTTCTCAAAGGTCTTGGTAGTATCCGATGGAACGATTGCTTCTTGAACAATGGCAGCAGTATTCGCAATGGAATCTTGACTTGCTTCGTTTTCCTGTGCGAATGAAAAAAGGGCATTTCCTGTTACTAAAACAGCAATGACCAAATTTTTAATCTTCTTTTGCATAAACTTGAAATTCTTTATCCTTGATAGCTTCATCGACCACCTCGGTCTCCAATTTTCGAATATAATCCAACTTTCGTCGATTCAAGAGCACCTGTTTGATGGTAGGTTCTATGTAAGAGAGAGGAGCGATGTCATTTTCTTTCAAAACGTCTGAAACATGCGCCAAATATACCCCGAAAGCATCTTCCAATTCAAAAAATTGTGATTTTTTTAAGTACCGCTGCTCGTTCTTTGCAGTCAAGGCAGGTATTTCTTTGAGCACACTTGACACAGGCACCCAAATCGAATCATTGAAGCTGAGTTTCGTGAATTGAACGGATATGGAATCTAAATAAGCGATGTCAGTCTTATTGAAATTCCGCAATTTTCTTTTGACGGACTGCTTGTCTAAAAACTGTTTCGGAAGTTGTATAAAACGAATCTTCACCAAACGCTCTCTCAACCGAAAATTCATTTTCTCGCTTTCATAAAATTCGCGCATTTGGGCTTTGGTCACCAAAGAATCATCACTCTGCTCGGCCAAGGCATCTTTATAAGCCCGAGTGTATAAATCTTCACGATAATTGTTGACCAATTCTTCAAAACCATCAAGTTTTTCTTTCGGCAGGTTTATCTTGGCCTTTGAGAGTAATAATTTTTTAGAAGCCCAATTATTGATGTAATTGGTCACAAATGAGATACTGTCTTCTTTCGAAGTTCCCTCACGTAACAAAGGCGCGATATCTTCTTCGTACAGAAAATGATCGCCCACTCGCGCCACAGGTTTTTCATCAGTATTATTTTTCCAGGTACCATCGCATGACCAAAGGAAGAGCATGCCAAAACTCAAAAAAACGCTCCTGAAAGCCATTTTGAAATTCAAATCAAACATCCCGCAAAAATAAGAATATTAGTAGGTTAAGCAAATCAGAATTTCTTGGTGCCTATCTTTTTTGGCACAGCTTTATTATTTGTTACATTAGTACTATTACGGATTCTGATCCTAACCGAAAATTGTCATGCAAAACAGAAAAATCAAACTTATTTGGGATTTTAGAGGACCGGCAGCCGCAAAGACCGCGGCACATCATGAGAAACATCTCAAAGAATTTATTGAGATTGAGAAACTGAACGGAAATACCGCAGGCCATCAACACCTCAATGAAATGCACAGTATGGCTTTTATGGTCATTGACGAAGTGCAAATTCCAAAACTACGCGATAGCCTGAAACCACATCGGGCTGAAGTGCATGAAAATCAATAAAGCCATGAAGAAAACTATTTTCACAAAGCTGCTAGTGGTACTATTGTGTTTTTCATGTCAAGAAAAAGAGGTTTCCAAAACCCCTTTGCAAGATGCGTTGACCTCTCAAAACCACAATATCAAAAGGGTCATGGACAATCTTGAAGCGCATGAGGTTCAAATCATTTTCAGTCAAATAAATCGAAAAGATGATGGTATAGTCTTTACGGATCACGAATTTCAACTTGATGAATCCGACTATTTCTACCCAGCGAGTACGGTAAAATTTCCTACTGCGGTTTTAGCTCTAGAGGAGCTGAACAAAGTGGATTCACTTACTATGGATACACGGTTTTATGTGGAAGGAGATTCGGTGGAAACCACATTTAGAAAAGCGATATCAGAAATATTCGCTGTTAGTGACAACCAAGCGAATAACCGATTGGTGGAATTTTTGGGGCAAGATGCCATCAATGCCAGATTAAAATCGAAAGGCATAGAAAATTTCAGGCTTGCCCATCGGTTGGGTTACCATACCGAAGATATGGCGACCAAACCCCTGATCGTTTATCTGAATGATAGTACCACCTCGACCTATGCCACAACCATCAATACATTTCCTGAGCCTTTGCTCTTGGATGGCATCAAAAAGGGAATTGGTTTTTATAGTGATGGTGAGTTGATCGATGAACCTTTTGATTTTGCCTTGAAAAATTATTATCCCATTTCATCACAACATGAGGTTTTAAAGCGAATCATTTTTCCTGAGAACTATAAAAAAGGGGAGCAATTCAACCTAAGTGGAGATCAAAGTGCACATTTGTTAAAGAGCATGCACACGGTGCCCAAAGAGGTGGGCTATGACCCCAATGAGTACTATGATGGCTATTGTAAGTTTTTTATGTTTGGCGATACTCGAGAAGATATTCCTGAAAACATAAAAATTTATAACAAGGTGGGTTTTGCCTATGGCACCCTGACTGATTGCGCGTACATTGTAGATACCAAAAATAATGTCGAATTCATGCTCACAGCGACCATTTTGGTCAATAAAGATGGCGTTTTCAATGATGATAATTATGAGTATGATGACGTGGGAATTCCCTTTTTAGCAGAACTTGGCAGACTACTCTATGCCCACGAACTGAAACGAAACAACTAAAATCGATCCAAATGACTTTTGATGCTTTTACCAAAAGACATATACATCAAAGCGCCGCTTGAAAAATTATATTGGTGCTGGGCGACCAAAGAGGGTATTGAATCGTGGTTTTTAAGCAATGCTGAATACAAAGTAAGTGGTAAACAGAGAGATGCCAAAGGGTATATAGAAGCAGGTGATAGCTATGTTTGGAAATGGCACAATTGGAATGGAAAGGAAGAAGGAACCATTCTTAAAGCCAATGGCAAAGACTGCATCGAGTTTTCATTTGCAGATGATATTTGTAAAGTGTCAGTGAAACTGCAACAAAGCAATGGCAATGTGCTGTTGACCCTGCTTCAATATGACATGCTCACAGATGAAAAAACGAAAATGGACATTTACAACGGTTGCAGTTGCGGATGGAAGT
This sequence comes from uncultured Maribacter sp., assembly GCA_964432915.1. GTDB lineage: Bacteria > Bacteroidota > Bacteroidia > Flavobacteriales > Flavobacteriaceae > Maribacter_C. Next base: position 25,022 of record CAYSPL010000015.1, read on the forward strand.
TCTGGTTGGCCCACCTTAAGGCCTATCTCGAAAACGGAATTCTTCTGAATGAACGCGATGTTGATTTGACTGAAATTACGCAAGCAGGCCATATTTTCGTGAATATGTGATTTCTGAATAAGAGGAAGTCAACACCTTGTCGTAATTCAGATGGTTCTTTGAAGCGTCGCCCCAATATGATTTTATCGAATTTGATAGTTTATAATGGTCATGGCAGTTCTCGATCTGCTAAATTTGGGCGTATCAAAAATAAGCTGTGGAAGAAACCAAAAAAACCCGCATCAATAAATACCTTAGTGAGGTGGGCTTTTGCTCACGCAGGGCCGCCGATAAACTGGTGGAGCAAGGTCGTGTAACCATCAATGGCAACCTGCCCGAAATGGGCACTAAGGTTGTTGAGGGGGACGAAGTTCGTGTTGACGGAGAACGTGTTACCAAAACAAAAACTGACCATGTCTATTTGGCATTCAACAAACCTGTGGGCATAGTTTGTACAACTGATACCAGAGTTGAAAAAGACAACATCATAGATTTTATCAATTACCCAAAACGTATTTTCCCCATTGGCAGATTGGATAAACCCAGTGAAGGATTGATTTTCATGACCAATGATGGAGATATCGTAAATAAGATATTACGCGCCAGAAATCATCATGAAAAAGAATACTTGGTCAAAGTCAATAAACCAATTACGCCTCAGTTTCTTGAAAACATGCGAAATGGAGTTCCCATTTTAGACACTATTACGCGCAAATGCAAGGTGGAAAAAGTTGATGCGTATCAATTCAAAATAATTTTGACCCAAGGTCTGAATAGGCAGATCAGGCGCATGTGCGAGTATCTTGATTACCGGGTTAAAAGGCTTAAAAGAATTAGAATCATGAACGTTAATTTAGACGTTCCTGTGGGTAAGTGGCGTGATTTGAGCAAAGCTGAATTGACCGAAATAAGACGTTTGGTAGCCACTTCCTCAAAAACACATGATGAATTTTAACACATTAAACAGCTAAAAATAATTAACTTAGGGAAAAGAACTTGCTAATTCATCATAAAACAATCGTTATGGGAAATAAAATAAAATCCACAGGAAAATTGTTTAGGGTACTGCCTCTTATACTTATTCTCTTCGTAATAGGAAATGTTTCAAAGGCGAATGCCTTTTTTCAAGAAACAACAACCGAGGCACAATCTTTTGATAAATATTCAGGTGATGTTGTTGATGGACAAACGGGCAAACCGCTGGTTTTTGCCACCTTGACAATTGAAGGTTCAAATATCAGCACGGTGACCAATACCGAAGGTGAATTTTTGCTAAAGGTACCTGCTGATATGCTTGAAAGAAATATAGCTGTCTCATTTCTTGGCTACAAAACAAGGTTCATCTCGATAGCGCAATTGGCCAAAGACAAGAACCGTATCGAGCTCAATGTTTCCGTTACCGAGTTAAGTGGTATTGATTTGAGTGTACCAAAAAACGCCTCGAATTTGGTTAAGGAAACATTACAAAAAAAGGGCGAGAATTATTTTGAGGACCCCACCTTGATGACCGCCTTTTATCGTGAGACCATTAAAAAGAGAAAAAAGAATGTTTCTTTATCAGAGGCCGTGGTAAATATCTATAAAGCGCCTTATTCCTCTGGCCGCAGGGATGCCGTTCAACTGTACAAAGCTCGTAAAAGTACCGATTACAGTAAATTAGACACGGTTGCCTTAAAACTGCAAGGAGGTCCTTTCAATGCTCTTTTTGTCGATATCATGAAATACCCAGAGTACATTTTTACAGATAGTTCCATTGATAATTACGTATTTAGTTTTGACCGTTCAACACGTGTCAATGATAAACTCATCTACATCATTGATTTTGTTCAACGTGATGATATTGCAGAGCCACTTTACAAGGGCAAGTTATATATTGACGGAGAGAATAAAATATTAACCAGCGCCATCTACGCATTGAATATCGTTGATAAGGAAAAGGCCGCTAGCTTATTTGTGCGCAAAAAACCCAAAAATGCACGCGTTTGGCCAACTGAAGTGGCCTACAGGGTCGATTATCGAGAAAAAGATGGAAAATGGTATTATGGCTACAGTAATGTCTTATTGCAATTCAAAATCAACTGGGACAAGAAACTATTTAACTCAATTTACAGCATGGCCTGTGAAATGGCCGTTACCGACTGGGAAAAGAATTTGACCAGCAAACTACCAAAGGCCAAAGAGCGTATGAAAGCGTCAATTATATTGAATGATGAAGCTTTGGGTTTTGCAGATCCTGATTTTTGGGGAGAGTACAATATCATAGAACCTGAGAAGTCAATAGAAACGGCCATCAAAAAAATACAGCGGCAATTGAGAAGGGCGAAATCCACAGAGATAAATTCAGTTCCCTAATGTTCGAAATGGACAAGTAGTTCGGAAATTCAACAATTTATTGTATTAATTGGCCACTTCACTGATAAATTTGAGACGGTAGAGACGAAGTTCATCATCATCATAATCGCCATCAAATTCATCTAATGCCGCTTGAATTCGATCGCTTTCGGCCTCCAAGAAATATTCGTGAATTTCCTCTTGCTGATCTTCATCCAAAACCTCATCAACCCAGTAATTGATGTTCAATTTGGTACCACTGAAAACAATTTGCTCCATTTCTTTGATCAGTTCGGACTGTTCAAGGCCTTTGGCAGAAGCGATATCAGGTAGTGGTAGTTTGCGATCGACATTTTGAATGATATAAAGCTTCAATCCTGACTTGGCCCCTGTACTTTTGACCACCAAATCATCTGGTCTTAAAATGTCGTTTTCCTCCACATAAGTTGAAATAAACTCAACGAAAGGTTGTCCGTACTTTTTGGCCTTACCTTCTCCTACCCCATTAATATTGATCAATTCGTTAAGGTTTATGGGGTATTTCATGGCCATGTCTTCAAGTGAAGGGTCTTGAAAAACAACAAATGGTGGTACCTTTAACTTATCAGCTTGACTTTTTCTTAGGCCTTTCAATTGCTTCAATAACCTATCATCAACCGCACCGGATTTACCCTGACTGGCAATGGGGTCATTGCTCTTTTCGTAATCATGATCCAAGGTCATCATAAAAGATCGTGGTGTCTTCATAAATGCAATCCCCGCTTCGGTGACCTTTAAGATTCCGTACTGTTCAATTTCTTTTTTTATCAGGCCCGCGACCAATGCTTGGCGCACCAAAGCCATCCAATAGCCCTTATCTCTATCAGCACCTATGGCAAATAAGGGTTTCTCATTTGTTTTATACGAAATAATCAAGGCATTGGTTTTACCTCTGAGCGCCTTGACGATTTCTTTGGTCTTGAATTTTTCAGCAGAACCTTGAATGACTTTCAACAATTTGACCACATTTTCCTGTGCTTCCTCTTTGGGTTTGGGGTTGCGCATATTGTCATCCATATCAGCACCATCGCCATTGACCTCATCAAATTCTTCCCCGAAATAATGCAACATGAATTTTCTACGTGACATCGAAGTTTCAGCATAGGCCACAACCTCCTGCAAAAGTGCATCGCCCACCTCTCGCTCAGCAACAGGTTTATTTGACATGAACTTTTCGAGCTTTTCAATATCTTTATGAGAATAAAAGGCAAGACAATGGCCCTCGCCATCATCTCTTCCGGCGCGACCCGTTTCTTGATAATAGCTTTCGATACTTTTGGGTATGTCATGATGGATCACAAAACGCACATCAGGTTTATCAATACCCATACCGAATGCTATGGTGGCCACAACAACATCAACATCTTCCATCAAGAACATATCTTGATACTTAGATCTTGTTTTCGCATCGAAGCCCGCATGATAAGGCACTGCACTGATACCGTTTACCTGAAGTACCTGGGCGAGCTCCTCAACCCGTTTTCTACTCAGACAGTAGACAATACCTGATTTACCACTGTTTTTCTTTACAAAACGAATGATGTCGGCATCAACATCTTTGGTTTTTGTTCGCACCTCATAAAATAAGTTCGGTCTATTGAAGGATGCCTTAAAGGTTTTGGCATCAGTGATTCCTAAATTCTTGATGATGTCCTCTTGTACCTTAGGAGTTGCCGTGGCGGTCAATCCGATAATCCGAATATCTTGCCCTAAACGGTTGACAATCGACTTTAAATTTCGATACTCAGGCCTAAAATCATGACCCCATTCTGAAATACAATGGGCTTCATCAACAGCAACAAAACTGATTTTAGAGGATTTCAGAAAATCGACATATTCATCTTTGGTCAACGACTCAGGTGCCACATAAAGTAACTTGGTGATGCCATCAGTGATATCTTGTTTGACCTGCTTTACTTGTGATTTATTCAAAGAAGAATTTAAAACATGTGCAATACCGTGGTCTGAAGAAATACCACGAATGGCATCAACCTGGTTTTTCATCAATGCGATAAGGGGCGATACCACTATCGCGGTGCCTTCTTGCATTAACGCAGGCAACTGGTAACACAATGATTTGCCACCACCCGTGGGCATGACCACAAAGCAGTTGTTACCTTCCAATACATTCTTGATCACTTCTTCTTGAAGTCCTTTGAATTTTGAAAATCCGAAGTGTTTTTTTAATGAGGCATTCAAATCCATATCAGTCAATGCCGAACCATGTTTTTTCATCTAATACTTTTTCATCGGGGGTGTAAAAGAAATACTCTTATTTAAGATACGGATTTTCAAACTCTTTTACCAAAAATTCGAGCCATAAATGTTAAAAAATCACATCAATTGAAGTTTGCGTAAATTTGTATTCTTAAAGATAAAACATTCTTTTAGGAATACCATCAATAATCGAATTTATACCTTGAAAGATACCAAGCAGATACTCAATCTAGCTAAATCAACCATTAAAAAGGAAGCCGAGGCGATTCTCAATTTATCCTCATTGATCGATGACGGATTTGAGCAAGCGGTGGATTGTGTTTACAAATCAAACGGAAGAGTAGTTGTATCGGGCATTGGTAAAAGTGCCATCATTGCATCAAAAATAGTGGCCACCATGAATTCGACGGGTACGCCTGCAATTTTCATGCATGCTGCGGATGCCATTCATGGTGATTTGGGCACCATTCAAGAAAATGATGTGGTCATTTGCATCTCTAAAAGCGGAAGCACCCCCGAAATAAAAATGCTGGTGCCCTTGATCAAAAAGGGCGGCAACAAACTCATTGGAATGACCGGAAACCCTGATTCCTTCTTAGGTAGGGAAGCCGACTATGTGCTCAATACTTTTATAGAAAAAGAAGCCTGCCCAAATAATCTGGCGCCAACCACAAGTACCACTGTCCAAATGGTCATGGGCGATGCTTTGGCGATTTGCCTACTTGAATTAAGGGGGTTCAGTAGTGATGACTTTGCAAAATACCACCCCGGCGGGTCACTGGGCAAGCGCTTGTATCTAAGTGTCGCGGATATTGTCAAAAACAATCAAAAACCACAGGTTGATGTCAATACCGATGTCAAAAAAGTTATTGTTGAAATTTCAGAGCGTATGCTCGGCGTTACCGCCGTTATTGAAAATGATACTATTGTCGGGGTTGTCACAGATGGTGATATTCGAAGAATGCTCAACAAGTATGAAAATATCAATGGACTGACCGCCAAAGACATTATGACTCCGAATCCGCAGACCATTGCCAGTGATGAATTGGCGATAAAAGCTTTGGAACAAATGCAGAAAAAAGGAATTTCACAGCTGCTTGCAGTCGATGGAAACAACTATCAAGGTATTGTGCACCTGCACAACTTAATCAATGAAGGTATTTTGTAATGGCCAAGAAGTCTGATACATCGCCGGATGAAATGTCTTTTTTAGACCATCTAGAAGAACTAAGATGGCATTTGATTCGTTCTACCGCCGCCATACTGATTATTGGCAGTGTGGCTTTCTTAATGAAGGATTTCATTTTCGATACCGTACTTTTTGGCCCTAAGAAAATGGACTTCCCAACCTACCGTCTTTTCTGTAAAATAGGCACCTTCTTAGGTATTGATTCTGATTTCTGTGCTGATGAATTGCCCTTTACCATACAGAGTAGATTAATGGCAGGTCAGTTCTCTGCACATATCTGGACCTCTATTTGGGCCGGTTTCATTGTGGGTTTCCCCTATGTGTTATACGAAATGTGGAAATTTATCAGTCCCGGACTTCATGCAAACGAACGAAAATATTCAAAAGGATTCATTTTTTCTGCTTCGCTTCTGTTCTTTTTAGGGGCCTTATTTGGGTATTATGTGGTGGCGCCCCTATCCATTAACTTTTTAGGAACTTATCAAGTGAGCAATGAAGTGACCAATGAATTTGATTTGGCGAGCTATGTATCAACGGTAAGAACATCGGTAATCGCATGCGGACTCATTTTTGAATTGCCCATTATCGTGTACTTTTTAACCAAAGTTGGGCTAGTAACCCCTGAAATATTAAAAAAATACAGAAAAATATCATTGGTCGTTGTCCTGATACTGGCCGCTGTTATAACGCCCCCTGACATTGCAAGTCAGGTTGTGGTGGCGCTTCCAATTTTGATCTTGTACCAAATCAGTATTTTCATTTCAAAACGGGTGTTGAAAAGCGAAAAGAAAAAAGAGGCCAAACTTGCTGCCCAACGTGCCAAAAAAAGTTAAATAATAAAGCATTAGTTCTAAAACGAAATTTATATGTTTTAGATTTGAATCAATGAAGCTCAGAGCAGAAAATATAATGAAGGCCTACCGTGGCCGAAAAGTGGTTAAGGGCATTTCTCTGGAAGTGAATCAAGGAGAAATTGTAGGGTTGTTGGGGCCCAATGGTGCCGGAAAAACCACCTCGTTTTATATGATTGTGGGTCTTGTGAAACCCAACGGAGGAAAAATATTTTTAGACGACATGGAAATCACGAAATTTCCGATGTACAAAAGAGCCCAAAACGGTATCGGGTATTTGGCACAAGAAGCTTCTGTATTCAGAAAATTGAGTATTGAAGAGAATATTCTCAGTGTATTGCAACTGACCAAATTGAGCAAGAAAGAGCAAGAAATGAAAATGGAATCGCTCATTGAGGAATTCGGACTCGGTCATATTCGTAAAAACAGGGGAGATTTACTTTCTGGTGGGGAAAGACGCCGAACCGAAATTGCAAGAGCTTTGGCCACAGACCCCAAATTTATTTTGTTGGACGAACCCTTTGCAGGTGTTGATCCCGTGGCGGTCGAAGACATACAACGCATTGTGGCGCAGCTCAAAAATAAAAACATCGGTATTCTCATTACCGATCACAATGTGCAAGAAACATTGGCCATTACCGAACGATCGTATTTGATGTTTGAAGGAGGTATACTGAAATCAGGCCACCCAGAAGATTTGGCAGCAGATGAAATGGTGCGAAAAGTATATCTGGGTCAAAATTTTGAACTACGAAAAAAGAAGCTTGATTTTTAGTGCAATTAG
>CAYSPL010000015.1:32571-67859 GCA_964432915.1 uncultured Maribacter sp.
GAACTCAAAATATAAAAAGCAATAATAACAGGCACTGCTAAAAATCGAAGGGTTATCAGCAGCACAATACTCACAATGATGAAAATATAGCGTAAGGCATTGTCTTTAAAAGACCAATTCTTGAATTTTAAAGCGAAGAGTTCAATTTTTGAATTCAATAAAAAAGCACTCAAAATGGTCATACCAATCAAAAACCATTGATTCATCAACAAATCATTCAAACCTGCTTCAGCATGGTACATCATGATCAATGGCAGTGAAAGAATCAAAAGTGCATTTGCCGGTGTTGGCAAACCAATAAAGGAACTCGCCTGGTTTTCATCAATATTGAACTTTGCCAAGCGATAAGCTGATGCCATGGTAATCAAGAAACCAAAGAAAGGTAGTACGGTATTGCCATCCCAGTTGGAGAAAAGAGCCAATCCTGATTCCGTATTTGGCAGGGAAACATTCCAGCCACCTTTTATTGACATCGCCAAAAGTTGAAACATTACCACCCCTGGCACCAAACCACTGGTAATTACATCGGCCAAGGAATCCAATTGTAAACCCAACTCACTTCTCACATCAAGCATTCTTGCTGCCAGACCATCAAAGAAATCACAAATAATACCAAGAAAAACAAAAAACGCAGCGTACTCTAATTGGTTCAATACCGCAAAAATGGTGGCCACACATCCGCATAAAACATTCAAAAGAGTAATTAGATTGGGTATATGGCGCTTCATTACGGTTGGTTTTTTAATCGAACGCTTAAAAATAAGACAATTTTTGTGGTTTCGGTTTGCTACTTAATTTATTCAGATATTTGTCAAAGTTTAGACCCTTAACCGCAATGAAATTCCAAAAGACTTTTTTACTTCTACTTTATTTTGCGGTTTCGATCAGTCATGCACAGCTACCTGAGATATCATCCAATACAAAAATGAGTTTGCTAACCGTGGGAAATGCTGATGAACTGCACTCCAAATTCGGGCATTCAGCCATACGCATTCAGGGACTTGAAGATGGCTCGGATATTGTTTTTGGGTATGGCGGTTTTGATTTCAATGACCCCAATTTCTATTATAAGTTCACTACGGGGAAGCTCGATTATAACATGACCGGACATCGATTCAATGATTTTGTTGAAGGCTATAAAATCGAAAATAGAACGGTTCATGAACAAGAATTGAATTTGACCCAAGCCGAAAAAGAAACGCTATATAATTACTTAAGGAATAATTATCGCCCTGAAAACAGGAGTTATAAATATGATTTTCTGTTTGATAATTGCGCCACTAAAATTCCTGAGGTATTGAAATTCACTTTCGGCGAAAGTTTGTCTTTTGATGACACCTATATTAAAAAGGAATCCACCTTCAGGCAATTGATCCATGAGACTTTAGACACCAATTCTTGGTCTGCTTTTGGCATTGATTTGGCCTTGGGTGCTGTTATCGACCGTAAGGCCACCCCTTGGGAACACCAATTTTTACCCGAATATGTAAGTGCTCAATTTGAACATACCTCCATCAACGGAAAACCCCTATGCGATGAAAAAAAGCTCCTTTTGGATGTCAAGCCAACCGATACTTCAAAATCAATATTGACCACTCCTGCAGTCACGCTTTCAATTTTATTGTTACTGGTGGCCTTGGTTACTTTTCTTGATTTCAAAAAGAAAAAACGTTCAAAATGGCTCGATTTTCTTTTGTTCTTTGTTAGCGGGGTGGCCGGATTGATCATCTGTTTTCTGTGGTTTGCCACCAATCATACGTCTACAAAAATGAACTTCAATATACTATGGGCCGTTGCACCGAATTTAATTATTGCATTTTTCCTTCTAAATAAAAAAATCCCGAAATGGCTCCACAAATACTTGAAAGTTTTACTTGGGGGCATTGCCGCTTTATTGCTTTTGTGGGTATTCAAAATTCAAATTTTCTCACCTTTAATTTTGTTGATTCTCGCAGCCTTAATTATCAGATATCTGTTTTTGATAAAGCGATCAAAACAACCACTAATCAAATAAACCAGCAAGCCTAAATCAAAAAATGAACCTACTTTCTGTAGAAAACATATCAAAATCCTTTGGCGAGGTTGAGTTATTCAAGAATATTTCCTTCGGTGTCAACAAAGACCAGAAAATAGCCTTCATTGCCAAAAATGGTACAGGAAAAACATCCATCTTAAAAATGTTATCAGGTGTTGATACTCCTGATAGTGGCCAAGTCAATTACAGAAAAGATATTCGGGTCTCCTTTTTAGAACAAGAACCCAAAATGAACAATGACCTGACCATTGAAGAAACTATTTTCGCTTCTGAGAATGAGGTCTTGAAGATTATTTTGCAATACGAAAAAGCCCTTGAAAAACCTGATGATGTAGATGCCTATCAAGCTGCTTTTGATGCCATGGAGCGCTTTGGTGCTTGGGACTTTGAAACCCAGTACAAACAAATTCTCTTCAAATTAAAATTAGAAGACTTAAACGTCAAAGTCGGCCAACTTTCAGGCGGACAAAAGAAACGTTTGGCCTTGGCCAATGCTCTGATCAACCGGCCTGAATTACTCATTTTGGATGAACCCACCAACCACTTGGATTTGGAAATGATCGAATGGCTCGAGCAATTTTTTGCCAAAGAGAACATTACCCTTTTCATGGTTACCCATGATCGCTTTTTTTTAGAAAGGGTTTGCAATGAAATTATTGAGCTTGAAAATGGTCAGTTGTATACCTATAAAGGCAATTATTCATATTACCTTGAAAAGAAGGAAGCCCGTATAGAACAAGAGGCAGTTGAGGCGCATAAAACCAAACGTTTGTTTAAAAAAGAGCTTGCCTGGATGCGCCGCCAGCCCAAAGCGCGAACCACTAAATCAAAATCTAGAATCAGTGATTTTAAGGTCATTAAAGAAAGGGCCAATAAGCGTAGAAAAAATCATGAGGTGGAATTGGAAATCAATATGGAGCGCATGGGAAGCAAAATTCTTGAGCTTCATAAAATCAGTAAGTCCTTTCCTGACAAACCCATTTTGAATCAGTTTGAATACACTTTTTTAAGAGGCGAACGCATCGGCATTATTGGAAAAAATGGGACGGGAAAGTCCACCTTCTTGAATATCATCACAGGTACCGACCAACCTGATGCAGGAAAGGTAGTGGTAGGCGATACCATAAAATTCGGGTACTATACCCAAAAGGGAATTACCATCAAAGAAGGTCAAAAAGTAATTGATGTCATTCGCGAATTCGGAGATTACATTCCGCTTCAAAAAGGGCGACAGATTTCAGCCCAGCAATTATTGGAGCGTTTTCTTTTCAATCGCAAAAAACAATATGACTTTGTTGAAAAACTAAGCGGTGGCGAGCGAAAACGGCTGTATTTATGTACGGTGCTGATTCAGAATCCGAATTTCTTGATATTGGATGAACCAACCAACGATCTTGATATTGTGACCTTGAACGTGCTTGAAAGTTTCTTGTTGGATTTTCCTGGATGTTTGATCGTCGTTTCACATGACCGTTATTTTATGGATAAAATCGTGGATCATTTATTTGTTTTCAGGGGGAACGGAGTGATAGAAGACTTTCCGGGCAACTACTCAGATTTTAGGGCTTATGAAGATAGTGCTGTAATCGAGGCAAGAGAACAAAAGGAAAAAACCAAAGCGGAGCACAAAACTAAAAACACTTGGAAAGCGCCTGAAAAAGGGAATCGTCTTTCCTATTTGGAACAGAAAGAATATAAAAATCTTGAAAAAGAAATTCAAAAACTGGAATTCAAAAAAGGGGAGATAGAACAAGTTTTCACAACCGATGATCTCAGCGCCGATCAAATCACAGAACTATCGCAAGAATTAAAAATCATTATTGAAGGTATAGAAACAAAAACAGAACGCTGGTTTGAGCTTTCGGCAATGATGGAATAGAGCCCCCCTAGCTCCCCAAAAGAGGGAGAACTTTTACTAGGATGGAAAATAAAACTAATAAAAAATGAAAAAGCTCCTTCCCCAGAAAGGGGAAGGTGGGCCGAGCTGAAAGCTGGGGTCGGAAGGGGTTCAAACCAAGATTCAAATTGTTGCTAAATCATAAAATGCACTACTACTTAGCATACCTAAAACACCTCCTAAAAGCGACAAACCAGCACGGCGTCCACTCCCCTTTTGTTTATGATTTCTTGACAAAAGGTTTGTACAAAAAACCGAAAATAAAAACTTCGAAAAGCTTGAACGTGCTCTACAAAAGCATTCCTTATTTCAATGTGAAGTCCATTCAGGTTCTGGAAGATGACGAGAAACTACAAAATCAACTCACAACCGATTTTAAGTTGAAAACAAAGCAAAACCCTCCTTTTGACCTGATTTATATGGAGAATACAAACCAAATTTCCAAATTAAACAAAGCAAAAACGCATAATGATACGGTCATCATGATCGATCAAATTCATACAAACAAATCAAGCAATGAACTATGGAAATCGCTCTGCACCACTAACGATTTCAGCGTGAGTATTGATTTTTTCCATTGTGGACTTCTCTTTTTCAGAAAAGAACAGGTCAAACAGCATTTTATAATCCGGATTTAATCTATTAATTTTAAATGCAACTCTTTGAATTATGAGTAACAACACTTGGTATCTTATTGTCGGTGGATTATTAGCTGTGTACATAGCCATGAATTTAATGAACAAGGGCAAATCAAAAGCACGAAAATCCCGGAAATTCATGGGGGACTATGAGCGGAAGAAAAAAGAATAATGAGACGGTGGTCAGTAGCCCATGGAAAATTCAGAAATCTAAAAAAACAATTGAGATGCGGGCCACAGTTGACCCTATGATTTCCCATTATCCCTTCCATTTCCCAAAAATCGGTCTACACACTACAAACTAAAAAATGAAAATATACACAAAAACAGGCGATAAAGGCACCACAGGCTTATTTGGTGGTACCCGGGTGGCCAAACATCATATCAGAATTGAAAGTTACGGAACTGTTGATGAGCTCAATTCGTGGTTAGGCCTGATTCGTGACCAAGAAATTGATTCCGATTTAAAAAAAACACTGGAAAAAATTCAAGAGAAACTTTTTACGGTCGGTGCCATTTTGGCCACCGACCCCCAAAAGGCCGTTTTGAAAAGTGGTAAAGAGCGTTTGAACATTCCTAAAATCAATGATGCTGATAGTACTTTTTTAGAGAAAAAAATGGACGCCATGGATGCCGAACTTCAACCCATGACCCATTTTATTCTTCCCGGTGGGCATACCACGGTGTCATATTGTCATATCGCTAGAACCATTTGCAGAAGGGCGGAAAGAATGACTTCCCTTTTGAATGAAAAAGAAGCTGTGGATACTTCTGTGCTTCAGTACCTCAACCGCCTTTCAGATTATCTTTTCGTATTGGCACGAAAATTGTCATCTGATTTGCGAGTTGAAGAGATAAAATGGATTCCTGAAAAAAAGGACTAATAAATCCAAAATTTCTTCGTTAGTAAGTTATCAACGCAAAAATAATTTTAAAAACCTTCCAAAATTCTTGGCTATTTCGTTTTAAAAATTACTTTTGCAAAAAATTTAAAATCAAACTATTACCATGTATTGGACATTAGAATTGGCATCCTACTTAAGTGATGCGCCATGGCCCGCTACGAAAGACGAATTGATTGATTATTCAATTCGAACAGGAGCTCCATTGGAGGTGGTTGAAAACCTCCAATCAATGGAAGAAGAAGGTGGCGAGATCTACGAATCGATCGAAGAGATTTGGCCAGACTATCCCACAGAAGAAGATTACCTCTGGAACGAGGATGAATATTAATAGCAGTTACTGTAATGGAATTTAAAAAAGCCTCTTTCGAGGCTTTTTTTTATTTGAATAGCTTTCCTATTGAGAAGAAATTCGAGGACAAAATGCTAAATTCGCAGTAGGAAAGGAAATCAAGGCGATTTCTCGGTAATTTTGTCAGCTAAATGCTCCTTTTTCAGCAAAATTCAAACTGGAACGCCTTTTGTTCTGTACCAAGACAACTTGAAATGCAGCAGAGAATACTATAGTGGAGCTGCATTGGTTACCAAATTAAAACAAGAATATGAGTTTTATAAATTCAGTACTGAAGGTATTTGTAGGAGACAAATCCCAAAAAGATGTCAAAGCCCTGCAACCTTTAGTGGATAAAATCAAATCTTTTGAAGCTGCTCTGGAAGGCTTGAGCCACGATGAACTTCGCAATAAAACATTGGAATTCAAAGCGAGAATAAAGGAAGACCGAAAGAGCATCGACGACCAAATCGCTGAATTGGAGGCCGAGGTTAAAACTTCAAAAGACATTGACAAGAACGAAGATATTTACGCGAAAATTGATAGTCTCAAAGAAGAGGGTTACAAAATATCTGAGAATACTCTAAATGAGATTTTACCTGAGGCCTTTGCCGTGGTCAAGGAAACTGCCAAGCGTTTTGTTAACCATAGTACTATTTCGGTACACGCCTCAGAATACGATCGTGAACTTTCTGGCACCAAAGATTATGTGACTTTAAATGGTTCGAACGCAGATTGGAGCAACTCTTGGGATGCTGCTGGAAAGCAGGTCACGTGGGATATGATCCACTATGATGTACAGCTCATAGGTGGTATTGCGTTGCATCAAGGCAAAATTGCCGAAATGCAGACGGGTGAGGGTAAAACCCTTGTGGCCACCTTACCATTGTATCTGAATGCCTTGACTGGTAATGGTGCACATTTGGTTACGGTCAATGACTATCTGGCCAAACGTGACAGTGCTTGGATGGCACCTATTTTTGAATTTCACGGACTTTCAGTAGACTGTATAGACCATCACAAACCCAATTCTGATGGACGCCGTGCTGCCTACAACGCCGATATTACCTATGGTACCAACAATGAATTTGGTTTTGACTACCTAAGGGATAATATGGCCCATACACCAAAAGACTTGGTGCAAAGACCACATAACTATTCCATTGTTGATGAGGTCGATTCTGTTTTGGTGGATGATGCGCGTACGCCATTGATTATTTCGGGTCCCGTGCCCGAGGGGGATCGCCACGAATTCAATGAATTGAAACCAAAAATCGCTGATATTGTTCAAAAGCAACGCCAACATTTAACTGGCGTTTTGGCGGAAGCGAAAAAATTGATCGCCGCTGGCGATACCAAAGAAGGGGGATTTTTATTGTTGCGTGTGCACAGAGGCCTACCAAAGAATAAACCACTAATCAAATTTTTAAGCGAAGAGGGCATAAAACAATTGTTGCAGAAGACTGAAAACTTCTATATGCAAGACAACAATCGTGAGATGCCGGTGGTTGATGAAGATCTTCTTTTTGTCATCGAGGAAAAAAACAATCAAATTGAACTTACCGATAAAGGCGTGGAATACATTTCGGGTATTGAAGACAAAGATTTCTTTATTATGCCTGATATCGGCAGTGAAATTGCCGCAATAGAAAATCAAGGTCTCGAAATTGAAAAAGAGGCAGAATTGAAAGAGCAACTCTTCAAAGATTTCACGGTTAAAAGTGAGCGCATTCATACCATGAGCCAATTGTTGAAAGCCTATACCTTATTCGAAAAAGATGTGGAGTATGTGGTAATGGACAACAAGGTCATGATCGTTGATGAACAAACAGGCCGTATTATGGATGGCCGCAGATATTCAGATGGGTTGCATCAGGCGATTGAAGCAAAAGAGAATGTGAAAATTGAAGCCTTGACCCAAACTTTTGCCACCGTTACCTTACAGAATTATTTCAGAATGTACGGCAAACTGTCGGGTATGACCGGTACTGCGGTCACGGAAGCAGGCGAATTCTGGGAAATATATAAGTTGGATGTAGTTGAAATTCCGACCAACCGTCCTATAGCACGAGATGATCGTCATGATTTGATCTATAAAACCAAGCGCGAGAAATACAATGCCATCATTGATGAAGTGACCAAACTCTCGGCTGCTGGAAGACCGGTTCTGATCGGTACGACCTCGGTTGAAATTTCAGAACTTTTATCGCGAATGTTGAACATTCGCAAAGTGCCGCATAATGTTCTAAACGCGAAATTGCACAAAAAAGAAGCAGATGTTGTTGCAGAAGCGGGTAAATCAGGTATTGTGACCATTGCAACAAACATGGCGGGTCGTGGTACGGATATCAAACTTTCAAAAGAGGTGAAAGATGCCGGCGGATTGGCGATTGTGGGCACAGAACGGCATGATTCACGTCGTGTCGATAGACAGTTACGTGGTCGATCGGGCCGTCAAGGTGATCCCGGTAGTTCACAATTCTATGTTTCACTTGAAGATAATCTGATGCGCTTGTTCGGTTCTGATAGAGTGGCCAAAATGATGGATAAAATGGGGCTTGAAGAAGGTGAGGTCATTCAACATTCAATGATGACAAAATCCATCGAGCGTGCCCAGAAAAAAGTGGAGGAAAACAACTTTGGTGTGCGTAAGCGTTTGTTGGAGTATGATGATGTGATGAATGCCCAGCGTGAAGTGGTTTACAAAAGAAGGCGTCATGCGCTTCAAGGTGAACGTCTTCAGGTTGATATTGCCAATATGGTCTATGATACCTGTGAGGTCATTGCAGATACCAATAAGGCGGCTAATGACTACAAGAATTTTGAGTTTGAGCTGATCAAATATTTTTCAATCACTTCCCCCGTTTCGGAAAGTGAATTTGAAAAGTTGAGTGTTCAAGATATTGCCAGTGCCATATATAAACAGGCCTATGGGCATTATCAAGAAAAAATACAAAGAAATGCGGCTACGGCTTTCCCTGTGATAAAACAGGTGTATGAAGACAATGCCAACAATTTTGAACGTATTGTGGTTCCTTTTACCGATGGAGTAAAAACCCTTAATGTAGTGACCAACTTAAAGGATGCCTATGAAAGTAACGGTGCCCAATTGGTCACTGATTTCGAGAAAAATATCTCACTTGCCATAATTGATGATTCATGGAAAACCCATTTGCGAAAAATGGATGAATTGAAACAATCGGTTCAATTGGCGGTTCACGAACAAAAAGATCCACTTTTGATTTACAAATTTGAGGCCTTTGAGCTGTTCAAAAGCATGATTGACAAGGTAAACAAAGAAGTGGTGTCCTTTTTGTTCAAAGGGGAATTACCTAGTGGCAACCCCAATGAAATTCAAGAGGCCAGAAATGTTCGAAGACCAAAAGTGGCCACAACCACGACCAAAGAAGAAATACCCAACAGCGATGAAAGAGCCGCTCAAAGTAGAGCGATTGCCCAGAATCAAGGTGGGCGACCTGCGGTCACTGAGACCATTACCAGAGAACGACCAAAAATTGGTAGAAATGACCGGGTGACTATCAAGAACATCATGTCAGGCGAAAGTAAGGTGGTCAAGTATAAACAGGCTGAACCCTTGATCAATAAAGGTGAATGGGTTTTGACTGACGATTAGTAAATGCCAAACAAAAAGTAAAAGGAGGTTTAAAACCTCCTTTTTTTTATGGCTTTTATCTTCTGAAAACCTTTGGTCAAATTTTCAAATAAGCAGGATTAAATGCTATTTTCTGACAAAACATATTTAGTTTTACACAGCCTTCTTACATGACTAAACAAACCAGCCGTGGAAAAAAAGATAAAAATAACCAACCCGCAGGAGGACACTAAATTAAAAGATAGACTTGCCCCTAAAGCGAGATTGATTTTAAGGGTTAACTACTTTACCTCCGCTTTTTCCCTCGTTTTTTGCTGTATTTGTCTTTTTGTTCTGGATATTAAAGAAGTCATTCCTTGGGTCTTTCTGGGGTTTGGCATTTTGAATCTGATCAATACCATTCTGTACTACTACCACAAAAACCTGACCTTGACTTATAATATTGTTTCCATTATGACTCTCTCAGGGGCGAGTGTCATTACCCTGTATAGTGGCGGTATCAATAGTCCGTTTATTTTTGTACTCGCATTGATTGTAGTAGCGGGTTATGTAACCACCAAAAAATATGGGTCGCTTTACCTGAATTTGAACCTTTTGATAATCGTTTTGATTTATTCTCAAAGCATTGCTGATTTCAGTTTTTTGACCAATGTGATTCCTGAAAAATCAAAAGATGTTTTTGCCTTATTGAGCGTACTTTTCTCGGTGTATCTCATTGGGGGTGTGTTCGGCAAAAATCTTTTGAATGCGCATCATACCCTTTACAAAACCAAAAGTCAATTGGAAGGTAAAATCAATGAAAAAGAAACCTTACTCAAAGAGGTGCACCACAGGGTGAAAAACAATTTACAAACCGTTTCGAGTTTGTT
Source organism: uncultured Maribacter sp. (assembly GCA_964432915.1). GTDB lineage: Bacteria > Bacteroidota > Bacteroidia > Flavobacteriales > Flavobacteriaceae > Maribacter_C. Next base: position 42,857 of record CAYSPL010000015.1, read on the forward strand.
GAGCCTACAAGCCCGAAACGTTGATGACAAGAAGACCAAGCGTCTTTTCAAAAGCAGTCAAAACCGTGTAATCTCAATGGCCATGGTACATGAAATGTTATATATGCGAGAAGACATTTCAAAAATCGGCTACAAATCATATGTTCAAGAATTGGCCGAATACCTTGTTCGTTCTATAAAAGGAACCAGCAGTAATATTACTTTGGATATTGACATACCCGATGTTAAACTGAATATTGATACGGCAATACCACTGGGCTTGTTGATTAATGAAGCAGTAACAAATGCCCTGAAATACGGTATTGTTGATGATAATCAAGGTATTATCTTCATTCGTTTGAGAAAAGGTACTGGAGATGAATACATATTGAATATTGGCGATACGGGGGTCGGTTATGCCGAATCAATGGACCATAAGACGACCAAATCTTTAGGGTTGAAATTGATACATAATCTCGCTCGTCAATTGAGAGGTTCCATTATGCGAGACATTACCAAGAAAGGCACCCATTACATCGTGAAGTTCAGAGAGATTCGAGAGCAAATTCCTTCAGTGGCAACGTAAATATTGTGGCTATTTCTTCCTCAAATACGCTATTCTTTAAGTATTGTTAATAGTTGTGCCCTGCTTTTTCCTTATATTTAGTTGGCTAATCCAAAAACCAACTCGATGTTAAAAAAACTACTACTTGTAGTACTTTTTGTAAGTACCTCAATTCATGCTCAGGACTATTTTTTAGAGAAATACAAACCATTTAATGAAAACATTCCAAGTCCCGAAGAATTTTTGGGGTATGGAATAGGTGAACACCATACTCGGCATGATTTGATTGTTGCTTATTTGACCAAATTGGCAGCGCTATCTGATCGCGCAAGTATTTCTCAATATGGAAAAACGCATGAAGGTCGAAAACTGGTCATGCTGACCATTACAACCGCGAAAAATCTTTCGAATCTAGACCAAATCAGAAAGCAGCATTTGGCCTTTATCGATTCAAAGCAAAATGTCACGAACTATGATGAAGTTCCCATTCTTGTCAATCTAGGCTATAATGTTCACGGCAATGAACCATCAAGCTCAGAAGCAGCCCTGCTGACAGCATACACTTTTGTCGCATCAAACAATCCTGAAATTCTGAATTATTTGAATAAGTCCGTGATTATGGTGGATCCCACCATAAACCCCGACGGGCGTGACCGACATACGCAATGGGCAAATACCTATCAAGGCACTCCTAATGTCGCAGATCCACAAGATGCTGAGCATAATGAATATTGGCCGGGGGGTCGTACCAACCACTATTGGTTTGATTTAAATCGCGATTGGTTGTTGGCCATTAATCCTGAAAGCCGCGGAAAATTAAAGTGGTATCATCAATGGTACCCCAATGTGGTAACCGATTTTCATGAAATGGGTACAAATTCAACCTATTTTTTTGAGCCAATGAAAGACAATGGATCCTTGGATCCAATTATGCCCAAAGAGAATTACATTGATCTGAACAATATGTTTGGCGATGAATTCGCAAAGGCTCTGGACAGCATTGGTTCTTTTTACTTTACCAAAGAAGTTTTTGATGGTACTTATCCTGGATATGGGTCGTCCTATCCTGATCTGCAGGGCGGATTAGGACTTTTATTCGAGCAAGCCAGCTCAAGAGGCCATGTTCAAAAAACAGCATTTGGCGAATTGACCTTTGCATTTACCATCAGAAATCAATATTTATCAAGTCTAACTACGGTAAAGGCTGCGGTCAAGAACAAAGCCTACTTGCGCAAGTACCAGCAAGACTTCTTTAAAAGTGCCATGACTAAATCAGCTCGAAGTAGAATTAAGGGGTATACTTTTGGCGATGCTCATGACCAAAACCGAACCAAGGCGTTTATAGATAAATTATTGATTCATGAAATAGAGGTCTTCAAATCAGGAAACAAATTTGTAGTACCTACCAATCAACCTCAGTACCGCATGGTGCAAACCATGTTCGAGACCTACAACAAATATCGTGACAGTGTGTATTATGATGCCTCGGCTTGGTCAGTGGGCAACTTTTACAATATGAAATACAAGCCAACATCTTCATTGAATTTGGGTTCTAAAATTGAAAACATAGATGAGCTGGTATCAGTGGCCAAAGTTCAAAAGTCTGACTATGCTTACATTATCGACTGGGATGATTACAATGCCCCAGCCGTGCTTAATCATCTTCAAGAAAACGGATTGGTCATCTCTTCAAGTTTCAAGCCCTTCACGCTCGCCGTTGGAGGTCAATCAAAGAGTTTTAATTACGGCTCGTTGGTACTTCCTGTTAGCCTTCAAAAAAAAGCATCGGCCGAGATTTTTTCCATCCTACAAAAAGCACAGCAGAAATATGATGTTTCGATGTATGGAGTTAATAGCGGTTATAGTATAAAAGGTATCGATTTGGGAAGTCGTTTTGTGCAGCCGGTAAAAAAGGTTAAAGCCGCGATGCTCATTGGTGATGGCACCCGATCTTATGAAGTGGGCGAGGTCTGGCATTTATTGGATACCCGTGTGCACATGCCGATAACAAAAATTCCGATGCGCAATTTCAACAAAACCAATTTTGATAAGTATACCACTTTGGTCATGGTATCGGGTCGCTATAATTTGACCAAAAAGCAGCAAGAAAAAATCAAAAATTGGGTCCGTAAAGGAAATACACTAATCACCATCGGTACCGCGACTAGTTGGGCAATCAAGAAAAAATTGGTCAAAGAAAAGTTGACAAATGCCAAAATAGATTCCTTGAACAAAGTGTCTGATAAAATAGTAATGCGAAAGCCTTATGTCAATTCGGGAGAAAACCTGGGTAAAGAAAGCGTCGGAGGTATTATTGTAAAAGTTGATATTGATCGAACACACCCATTGGCTTTTGGGTACCACGACCCATCTATACCAGTGTACAAAAACAATACAGTATGGCTTGCCCCGAGTAAGAATGAATATGCCACTGTAGGCAAGTACGCTGTGAACCCTTTGATCGACGGCTTTATAACCAAAAAGAACATGGAGGAAAATTTAAAACCATCAGCCTCATTGATTGTAAGCAAACTTGGTGGTGGCCGTGTGGTGCTTTTTGCTGACAATCCGAATTTTAGGGGCTCTTGGTATGGTACCAACCGCTTATTTTTAAACGCCATCTTTTTGGGGGATAAAATTAATATTCCATCTAGGGATTGACTTTAAAGATGAATGGGGTCTTTGATTATCGAAGTTCCTGCCATAATTGGAATTTAACTCCTCCCCCAGATGAGGGGAGGTGAATTCGCCTATTGGCGAAGACAAAGGGGTTGAAACCCTCAATTATGAAATAATAATAGTCTAAAATCAAAACAATGAAATTAAAATCTGTTTTACTTGTCTTGGGAATGTTCTTCTTAGGCAATATTCAAACAAAGTCTCAATCAACCCAAGGTGATGGGCCACATTCGCAATTGATCATTCGTGGTGTCATGTTGGTCAATGGTAATGGTGCTCCTCCCCAGGGACCTATTGACATCGTAGTTGAAAACAATATTATCAAGGATATCAAAGTGGTGGGTTATGATGGCATACCCATCAATGAATCAAGACGACCCAAATTGAAACCTGGGGGTAAAGAACTTGATTGCAATGGTATGTACTTAATGCCCGGTTTTGTTGATATGCACACACATATTGGCGGAACCAGCCAAGGGGCCGACCCTGATTATGTTTTTAAGTTATGGATGGCACATGGGGTTACCACAGCACGGGAGGTTGGAGGAAAAGGCCCCGACTGGTCACTTGATTTAAAGCGTAAAAGTCAAAAAAATGAAATTGTTGCACCACGCTTGTATAGTTATACCATATTTGGGCAGACCAGCGAAGATTTTAATCCATTGAATGATATACCCATCACTACACCTGAACAAGCCAGAGAATGGGTGCGCGCCAATGCAAAAGAAGGTGCTGATGGCATTAAGTTTTTTGGTGCCGAACCAGAAATTATGACGGCTGCATTGGACGAAAATAAAAAGTTGGGACTTGGATCTGCCTGTCATCATGCCCAGTTGAGCGTTGCACGTTGGAATGTTTTGAATTCCGCTCGCGCGGGATTGACCTCAATGGAGCACTGGTATGGCCTACCTGAAGCCCTTTTTGATGATCGAACGGTTCAAGACTATCCGTTGGATTACAATTATCAAAATGAGCAACACCGTTTTGAGAATGCAGGAAAACTTTGGGCTCAGGCAGCTGAACCCTATTCTGAACATTGGGAAAAAGTGATGACCGAGCTTTTAGAGCTTGATTTTACTTTAGATCCCACCTTCAACATTTATGAAGCCAGTAGAGATCTTCAACGCGCACGAAGAGCTGAGTGGCATGAAGAATATACTATGCCCTCACTTTGGGACTTTTATCAACCAAGCAAGATTTCTCACGGAAGCTACTGGCATGACTGGGGAACGGAGCAAGAGGTATCTTGGCGAGAGAACTTTCAACTCTGGATGAAGTTTATCAATGAGTATAAAAATAGAGGCGGAAGGGTAACCGCGGGATCTGATTCCGGATTTATATTTCAATTGTACGGTTTTGCCTATGTGCGTGAATTGGAGCTGTTACGTGAGGCTGGATTCCACCCTCTAGAGGTCATCCGATCCGCTACCTTGAACGGTGCTGAAGCACTGGGTATAGATGATAAAATAGGCAGTGTGGCCATTGGTAAATTGGCTGATTTTGTCGTGGTTGATGCGAACCCACTTCAAAATTTGAAAGTACTGTACGGAACTGGAGCCATTAAACTAACTGATGAGAATGAAGTTATACGACAAGGAGGTGTAAAGTATACTATCAAAGACGGGATTATTTATGATGCCAAAGGACTGTTGGAAGAGGTTAAAAAAATGGTCGCCGATGAAAAAGCAAAAACCGGGTACAAAATTTTACAGCCAGGTATAAAAGAATAGTCCCCATTCCAACCTTCCCCTGAAGGAAAGGAGTTACTTTAAAGAATTATTAAAAAAGTACAGGAGCTCCTTCCCTTGGGCAAGGGAATCCCGCCTGAACGAACGGGCAGGGTGGCATTCACAGCAGTGAATGGCGGAAGGGGTCGTATGAATATAAGTCAGTTATAATTCAGGCAAAAAACAAAAATCCCCATCTTTTCAAATATGAAAAGATGGGGATTATTTTTTCTAGTGTATTGGCTTATTTCCGAACCCTTACTTTAATGGGTTTCAGTTTGGCCTTTGGTCTTAGGGAGTGAATGATAAAGGTTCCTAATAAAATAGTTGAAATCAATACGGTCAATACTACCATGGCATTCTTGGTTTTAAATTTAGTTATTAAGCCATTTTTGGCTTGCTTTTTTTTGTTCTGAAAGTCAACGCTTTCTTTATTCTTGAATTTTTGAACTTGTACAAACGCGCCACACTTTTTTCGTTAGCGATTTGATCTTCAATACTATCGGAAGCAACAATAATGCCACGATCCAAAACAGAGTCCATTTGAGTATGTGAAACTTCAACATAGCTTACAGATTTGAGGTTCAATTTTTTTACTTGCTCTCCGGAGTTAGCGTAGGCAATTACTCCGAAAAAAAATACCATCACTAAGGTTAAAACAGTTTTCATAATGTAACATTTGGGTTACACTAAGTAAGCGCAGATAAGGCCCTAAAATCGTTTTCAGTCGCCGAAACACCCAGTATTTTCGGTATCGGAAGAAAAATGCGGTAAAGTGTAGAAAAGCCTCGACAAGTGTTTTGACCCCTGTGAACCACTCAGCGAAGAGATGTGATTTTAAACGATGGAAATCGAGGGCATAAACACCTTTGGCGTAGTTGTTTTGAGGCTGTTTTTCCTAGCTGACCATTGAATTAAATACCATAGGCTTTATTATCTTTAAACCATGAGGAAACCAAAACAAGTTTTCGCCTACGGAAGCGGAAGAATCGTACCCCAATTTTTGAACTACGCCAGAACCCTGACCAGCAAAAGCAGGCCTAAAATGTGTTTTCTGCCCACGGCTACTGCTGATGATGAAGATTATATCAATAGATGGTATGAGGCCTGTGAGGGACTTGAAATAGAGCCATCCGTTTTAAAAGTGTGGATAAACTCTGTGGAACATCAAAAATCATGGGAGGAATTGTTATTGCCCATGGACGCTATTATAGTTGGTGGAGGAAACACCCTGAACATGATGGCCATCTGGCAGGCGCAGGGCATTGATACGGTTTTGAAGAAGGCTTATGAAAACGGCACTGTGATGCTGGGCGGCAGTGCGGGGTCTTTGTGTTGGTTCAATGAGGGCACGACAGATTCACGACCCAAGGAATTGAGCATTGTGAAATGTTTGGGCTTTTTGAATTACAGTCATTGTCCGCACTATCATTCTGAGGCCTCAAGAATTCCGTTGTATCATGAAAATATACGCAGCGGTAAATTAGGGCAAGGATATGCCTGTGATGATCGGGCAGGGGTACACTTTGTTGATGGAAAATTCAAAACTGCGGTAGCACTCGATGAACAGAATAACTCCTATTTCGTGAGTTTAAAAGACGGACAAGTACATGAAGAAAAGTTGAAAACAGAACTATTACAGGACTAGATTGTTGGATACTTCGTACTTAAAGCTGAATAGATATAATTTAAGAATTGACCTAGTGAGGTCTTAAGCCATTTTAGACTTGTTTCTTTTGGTTGTGAATTTCAAAGCCTTTTTGATTCTAGAATTTTTGAATTTGTACAAACGCGCTACTTCAGTATTTGATTCCAATTCAATGGTTTCTCCTGTTAGGGCATCAACAACTGAGATTTCAATAGTGGCAACTTTGATTTCCTCAGTTGCGTTTTGAGCTTGTGCAGTGGCTCCGATGATCAAGATAAATACTAAAGTTAAAAAGGTTTTCATGACTTGCGTTTTGTTATTATTATAACCTTCGCAAGTGCATTTCAAGGGGTTGTCAATCGCTTAAAACCCCTTTAAATTCGGTATGTGACAAAATATGGGTCAAAGTGCTGAAAAGCATCGGTGAACGTAACCAATGTGTTTTTCAGCTTGCCGAAATAATGTGCTGTTCAGCGGTAATGTGGTAGGTGAAATCGAATGAAAAATTGGTGGATACTTATATTTTTAACTAAGTTGGTTTAAAATTGAGGGAAAAATACACGCCATTCAACCAAACCCTGAAATACATGCATAAACTTCGTCAAGCTCTAAAATCTCTTTTGCCAGGTATATTCTTATTTGGCTTTACCGTGGGTACGGGCAGTGTCACGGCCATGGCCAAAGCAGGTGCAGATTATGGCATGTCATTGCTTTGGGCGGTATTTCTATCATGCATCATCACTTTTTTTCTGCTGAACCTCTTTGGCAGATTTACCATTATTTCAAAGGAGACAGCCCTCGCTGCCGTTAAAAAACATATTCACCCGTCGCTAGCCTTATTTTTTCTGATTGCTCTTACTGCCAATATATGTGGCAGTGTCATTGGTGTGATGGGCATTGTGGCAGATGTATGTTTTGAATGGTCAAAAGGCATGGTTGAAGGGGGCATCTCCCCACTTTACTTCGCAAGCTTTTTTGTAGTGGTGGTTTATGTGATTTTTTTGCAGGGTAATACCAAACTTTTTGAACAAATACTTGCAGTCATTGTGGCCATCATGGCCATATGCTTTATCATAAATTTTGTGATGTTGGCTCCACCTGTAAGTGAACTTGCTAAAGGGATGATACCCAATATTCCGGATACTGAGAATGATAAAAATGCCTTTTTGGTAACAGCCTCAATGGTGGGCACCACGGTTTTTTCAGGTTTGTTCATACTGCGTACCACCCTGGTTAAAGAAATGGATTGGACCATTGCCGATCTGAAAACACAAAGAAAAGATGCGATATTTTCAGGGTTCTTGATTTTTCTGGTCAGTGCTGCGATTATGGCCGCAGCAGCAGGAACTTTGCATACGGCAGGCATTACCCTAGAAAATGTTTCAGAGCTCATTACCCTACTTGAACCTTTTGCCGGGCCAATTGGTGTCGGCATTTTTGTTATCGGTTTGGTGGCCGCGGGCGTTTCTTCACAATTTCCGAATGTGGCATTGCTCCCATGGTTATTGGATGATTATCATGAAAGAAAGACAAACATGAAACGACTTGACTATCGCCTTTTTGCCCTCGTTATTTCGTTACTAGCACTACTTGTGCCTATTTTGAAGGCCAAACCCATCGTTATCATGATCATTTCACAAGCTTTTGGGGCTTTGCTGTTGCCCATCACGGTAACCTGTATTCTCATCTTGGGCAATAAAACTTCGCTAATGAAATCTCATACATACAGTCTGCCAGTCAATATTGGCCTTGTGGCAATTCTGATTTTTTCTTTAGTCATGGGGTACATGAGCGTGACCGGCATCATCAGTGTGCTGCACTCGTTATAATAGAAGACCTCTACTGTCCATCTACAATATGGGTATCCAACCAATCTTCACCTTGCTTGGTCAAGAAAAAATCCATCCAAACATAATGCAATGATTCGCCCTCCTCTACCGAGACCGAATGTCGCGATCCCAGAGGGATGTGTAAGAGCGAATGCTCTAGAAATTCAACCTGCGTATCATCAGCATACACCGTACACTTATTACCAACTAACCCTAAAAAAAGTTGTTCTAACATTGGATGCTCATGAGCACCCACTGAATCAGGTCCTACAGTTTCAACGGTACCCATCGCTATACGGGGTATGATTTTGTTCGGTAGGATGGTACGACTAATGGTATTCTGACTTTTAATGGGTTCTGTGTACGATTGACAAGCGCTGAATTTGGCGAAATACGGATTTTGTATGTTTTCAATTGGAAAATCTTGCAGGTCGACAAGGTCTTCGGCAGTCAATTCACAAGATATCTTTAGAAAGTGCAGCTGCTCCAATGCTCCGCATTTAATAGCGCTTTGTTCTACTGAGTTGGGCAGAAAGATAGATTCCGCCACAATTTCATGGGTCTGGTTTTCTGCGACCACCTCCCCTTTGCCTTTTAAGAATATGTATATGGTTTTAGATTCTTCTTGGCTATGGTCATGAACCACTTCGTTGGCCTTAAGAACACAATATTCAATATGTACGCCATCAATGTGGTTTTCAAGTATTGATTCGGAATAAAAAGATTCGTTTTTGACTTCCCTAAGGTGGAGCGCCACCAGTGGGATCTCTTGATGCTTCTTCATTGTAGCTCAATTTATTAAAAAAGAATAAATTCAGTTACATTTAAAAGGATAAGAAGTCATAAGATGTAGCTTATTGATTTCAGGTACTACTATTAAGCCATTTTAACTTTGTTTCTCTTGGTAGTGAATTTCAAAGCCTTTTTGATTCTAGAATTTTTGAATTTGTACAAACGCGCTACTTCAGTATTTGATTCCAATTCAATGGTTTCTCCTGTTAGGGCATCAACAACTGAGATTTCAATAGTGGCAACTTTGATTTCCTCAGTTGCGTTTTGAGCTTGTGCAGTGGCTCCGATGATCAAGATAAATACTAAAGTTAAAAAGGTTTTCATGACTTGCGTTTTGTTATTATTATAACCTTCGCAAGTGCATTTCAAGGGGTTGTCAATCGCTTAAAACCCCTTTAAATTCGGTATGTGACAAAATATGGGTCAAAGTGCTGAAAAGCATCGGTGAACGTAACCAATGTGTTTTTCAGCTTGCCGAAATAATGTGCTTTTCAGCGGTAAAATCTTCTTATAATTGGAGCAGTAAATTCGGATTGGGGCAGTTTTTGACATAAAAATCAAGTCTACTCTCAGAACATACACCCGGATAGTCTCCAAACATGCCCTGTATATCCACTATTATCTGAAAGTGTAGATGTGGGGCATAATTGACATTGATATCCGGGGTGCCTAAGGTGGCCAACACTTCGCCAGCTCTAAATTCTTGACCTATTCGAAGATTCTTGATTGAAGCCATTGAAAGATGACCGTACAACGTATGGAATTCAAATGCTTCAATCCTATGTTTCAAAATTATGGTTGGTCCGTAATCCCCAACGGTGGCATTGTTTTGAAAACTATGCACCAAGCCATCCAGAGGCGTTATGACTTCCGTGCCTGCTTTGGTCCAAAAATCGATTCCTAAATGAATGTTTCGTTCTGCACCTTTTTTTGAAAAATTGGATTTATCCCCATAAAGATTCCTCTTTTCAAGATACCCTCCGTAAGCAATCTGGGCGTTATTCCGCTCTAATATACCTGATATATATTTTTGACATTGGGTAGGGTTCTGTATGTCAAAATTGTTTAATTCAATGTTATCAACTGACAAATCAATAGGGCAGTACGAATCCTTTGTCAAGGCAGTATCCAGCAACAATATGGTATCATTACAGAATGCTTTGAATAAATTTACAGTTAAACCCATATTTTGATTACAAGTAAGCGAAAAAAATCGTAATTTCTAACTCCCCTATTTAGGAGCTATTGACCTATTGGTCTTGAAAGTCAGTCTATAGCAATTGGAAGACGGCTCTTATTTCTATAACCATGTGCTCATCAAGAAACTATAAAATTCCTTCTTTTTTAACTTAAAGAAGTTCTTTAAAAGTTTGTTGATTCAATAACTTTTTAAAAAATCACTTATGAAAAATTCGCCCCTAAATAAGTTGCTGTTGTTTCCCATAATTCTTTCAATGGCCATGTTACCTTTGGGCTGTGGAAGTGATGACTCGGACCCCGTAAAGCCTGCGAACCCTGTAGCTGACCCAACCAATGCCAATACAACGATTGAGGCCACATCTCCCGTTGATGCTGATGGTACCAGTACATCAGCCATTACAGTTACCCTTGCCGATGCAGAAGGTAATCGGTTGACCCAAAGTAGTGGCGTGGTAAGTCTGTCGGCAACTGGAGCTGCAATTCTTTCCTCCGTTACCGATAATGGCAATGGCACCTACGCTGCAAGCGCCACTAATACCACTGCTGAAAATGTGACCATATCAGGTATGGTGGACAATGTTGCGATAAGTGATACGGCCCTCATCACTTTTGAAGCACTTCCGCCCGAGCCTGACCCCTCAAAATCAACCATAGAGGCCACTTCATCTGTCGTAGCTGATGGAATGGAAACCTCAACCATTACGGTAACTTTGATTGACAATCAAGGCAACCCATTTACCTCCAGTGGTGGGGTGGTAACACTTATGGCAACGGGTAGCGCGATTATTTCGGATGTGACCGACAATAATGATGGCACCTACTCCGCTACGGCCACAAACACAGTTGCAGAAACAGTGACCATTTCCGGCGCATTGAATGGTGTGGGCATTTCAAATACGGCTGAAATAGTATTTGAAGCCTTAGTATTGATTGCCATAAATGCAGGAGGAGAGGAAGTGTTGATAGACGCTTTGACGTTTAAAAAGGATACGCTATTTGATGTACCTTCGGCATCATTCAGCAATACTGAAATCACGGATATATTGGAAACAGAAGCTGATACACTTTATATCACTGAAAGATACCCAAACGTGCCTTTGGGCACCATAGGATACAGTATTCCTGCTGAAAATGCCACTTATGAGGTTACGCTTCATTTCGCAGAATTATACTGGGGCCTTGAAAATCAAGGTGGTGTAGCTGGTGGCGAAGGGTCCCGTGTTTTTGACGTATTTATTGAAGATACCTTGGTCATGGATGATTATGACATTTATGCCGATGTGGGTCCGGCAACAGCAACCATTAAAGTGTTTGAAGCGACCGTAAGCGATGGGGTTTTGAATATTTCGATGACCGCTAGCGTCGATCAACCAAAAATTTCAGCCTTGGAAGTGAGGAAAAAATAGAATTTGGCATAAAGCATTTTCCCATTTTCTTGATTCCGTGCTGTAAGTTGTCTATATTTCACGCTACTAAATGTAGAAAATGAATATGTACAAGAATACTATTTTGGCTTTGGCAATTCTATTTTCAATGGCGTGTCAATCGAAAAGCAAACCGCAATCGAATGAGGCAAAAAAAGAGGTTGCTGAAACCATCAAATTGACCCAACAAGACCTTAGCAAATATGAAACAGCCTATTTTGCCAGTGGTTGCTTTTGGTGTGTTGAAGCCATTTTCGAAAGTGTGAAAGGTGTACCAGAGGTAGTTTCGGGTTATGCGGGTGGCACTGAAAAAGACCCCAATTACCGGCAAGTGGCAAGCGGACTTACCTCACATGCGGAGGCCGTCAAAGTATATTATGACCCTAAAATCATTTCGTTTACCGCTTTGGTACAAGTATTCTTTGGGTCTCATGATCCCACTTCTTTGAATCGACAAGGTCCTGACAGAGGCACTCAATACCGATCGGTGGCATTTTATAAAAATGAAGAGGAGAAGCAAATAATCGAGGCTTATATTGGTGCACTTTTAAACCAAAAAGTGTATGATGAAGATCCCATTACCACTCAGGTGGTTGAGTTCACTGAGTTTTATGAGGCAGAAGAGTACCATCAAGATTATGAAAAAAAGCATCCGAATAATTCATACATCAGAAATGTTTCCATTCCGAGATTGAATCGATTCAAAGAGAATTTCAAAGATTATCTCAAGGAAGAATCACACTGAATCCATAAAAATAAATGTGTTAAAGCGACCTTTCCAGTCGCTTTTTTAATTACCGATAATTGGCGTTATATTTAAAAAGCTAAAATATCGCAAAATGACCACCAGAAGAACATTCATCAAAAAGACAGCGACAGGAACCGCTGCCCTTACCTTGGGCGGTTTGGTAAAAACCCATGCAGCTTACAACACTATCATTGGTGCAAATGATCAAATCAATTGCGCCGTCATAGGCATACGCAGCCGAGGCAAGGCGCATGTGCTGGCCATTCATAGTGATGCCAATGCCAAAATACTCTACAATTGTGATGTTGATGATGCGATTCTAAAAAGGCATAGTACTTGGTGCCAAAAGAACATTGGCTATGTGCCGACAGTTGAAAAAGACTTTAGAAAGATATTGGAAGATAAAAATGTCGATGCTGTTTTTATTGCAACCCCTGAACATTGGCATGCCCCCATGACCATTATGGCCATGCAAGCGGGCAAACATGTCTTTGTTGAAAAACCTTGTAGCCACAATCCCCATGAAAATGAACTATTGGTTCAAGCCCAATTGAAATATGGAAAGAAAGTGCAGATGGGCAATCAACAACGATCGGCCAGAACCAGCATAATGGCCATTGAAGATATTAAAAATGGTATTATCGGAAGTGTTTACAAAGGAGAGGCGTATTACAGTAACAATCGGGGGTCGATTGGAAAAGGCAAAGTGGTAGATGTGCCTAAAACCTTGGATTGGGATTTATGGCAAGGGCCAGCCCCTCGCAGAGAATACAAAGACAATATACACCCTTACAACTGGCACTGGTTTAGAAATTGGGGTACCGGCGAAGTGCATAACAATGGTACGCATGAAATTGACATTTGCCGCTGGGCTTTGGGTGTTGATTTACCAGAGCGTGTGACTTCTTTTGGGGGTAAATACACCTATGATGATGATTGGGAGTTTGTGGACAACCAGCAGGTAACCTATCAATTCAAAGACAATAAATTCATTACCTGGACAGGACATAGTCGTGGTATGTTGAAACCCGATCGCCCCGGTCGTGGTGTCACTATTTACGGCAGCAAGGGATCCATACAACTAGATCGAAATTTCTATAAACTTTTTGACTTGCAGGGCAATCCGATAAAATTCGAGTTTGAACAAACTGCGAGTGCCACCACAAATACACGAGGAGAAGGTGGTTTGGATGTGCATCATGTGGGCAACTTCTTCGAAGCCATTCGAAAAGATAAATCGTTAAACGCTGAAATCAAAGATGCGAGTATCTCAACCATGCTGTGTCATTTGGGCAATATGGCTCAAGACGCAGGCGAGACCCTAAAAGTGGATACCAAAACCGGAAAGGTGCTCAATAATGATAAAGTGATGAAGAATTGGAAAAGGGAGTATGCAAAAGGTTGGGAGCCGAAATTGTGAGGATTCAAGAAATGATCACTGCAGTTTGACCTCGCTGTATTTGGAATTGATGACCACTGAATTTTTTGAATTTTTGTTGCCAAAATATCCTTTGTAAATAGTGTTATTGTGGTTTTTAGTCTGTTCCAACTCAAAACTTGCCGGGTACTTGAATGTTGACGACGTACCGTTCATGTAAATTGCAAATGCCGATTTGGGCATTTTACAATCAAGTTCTCCATTTTGAAGTGATATATCCAAATCAGCGAAATTATTCGCGATTGATTTGATGACCAATGGACCAAAATCACTCTTGATAAAGGCTTTATTCAGAAGTCTATCAATGATCACATTCGATGAGGTTGCATTTAACCTCAAATTCATGACTTCTTCAAGATTAACACTTTCTGAATAATTGGCCTGAAGTTCTCCGAAATTCCATTTTTGAATGTTGATCGGAGAATAAGACGCTCGAATCGTCGTCTTATCCCCATCAATTGTGGTGGCCCATAAACTTGAATGCGAAAGTTTCGCATTCATGTTCTTGGTGTTTTCAGCCAGTTTCACCTCGCCATGTCGAACATCCATTTCAATTTTCATGCCCTTGGGCATTTTTATCTTGATGGTCTTTTTTACTTTGAAATTCCTGTTTTTTCCATCATCGGAAAAGAAAAACACGCTTGGCTTCGTATGGTCTTCTTTGCTGTCCATAAACACTTTTACCCTGGCCCTTGAATCTTCGCGGTTTTTCAATCGCTCGTTTAGTTTTTCTCCTCTTTTCTGCACTAATTCTGCTCTTCTATCATGATACTCTTTAAGTTTCTCTCCTCGTTTTCGATTCCGTTCAGCCCTTTTTTCATTGAGCTCTTCAAGTCGTTTTTGACGCTCTTCTTGTTTCGCTTCCATTTTTTTTGCCCATTTCTCCATTTTTGCCGAATAATCATCGCCCAAACCCTCTTTGAATTTTTTCTGCCATTCTTTCAAATAGGCATCTTCATCTTTTGTGAAGGCATCATAATCAAACTGAGGCACCAACATTTCCGGTAATTCAGGCAATTCTTGTAATTCAGGAAATTCAATCAATGCTGGAAACTCGGATAATTCATCGTGGTCGAACCTAAAATGCGCTGCATCAAAATCTATTATGAAATCATCTTGGTTCAACCCTCCCGTCGAATGTTTAAAAAACCAGGTGTTTTCAATTCCCGTGGTAATCGACACTTTCTTGCTATTGCCCATGACTTCAATGCCTCCGTTCTCAAAATAGCGCTCAGACTCTTCTTTAGTGGCCCCTTCTATTTCAATAATGGTTTCAATGGCCACCAGATCTTTGTCCCATGTTTTAAATTCAATATCGGCATGGCTGGTATCAATATCCAATACCGTGTCATCATCCACGATAAAGGTTTCATTGAAAGTTACTGTTTCCATTTGACCAAAACCCCATTCTGTGATGATTAGGCACAGAATAAGGGCAATAGTCTTAAACGATGTTTGTCTCGACTTGTTCATTTTTTGACTTTTTTAATTGATTCAACTTCTTTTTTAATTGTTGTAATAGTTTTAACCGTAATTGTAAATTCTTTATGAGTGCTGAGATGGTCTGATCATTGGGGCCTACATCATTTAATTCTTGATTCAAACGCTGATACTCATTATTCAAATCATTGAGTTGCTTCATGTAGGTACTGATCAAGGCCTCAGTATCATCTGAAACTTCCAACTTAGAAAGCTCAAGGTTGATGTTGGCCACGTAATAGGTTTCCAATTTCTTGAGATCCGGTGAAAGATCGCCAAGTGAAATTCCTTTTGTATTATTTGGATCGCGTTGAGTTTCAACCACCGCCGGATCTGTATTCGAAGTAGTATTGAATTGATTGTAGGCGAAAAAACCGAGACTGGTCAAAACAACCACTGAAACCGCAATTTTGAACCAACCAAAACCCGGTTTTTCATTTTCAGGCAGTGCTTGGTACAGCCTTTTCAGAAAACGTTTTTCATGGTCTTTCTTCAGTACATGTTTTTCTTTTTCACGCTGCTCTTTGAACAACTTTCTAAGATCCTGTGACATATTTTTTACTTTTCAATACTTCTTTCAATAGTCCTTTACCTCTTGACAATCGTGTTCTACATGTGGTTGCGGTAATTCCTAATACCTGCGAAATCTCATTGTGATCGAATCCTTCCATCAAAAACATCATGACCACATATTTATACTTTTCGGGTAGTCTTTCAATGGCCAATTTGATTTCTTCAAGGGTAATACCGTCTTCAATTGTCCAATCGTCATCCGTTTCCAAATGCAAATAACTTTCATCAAGGGCCACCAGTTTTTGTTTTCTGGTTTTCAAAAAATCAATGCTCTTGTTAATGACTATTCTTTTCAGCCATGCACCAAAAGTAACTTCACCTTGAAATTGATGTAACTTTTGAAAGGCCTTTACAAAAGCCTCTTGCAACACATCTTCGGCATCATCGGCATTGTTCAAAAACCGCATGGCCACACAAAACATGCCGTCACAGTATTTCTTATAAAGCGTCAATTGCGCCTTACGGTTATTCAATTTGCACTGCTCTATTATGGCGTTCTGTGGCATTAAGACCGCTTCATTGATTGGTTTGTTGTTTTAAGGACGAAAGAAAAATACCGATGTTGCAAAAAACGGTTAATTTTATGAAGATTTAAATTATTGTCTTGAAACAAATAACCCTACAAAACCCATTCATCACTTTGATTGTTCTCAATTATGGTGCGATTATTCAAAAGTTAATGGTAAACGATAAAGACGGAAAATTGACCAATGTTGTGGTCGGGCTCGAATTTCCTTCTGATTATCAGTATGACAACAAATACCTAGGTGCCTGCACCGGAAGGTATGCTGGACGTATTTCAAAGGGTGGCTTTGAATTGGATCGCGCCTCGTATCCCCTTTTCCATAAAAACGGAGTTCATCTTCACGGCGGGAAAAGGGGTTTTGGAAAAAAAATATGGACCATTGAAACCATTGATCATGGTAAAGAGCCATTTGTGAAATTGTCATACCTAAGCGAACATTTGGAAGAGGGGTATCCAGGAAATTTGAAAGCGACGGTAACCTATAAACTGATGAACAATGAACTTCACATAATCCATGAGGCCACCACAGATCGAAGCACTGTTGTGAACCTGACCAATCATTCTTATTTCTGTTTGGATGATGCTCCAACCATTGACAACCACTTATTGCAATTAAATTGTTCGCAATATGTGGAAACTGATGATGATTTGCTGCCGACGGGCAGAGTCAGTTCGGTTACGGCTTCTTCCTATGATTTTTTAGAGGAAAAACAAATTGGCACGACCCGATTGGACACCCCTATGGTCAATAATTCAATTTCAGAAGTGGTTGCCGCTTTATCCTCAGAAAAATCAGGAATTTCAATGAAAGTGACCACCAATCAACCTGCCGTGGTGGTGTATACCCCTACCGATTTTCCGGCCATCTGTTTTGAGACCCAAAATTACCCTGACGCACCCAACCAGAAGAACTTTCCGAATAGCGTGCTAAGACCGGGGGAAGTCTATAAAAACCATTCGAAATTTGTTTTCGATTTAATTTAAGAGAAAAAATTGGGGCGGTATTATCCAATAACGATTTTACTACCTTAGTGGAAACCTAAAATGAGCGTCATGAAAATTCCTAAGTGGTTAAAAATAGTTGGTATTCTCCTGATAGGTCTTTGGCTTTTGGGCAAATTCGTAGCATGGCCAATGATGCAAAAGGAAACCAAAAAAATCAGTAAAGAAGTAACGTCTAACTATGCTGAGCAAGGCTATGATATGTCGGTCACTTATTCGAGCCCAGCTAAAAAAGGAAGGGTCATTTTTGGGGAATTGGTGCCCTATGATGCGGTATGGCGTACGGGTGCCAATGAGCCCACCACTTTTACCACGGCCACTGATATCAAAATCATGAACACGCCCTTGGCAGCCGGTACTTACTCTGTATGGACCAAACCTGGCCCTAAAAAATGGAAAGTGATGTTCAATTCAGAGGTTCCTAATTGGGGAGTGACACTTTTAAGTGGTGGAAAAAAAACAGCTCGAAATCCTGAAAAAGATGTTATTACCGTTGATGTGATTTCAAAATCATTAGCCAGTTCGCAAGAGAACTTCAAAATTGAATTTCAAGATGCGGGCTTCTTGCATTTGAATCTTTCGTGGGATAAAACCATTATTCAATTACCGATTTCAAAATAGCTTTGACCCGATCTAAAATCATACCAAAAAAGCAACCCACCGTCAACGAATTGATCGAGGGTATTTTAGCAGGCAACCAAACCTTGCTGGCTCGCGCCATTACCATTATTGAAAGCACAAATAAAGAAAACAGAAAAAAGGCCACGGAAATTGTCAACGCCTGTTTTGATCGACCTTCACAGGGTATACGAATTGGCATTACCGGTGTGCCCGGCGTGGGTAAAAGCACTTTTATAGAGGCCTTTGGCAAGATGATGACCAAGGCGGGTAAAAAAGTGGCAGTACTGGCCGTCGACCCTTCAAGTACGTTGAGTAAAGGCAGTATTTTGGGAGATAAAACCAGAATGACCGAATTGGTCAAAGACGCCAAAGCGTTTATTCGCCCTTCACCATCAGCTGAGTCTTTGGGTGGGGTCACACGAAAAACCAGAGAAGCGATTTTACTTTGTGAGGCCGCGGGCTACGAAATCGTACTTATTGAAACTGTGGGTGTTGGCCAAAGTGAGATAGCCGTTCATGGTATGGTTGATTTCTTTTTGCTATTAAAACTTCCAGGTGCAGGCGATGAATTACAAGGCATTAAAAGAGGTATTGTTGAAATGGCCGATGCCATTGTCATCAATAAAGCTGACGGAGATAATGAAAAAGCTGCCCGCATTGCCCAAATGGATTTCAATAAAGCGCTGCACCTCTATCCTCCCAAGGAAAATGGGTGGGTGCCAAAAGTCTTGAGTTGCTCTGCACTTCATAACAAGGGATTGGAAGCTGTATGGCATTTGGTCGAAGACTATTTGCAACAGGGCAAAAGTTCCGGCAGTTTTGATTCAAAAAGAAAGCAACAACGTGAAAATTGGCTTTTTGAAACCTTGGAAGACCACTTAAAAAGAGACTTTTTTCAAAACAAAGTCGTGAAAAAAGAGCTTAAAAAGTTGATTCCGAGGGTACGGGAAAATGAAATACCGGCTTTTAGTGCCGCAGAGCAACTATTGCAACTGCATCAACAAGAGTCATCATAATAACCTAAATTTGTGGTGCCAAGATCCACTATTGATGAATACCGTTACCGATTCCAAGCTTTCTATTGTTGTTCCGCTCTATAACGAAGAGGGCAATGTTGCCTTGCTTACTGAAAAAATTCACGAAAGCCTTTCAGGGTATCTATATGAAATCATTTATGTGGATGATTTTTCCACAGATAAAACCCGTCAAAAAGTCAAACAAATGGGCGATGAGAAAGTGCATTTGATTGAACTCAAAAAGAATTATGGGCAAAGTTTGGCCTTGGCGGCGGGAATTGATTACGCTTCGGGAGAATATATCATCACTATGGATGGGGATTTGCAAAATGACCCATCAGACATACCACAAATGCTTGAATTTGCTGTTCATGATGACTATGACGTGGTCACTGGCATTCGTCAAAAACGGAAAGATTCCCTCGTAAAAAAGATTCCCTCAAAAATTGCCAACTTTTTAGTGCGACGGGTGACCAATTTGGATATCAAAGACAATGGTTGTGCACTCAAGGTATTTACAAAGGACATCGCCAAAGAATTGAACCTTTATGGTGAAATGCATCGCTTTATCACGCTTCTGGCCCATCTGGAAGGTGCACAGATCAAACAAGTGCCTGTAAAACATCATGCGAGAAATGCAGGAGTTTCAAAATACGGGCTTGAACGTGTTTTTAAAGTTGTGGCCGATATGATGTTACTGCTCTTCATTCGCAAATATTTACAGCGACCCATACACCTTTTCGGAATTTTTGGCGTGCTCCTCATTATCATCGGTATTTGTATCAATATTTACTTATTGATCGTGAAATTCGGAATGGGTCAAGATATTGGTACGCGCCCCCTATTGATTTTCGGACTCATGTTTATTTTGGGCGGTATTCAATTGTTTACCATTGGCATTGTCTTGGAACTTTTGATACGCACCTATTATGAATCGCAGCAGAAAAGACCATATAGAATCAAAAAAATATCAGTAGGTGGCAAAGCTGAATAAAAAGGCCATTACCGCACTGAAAATCATTGTCAGTGTTGCGCTCATCTATTTCATTTTCACGAAAATCGATTTCAATGAAGTGTTGAAAGCCATCAAGAAAACAAAACCATGGTATTTGTTTTGTGCGCTTCTGATGTTCGTTCTCTCTAAAATTTTGGCCTCTTTCAGGCTGAATACTTTTTTTCATCAACTTCAATTGCCACTAGCGCACAAAAGCAATCTCAAACTATATCTCTTGGGTATGTTTTACAACCTGTTCTTACCTGGCGGAATAGGTGGTGATGCCTATAAAGGTTTTCTGATCAAAAAAAACTTTGAAATCAAAACTAAAAAGGTAGTCTCCGTTTTGGTTTTGGACAGATTGAGTGGCATGTTGTTGCTTTTCATTTATGCATGCACATTGACCTTGGTTTTAGCCAACGACTCCGTAGCCCAATTTAAATGGGCAGCTGCGCTCTTCATTCCTTTGAGTTTAGTAGTCTATTATTTTATTAGTAAAAGGTTTTTAGTGGAGGTGCTTCCTGTTTTATGGAAGGCTCTGGGGTTTTCTGCCTTGGTTCAACTGGCCCAGTTGGTCATGGCTTTTTTTATCATGAAATCACTCGGCATTGAAGAAAATATAATCGCTTATTTGGTCATATTCCTAGTTTCATCAATAGCCTCGATATTCAGTATTGGTGGGTTGGGTATACGGGAAGTAACCTTTTATTACGGTGCGCTACTACTCCATCTAAATGAGACTACCTCAGTCAGCATCAGTATGATTTTCTTCTTGATTACAGCTATGGTCTCACTATTCGGAGTGTACTATCATTTCAAAAACCCCAAACTCGAAACAATTCAAGATCAGTAAATATGTACCAAGTGCCTTTTTCTCAAGACCTTTTTGCGAGAGGAAGGATCCAAAAACTTAGCTTGCAATCTGGTAATTCTAAATTGTTTTGCTGTAAACTGTCTGTCCCAATCAAAACCCAATTGTTGTAGTTGCCTTAATTGGGTATCGTATGCATACACCCAAAAATCACTTTTGTCTTTCAACGCTTCAATCGAAATCAATTTTACAGGTTCCTTATTATAAAAATCGAGTGCCCAAGTATGTTGTTCTGAAATCTTATAAATATTGTCTGTTGAAATCTTATTCTCTGCTACGACCTCTGCCATGGTCGATCCGCTTTGATATGTCAAGAGAGAAGGATAAAAGTGCGTGTTCATTACCCCATTCAACATTAAGGACCCTATTACTGAAATGGTTATGATCCTTGGATAATAGGCTTCCTTTTTCATGCAATAATAAACCACTAAAACAAAGACCAAACCAAGAAATACCGACTTCTCATAACTTTCAAACTTGAATACATAATAGCAAATAAAGAGGCAAGCAATGAACATTACCGCCACAATAAAGTATTGAATGCCCAATATGGTTTTTATGGTTTTGGCCTGCTTGTTTTGATATAAATTTTGAAGATATGCGGCTGTTAAAATGGCAAATAAGGGAATGGTAATATTCAAGTAATGTGGCAATTTAAATTGTGCAAAACTGATGGTGATGAAAATCAATACAAGGCCTCCCAAGGTAAGGAGTTCTCGATCAGAACCATTCTTGAATTTTGATTTGAAAAATGATTTAAATCGATTTGAAACGGCTAAAATGCCAACTATAGTCCATGGTAAAAAGATCCATAGAAACGTATGGAAAAAGAAAAAATAGTCGCTACTGTTTTTGCCCATTCCAGTGCCGCTCATACGCTCAAAGCTCTGCTCCCAGAAAATAAAGAAAATACCGCTTCTTCCGTCTCTACCGCGAATTATTTTTTCAGGATGTAGATCAAACTGATGGTAATAGGCATATAACATCGGGGCAATGGTAATGGCAAAAACCATGAGTGCCAAGAGCGTTTTCCAGTGAAATAAGAACTTCCACTTTTTGGTATAGACCAAATGACAAAGGATCGGAAAACCAATGACCACCAAAGCAATCTGACCTTTGGTTGAAAAGGCCATACCTGCTACAAAAGCACCCATCAAGAGATTTGGCAAGGAATTCTTTTGAATGTATGCGGCCAATTGCCAGATGGCCAAAATGGTAAATCCGGTCAAAACAGCATCCGTTCGTACATCAATCACGGATAAAACTATGGTCTGCGCGGTCAAAAAAATCAAGGCTGCCAATTTACCGGTATCGGAATCATATAATAGTCTTCCTAATCCAAAACAGCTATACCCCCCCAGTAATGTGGCCAGTATGGCAGGAATACGATACGCCCAGTCATGAATACCAAAAACCTTGAATGACATTGCAGCCAACCAATAATGCATATGGGGTTTGTCTAAATACTCTTCAGTCCCTTTAAAGAGGTTGAGAAAATCATTTTCTTGCACCATTCGCATGGCCATGACCGCGAATTGCGCTGAATCATTCTCGAACAAGGTCACATCGATTCCTGATAGGTAAACACACAAGATCAAAAACATCAAAAACCAATACCTTTTGTTTGAAATCATAACTTGATTTTAGGCAGGATTAAGACATATAATTTTGAAAACATCCATCCGAAAAAGAATCCGATAAGCATTCCGGTCAACACATCTCCAGGAAAGTGGACTCCCAAATAAATTCTACTGTAGGCGATCGATAAGGCCCAAAATACCAGTGGAATACCTATAAATCTAAAGGTGGACTTCAAAAGAATCGAAAAAAACGTAGCCACAGCCATGATATTTGCAGCATGGGCGGAAAAATAGCCGTACTTGCCCCCGCAACTATTTTTTACAAGACGCATCAAATCGTTCACCTCAATATCATAACAGGGGCGCAGTCTTTGCACACCGTATTTGAACAAATCAGCCATGCCATTGGTACAAACAATCATCAAAATGGCAAAGATGGCAAGCAACAACATTCTTTTTAATCCCAATGTTTTAAAAGACAGGTAAAGCAGTAAAATATATATGGGAATGGAGCTGAACTTGTTGGTAATGAACATCCAAACAGCATCCCAAGAGGTGCTACCCAAATTATTGAGAAGAAGAAAAAGTTCTTTATCACACTGTATCAGCTCTTCCAACATGCCACATCAGTCTTCATATCGGGAAACCTCACGATCATAAAATTCCGTTGCCAATCGAATCATCTGTTCGGTTTCCAATTCCAATTCTTTTTCATCTTCCTTAGAGAATTCCTCAAGCCACTCTACCTCATCATCTTTCAGATTGATGATAAAACGAGGATATTCGGTATGAATGATGAATATGCCTGAGGGGTAATCGGTATTATCGCCTAACAAAAACTTAGGTAGTTCCATTTAAAATTAACTTTTTGGTCAACAAATCAAATCGAAGATACAACATAATGGCAGAAGCCGTAAGGCCTGCAAGTAGGCCGATCCATATTCCAGTACTCCCCAATTCAGTATGCAATCCTAAATAGTAGCATATAGGAAAACCAATGATCCAGTATGCGATAAAAGTGATGAGAGTGGGTATTTTCACATCTTGCAGCCCCCGAAGCGCGCCCAATACCACCACTTGAATGCCGTCTGAAATCTGAAAGAATGCGGCTACTAGCATCAACTGACCCGCCAATAATATAACCTCGGTGTTATCCGCCATGTTCACTGCGTTGTCCACATCCAAATAAAGCGAAGGAAACCATTTTCTGCCCAAAAGAAAGACAATTGCAAACACAATTTCGACCAAAAAGGTCAATAAAAATATGGATTGCGCAATGCTGCGCAGTTCTTTAAAATTCAATAGTCCTTTTTGATTGCCCACTCGGATCATCGCAGCAACACCCAGCCCCATGCCAAACATAAATGTCATACTACTCAAATTCAAGGCAATCTGATTTGCTGCCTGGGCATTCTTGCCCAAAACGCCACTCAACCAAATGGCAGCCGTAAAAATGCCCACTTCAAAAAACATTTGTAAGGCAGAAGGAAAACCCAACGCGATTATTTTGTTGATGACCTTTTTTTCAATCTTCTTAAAATCAAAATTAGACACGTAGTTTTTGAACTTGTCTCTGGCCCGTAACAAGAACCAAATGTAGGCCACCATAAAACAACGCGCCACAAGGGTTCCGATGGCGGCACCAACAATACCCATTTTAGGAAACCCGAACGAACCAAAAATCAGCAAATAGTTAATGACAAAATTCAGGAGATTCGCTATGATCGTGGCATACATAGGGTATTTGGTCTGCGACAACCCTTCTGAAAACTGTTTGAAAGCTTGAAAAATGACCAAGGGTACCAGCGAAAGCGCGACCAAATCAAGATAGGGCATCGCCAATTCAACCACCTCGACAGGCTGATCCATGTGGTACATGAAGGGTTTGCAAAGCATGATTATCGCAAAGAGCGAAACACCTAGAACGGTACAAAGCACCAGACCATGTTTGAAGGCACTTTTCGCATTTGCCTTGTTTCCGGCGCCATCGGCCTCCGCAACAAGCGGTGTGATTGCCGTTGAAAAACCAATGCCCAATGACATGGCAATGAAGACAAAACTATTACCCAAAGAAACAGCGGCCAACTCGGCTGTACCCAATTGCCCCACCATGATATTGTCAGCGAGTTGCACCAAGGTATGCCCCAGAAGTCCCGTTATGACCGGCACCGCGAGTTTGATGTTATATTTAAATTCTTTGGTATAGTTTTTAATCAAGGGAGTATTCGGTTTTGGGTTTTGGATTTTGGATTTTGGATTTTGGGTTTTGGGTTTTGGGTTTTGGGTTTTGGGTTTTGGGTTTTGGGTTTTGG
>CAYSPL010000016.1:0-61259 GCA_964432915.1 uncultured Maribacter sp.
ACCAATGGTTCCTTCTGGAGCAAGCTCGTATGACCGAACCACTTCCATCAAGTTCATGTTCATATCAGTTGGGGCTTCTACCTCGTGTAAGACTCCTTCTCGGTCGGTTATTTTGATTTTAACATCCGACATAAACTATTCTATTTTCTTGACAACCGCTTTCGGCGCTTCTTTTTTACTGCCATCAAAACCAGTAACACCACCTACTGTAGTGTACTTCATAACATATTTTTTATCAGGAAATATTCGCTTATAGGCACTTTGACACATCAATGTCGCTTCATGAAATCCGCATAGAATCAGCTTTAGTTTTCCAGGATAGGTGTTGACGTCGCCTATGGCATATATACCGGGTATATTGGTTTGATAATCAAGTGTATTATCCACTTTGATGGCATTCTTCTCAATTTCCAAGCCCCAATCCGCAATTGGCCCTAATTTAGGAGAAAGTCCGAATAAGGGAATGAAATTATCCACTTTCAATTCGATTTCCTCTTCGTTCTCTCCCGCCTTTTTAATCAAAACCGATTGCAAACTGTCGTTACCTTTCAAACCCACGATTTCAGCGGGCGTAATCAAATTTATTTTTCCGGCGTTTTTTAGTTCCTGAACTTTATCCACAGAATCCAAAGCACCCCTGAACTCATTTCTTCTATGCACCAAAGTTACTTCTGAAGCAACATCGGCGAGAAAGATACTCCAGTCCAGAGCAGAATCACCTCCCCCGGCAATCACAACTTTTTTGTTTCTATAGATTTCTGGGTCTTTGATAATGTATGCCACACCCTTATCTTCAAAATCAGTAATATTGTCAAGCAAAGGTTTTCTTGGCTCGAAACTTCCCAGTCCGCCAGCAATGGCGACTATGGGTGCCTGATGCTTTGTTCCTTTAGTGGTGGTCACGATAAAAGAACCGTCCTCCAATTTTTCTATGGTTTCTGCCCGTTCTCCCAATGTGAATCCGGGTTGAAAAGGTTTGATTTGTTCCATCAGATTATCGATCAATTCGCCTGCCATTATCTCTGGAAATCCGGGAATGTCATAAATGGGTTTTTTCGGATAAATTTCAGAACATTGCCCGCCAACTTGTGGCAAGGCATCGATCAAATGACATTTAAGTTTCAATAACCCTGCCTCAAAAACAGCAAAAAGACCCGTAGGGCCTGCACCGATTATCAGTATGTCTGTTTTAATCATGTATTCTATTAGGAATTAGTCAAGGTTGATGACCTCCTCAATTTGCGGTGCGTACTTTTTAATAGTCATTTCAACTCCACTCTTTAGCGTCATCTGATTGACGGAACACCCCACACAAGCTCCTTCCAGACGGACCTTGACCGAGTTGTCATTATCAATGGAAATCAGGCTGATATCGCCCCCATCACTCTGCAAAAAAGGACGGATTTCTTCTAACGCCTTTTCAACGTTCAGTCTTAATTCTTCAGCTGTCATCGTTGTCATAATCGCTACTTTTTAACGGCAGAACAACCCGCCATTGTTGTTATCTTGATGGCTTCGGTAGGTGGCAGATTTGTATTTCTTGCCACTACTTCTTGAACAACATTTTTGGTCAACGCTTCAAAAGCTGCCTCAATGGGTGTGGCCGTTTGCATTGCTGCCGGCCTACCTACATCACCCGCCTCTCTTATACTTTGTACCAGAGGAATTTCCCCCAAAAACGGAACTCTCAAATCTTCAGACAAATGTTTTGCCCCTTCTTTTCCGAAAATATAGTATTTGTTTTCAGGAAGTTCCTCAGGAGTGAAATACGCCATATTCTCAACAATGCCCAACACCGGCACATTAATTGAATCTTGTTGAAACATGGCCACGCCCTTTTTGGCATCGGCCAAAGCGACTTCTTGAGGAGTACTGACAATAACGGCACCCGTAACCGGCATAGCTTGCATGATACTCAAATGAATGTCTCCTGTACCCGGCGGAAGATCGATCAGCATGAAATCAAGTTCGCCCCAGTGTGCATCAAAAATCATTTGATTCAGGGCTTTTGAGGCCATGGGCCCTCTCCAAATGACCGCTTGGTTCGGTTGCGTGAAAAACCCAATGGACAGCAATTTGACACCATAACTTTCAACAGGTTTCATTTTTGATTTGCCCCCTACATTGACCGCCAACGGTTTTTCTTGGGCCACATCAAACATGATGGGCATGGATGGGCCGTAGATATCGGCATCCAACAAACCGACTTTAAAACCCATTTTAGCCAAAGTAACGGCAAGATTGGCCGTTACGGTAGACTTTCCGACGCCTCCTTTTCCAGAGGCAACGGCGATGATGTTCTGTATGCCGGGAATGGGTTTTCCTTTTATTTCATTGGACTTGGGTTTGGCCGTTGGGGCTTCAACCTTCAAATTGACTTTTATTTTTGCCTTTTCGTGAACTTCACGATGTATGACCTTCAAAATTTCTACTTCGGTCTTTTTACGTGCCTGCAAACTTGGATTAGAAATAGTGACATCAACTTCTACCTCATCGCCAAAAATCTGCACATTTTTCACAGCACCACTTTCGACCATATTTTGGCCCTCTCCGGGTACCGTGATTTGTTCTAAAGCCTTGAGAACTTCCTTCTTATCAATCATCATTATGTATAATCATTCTAAACCTGCCCAAAGCGCCGTTCAGGTGGGCAACAAAGATAGTCGTTAAGGGCGAGAATTTAAAGGGATATAATCGAAAAGGAAGATATCGGAATAGCCGACTGCTATAGCTCTTCAGAGGGATTCCAAAAGTGTTTTTCAAGATTCTGGATTTGGTTGTCAATTACTTCAACACCCTCACTTTCCAAAAGCTGTTGCATGAGATTTGTGCCATCAAAATGATGTTTTCCGGTCAATAATCCTGCTTTGTTGACCACCCGATGGGCAGGAACGTTTTCCATGCTTCCCGCTGAGTTCATGGCCCAGCCGACCATACGTGCACTTCGAGCAGCCCCTAAATATTTGGCGATAGCACCATAAGAAGTAACTCGACCATAGGGAATGAGCGCTGCCACCTCATAGACTTTTTGGAAGAAGTTTTTGTTTTCGGGTTTCATTGGTTGAATCCTATTTTAATCAAGGTTATGAAGAATAGCAAGACCATCAAAGCACTTAAGATGTAATTCGCGTTTTTAGAAAAACGATTTTTGTTTTTTTGCAATTTGTCAAAGTAAAAGGCATATAGATACATGACCATAAACGTGCCCAAGCCAGCTGATATGATAAAGACAATTTCATCTATAACCGTATAGTTCATCAAACCTTGCGAATGAAAAAAAGTATTCAAACCGGCGTAATACGGAATAGTCAATAAGTTCAAAGCGGCCAAAAACATGCCTTTTGTAAAACTGCTGCGTTTTTTGCTTTCAATCAATTCAAAAGACTCCGTATTCTGTTTTTTACCTTTTATAAAAAAGAAAACAGCCAAAGAAGCAAAAATCACCAGAGCGACTTTCATCAAAATCGCTATTATCTCAGGATTTTTCGATAAAAGTTTCGCAATTCGAACGGCAAGGTAAACCTGTATAACAACGGTGGTGCTTATACCGAGACCAAAAATGAATCCGTATTTCTTACCGCTCTCTATGCTGGTCTTGCCCGCATTCATATTCAGCAAACCCGGCGGAAACGAGGCTAAGAAGGCCGCCGCAAACGTGGTCAAACCCAAAAAAAACAATTGTTGCATAGTACTAGCGACTGAATAAACCCAAAACTGAAACTAGTTCAGTTTAAATTGAATATAGGTTATTGGCTTCCCTTTTTCAAGGTACTGATTTTCATAGAAAGTCTGAATTTTCAAGACTTCTTCTGGGCTTCCTTCGTTTTTATAAATATCATGATTGGCATAAAGTACTTCCATGCCCAATCCGTGCAACAAACCTAATGTGTACCCGTGCATGAACTCACTATCGGTTTTTAGATGAATCAAGCCATTTGGCATTAAAATTTGCCTGTATTTGGTCAGAAAGTCTTGATTGGTCATGCGGTGTTTTGTTCGCTTGTATTTGATTTGCGGATCAGGAAAAGTGATCCAAATTTCAGACACTTCCTTTTTCGCGAACATCAAATCGATCAATTCAATCTGTGTTCTCAAAAAGGCAACATTTTCAAGTTTTTCTTCCAAGGCTGTTTTGGCCCCACGCCAAAAACGCGCCCCTTTGATATCTATGCCAATAAAATTCTTTTTAAGATTTCGCCTAGCCAGCCCAACGGTATACTCGCCTTTTCCACAACCCAATTCCAGAACAATGGGATAATCATTTTTGAAATGTTCAGACCACTTTCCCTTCAGGTAGAAAGAACCCTTTTCAATGTCTTTTCGATTGGGTTGAATGACATTTTTAAAAGTCTCATTTTCTTTGAATCTTCGGAGTTTGTTTTTGCTTCCCAAATGAGTGTGGCGTTTAATTTTGAAAAAAATCAAATATATCTACTCTGAGTCAATAAGCACTTCAAAATGCTCTTTTTTAGTTTCCTTTTTTTCTAGGGTAAAAGAAAATTCTGAACCAACCTTTTCAACACTTTCCACATAAATTCGCTCTTTATGGGCCTCGATAATATGCTTGACTATGGCCAGCCCTAAACCAGAGCCTCCTTCGGCTCTGCTTCCGCTTTTATCGACCCGATAAAATCGCTCGAAAAGTCTGGGAATGTGCTGTTCAGGAATACCTTCGCCATTATCAGTGACACGAACAATTACCTTGTTATGAATGAGATTTTCAACACTGACCTCTGTGGTGCCTTTTTCATAGCCATATTTTATGGAGTTTACCAAAAGGTTGGTAACCACCTGTCTGATTTTTTCTCTGTCAGCACGAACAATGATCGGTACGTCGTAATCAATATCGAATGTCAGTGATATCTTTTTTTTCACGGCTTTCATCTCAAGTAAATCAAAAACATTTTGAATGAGTTCTATGATATCGAACTCCTCCCATACCATGTTAAGTTCGCCTGCCTCTAATTTTGTGATCAAATCAAGGTCTTTTACAATGTAGATCAATCTTTCCACTGCTTTGTTTGCGCGATTCAGATATTTATCGCGTACTTTCTCGTCATTAATGGCACCATCGCGAAGGGTTTCCAAATATCCTTGAACGGTGAACAGGGGTGTTTTCAGTTCGTGCGAGACATTCCCCAAAAAATCTTTACGGTATTCTTCACGGATTTTCAAAGTATCTATTTCAACTTTTTTATCTCTGGCAAATTTTTCAATTTCTTCGGTAAGCGTAGTCATATTGGTGGTTATCGTTCGTGAAGCTAGTGAAGTGGATTCCAACAAGGTCACATCATCATATATTTTTTTAATTCTGCGATATATGAATTTTTCAACGCGCAATTGCACCACAAAAAAAGAAAAGACAAAACAAATTAGGGGAAATATGGCAAAAAACAACCAATAATAAGTGTTCATGGCCCACATGGTCAGCCCTAGTGACAGGGTGAGCAACAAAGAAATAAAAATGGCTGAGCGAAAAGCAAACTTGTACGATTTCTTTAAGTGAATGGCCATTATACCAATTTAGAAAAGTATGGCACTAAAGTACAAACTTATAACCAACACCCTTTATGGTTTTGAAATGCTCTTCCCCTATTTTTTCACGTAGTTTTCTAATATGTACATCTATTGTACGCCCACCAACAACCACTTCATTGCCCCAAACTCGGTCAAGGATAACCTCTCTCTTAAAGACCTTATTTGGTTTTGAAGTCAGTAATGACAATAGTTCGAATTCTTTTCTGGGCAACACCAATTCAACCCCGTTATTCACAATTTTGTACTCTTCTCTATTAATGACAAGATTGCCTACCGTGACAATATCTTCAGTACCGGTATCTTCATCTTTCAAACGACGTAGGAGCGCTTTTACCTTACTTACGAAAACCTTGGGTTTGATGGGTTTTGTAATATAATCATCTGCGCCCGCATCAAAACCGGCGACTTGGGAATAGTCTTCACCCCGTGCGGTCAAAAAAGTGATGATCGTATTTTCGAGTCCTTTTGTATGACGAATGGTTTCACAAGCCTCAATACCATCCATTTCAGGCATCATCACATCAAGAATTATTAAATGGGGCTGTTTTTTCTTGGCCTTGGCAATACCTTCAACCCCATTGCCCGCCGTAAAAACCTGATACCCTTCGGCGGAAAGATTATAACTTAAAATTTCCAATATGTCTGGTTCATCATCCACCAAAAGTATTCTGGTATCTTTCTTTTTCATAGGTTTTCAGCATTGCTATTGTTTCAAATGTAAAGATAAAATCAAAACCGTTAAAGGCCTTGACACTGATTTAATTTGGATAATAGCTTGATAATATGAAAAGGATTGTTATTCAACTGATTCAAACAAATTGGTGATTTCCGAAAAAAACATGTATTTCGTCGATCTTTTGCGATTATACTTGAATTCCGATGGTATTGAGCATCAAGAATTCCTATATTTGTGGTATACTATTTGTAGCTGACCCTATATGAAGTACCTTTACCTACTGATACTTTTATTTACTGTTTCTGTTGGTCATGGCCAAGATGCCACGACGAACGATGGTATTGATGGGTTTAAACTTTACCCAAATCCGGTTACAAACGGCAAAATCTTCATCAGCACGGCCAAAAATGCTCCGAAAAAGGTTTTAATCTATGATGTGTTGGGCACTGAGGTTTTACAAACCACACTCCTGGGCAAAGAACTGAATCTTTCTGATTTAGATTCTGGCGTATATATGCTTCGCGTATTTCAGAACAATAAAGTTGCCACCCGTAAGCTAATTATCAAATAACATCTTTCTCTAATTTTTCAGTTGACTCCAACCGGTTTCAGTAAATAATTCATCAAATCTTCGATGAACTGCGCATGAAATTTTATTTACCTACATTTTATCGAATTTCACAACATTAATCTTGGGTAACTGATTCAGATATATATCTTTATGGTGTTGATCCCAAATCAATAACCATGAAAAAATGCTTCTTCGGGCTACTATTGCTTGTAACATTTATGGGCTTCGGTCAAGAAATGGATGCCGGCAATTCTTTATCAGCATCAAGTAAATCAACGTTTCAGCTTTATCCGAACCCGGCGGTTACCGGCATGGTCAATATCATCACGGCCACCAAGGGTAAAAAAGATATTGTCATCTATGATGTTTTTGGTGAGGTGGTACTTAGAGAAAGAATTTCCGCAAAAAGCTTGAATATCTCCAAACTGGTTGCGGGAGTGTACGTGATTCAGCTGACCGAAAACAAAAAAACAATGACCCGAAAACTGGTTGTAAAATAAAACCAACAAACACCAAACACCTCGAATCCCTGATCTTATGACCAGGGGTTTTTTATTTTACAGTTGTATATGGATGTGTACTTTTACAGGGATATTCATTCAGATGGACATTCAATCTATTTTTGGTGTTAAAAATTCAAGTGAATTCAATGCATTGGCTTTGAAAACTTACGAATTTCAGTTCCATAATAATCTTATTTATCGAGACTTTTGTAATTACTTAGGAAAAATTCCCGGAACCATAAATTCGATTGTTGATATTCCTTTCTTGCCAATAGAGTTTTTCAAGACCAAGAAAATAGTTTCAAAAAATCAAAAACCCGAAATCACTTTTACCAGCAGTGGAACCACCGGAAGTCATACCAGCAAGCATCATGTCATTGATTTAAAACTTTATCAAGAAAGTTATCTCAAAGGTTTTACACACTTTTACGGTGCTATCGAAGACTATTGTATTCTCGCCCTATTACCCTCTTATTTGGAACGCGAGGGATCTTCATTATTGGTTATGGTCGATGATCTTATCAAAAAAAGCGACCACTCTGAAAGCGGGTTTTATTTGGATCAGTTTGATGTATTGAAATCGAAACTTCAACTGCTTGATGCCCAAGGAACCAAAACGCTACTCATCGGTGTCTCATTTGCATTGTTGGATTTTATTGAAAAACATCCGCTTAAGTTGAACCATACCATAGTTATGGAAACCGGAGGAATGAAGGGAAGACGCAAAGAACTCATCCGTGAAGAACTGCACGACCTTCTTTCAAAAGGTTTTGGAGTACAACATATTCACTCTGAATATGGAATGACCGAACTCTTATCACAAGCCTACTCTGACGGAAAAGGATTATTCGAAACACCCCCTTGGATGAAAGTGTTTGTTCGAGACACAGAAGATCCTTTGACCCTACAACAAAACAAAAAAACAGGTGGAATCAATATCATTGACCTAGCTAACCTCAATTCATGTTCATTTATCGCCACCCAAGATTTGGGCAAAGTATACGCCAATGGCAGCTTTGAGGTACTGGGCCGGTTTGACCATTCAGATGTTAGAGGATGCAATTTGATGGCACTGTAGAATAGCCGTTATATTTTTTTATAGATTAAGGAAATCTCATCATCAGCGATATTGGGATCATCAATAAAAATGAGAGTCAACGTAGAGCCTTCTATGTTGTAGCTATACTCTTTAGTGTTTTTAATTCTAAATCTGTTACTGTCAATATCAATTTTGTAAGTGCCAGCTCCTGTAATGAATGTAACATCACTGGCATTTTCAACTGATAGTTCTTTATTGGTCAAATCAAATTCAAGTTTGTGTTGTCCAAAATCAAAATCTTCTGGAAAAAAACAGTAGCAACTCGCGTTTTGAAGCTCCCAACTGCCTTCCAGTGATTCAGGATCCACTACTTCCGACTTTTTATCGCACGAACTTAAGATTGTCAAAAAAATAAGCGCGAAAATGTACTTTTTCATAACCCCTGCTTTTTTAATGAACAATTCTTGAATCAAAAACCCTCCCTTTTGAGAATTCAGACCTATATTACTTTCAATACAAAATAATTTCTTTTCCCTTTCTGTAACAGAACGTAACGGTCATTGATCAAATCTGAGGTGGTAATCTTATGACTCTCATTGACCTTTTCTTTGTTCACTGAAATTGAATTCTGCTTCAGTTCTCTTCTTGCCTCCCCGTTCGATCCCAAAAACGCTGTTTTAGCGGACAAAGCAGCAATCATATCCAATCCGTTTTTTACTTCGTCCAGTTCAATACTCGCCTGGGGAACCCCCTCGAAAATATCCATAAAGGTTTTTTCGTCAAGGTTTTTCAAATCATCGGAAGTCGATTTTCCGAAAAGAATATTACTCGCGGCAATGGCTTTGTTCAATTCTTCTTCGGAATGAACAAGCCTTGTGGTCTCCTCGGCAAGTCGTTTCTGCAAAACCCTCAAATGCGGGGCTTCAGCATGCTCACTTGCTAAGACCTGAATCTGCTCTTTGGTCAAGAATGTAAATATTTTTATATACTTTTCGGCATCTGCATCAGAAGTGTTCAACCAATATTGATAGAACTTATAGGGCGAAGTACGTTCGGCATCCAACCAGATATTACCACTTTCAGTTTTGCCAAATTTAGATCCATCGGCCTTTGTGATCAAAGGGCAGGTAAGCGCATAGCCTTTACCGCCACCAATTCTTCTAATCAATTCCGTTCCGGTGGTAATATTTCCCCATTGATCGCTTCCGCCCATTTGAAGGGTGCAATTGTGATTTTGAAATAAGTAAAGAAAATCATACCCCTGAACCATTTGATAGGTGAATTCCGTAAATGACATTCCCTCTTTGGCCTCAGAAGAAAGTCTTTTCTTTACCGAATCTTTCGCCATCATGTAATTCACGGTAATATGCTTGCCCACGTCACGAATGAAATCAAGAAAAGAGAAATCTTTCATCCAATCATAATTGTTGACCAAGATTGCGGCATTGTCAGCATCACTCTGAAAATCCAAAAAACGAGAGAGCTGCTCCTTTATAGCATTCTCATTATGCCGAAGCGTTTTCTCATCAAGCAGGTTGCGCTCAGCAGATTTGCCTGAGGGATCTCCGATCATACCGGTGGCACCTCCGATAAGAGCAAAAGGTTTATGACCAGACAGTTGAAAATGGCGCAACATCATGACCCCGACCAAGTGACCAATATGCAGGGAATCTGCGGTGGGGTCAATACCAAGATATGCTGATTGCATACCGTTTATCAAATGTTCTTCAGTGCCGGGCATTGCATCATGCAACATTCCCCTCCATTTCAATTCGGCAACAAAGTTTGTGGTCATTCTTGAAATTTTTAGCAAATATAAAACGAATTGTGAGCTATTGGATTGAATCATAAGGGAAATTATCCGTGTTGAATTGCTAACTTTAGCTCATGATTTTAGTTACGGGAGGTACCGGTCTGGTTGGGGCACATCTTTTATTTCATTTACTACAAAATGATTTTAAAGTACGGGCCATTCATAGAGAAAAGAGCGACCTTCAAAATGTTGAAAAAGTATTCGGGTACTATCATGAAAATCATAAATCACTTTTTCAAAAAATAGAATGGTTGGTTGCCGATCTCAATGATTTACCAGCACTTGAGAAGGCTTTTGAGGGTGTTGAACAGGTATACCATGCCGCTGCAATGATCTCTTTTGATCCGAATGATTATGATCAATTGGTCAAAATCAATACTGAAGGTACCTCGAACATGGTCAACTTATGTATTGCAAAACGAGTTAAAAAACTGTGTTATGTGAGTACTATAGGTACCATTGGAAGGAGCACTCATGATGAGATGGTTGATGAGCAAAGTGAATGGCAAAATCATCACATAAATGTTTACGCTAAAGCAAAGTATGCCGCTGAAATGGAAGTTTGGCGTGGCGGACAAGAGGGACTTTCAGTGGTTATGGTCAACCCGGGGGTCATTATCGGACCTGGTTTCTGGAAAAAAGGAACGGGGGCTCTTTTTAAGGCTGCCCATAAAGGATACCGTTATTACCCCCCGGGCGGAACAGGTTTCGTTACGGTTCATGATGTGGTAAAAGTCATGGTTTTGCTTATGAATAGTGAGATTAAAAACGAACGTTATATCATGGTCGCAGAAAACCTGACCTTTAAGGAGGTTCTTTCTGATATGAGCACCTATATGGGTAAAAAACCACCGACAAAACAACTACAATTCTGGCAGTTGGAAATTGGAAGGGTTTTGGATGCTTTGCGTCACTTTTTTACAAAATCGAGACGGAGAATTACCAAAAACTCGATTTATTCATTGAAACATCGAGATGCTTATGACCATTCGAAAATCAAGAAAACCTTGGATTTTGAATTTGAGCCCATAGCACCAGTACTTAAGTACTCTTGCGAGAAATTTATTGAAGAGAATCATTGAGCTTATTGGGTCTGCGTTTTACTTCCCTATTTTTGTTTTTTACACTATCGTTTACCCTTTTCTGCTCTTTCAAGCGGTCCCTTTCTTTTTTGACCCTTTCTTGAACTTCTAAATAGATCGCTTCATACTCTTCAGGAACAGAAGCATAATATCTATCGCTATTGACATAGCTGGCACTATCAATAGCATATTTTTCATAAATATAGGTCATGGGATCCAAATCATTATCTTGTAAAACAGCGACATTAGTGGATCTGGCTGCCTTCAGAATGGTCAAATCTTCAACAATGTCAATCATTTTATCTTTGGCAATCAAATTTTCTGGTTTTTTCATAAGCTTTTCAGCACATGAAAAAACAAGGAGCACAATTATGAACAAACACTTTTTCATACTATCTATCAAAAGTCAACCGTTTCGCATTACGTTTTTCTGAAAAATTACCGTTTTCATAAGCCAAATGTCCGTTTACAAACGTATGTGAAATCTTCGCTTTGAACTCATGGCCATCAAAGGGCGACCAACCGCATTTATAGGCGGTGGTATCATTACCTGCCTGCCAAGAATTGTCCAAATCTACCAAAACCAAATCAGCAAAGTAACCTTCACGAATGTACCCTCTCTTCTCAATTTGAAACAAAATTGCGGGATTGTGACACATTTTCTCCACTATCTTCTCCATTGAAATAACACCCTCATGGTATTTATCCAACATGGCAGGTAAAGCATGTTGAACCAATGGTCCGCCAGATGGGGCTTTTGTATATACGTTGTCTTTTTCCGAAAGGAGATGGGGTGCATGGTCTGTGGCAATGACATCAATACGATCATCCAACAGAGCCTCCCATAAATTTGATCTATCGTTGGCCGTTTTGACCGCTGGGTTCCATTTGATGAGTGTACCTTTCTCTTTGTAATCCTCATCAGAAAACCAAAGATGGTGTATGCAAACCTCAGCAGTGATTTTCTTGTCTTTTAGGGGAATATCATTTTTGAACAAGCTCATTTCCTTAGCAGTCGACAAGTGAAAAACATGCAATCGCGCACCGGTTTTCTTAGCTAGGGCCACGGCTTTTGAACTGGACAAGTAGCAGGCTTCCTCACTTCGTATTAAAGGATGATATTGTACAGGAATAGCATCGCCATATTCAGCTTGGTATTTTTTCAAATTGGTTCTAATGGTTCCCTCATCTTCGCAATGTGCACTGATTACCATTTCAGTGTTCAAAAAAATCTGTTCGATAACCTTTTCATCATCAACCAGCATGTTTCCCGTTGAAGAACCGAGAAAAAGTTTGACTCCAGAGCAGGCATTTTTATCCAAACGTTTCAACTCTTCCAAATTATCATTGGTTCCTCCAAAAAGAAACGAATAATTCGCATAGGAAGAAGCACTGCCCATGGCAAATTTCTCTTCCAATTTCTCAATGGTGGTGGTTTGCGGTTTGGTGTTGGGTTGCTCCATGAATGTGGTAATACCTCCTGCCACCGCCGCCCTGCTTTCAGTGGCAATGGTACCCTTATGGGTAAGGCCCGGTTCTCGAAAATGAACCTGATCGTCAATGATACCGGGCAATAGATATTTTCCGCTCGCATCAATTACCTCTGCCTGGGTATCAGATATATCATGATCCACTCTAATGATATGATCGTTTTCAATGAGAACATCACTTGATGTTATCATGCCCTCATTGACCAGTTTGGCATTTTTAATCAAAACCTTCGTCATTGCTAAAACCTATTTTTTTGTAGCATACTTCTAAATTTCATCTTCAAAACCCCGAAAATGGCTTCATTCACTATGGAAGAACTCATTTTCGACTTCCCTTTCACCCGATCACGAAAAATTATGGAGACCTCTTCAATCTTATAATTGCACAAATACGCCCTGAACTTCATTTCAATCTGAAAGGCATAACCAACAAAGCCAATGGAATCTAATTTCACGTTTTCCAAAACATGCCTTTTGTAGCAAACAAAACCTGCAGTGGGATCTTGTACCCGCATGCCTGTTATCATTTTCACGTAAAACGATGCGCCGTAAGACAAAAGCACTCTGTAAAGTGGCCAATCAACAACATTCACTCCCTTTTTGTATCGCGATCCAACGGCGACATCCGCGCCATTTTTGCAGGCCACATGCAACCGTAGCAAATCAGTGGGGTTGTGCGAAAAATCGGCATCCATTTCAAATATATATTCATAATTTCTGTCTAGTGCCCATTTGAATCCGTGAATATATGCCGTACCCAAACCTGATTTTTCTTTACGGACTTCAAGAAATAAGGAATCAGGAAAATCTTTTTGCAATTCCCTTGTTTTATTAGCTGTTCCATCAGGTGAATTATCATCAACAATCAACACATGAAAGTCCGTTTTCAAGTCAAAAACCGCGCTTATGATAGCCTCAATGTTCTCAATCTCATTGTAGGTCGGAATTATGACTAAGCAATCGGACATTTGTTCAAAGTATATCGAACAAAAATAGTCTTTTAAACCATGTTGAAAAATGACTTCACTGGTTTTATCATTTCTTTAAACACGCTCATGATACCAAGAATTTGTAATTTTGAACGGAATTTACCTTTTCTATGCTATCCAAACTTCCGTTGCCATTCTTTTACTTTTTAGGAGCCATTTTAGCACTAAATTTATTTCAAGCGACATGTACTGATTTACTTTTTGATGAAGCGTATTATTGGTACTATGCTAAAAATATAGCGTGGGGGTATTTTGACCACCCTCCAATGGTCGCCTGGCTTATCAAAATAAGTGGTTTTGTATTTGACGGAGAATTAGGCGTGCGCTTTATGAGTTGTATTTTATCAGCAGCCACCACAATTCTTCTATGGCTTACCATAGATCATGAGAAGAAAAATGAGTTCATACCGCATTTCTTCATAGTGGTCTTTTCAATGACCCTGTTGAATGCTTACGGGTTTTTTACCTTACCCGACACCCCTTTGCTTTTCTTCACGGCGCTTTTTTTATTCATCTACAAGAAGTTCATCGAAGGTCCCTCGATGGTTCTGGCGATTATTTTGGGTATGGTCATGGCGGCACTTATGTATAGCAAGTACCATGCAGTTTTGGTCATCTTCTTTGTGTTATTGTCAAACTTAAAACTGTTAACCAATAAATACGCTTGGCTGGCGGTAATCGTAGCCTTGCTATGTTACGTACCACATTTTAATTGGCTTTACGAACATGATTTTGTTTCCATAAATTATCATCTTTTCGATCGCCCCAATGCGGCCTATGATTTTAAAAAATATACGGGTGGTTTCTTTGTGAATCTCATTGCGCTCTTCGGTTTTACTTTTCCGTTTGTTTATTGGTCGTTGTTCAAAACCAAACCACTGAATTTATTCACAAAGGCATTGTTGTATCTGACTTACGGAGTTATTTTGTTCTTTTTTATTTCCAGTTTTAATAGAAGGGTGCAAACACAATGGGTCATAGTGATATCTATACCCATGGCAATTATGTTCTTTCAATATATTCTAGAGAATGCTTTGGTGAGAAAATGCATGGTAGGCACCGGCATTGTGACGATTATTGCATTACTGGTACTCAGGGTGGGGCTCATATACGAACCTTTGTTTCCCATAAAATTTGAAACCCATGGAAATAACGAATGGATTGATAAAATTCATTATCAAGCTTGGGACATTCCTGTGGTTTTTGAAAATTCTTATCGCAATGCACCCATGTACGAGTTTTATTCAGGACGAAAGGCTATTTCGTTGAACAATATGAGTTACCGAAAAAATCAATATTCGATTGACGATTCAGAAGCGAGCTTACAAGGTCAAATGGTACTTTATATTTCAAAATATTTCAATAAGAAAACAACGGTTGCCTTTCAGCGTAGTAAGAAGACCGTTTATTATGGCAAGTACATAAAAGACTTTGAGACCTACCGAAAATTGAAGTGCATTATTGACCATAAAGAAGTTGAATTTGATCAAAACACTGAGCATGTCATGAAGATTTACAACCCTTATGACGTTACTATTCCGTTTGAAAAGTTAAAATTTGGAATGGCATATTTAAATAGTCACAAAGAGGTTCGCGAGGTTAAGCGAATACCATTGATTTCACTTGATTCAACCCGTTCTTTTCTAAAAGCAAAGGATACGACCGCATTCAAATTCAAGCTTCGAAAAACAAAGCTAGAGAACCCTCGTTACTTTAGAATTGGTATTTCTGAGAATGATTTGCCATACGGACTTAACGGAGAAAATATCAAAATTAAATAGGTGGAGCCCATCATCAGAAACATAGAAAATTTGGATTGGATTACCCTTTTGCTGGTCATCAGTGTCATTCTATTGGTTCTGGCCAAAAGGACATTTAGCACCAGGTTCTTGAACTTCATGATACTACCATTCAACAATAAGTACCTTTTCATGTATGGTAAAAAAGAAAAGCTACTGAACTGGTTTCAGGCCTTCTTTACCTTTTTTCAGGTCATCAACTTTTCCCTTTTCATCTACCTAGCCGCAAAAATTCTATTGCCGAAAACCGATTACACACAAATTGATGAGATATACTATTACCCACTGATTTTATTGTGTTTATTGATTTTTATTGCCCTGAAAGTAAGCATTCAACTCGGAAACGGATTTATTTTCAATACAAACAAGTTCATAAGCGAAGTGATTTTCAAAAAGCTATCATATCTGAACTATAGTGGTTTTGTCATGTTCGCCGCTAACATTGTCCTGACCTACATTCATAAAGATTCAGCGGTGGTTGTTTACTTGGCAATTGCTTTGATTTTATTGGTAAATATTATCGGATGGATTACACTTCTTAGGAATCATCAAAAATTCTTGGCAAGCAACATTTTCTATTTTATTTTGTACCTTTGCGCACTTGAAATCGCGCCCCTTGTGCTAATTGGAAGGTATTTAAACGATTGAACACAATGAAAGTAAAGACAATTTTAGTATCTCAACCAGAACCTAAAATGGAAAACTCTCCATACTCAAGGTTGATTGACAAAGAGAAGGTAAAAGTTGACTTTAGACCTTTCATTCATGTTGAGGGCGTTGATGCCAAAAATGTGCGTCAACAAAAAATTGATCTTAGCGATTATTCCGCCATTATTTTAACGAGCCGAAATGCAGTGGACCACTTTTTTAGAATTGCCGAGGAAATGCGATTCAAAGTGCCCGATGCCATGAAGTATTTTTGCCAATCTGAGGCGGTAGCGTACTACCTACAAAAATATGTGGTGTACCGCAAGCGTAAGATTTATGTAGGTAAAATGAACTTTCCTGATTTGGCGGCCTTGTTCAAAAAATATAAAGATGAGAAGTTTCTTTTACCATCTTCTGACTCATTGAAGGCCGTTGTACCTGAAACTTTGGATAAACTTGGTATAGATTGGACCAGAGGCATTTTCTACAAAACAGTCATCAGCGATCTTTCAGATTTAAGAGATGTGTATTATGACGTATTGGTTTTCTTCAGTCCTTCGGGAATCGAGTCATTGTTGAAAAATTTTCCTGACTTTGAGCAAAACGATACGCGTATTGCAGTTTTTGGTAATTCAACGGTCAAGGCAGCTACCTCTGCCGGTTTGCGAATCGACATTACGGCTCCAACTCCTGAAACACCCTCAATGACCATGGCACTGCAGAAGTATATTCACACCGCCAACAAAAAATAAGCATTACTTTAAAGATTTCCAGCCTTTAAGACCGGTAATTATCCATCCTAGTATTAATAGTAATCCGCCAATGGGCGTGACAAATGCTATGGTTTTGAAATCAAAACCAGTGAGGCTATTGGTCGCCAAAAAATAAATCGAAAAAGAGAAAAGGAAGACGCCGGCCACAATGATATAGAAAATCATTTTTTTTGCTTTGTCACTTATTTCACTGATAGAGGACAATAGCAGCAAAAAGAGCGCATGGTACATTTGGTATCGCACCCCAGTTTCAAAAGATTCAATAGCATTCCCATCAACTATTTTTTCCAAACCGTGGGCAGCAAACGCCCCTAGGAACACTGCCAACAACCCAAATACGATTCCCGTTGT
Organism: uncultured Maribacter sp.; assembly: GCA_964432915.1. Classification (GTDB taxonomy): domain Bacteria; phylum Bacteroidota; class Bacteroidia; order Flavobacteriales; family Flavobacteriaceae; genus Maribacter_C. Next base: position 17,273 of record CAYSPL010000016.1, read on the forward strand.
GAAAATTGTTCTGTTCATAACTTAAAGACATGATAATTTTATAAATGTAACAATTTGATACCTTAGTGGTTCGTTATACTCCAAAAGTACGTAATCATGTTGCATAAAATTCTAGTTATTGGAGCGGGTAAATCGACTTCCTATCTGATAGATTATTTTTTGGATAAGTCAGAATCAGAACAATTGTTCTTGACCATTGGGGATATCAATCCCGATGCCATTCCAACAGGAATCAAAAACCATGAACATTGCAACGTAATCCATTTAGATATTTTTGATGATGACCTTCGTAAAAGGGCCATTGAAGAAAGTGATATTGTGGTCTCGATGCTTCCTGCAAGAATGCACATGAAAGTTGCTGAAGATTGCATTCACCTCGATAAGCATTTGGTCACTGCCTCTTACGTCAGTGATGAAATTAAATCGCTTGACAAAGCGGCAAGGAAAAAAGGTCTGGTTTTTATGAATGAAATCGGACTTGACCCCGGTATCGATCACATGAGTGCGATGCAGGTCATTGACCGTATTCTTGAAATGGGTGGTAAAATGGTTCTTTTTGAGTCATTTACCGGTGGTCTTGTGGCTCCTGAAAGTGATAACAATCTTTGGAACTACAAATTTACCTGGAACCCAAGAAATGTGGTTTTGGCGGGGCAAGGTGGTGTTGCCAAGTTCATTCAAGAAGGCACCTACAAATACATTCCGTATCATAAATTATTTCGTCGTACCGAGTTTTTTGAAATCGAGGGTTATGGTCGATTTGAGGGATACGCCAATCGCGATTCCTTAAAATACCGAGAGGCTTACGGTTTACAAGATATATTGACTTTATACCGGGGCACCATGCGCCGAGTAGGCTTTTCAAGGGCTTGGGATATTTTCCTTCAGTTGGGCATGACTGACGATAGTTACGAAATCGAAAACTCAGAAGGCATGAGCTACCGTGAGTTCACAAATTTGTTCCTTCCATATTCGGCGACCGATTCGGTGGAACTGAAATTGCGTCACTACCTTAAAATGGCACAAGATGATATCAAATGGTTGAAATTACTAGAACTGAACCTGTTTGACCATGAGCGAAAAATACCGCTGAAAAACGCTTCTCCTGCTCAAGTATTGCAGTATATTTTGGAAGACAGCTGGTCACTGAACGATGATGATAAAGATATGATTGTCATGTACCATAAATTCGGCTATGAATTGAATGGGGAAAAGTATCAAATTGATGCAAATACCGTGGTCATTGGCGAAAACAGAACCCATACTGCGATGGCGAAAACGGTGGGACTACCAGTGGCCATGGCAACTTTAGCTATTTTGAATAAAAAGATAACCACACCTGGCGTTCAAATTCCTACAAAAAAAGAAATATACGAACCCATTCTTGAGGAGTTAAAAGAGCATGGTATTATTTTCAAGGAATATGAAGTGCCTTATTTGGGGTACAATCCTGAATCAGTTTACGATAAATAGTAAGCTCCTTCCCTAAAAAGCAAAGGCGTTGGGACTTTGTTTATGACCCCTTCCGGCCCTGCCCTTGGCAGGCCCACCTTCCCCTTACAAGGGAAGGAACATAAAAAGTGAAAAAGCTCCTTCCCTTGTAAGGGGAAGCCCCCCTGAACACACGGGCAGGGTGGGTTCCGACTTTTTCAGGGAGGCAGTCAGAAGGGGGTAATGGTCGCAAAATCAAACTATTTTAAAACAGGGGAGTTCGAGCTTTCAAACCCCTTTCGTCATTATCGCTTCACTTGATGCCACCTTCCCCTTTCTGGGGAAGGAGCAAAATGTTTCCAAACCCCTCTTTCTGCGCAATCGGCGGATTCATGCTCCCCTTTGACTAAAGGAGAGAGCTTTAACAGTTTTAATTTTAACTAATTTCCATACTTTTATTATAAATTTGAAAGCATAAACGTGAAAAACAATTCCAAACCCGTAAAAATAGACGGAACCGACAAAAGAATTCTTCGTTTTTTGATGGAAGATGCTCGAAAACCCGTTCTTGAAATCGCTCGAAACATAGGAATCTCAGGAGCTGCCATTCACCAACGCCTTAGAAAACTGGAGGCATCAGGACTACTGTCCGGCTCAAAGTTCATTATCAACCCAAAAATCATGGGCTATACGACCATGGCTTATATAGGTATTTATTTGGATAAGGCCATGAGCAATCCTGCGGCGGTAAAACAACTAAAGGAAATTCCTGAGGTCTTGGAATGTCATTACACCACAGGAAATTGGTCTATTTTGATAAAAGTGCTTTGTAAAGACAATGAACACCTAATGCATATACTAAACAAAAAAATACAGCAGATTGAAGGGGTTTCAAGAACGGAGACCTTTATATCATTAGCGCAGCAAATAGATCGTCAAATCTCAATATAAAAAAACCCCAAAGTATAATTCTTTGGGGTCAAAATCTTTAATCTAGCTTTCAATCGCGTCCAGCGAAAACCTGAAGCCCCCAATAAACTAGGGTCGCAAGAGAACCGATAGCCGCCACCAAATAGGTACGCGCGGCCCACTTTAAAGCATCTTCAGAACCCTTGTATTCTTCTTGTGAAACAATGTTTTTTGATTTCAACCATACTAAAGCCCTATTACTGGCATCGTATTCAACAGGTAGAGTCACAAAACTGAACAAGGTTGCAAAGCCCATCATCACTAAACCAGCAACCGCTACCCAATAACCCAATCCCATACCGGCGGCAGCACCAAGCGCAAGTCCACCGAAAACCACCCAAGTGCTCATACTCGATGTCACCTGTACCACTGGCACCAATTTGGAGCGCATTGTCAACCATTCATAGGCCGTTGCATGCTGAACGGCATGACCCACTTCATGGGCCGCCACTGCAGCTGCGGCAGCATTACGCTGTGAATAAACACCTTCACTCAAATTAACGGTCTTATTCTTTGGGTTATAGTGATCAGTCAACATACCGGGCGTTGAAATGACCTTTACATCACGAATACCATGATCCGCCAACATTTTTTCGGCAATCTCGGCACCACTCATTCCATTGCGTAAATGCACTTTGGAGTAATGCTTGAACTTACTTTTCAATCGACTGCTGACCAGCCAACTTACCAAAGCAATCGCTCCAATCAATATATAATAACCTGACATAATTTTTCTAATTTAAGAGTTGTACATAAATATAGCAAAGATTCCTTTTAACAAGAAACCTCTATTTTGAGAACAAAAACCCCGCCATAATTCGAAACTGACTTTTTTGTGACAAAATGTCAAATCGATTATTTGTACTTCAACTTGGCAATGAAAATGGCTATAGCCAGTAGCAAGGTGCCTGAATTGGCTAAAATCATGCTGATGCTATCTTTTTCGATGCCATACCAGAGCCAAAGGGCGAGACCAATCATAAATACAATGTACATTACCAATGAGATGTCTTTGGTCGATTTCTCTTTGTACACTTTATATACTTGCGGTATGAAGCAAGCGGTGGTCAAAGTTGCGGCGATCAATCCTATGATTTCGATAGTGGGCATAATTTCGTTTATTTAAGATATGCCGAATCAGGTTCGACATGGGTTATTTGCTTCTCAACTAACCCACAATATTCACAATTTTACCAGGTACCACAATCACTTTTTTGGGTGTTCTGCCCTGTAATTGCTGAGCCGTTTTTTCATGTGCCATGACGGCTGCTTCAATGTCTTCTTTTGTCATATCTAACGGAAGCTCCATTTTAAAGCGCATTTTGCCATTGAAAGAAATCGGATACTCTTTGCTGCTTTCCACCAAATAACTTGCTTCAAATTTTGGAAACGGAGCTGTTGAAATCGATTCTTTATGACCCAACTTCTCCCATAGTTCTTCAGAGATATGGGGTGCGTAAGGCGATACCAAAATAGCCAGTGGTTCGAGGATTTCTCTACTCTTACATTTTTGAGCTGTTAATTCGTTCACACAAATCATAAAGGTCGAAACCGAGGTATTGAAACTGAAATTCTCAATATCTTCCTCTACTTTTTTGATGGTTTTGTGGAGGGTCTTCAAGTTTTCTGCGGATGGTTCCTCCCCCTCGCCCCCTCCAGAGGAGGGGGGATTACTTATGTAGAATTTTCCGCCTTCTCCAGTATGATAAAGTTTCCATAGTTTTTTCAAAAAGCTGTGAACACCTGTTATACCTGCTGTATTCCAAGGTTTTGATTGCTCTAATGGCCCTAAGAACATTTCATAAAGTCTCAGACTGTCCGCACCATATTCTTTGACAATATCATCAGGATTGACCACATTATATTTGGACTTGGACATTTTTTCGACTTCGCGGGAAACAATGAAGTCCCCTCCCCGACCCTCCCCAGAGGGGAGGGAGTTCGCATCGTACACTTCTCCATTCTCTAAAATAAATTCCGCATCTTTATATTCTGGGCGCCATTTTTTAAATCCCTCTATATCCAATTTATCTGAAGTATTGACCAAAGAAACATCGGCGTGGATTTTCTGAATTGAATTGTGTCGTTCAGGATTTAAATCAGCATTGGATTCATTATCCCAGGCTACCGTATAGTCAGCGATTTCTTTAATCCTGCCTTTTGAAACAAAAGTGACAACATTATTTTGTTTTGTTCGAAAAACAAAGGCACTCGTTCCCGTAATCATACCTTGATTAATGAGCTTCTTGGCAAACTCATCTTTGGGTACATAACCTCTATCAAACATAAACTTTTGCCAAAAACGGGCATACAACAAATGCCCCGTGGCGTGTTCGCTACCGCCAATATACAAATCCACATCTTGCCAATAATCGATGGCCTCTTTTGAAAAGATGGCATCCTCATTATGCGGGTCCATATAGCGGTTGAAATACTGCGAACTTCCGGCCCAACCAGGCATGGTATTGAGTTCTAAAGGGTAGACACCATTGTCCCCCTCTCGGTCTCCCCCTGAGGGGGAGATGTTCTCATTACTAACAACTTTATTGGTCTTGGTGTCCCAAGCCCAAACCGTTGCATTACCCAAGGGGGGCTCCCCCGTTTCAGTGGGTAAATATTTTTCAACTTCCGGAAGTACTATTGGTAAATGTTCAGGTGCAATCATCTGTGGCATGCCGTCTACATAATACACCGGAAAAGGTTCGCCCCAATACCGCTGCCTACTAAATACGGCATCACGCAATCGATAATTAATTTTTCCTTTTCCTTGACCTAATTTTTCCAATTCGTAAATAGCCGTTTTAACCGCTTTTTTATAGGGCAATCCGTTCAGGAAATCTGAATTGGCAATGATTGTTTTTTCCTTATCCGCAAAAGCCTCCTCAGAAATATCAACGCCTTCAAAAATATTCGGAATTGGAATATCAAAGTGCTTCGCAAAATCATAATCGCGTTGATCTCCGCATGGAACGGACATGACCGCACCCGTACCGTAACTTGCCAGAACATAATCCCCAATCCAGATGGGAATGGGTTTTTTGGTAAACGGATGCTCCGCATAGGCCCCTGTAAAAACACCGGAGATGGTTTTCACATCGGCCATACGATCACGCTCAGAGCGTTTTGCCGTGGCTTCAACATAGGCGTCGACCTCAGCTTTTTGTTCTGGGTTTGTGATTTTTGTCACCAACTCATGTTCAGGAGCCAAAGTCATAAAACTGGCACCGAAAATGGTATCGGGTCGGGTGGTGAAAACTTCTATGGAAAAATCCCCTCCCCGACCCTCACCTGAGGGGAGGGAGTTGGATTTTGCTGGAATGACATTAAAAGTGACACTTGCCCCTTGGCTTCTGCCAATCCAATTGGTTTGTGAGTCTTTCAAGGGTAGTGGCCAGTCAATTTTTTCCAATCCGTCGAGCAATCGTTGTGCATAGGCGCTAATGCGCATGCTCCATTGGGTCATTTTTTTTCGAATCACGGGGTGTCCGCCACGCTCTGATACTCCGTTTACGATTTCATCATTGGCCAAAACGGTTCCTAGGGCAGGACACCAATTCACTTCGGTATCGGCCAAATAGGTCAATCGATATTTTAAAAGGATTTTTTGTTGTTCCTTATTCGAAAAGGCCTTCCATTCTGTGGCGCTAAAATGTTCTATTTCATCATCACAGGCGGCATTCACTTTGGCATTTCCATCCAAAGAAAAAACAGCGATTAAAGTCTCGATGTCCTCAGCCTTATCCGTGTCTTTATTGTACCACGAATTGAACAGTTGAATGAAAATCCATTGTGTCCATTTATAATATTTAGGATCTGACGTGCGCACTTCACGACTCCAATCAAAGGAGAATCCGATTTGATCTAATTGCCTACGATAGGTTTTTATATTCTCAGCCGTTGTAATTGCCGGATGCTGCCCTGTTTGAATGGCATACTGCTCAGCGGGCAATCCGAAAGAGTCATACCCTTGGGGGTGCAATACATTGAACCCTTTGTGCCTTTTGTACCGCGCGTAGATATCAGAGGCAATATACCCCAACGGATGACCAACATGCAAGCCAGCCCCTGAAGGATACGGAAACATATCGAGTACATAGAATTTCTCTTTTTCTGAGTTATTTTCCGCCTTGAAGGTTTGTTTGTCGGCCCAATTCTTCTGCCACTTCTTTTCAATTTCGTTGAAATTATACTGCATCATCTGTGTTTCTTGCACTTAAGCGGCAAAAATAAGTTTAATATGGCAAAGGCGAAAGTTATTATTATCTTACTAAATTCCATTATTCAAAAACTTGAGCATGTGCTACAAGACCCTATTTTTTTCAATATGTTGTACTGCTCTTTTGGCAACATTACCAACAAACGCCCAATTGGGTTTTTGCACTGGTAATTCGGGAGACCCCATTTTCACCGAGGATTTTGGCTCGGGTATGACTCCAGGTCCGGCTTTACCCCCAGGCACAACAACCTATTCTTTTTCATCGGGAAGCCCTTTCGATGGGCAATACACCATATCGGACAACACCAATCACTTTGACTGGCAGGTAATTCAAGACCATACGCCCAACGATATTGATGGCAAGTGTTTTATCATCAATGCGGATTTTACAGCCGGAGAGTTTTACAGCAGGGAAGTCAATGGACTTTGCGAGAATACCTCCTATGAATTCTCATCTTGGCTGATCAACATTGCCCCACCCCCAAACGTTTCGGTTTGCCCTGGTGGAAATATTCCCATAAATGTGCGTTTTCAAATTTGGGACAATACAGAGACCATTAAATTGGCGGAGGGAGATACAGGTGCCATTCCGAGCATGACAAATGCAACATGGGAGCAGTATGGTTTGGTTTTCAAAACAGAACCGGGTCAGTCTTCTGTGGTTTTAAAAATGTTGAACAATGGAAATGGCGGATGTGGGAATGATTTGGCGATAGATGATATTGTCTTTAAATCATGTGGTGATTACATAGAATTGACCAACGATCCAGGGGAAAATTTCATCGCGCAATGTGAAGATGATGGGGTAATAGTAAGCACCACGATAACCGCAACACCCGATAATTCAATATACAATTCGCACGCATATCAGTGGCAAGAGAGTGATGATGCTGTAAACTGGATAGACATTGCAGGTGAAACGAGCAATACATATGTGACCCCAACTATTATTGATACAAGGTATTTCAGGGTCAAAGTGGCAGAAGACCCCATCAATGTTTCCAATTCTTTATGCAATGTGGTTTCTGATGTTTTCAGGGCCATTATAGTGCCCATAGCAGATGCCCCAGTAAGCAATGGTGATGTGGCAACTTGTGCGAACAATCCGAAAGCCCTCAGCGTTACTGTACCCGATGAAGAAATTGTCAATTGGTATGATTCGCCTACAGAAGGCAATTTACTGCAAGAGAAAAGTTCCTCTTTCTTTCCTTCGGCTTCAGGCACCTATTATGCGGCTGCCAGTTCGAACCTGACCGATTGTTTTTCGTTGACAAGAACAGCGATTACCTATACCGTTTATGATTTGCCCGTTGTTGCAGATGAAGATGCTATTTTATGTGAGGGTGTGCCGATAATGCTTTCTTCTGATTTGACCGATGTTGCTTTTGAATGGAGCACAGGTGAGGCAAGTAGTTCAGTAGAAATTGATGCCCCGGGTATTTATACTTTGAAAGTGACCAACGCAAACGGATGCTCAGTAACTAAAAACTTTACCGTAGAACAGATAGACAAACCCATAATCGACTCAATACGCTCTAACAATGAAAATATTATTGTAACAACTTCCAATACGGGCTTGTTTGAATATGCTCTTGATAATGGCCCGTTTCAAGACAGTCCTATTTTTGATTTGGTTGATGGGGGTATGTACGTGGTGAAAGTAAGAGGTAAAAACAACTGCCCGGCGGTTAGTCAAGAGTTTTTTCATTTTGTGGTGCCTAAGTTCTTTAGTCCAAATGCAGATTTTAAAAATGATGTTTTCGTTTTGCAAGGGTTGGAGTTTTTTGATTTTGTCAACGTGCAAATTTTCGATCGCTATGGAAAGCTACTCAAACAATCAAATAACAAGACCTTTTCTTGGAATGGTAGTTATAATAACAATGAACTACCCGCCTCTGATTATTGGTATATCATTCAAGCTGATGATCAGGTCTTCAGTGGGCATTTCAGCTTAAAAAGATAAGGCCCATTATTTATAAATTTACTTTCCTAACTTTACCCATCAATAGTGGCCATGGGTAAATCTTTTGAACAGTACCAAAAACGCAAGCTCATCTCCTCCTACTTTTCGGTTGTGTTGAGTATTGCTCTCGTGCTTTTTCTATTGGGCTCACTTGGCCTTCTTTTATTGAACACCAAAAAAATGGCAGATCATTTCAAAGAGCAAATCACTATTTCGGTTTTTCTGAAAGAAACTGCAAAAGAGGTTGAAATCAATCAATTACAGAAGAATTTGACCATGGCCGAATACACCAAAACCGCCACCTACGTATCAAAAGAAGAAGCTGCTGAAAAGCACAGTGAAGAAATAGGCGAGAATTTTGTTGATTTTTTGGGGTATAATCCACTTAAAAACTCTATTGATGTCAATCTAAATGCCGATTTTGTGTTGCCCGAAAAAATTGAGGAAATCGCAACTGAAATTGCGGCCAAAAATTATGTTGATGAGGTGAGTTATGACAAACCCTTGGTAGGTTTATTGGCTGATAATGTCAAAAAAATTGGTTTTTGGATCTTGGTCGCCAGCGGCGTCTTTACCTTTATTGCTGTTTTGTTGATCAATAGCTCTATTCGGTTATCAATCTATTCAAAACGGTTCATCATCAAAACCATGCAAATGGTTGGGGCTACTAAAATGTTTATCAGGCGCCCCTTTATCTGGACAAATATTAAACTAGGTATGATCGGGGCATTGATTGCCTTGCTTGCCATTGGTGGGGTTTTGTATTATGTGAATTCCAATTTTCCTGATTTGGGACTGCTCAATGACCCATCAATTCTACTCTTATTATGTATTGGGGTTTTTGTATTGGGCATATTGATTTCGTTGATCAGCACCTATTTTGCGACACAACGCTTCTTAAATCTGAGAACAGATGAATTATATTATTAACTTTACGCCATGAGCAAGAAGCAAAAACAGCATTCTGAACAGCCTTTAAAAAAGGAGTTTATTTTTCAAAAAAAGAACTATATGTTCATGTTCATTGGTATTGCTTTCATCACGTTGGGGTTTATTTTGATGAGCGGTGGCGGTAGTGATGACCCTAATGTTTTCAATCCTGAAATCTACAGTTTTCGAAGAATTCGATTGGCACCAACTTTGGTGTTGATCGGACTGGGCATTGAGGTGTATGCCATTTTGTTGAATCCACACAAGAAGAAAAAATAATTTGGATACTTTAGACGCCATTTTACTTGGTATAATTCAAGGACTTACCGAATTTTTACCCGTTTCATCAAGTGGCCATTTAGAATTGGGTAAAGCTATTTTGGGGGATGATTCCGTGCCAGAAGAAAGTTTGTTATTTACGGTGGTCTTGCATTTTGCCACTGCCCTGAGTACAATTGTTGTTTTTCGGAAGGATGTCTGGGAAATTCTTCGGGGTCTTTTCAGTTTTAAGTGGAATGAAGAGACACAGTTTTCCTTAAAAATCATAGTTTCCATGATACCTGCTGTCTTCGTTGGATTGTTTTTTGAAGAACAATTGGAAGCCTTTTTTGGTGGAAATATTCGTTTTGTGGGTTTTATGTTACTGATTACCGCAGTACTCCTCTATTTTGCTGACAAGGCCAAAGACACTGAAAAAAAGGTAAGTTATAAAAATGCCTTTGTTGTGGGCATTTCGCAAGCAATTGCCATGTTGCCGGGCATTTCAAGAAGTGGCGCCACAATTTCTACTTCGGTTTTGCTTGGCGTTGACAAGACCAAAGCAGCTCGTTTTTCTTTTTTGATGGTGGTGCCATTGATTTTTGGAAAAATTGGAAAAGATGTATTAAGCGGGGATTTGACCTTTAACGGAGAAAACAATATGGCCATGATCGCCGGTTTTATAGCCGCATTTGTGGCCGGACTGGCAGCATGCACCTGGATGATACAATTGGTGAAAAAAAGTAAACTTTCTTATTTCGCTATTTACTGTTTGATTGTTGGGTTGATTGCGATTGGGTATGGTTATTTTGCCCCTTAATTTCTTGGTCTTATGGATACAAGAACCAAAGAAGATTTCCTAAACGGACAATTGCTTTTGATCGACAAACCTTTGGGTTGGTCATCATTTCAGGCTGTGAACAAATTAAAATGGGCTATCCGTAAGAAATTCAATCTGAAAAAAATCAAGATAGGCCACGCAGGAACTCTCGACCCCCTGGCCACGGGACTTTTATTGATTTGTACGGGCAAGTTTACCAAAACCATCAATGAGCTTCAAGGTCAGGTTAAAGAGTACACAGGCACTATAACTTTGGGAGGCACAACACCCTCTTATGACCTAGAAACCGAGGTAGATGCTGTTTTTCCTACCGACCATATCACAGAAGATGGTATTCTTAAGACCACCCAACTGTTCTTGGGGGAAATAGAACAAATTCCTCCTATTTTTTCCGCATTGAAAAAAGATGGCAAAAGGCTTTATGAGTATGCCCGCGATGGCATAAAAGTTGAGATTAAAAAAAGACGGGTAACCATTACTGAATTTGAAATCACTGATGTGAAAATGCCAGAAATCAAATTTCGCGTGGTTTGCAGTAAAGGCACCTATATTCGTTCTTTGGCCCATGATTTTGGAAAAGCACTACAATCAGGTGCTCATTTATCTGCTCTGAGAAGAACCAAAATAGGCGATTATCACGTAGATAATGCGGTTGGACCTTTGAAATTTGAGGGGGAATTACTCGGTAATCAAGCTGTTTGACAACAAAAATTACCCTTAGGCCTTCATTTCAACGAATAATTTAAATTTTTTTACCAATTGCTGGTTATAGCGTCATGAGTTTGAATCGCAAACACTTATCATTTCTAATCACCTTTTTTTCCCTATCCATCGTGGTATTGGTACTCTTTAACATTCATTTGGGCAAGGTGGGTAGTGAAGAAGATGAATATATTGTTGAGATGATGCTAGCCGAGGAAGATATTGAGGAACTATTGAAGGAAAAGGAGCTACTCGAACAAATGCAGGAAGTAGACCCCATCAAAAGCCATATGGCTATGAATGAAACGGTAAAACCCAGTATTGGCGAACCCGAACCTCTGAAAACACTCGAAGAGTTAAGGCAGGAGGCAGCCCTTAATGAAAACCATGAACCTTCAGATTTGGTTTCAGATGGAGCATATGCCTCTAAAGTGAAGGAGCTCGCGAAAAAACGAGAAGAAAAAAAGCAACTTTTGGGCGAAAAAGAGGCGAAAAAGGAGGCATTTACCAATGCCCTGGCGAACAAAAGAACCTCTATTTCCTATTCACTGGTAGAGCGACATCACTATGATCTACCTCCGCCCATTTATACCTGTTTGGAAGGAGGCAAGGTAGTGATCAATATTGTGGTTGATTCGAATGGAAATGTGACCGATGCCAATTTGAACCAAAAGAGTTCAAGTACCTCTGATTGGTGTTTGGTTGAAAATGCCATTGCCTATGCCCTGAAGGCCAAATTTAATTCCTCTAGTACAGCGGCTCAAAAAGGAACCATTACCTACCTATTTCAACAGAAAGCGAGATAGTGATTTTCAAATTCCTAAAATTAAAATCCAGTAGAAATCCGTTTTGATAATTCTAGGGTTAAATTAGTTCCAACAAATCAGCCAAAACACTTTGGCCTTTGTCGTTATTGTACCAAACTTGAAGATCTTGTTTGAATTCGGCTGTTAGTTTTCCGTGTTCTTTTTTATAATCTTCGACCAATTTCGTTGCCGCTTTTGAACGGGCGCCCCAATTACCAATGACCGCTCCTGATTCATCATCAATAGCAATCAATTTCGGAATGGACATGTTACCATTGGTCAAAAACCGATTCATCAACTCCACATTCTCATCGCGTAAAATAATCTTCAACCTGATGTTCGGATTCAAATCTGAAATCTTATTCATTACGGGTAAAGAGGGCGAGGCATCTCCACACCAACTTTCAGTAAGCACCAACCAAGTGGTTTTTTGAGATGCTTTCCCCACCTTGGTTATGGCCTCCTCATCAAATTTCAAGGTCTTGTCCCACCGCTTCATACGCCTATCGTTCAATTGGGTGTAGTTAGTCAAAGCCTCTGTTTGCTCTGGTCCGGTTGATTTACCTTCTTTCGCAAGCTCAGATGCCAATTGGCGATATTCTGAATACGACATTGCTTTGGGTAATGCCGCTTTGATCAATTCTTGGGTAGTTTGTTCTGTTTCTTTGATTTTCGCTTGCATATCTGAACGTTTTCCATACCACATTTATCGTCACAGGGTCTCCTTCATGGTAGTTTTGGGTTCATTGGTAGTATATGAAGATCAAAACTTACAATTATCAAGCAAATTGTGTGAAAAATAAAGTCCCCGGAAAACGTCCGGGGACCAAAAGAAAACTACTATTGAACATCACTTGGCGGAATAAGGGCTAAAATCCTTAGGCAAATAATCTTTTACATCAAAATCAAGAATTATTTCTTCTTCCTGTTCGATATAAGGAATATCATTAAGGTTTAGGCGCATGCCATGAAATGCATCAAAATCAGCAGGAAGATATAATTTTGGGTCAAAGCCCAAGTCAATTTCCTCTTCCTCCTCGATGTATGTTATTTCATTTAAATCAAGGTTTTTATTTTCATCATTGTAGAATTCATCATGTACGTACTGTACCTCACTCAAATGCATCCGTTCAAAATCAAGGTTGGTCTTGCCAGTCATTTGGGAAAACCCAAAAACGGTCATAAATAAGGTTGTCGCTAAAATCTGATTTTTGTTTTTCATGTTACTTTATTTTAATCTGTTGATTCATTTAATTTTTGAAGTTCTTCTAAGCTCAAGTCAAGTAATTCATTGGACTTTATACTATCATCAATATCGGCGAAAACACATTCAAGATTATCTTGGAAAAGTTTACCGTCAAGCCTTCTCAATACTGCTATCGATTTGCCTCCTCTCATGGTTAAAATACTCGTTACCAAAACGATAACATCTTTATTTTTTGTCAAATTTGACAAGTTTTCAAGCCGATGTTTATCAAAATCCAAGGAAGGGTGAATAAATTGAAAGTATCGACTGGAAGGCTTACCAATCTTTACGGTATCTCTTAAACCGATACTTTTTTTTAGCGGCTTTTCAAGGTGTTCAGGCTTGTGTATTTTCTCGCTACCTGGGAAAAGTACCACAGGTTTTTTTTTCATAGCATTTACTTTTTTTAATGGCATTCTCTCAACTTTCTTTTACAGGCAACAAAGGTAATCGAGAAAAAACGAAACAATAGCATTACTTCGTTAAATAATAGTTAAACTATTTATTATTAATAGTATTACTATTATTTTTTGATGTTAAGTGGAACAGAAAACCAAAAAATTTGATTAATTCTGGAACAAATTATTTAAGAAAACTGAATATTTGAACTCCGTTAAATAACCCGTTTCTTAATCATACCGCCACGGGTATCATTGATTTTACTCATGACCACAAAAGCCTTCGGGTCAATCTTTGAAATTTCAATGTTGAGTCTTCGAATTTCAAGTCGCGTAATTACGGTAAAAAGCACATCATACTCATTGTGCACACCATGTCTTCCATATCCGCCCTTGGCCGGATAAATGGTCACTCCTCGTCCCAGGGTATTGATAATCATTTCTTTAAGTTCAGCACTGTAATCAGAAATGATGGTTACTCCGGTATATTCTTCAATACCTTCAATGAAAAAGTCCAGCGTTTTTGAAGCCGCCAAATACGTCAGCATGGAATATAGGGCGGTCTCGATAGAAAGTAAATATGCAGCCGCGAAGAAAACAACGATATTGATCAAAATAATAATATCCCCTATTGTAGTGCCCAATTTACGGCTGAGGTAAATAGCAAGCACCTCGGTGCCATCCAAAACACCGCCTCCTCTTACCGAAAGACCGATACCAGCACCCAAGAAGAAACCGCCAAAAACAGCTACTAGTAGTTTGTCTTGCGTGATTTCAGGAAAACTGACCGTCGCCAAGACGAGCGCCAGTCCCAAAATCGCTATGGTCGCTTTTATACCAAACCTACGACCGATTACTCGGAAGCCCAATAATAAAAATGGAAGATTGACAATTATGATCAATAGCGAAAGTGGCCAATCTGACATTTCGGCCACAAGTAAGGAAATACCAGTGGCACCGCCGTCGATAAATCGATTGGGAAAAAGGAAACTTTCCAGTCCGAAAGCTGCTGAGAAAATTCCTGATACGATAAAAAACGAATCTTTTAACATTAATCGCAAATCAATGTTTTTCGATTTCTTGCTCATGGATGCTTTGTTTTCAATCGTGGTTTCTTTATAAATTTTCAGGGTTGACCGCTAGGCTATTGAACAGTTTTGCTTTTGCCTTATAGAATTTATTCTCGACCATATTCTGTTTTAAGACAGCATCGATTAATTTACTTTCCCTTGAATTGATAAGAAAAAGAGAGCTCTCACCAAAACTGAACTTTCTTTCCTCAGCTGATAAAAGGGCACCATAATTTGTGACAATATCATCTATGAGTACATTCTGTGTTTCAAAAGACTCCAACTCGTTGTAAATGGCAAATACCTTATTACGTATTTCTATTTGCGCGTTATCAAAATCAAACTGCGCATCGGCAAGTTTGATTTTGGCCAATTTAAGATCCCCTCGCTCCTTACGCAAAAACAAGGGAAATTGAAATGTCAATCCGCCTTTATAATTTTCCGTTTCAAAGGAGTTTATAAATTCAGGTCTTTCGGTCAAGAAATTATACTCCACGTCTATTCTTGGCAGTAATTTATTGGTCTTTAATCGTTTATCAACACGTAGACCATCTATTTTGTAACCCAGCGAACGAAGTTTTGGATGATTCTCAAGGGTAAAGCTATCTAAAGGTTTTCCTAGAATTTCTAGAGTGATATCAATTTCAGATGCGATTTCCAACATGGGCACCACGTTAGGTTGCAACTCCAACGGAATATTATCACTTATCCATAGAAAGTTGGATAGGTCTAGAGACTTGTTTCGAAACCGAACTTTGGCCTGCTCCAATTCCAATGCCCTGTTCTGAACTGCAATTTTTGCCTCTACGGTATCTATGGCGGCAATGTCGCCGGCCAAGGCGCTGGTTCTAATTCCTTCAAACCTAATCTGGGCATTTTCAAGAAAATTGGAAAATACCCTTCTGTCCTTATAGGCTTGCAGCCAATCAAAATAAGCCAATGAAGCATCAAAAAGAATTTGATTCACCAATAGGTCTCTATCCGCTTCAGATTGTCGTCTAAAAAACTTGGCCTTTTTCAGGGTGGCCATTCGTTCGTTAATCCACGAACCCCTTCCTAGAGACATTGAAACCCCCGCGCTATAAAGCCCATTATCAGGAACTCTTTCGTCCTCATTGATAAAAATACCATCGTTTTGTTCCAAATTTCCTTTCAGTTCTATTCCATACCAAGTAGGAATCTTAAAGGTCGCGTTCAGCCGGTTCCAGTAGGCATCGCCTTTGAAATTTTTTCGGTCATAGTCGGCCTCTATTTTGGGATCAAAACCGCCACGAGATTTCATGAGATTGGCCTGGCCAGCACTAATGGCAAGTTCGGCTTGTTTTGCTATAGGATGGTATTTTTTCACATAGCCCAAATACTCATTGAACCCAAGAGTTACAGAATCTTGTACCTGCCCCTTGAGAACCAAGCCAAAAAGAACAAAAAAACATAGAAGGTTTATACGCATCCTCATTTTTTTACAGGTTTATCTTGAGCACCTTCAGGCTGATAATAATTCTGTGGAAAACCGTTCAGTTGTCGCCACAATTCATACCAAATGGGAACATCTTCCAATAAGGCTATGGTGGTCGCACCAGAACCCACGCGGAGTGCCTCAGGCCACTCATGATCATCTGGATCCGGGGCGAGCAAAATTCTATATTTTCCGTTCGTACTGATAAAAGTCTCAATGGCAACGACTTCACCCCCATAAGTACCGTACGAGACATTGGGCCAGCCGCTGAAAACAATAGCTGGCCAACCATCAAATTGAATTCTGACTTTTTCACCAAGATGCAAAAGTGGCAGGTCTAAAGGATCAACAAAAGTCTCTACGGCCATATCTATATCGGCCGGCATGATACCCACCAAAGCCTTGCCCTCTTTGAAAGTTACTCCTATTCCGCCCTGTAAGGCTTTGTTGATGAATCCGTTTTGGGGGGCCCTTATGTAGTATAGGTCATTACGGATGGAATAATTCGTGAACGCATTCTCTAACTTGGTGACTTGTGCCTCTGAATCATACTTATTTGACTGGGCCGTGAACATATCACTCTCAGCTTTGGAAATCTTATTGGTATACTCATTTTGAACCCGATTGATCTCAACCTGGGCATTGATAACATCATTTTTGGCGGCCAATAATTTGTTCTCCTGCGATATCAATTTAGCTTGGGTCTCCTGCAATTTTAAGCGTTTTTCCTCTACATCGGTCACTGCCTTGAGACCTTCAGATTCTAATTGCACTACACGATCATACTGTCTTTTGGCAATTGAAATATTGGTTTTTGCGGCCTCAAGATCTATACTGTCACTCTGCACTTTCAACCTTGATTGCAGTAACTTGTTACGTGCCTGTTCCAATTTCAATTTACGTTCATTTGACAGGGCGGCCATTTGATTTCGCAGTGCGTTGACCTTACTTTCATATGAGGTAACGGAGGCTGATTTAGCTTTGATCTGTTGGCCGGTTCTTTCAACAAGATTTGGGTCAAAATACTCGTTCTTGATTTCGGAAATATGCAAAATGGTATCTCCTTTTTTAACATAATCCCCTTCTTGAACATACCATTGCTCAATACGCCCCGGTATGGGTGATTGAATGGTCTGTGGTCGTTGATCGGGTTTTAAGGTGGTCAGAAACCCTTTGCCGGTAATATTTTGCGTCCATGGCAAAAAAAGGATTATGAGACCGATGATTGCAAAAGCCATCAGAAAGCGATTGAAATGTTTGTAATGCCTTCTGTGAAACACTTTTTTGGCAGAAGTGAAACTTTCCAAAGACACCTTTTGATTCAATTTGTTATTTGAAATATTCAGCATTACCTACCTATTTTTCGTTAATGATTTTACCATTTTCCATAGTGATGACCCGTGTACAGCTATCGGCCCATCTCAGGTTCGTGCTGACCACCAAAAGGGCCCAGCCATTGCTTCTGTCAGACAGAAAATCCATGATTTTTTCCGCCTCTTCGGTTTTAAAATTTTCAAGGGGGTCTTTAAGAATCAAAAGCTTTGGCCTGCGAACAATACTTCTGGCCAAAACAATCTTTTTGGCAATGGTATACGGAATTTGTTTTCCTTCGGGATATAAGATGGTCTGAAGACCATTGGGCTGCTCTTTTACAAACTCGGTCAGACCCGTCTTTTCAAGTGCCCAATACACATCTTCTCTCGAAATATCCTTATCGCCGAACGTAATGTTGTTCAAAATTGTTCCCTCAAAAGGAGACTCTTCAGGAAGCGATTGACCCAAATGAGCCCGATAATAATTCAGGTTCATACCTTTTAGCGAGGCATTATTCACGTATATTCCGCCAGAATTTGGCTCTAGAATTCCTGCGATGATACGTAATAATGTAGATTTCCCTGACCCACCGCTTCCGTTCAACAGAATGGCACAATCAGGCGTTATTGTCAAGTTTACCTTGTCAATTATTTTTTTGTCCCTATCAGGAACAAAATAAGAAACGTTATCAAGCTCTACCACAAAGTTGTCATTTTCGGCAAATGGCCTCTCGCCGTCTTGTAGTTCAAGTTCTTTGTCAACGACTTGGCCCAATTTTTCAAGTGAAGTCAAAAGATCGTAGAAGGTTTCAAGTCCTGATATCAATTTCTCGACCGAACTGATAACCAAAAGAATGATAATTTCGGCAGCAACAAACTGACCAATGTTCATTTCTTGGTTCAGCACCAACAACCCTCCTATCAATAGAAGCCCAGCCGTAACCAAAACCTTGAACCCGATCATTTGTATGAACTGAAGCACCAAAACCTTAAAGTGACTTTCTCGGGCCTCTAGGTATTCCGTTACCAGTACATCATTTTTTTCAAGTGCGTGCGACGTTTTTCCTGAGAGTTTAAAACTCACGATAGAGCGCGCCACTTCTTGCAACCAATGAGCTACTTTATACTTGTTTTTAGACTCCGCCAGACTGGTATCGAGACCTCGCTGCCCCGTAAACTTAAAAACAACATAAATAAGGATCAACAGAAGTATACCGTAAATGATAAAAAACGGATGGTAAAAAGACAGCAACAATAGTCCGAAAATTATCTGTAACAGGGCCGCCGGAAAGTCGATTAAAATCTTTGATAAGCCTTTTTGCACGGTCAATGTATCAAAAAATCGATTCGCCAACTCCGGTGGGTAGTAGTTGCGTAATTCACTCATTCTGATCTTTGGAAAACGATAGGCGAACTCAAAAGAAGATCTTGTGAAAATCTTTTGTTGAACATTTTCAATGATACGTATTTGCATCAGTTGTAGAACACCTCCAAAAGCAACACCCAAGGTCACGAGCACCACCAAAACCATCCACGAAGTGCTGATCTGTGCCCCTTGTATCAGATTTATGATCGCCTGTATACCAAGGGGTAGCGAAAGATTGACCAGCCCCGCAAAGATGGCATAGTAAAAAATCTGAAGTACATCTTTTTTATCAAAGCGCAGCAAGCCCATCAGCCGCTGCCAAGCGGTAAGTATATTTTTCGACATATATTATACCTTTAAAGTGGTTGAGGTAAGATGAATGAAATATTGGGTGGCATCCTTTTCTTCACGACAATCTGTGAGTGAGGTAAAATGATCACGTAAAAAATGTTGATGCAATGACCCCTCGAGAATTGTACTGGATAAACTTGCCGGATAACTGTAAGTTGGATCTGTGGCTCTTATCATCTCACTAAGACGGTTTACAAGACGCTTATAGATCACGAAATAACCTTCTTTGTTTTCTGTATCCACCTCTTTGGTCAGATAAGACTTAGAGTATTCATTGATCACAATCTTGTTCAATAAAACCTCATTGATATGCGAGAATGAAGAATCCTCAACCGTGGTTCTGGTAACTATATCAATCGCCGTTTTCAACTTAAGCCATGGGTCTGCAATACTATTGGTGGCGAAGACAAGTTTATACTCTAACCATCCCCAATACCACGAGGCCAAATATAATAACAGTTTATGCTTATTCTCGAAATACCGATAAATGGAACTCTCGTTAGAACCAATCTTTATGCCCAGTTTTTTGAATGTAAAGCTTTCGAAACCCATTTCATTGATCATGAGAATACTTTCTTGAACAATTCGCTTACCTAGGTCGGAAGACTCAGGATCCTTGACATAAATCTTTTCGTTGATATTGATTTTAACCGATTGTAATAAACGTTCCATGGTAAGTTATTTAATTTAGAACGCAAATATAATAGTATTACTATTATTTATTAATAGTTTAACTAACAATTAACAGATGTAAAACTATTTTTCTCTGGTTTTGTTCGTATTTTAGTACTCTAAATTTTTAAAAATGAGGATAGTATTACTTTTTGTATTCTTTTTTATGAACCCAATTTTTCTTGTCGCCCAAGACCAATACAGACTTTCTTTGGAGACCTATCAAGAAATGGAAAATAACAGCTTGGCCATTTCAGGTCAAATTAGTTTACCGTTCGCAGATCAAATTGTGGTCATGGGAGGGCTCAATGACCTTGACGGCATGGGGAATTATTTTAATGTCTTCGGAAGTAAATTGGTCATTGATGACATAGAAAATGCTAAAAACGGAATCAAATATGTTATACTCAGAAGAGAGGACGGTCGAAATTTCTACGAAATCTATCCATCATTGCGCGCTAAACTTATTCCCTTATCGCATGAACAGGAAGTGGACTTTTAATGTTTTACCCTTGCAAACCTGAATTATCACTGACTTCAATTTTGAACTTCTACGACAACAAGAATTTGTCCAAACACTCTGAAATTGGAGTTTGAAAAAATAATGGTAGTGCCATAGTGACTACCGTAATGGACCAAGCTGTTTAAGCAATAGTTTTGCTTTTTATATTTTCGCTCCCTTTTTTTGGCGTATAGTACCTTTTTCAAACCCCATTGAACCCCGTTTCTTAAAAGTCAGAGGTTTCAATTTTTCAACTATATTTAGTCTATGAAAAAACAAAGATGTGCCTGGTGTGAGGGTGATGCTCTTTACGAAGCATATCATGATTTGGAATGGGGCGTACCAGTAAAAGATGATGATACCCTTTTTGAATTTTTGATTCTTGAAACTTTTCAAGCAGGTTTAAGCTGGATTACCATTCTGAGAAAAAGAGAGAACTTCAGAAAGGCTTTTGACAATTTCGATTACAGTAAAATTGCAAAATATACCCAGAAAAAGAAGGATACACTGTTACAGAATCCGGGTATCATCAGAAACAAGCTCAAAGTAAATGCCACCGTTACCAATGCACAAGCTTTTATGAAAGTGCAAGAGGAATTTGGAAGTTTCAGCAAATACATCTGGGGGTTTGTTGACGGAAAACCCATCAAAAACAACCTTAAAAATTACAAAGATGCCCCAGCGAATACAGAGCTTTCAGATGCGTTGAGCAAAGATTTAAAAAAAAGAGGGTTCAAATTTGTGGGAAGCACAGTGGTTTATGCCCACATGCAGGCCACAGGAATGGTCAATGATCACGAAATAAATTGTTTCCGCTATGAAGAGGTTTAGTACTGTATTGATACTTCTCTGGGTAGGTTGTGGGTGGCTCACGGCGCAGTACAAATACGAAAGAGAACACCGTATTCGAAAGGTGCAATTTCCTCAAAATGCCTTGAAGTATATCGATGAAAAACTTGATGATGCCAAACGTATTCGGTTTTATAAAGAAACGGATAGTATTAAGGTAAGTTACGAAGCAAAATTCAAGAAAGACCGACTTTGGTACAGTGTTGAATTTGACCAAGAGGGTAAACTGGAAGACATTGAAATTCTAATCAAACCCATTGATATACCTGATGATTGCTTCGCGAAAATTGAAACCTATTTGAGTAGTCATTTCAAAAAATACCGCATACGACGCTTGCAACAACAATATCCCATAAGTACTGGAGAATCTGTGCAAACCACCATCAAGAATGCCTTTCAAAACTTGATGTTGCCATCAATCAACTACGAATTCATTGTTGCTGGCAAGAAAAACAAGGTTTATGAGCAATTTGAAATTCTTTTCGATGCCAAGGGCAACTTCAAACACATGAGAAAATCACTTCCGCCCAACTATGACCATGTGCTTTATTAGAAAAACTTTTTTATGGTTTGCAGTTCTTGGTTTCAATCTTTTGGAAGCCCAAGAAAATTTCACGGTACTCACACAACCCAAAATAGCCGTTAACTATACTGTTGTTGAAAATTACAAGCATAACTTTTCAATAGCGAAGCGCAACTATTTTTACCGAAACGGAAACTACGCACTCAGCACCAGACAGATTGATGTTGTTCATTTTTCGAATCTAAAAATAAAGGATGCGCAGAGCATTGCCTTCGGAATTCAATATCGCTTTCGTGAAAATTTTGAAAACGACAAGTTGAACGAATTGCGATTTACCCAACAATATAATCTTACTCACAAACCCAGAATTATTCGGTATGGTCATCGTCTTCGAGCCCAACAGCGTATTACCACTGCATTGACCATTCATCGATTCAGGTATAGATTTGCCCTTGATTTTCCTTTAAAAGGAGAGCAATTGGATGTTGGTGAACCCTATTTCGTGACCAATACCGAAGTTTTATTGAGTGTGGCCAAGAACAGGCTACCGCAATATGATCAACGTATTGCCGCAAATATAGGCTGGTTGGTGGCACCCAAGACCAAATTTCAAGCTGGATTGCAATACCGCATTGAAGATTACACACATCAAACCCGCTTTGAGTTTTTTCTACACACCAATTTGATTTTAGCTTTGTAGCATTTTGATGAAATCAGCCCGCGAAATTTCCTCGGCACCAAGACTGGCAAGATGCGCAGTATGTAGTTGACAGTCAATTAATTTATATTTGCTGGCCTGTAAATCTTCCGCCAGATAGATAAAGGCAAATTTTGACGCATTGCTCACTTTGCTGAACATACTTTCTCCACAGAAAACATGACCAAGGTCCACGCCATACAGCCCTCCCACCAAATTGTCATTTTTCCAGACCTCATATGATTTGGCATATCCTTTTTGATGAAGACCCAAATAGGCTTCTTTCATGTCATTGGTGATCCAGGTGCCTTGTTGACCTTCTCTCTTGATGTTGGCACATTGATTGAGAACTTCTTCAAAACAGGTGTTTTTGGTCAGTCTGAATTCATCGTCCTTCATCACTTTTTTCATGCTTTTCGAAACTTTGATGTTCTCTGGAAAGAGAACCGCGCGCGGATCAGGACTCCACCACAAAATCAATGAATCTTCATTGAACCAAGGGAAAATTCCGCTTTCATAGGCCAATAATAATCGTTCAGAAGATAAATCGCCCCCTGCGGCAAGAAGGCCCTCGGAATTTGCATTTTCGACTGGAGGAAACTGCAGCCGTTCGTCTAAAAAAAACATACTGCCCTGACCGCGTCCCTTTTTCATGGTTTTTTACTTAAAACTAGTCAATTTCTATAGTAACAACAACCCCAGAATGTAAATTGAACTTCCGACCAGCATAAAAATAAGTGTGTAAGGTAAAATTTCTTTTGCCTTTAATTTGGTAATGCCCAATAACGGCAAAGCCCAAAAAGGCTGAAGCATATTCGTTATCTGGTCGCCATAGGCCAGTGCCATGACCGCTTTATGTAGCGGCACATTCAGTCGCACTGCTGACTCAAGGATCATCGGA
Organism: uncultured Maribacter sp.; assembly: GCA_964432915.1. Taxonomy (GTDB): domain Bacteria; phylum Bacteroidota; class Bacteroidia; order Flavobacteriales; family Flavobacteriaceae; genus Maribacter_C. The sequence continues at coordinate 40,733 of CAYSPL010000016.1, forward strand.
CCTTGAACTGCCCATTGACCACCCCCACTAGGAACAAAAATATTGACCAAGCCAGCACTGAAAAAGGTATAAATGGGCATTGTGGTGGCTGTTGAAATGGAAACGAAAAAATCAGAAATACCATTGATCATTCCGCTGCTTCCCATAATACCCATGATTCCGAAATACAACGGAAACTGAATCAATATTCCAGCAGTATCTCCGATGGCGGCCTCAACTGCACTCAAAAAACGATGAAAATTTCCGTGCATGACAATGGCCAATCCCAACATAAAAAAATTGAGCATGTTCGGCGTAATGTTCAATGATTTCAAGGCGGAAGAATATTGAAGTGAAAAGACCGCCAAAATCAAGAATCCGAAACCAAAGGCCATTAGTCTCGAACGGTCCAACTTTTCCGCTAGATTGACCTTCGCATTTGCATCTGATTCAAACCGATACTCTTTCAACGCCATTGGTGTGGGCTTCGCTTTTTTTCCTAGAAAGTAGGCCACCACCGATATGATGACGAGCACCATTGAAAAAATCAAAAGATTTGATAGACTAAAGATGGTCAAGGAACTGGAAATGGTTTCAGGTAACTGTGTCAGCACTTCCGAGCCCTTCACGTTTTGCATCAAGGTGTTCAGATGGCCTTGCTCGGCCACTTTCAAGGGTGCCGAACCACTGATACCCCCATGCCAGACCATAAGGCCCAAATAACCGGAAGCACCAATCAGCGGATAATTAAGGGGTATATTGTTCGCTTGTGCATATTCACCCACTTTTCTGGCCAATAGAGCGCCGAAGATGAGTCCTAATCCCCAATTGAAAAAGGCGACCAACATGGTACATACGGCCACCAAAGCCGCGGCATTGGCCGTATTTTTTACCAATTTGACCAATTGAAGAATCAGTTGTGAAACAGGTTTACTGAGCACCAATACGTGACCCAATACCAAAACAAGCATCATTTGATAACCAAAAACCAAAAGTCCGTTGTTCCATATTCCATCTTCCCAGTACAAAAGTATGGCCACAACGTGGTTTTTGTTCGTGGTGTTTTCGGTAAAAAGCAACGCCAATATAATCGTTGTCAAAGTGAGTAAAACGGCGATGGTAAATGGTGAGGGAAGGTAATTTTTGAAAAGATTGGTTATGACCTTGGTTGGCTTCATATTTCTAAAGTACATAAAATCAAAAGGCAAAAAAAGACCCCAGCAAAAGCTAAGGTCTTTAATTTTTCAGTGATCAAGATGCCTAAAAGGGAAGGTCATCATGATCTTTATCATTTAGTGTATCAACAGGTTCAAATGCTTCAGCCGGTGGAGCAGGCGGAATGCCCGCATCTGCCGGTGGGGTGGTTTGAAGACTCTCAATTCGCCAACCTTGAATTGAATTGAAATATTTTACCTCGCCTTGAGGGTTTGTCCACTCGCGACCTCTAAGATTTATGCTTACTTTGACATCTTGCCCAACCGCATAATTATTCAACAAATCAGATTTATCTTGCACAAACTCGATCATCAAATGTTGTGGGTATTGTTCTTCGGTAGTTACAACCAACTCTCTTTTTCTGAAACCGTTACTTCCAAAAGTTTGGGTTTCTCCAATCAACTTAATTTTTCCTTGAATTTCCATGACTATGAATTATATGTGTACTAATTAATAAGGATTTAAAAGTAGCGGTAAAGAAGTAATCAACCTAAAAAAAACGCGATAAGTTATCAAAGGTTTTCGGCTACTTGGCTGTGCTTTTTGAGAATGGGAATTGATTTGGGTTCTGAGAGTCAAACTCTTCAAAATCAAATAATTACACTCTTTTTATTTGGCCAACAGTACCTTCCAAGCCGAAGCCACTTGGTTCTGCCCTAAATAGTTTTGGGCCTTTTTGTGAATTTCATCAAGATCACCACTGCTGATCAGCGTTCGAATTTCGATTTGGGAATCGATAAAGTTTTTGATTTCATCTTCGGAAGGAAGCGTTTCAACATTGCCCAACATACCCAAATCATTGCCGGTCAAGATTTTGCTAAATCGGATCTCTTCAGGAATTTGATCTACCCCTATTCCTAATGTGGAGAGGGGTTTGGGCACTTCAAAAAGACCGCTTTGGGCACGGCTGTACCAATTGCCACCCATGCGCGCCACCAAATCAATTTTGTATTGGTCTATGCTGCCGTCTTCGGCCAAAATAGCCTCGTCAATATGCATTTTGAGCACCTCGCAAAAAACAAGGTTACCCGCGCCCCCTTCCGTGCCCAATGGCTCTACTTTGGTCAATTTACACTCAAAATGAACGGGTGACTCTTTCACACGAAAAGGTTTTACCGTATCAGAAGGTAGCATGGTCAACCCGGCTTTTTTGAATTCATTCTCCCCTTCTGAATACTCGGTGCTCGATAAAGACATTTGCTGCACAATGGCATAACTTACCACATTGACGACCACTTCTTTGGTGCTCAACACATTTTCCAAAGTATGTTTGGTGGTGTTATTTCGTACTCTTCGCGCTGGTGAAAAAATCAAGATTGGCGGATTGGCACTGAACACATTGAAAAAGCTGAAAGGCGAAAGATTGGGCCTTCCTTGCTCGTCAATGGTACTGGCAAAAGCGATAGGTCTGGGCCCAATGGCACCTAAAAGATACCGATGCAATTTACCAACGGTTTCATCTTTTGGATCGATTGAAATCATAATGAAAAATTATTCTGTAAAGGTACGTATTTCAATGCCCAATGTAGCCTGAGACCACCCCGTTTTAATCATTCTATCACAAATTCCTTTATATTTGATAGTACAGAAAAATCGGATGAATTTTAATCCTAAAAACAAGATTTTCAACATCGTTTTATTGGTCTCGGCGTTTGTGATTGTCAGCTTGATACTATGGAACACGAATAGCTTCTTCAAGAAATTCAAGGAGGAGGAACGTCAAAAAATGGAAATTTGGGCCGCGGCCCAGTCCTCATTACTAGAAGCCTCCCTTGATGAAGATCCTGGAGAACTTCCAATTAAAGTTTTACAGAATAACAATTCAACGCCCATGATTTCGGTCAACAAAGATGGGCATATTAAAACGAACAACATTGCCAAAGAACTAACCTTAGATTCCCTTTACATTCAGAAAAAAATCGAACAATTCAAAAAAGAAAATGCGCCTATCTTAATGGAGCACAATGGTGATCACGTAGAAACCATATACTACGGTAATTCTGAGGTATTAAACAAACTCAGATATTACCCCATTGCCTTACTTTTGATTATTTTGCTTTTCGGCGCCGTGATTTTCTTTTTTTTCAAAACCAATAAAGCCTCTGAGCAAAATAAATTGTGGGCTGGTATGGCCAAAGAAACGGCGCATCAAATTGGCACTCCCTTATCTTCGCTTTTAGGATGGAATGAATTGCTGAAATTAGAAAAAATAAACCCAGAGATCACCAAAGAAATAGAAAAAGACATCTCAAGATTGGAAACCATTACCGAACGCTTTTCGAAAATAGGCTCATTGCCCAAATTGGATGAACATGATATTGTCAAAGAAACCAAAGAGGCTTTTGACTATTTGAAATTGAGAAGTTCAAAACTCATTAATTTTTCGTTTGACTCGAAAGTTGAACATATGAATGTAATGCTCAATCAATCACTTTATAATTGGACCATCGAAAATCTTGTTAAAAACGGAATTGATGCCATGAAAGGGCGAGGTAACATTGCCATTCAAATTTTGCCTGCTGGTACTTATGTGAACATATTGGTGGCAGATACCGGAAGTGGAATATCAAAAAGTGATTTCAAAACCATTTTCAAACCTGGCGTAACCTCAAAAAAAAGGGGCTGGGGGCTGGGCCTTTCTTTGGTGAAAAGAATTGTTGAAGAGTACCATAAAGGAAAAATAAAAGTGCTTTCGTCAAGCAAGGAAGGTACCATCATGCAAATTTCATTGAAAGTAAATAACTGACCATGTCCGAAAAATTAGTTGTACTCAAAGAGGCTGAATTGACCACCAACTGTCCGGAATGTTTCAATAAATCATTGCGACTTGCCTTTTACCAAAAACATGTGTTCGGAAAACTTTTTCATAGAACCACCAACCAAGTAACCCACCAAATGACCTGCAATACCTGTAAATCTGACATTTATCCAGGAATTTGGACCGATGATATCGATCGTTTGTTCAACTATTATCAAAAAATGGTGAAGCCAGAAAAAAGTTCACTGAAACCCACTTCTCTTTTTTATGTGCTACTCGTCATACTTATGGCACTGGTCAGCATAGGCTATTACGTTTATTCTGCAGGAATCATTCAATTTTAGCCCGTATTTTTTCTGCAACGGTTTCAAATTCTTCCGAAGTCATTGAAACTTTGTTCGTAAAGGTAGCATCCTTCATACTGTTCAAAGGAATCAGATGTACGTGAACATGAGGTACCTCAAGGCCGATCACGGTCATGCCCACCCTTTGGCAATCAATGGCGGCTTCAATGGCTAAACCTACTTTTCTTGAAAAGGCCATGAGACCCATATAGGTGGTTTCATCAAGGCCCATGACCTTATCCACCTCTTTTTTGGGAACACAAAGCGTGTGTCCTTCAGCATTCGGATTAATGTCTAAAAAAGCAAAGAAGTTTTGGTCTTCGGCAATTTTGTAACAGGGAATTTCCCCTTTGATGATTTTTGTGAAAATGGAAGGCATGTATATGGTTCTTGAAACTATCGCGTAATCTCTAAAATATCAAATTTCAAGGTGCCATTGGGTACCGTGATCTCTGCAACATCGCCCACTTCTTTACCCAACAACCCTTTACCGATGGGTGAATTGACAGATATTTTTCCTGATTTCAAATCAGCTTCACTTTCGGCAACCAAGGTATAGGTCATTTCCATACCATTGGTTTGGTTCTTCAATTTTACGGTGGAAAGCACCAAGACCTTCGAAGTATCCAACTGTGATTCATCAATCAAACGGGCGTTCGCGAGGGTTTCTTCCATTTTGGCGATACGCATTTCCAAAAGACCCTGAGCTTCTTTGGCAGCATCATACTCGGCATTTTCAGACAAATCACCTTTATCACGGGCCTCAGCTATGGCCTGAGAGGCTTTTGGCCTTTCCACATCACGAAGATGATTTAATTCATCTTTCAGCTTTTTTAACCCTTCTTCAGTATAGTAAGATACGTTACTCATGATATACTCGTTTAATAAATAGGAAAATCCTCTGCACATGCCGTAAAATTCCCGGCTTTTAAGAGAGGATCGGAACAAATATACAGAATTTTTGCTCAATTTTGTTTTGAATCATCAAATTAGAAAACACGCTATGAAGAAGACTTGGGGCCTATTTTTACTGGTAATTATGCTTGCTTGTGACAAACAGGCCACGAACCGAAATCCGTATTTGCAAGAAGTGCGTTTTGGCTTTGAAATCAACTTGAATCTTCCGCTTTACAGTCCGCTAACAACCATCGGAAACCCGGTGTACATTGGCAATGCCCAAGTAGGCACCCGAGGTGCTTTTGTCATCAAGTCAGGTGTTGACCAATACCGCGTTTTTGAGGCAAGCTGCCCCAATCACGCGCCCAACGATTGCTCTACCATGTCGTTTTCAGGTCAGGTGGCCACTTGTTCTTGCGAAGAGTTCACCTATAGTCTTTTCACGGGTCAAATGTTCGATCGCCCTGATGATGGTGTTCGTTACTATGACATGCTTGAATACCGCACTAATTTTAGTGGCAATACCGTCTTTATTTCGAATTAAAACCTTATCGTTGCCCCCAACAAGAAATTGGTTCCCGCCTGCGGGTAATAGCCAGCCCCTTCGATGGTCGTTATCACACCAGGAGTAGTAAAATCATCATCAAATGTGAAGAAATATCCGTTAGACTCATAAAGTGAATTGAAAACATTGTTGAGCAATCCTGACAGGGTAAGGCTTTTTATCACCGAATCAAATTCAATCACATATTGAACATTCAAATCTGTTTGCGAATAGGCTTCCAAAATAGATCCTTCCGAATCAATATTGCCCATATATTGTTTGCCCACATATTTTGTCAATGCAGCAATCTGTAAATTTTCAGAAGGCACATAGGCCAATCTGTTGCCCGCTATTACATTCGGCGAAAAGGCAATATTGGTATTGCCCAATTCTTGTAGAACTCCATCTCTTTCAAAAACAAAGTCTCGATTTTTATTACTGCTAAGGGCTAGGTTCGGACTCCATTGAAATTTGTCCCCCAATCGAATATTCGCATCAATTTCAAGACCTAAACGATAACTATCTCCAATATTTTCCCTAAGTGGTGCACCTACATCATTCAATGCTCCGGTCAAGACCAGTTGATTTTTATAATTCATGAAGTAAGCATTGGTGCTCAACTGCACATCAGGAGAAACATAGCGCCAACCCAACTCAAAATCATTCAATCTTTCAGGTTCTGGGTTTCCATTTTCATAATCATTTCTGTTAGGCTCTCTGTTGGCCACTGCAAACGAAAAGTAAAAGTTGTTATTCTGATTCAAATCAAAGGTAACCCCGGCTTTGGGGTTGAAGAAGTTAAAAGAATCATCAACTAGACCGGTATCTTCGCCATTGGCCTGATAGCCTATGGTTCTATATTGCAAATCGCCATAGAGACTCCATTTATCATCAAGCTTATAATTAGCTTTGGTGTACAAATTAAAGTCCGTTTTCACTGAATTATCATCATAATAGCGTTGCTCATTTTCAGAGCCGTTTGTAAAACGTGCCCAGATTACTTCGCCAAAATGGTCTCCTTCATATTTGTTCCATCCACCACCAATGACAAAGTTTAATTTATCTTTTACATAGTTTGCAGAAAAAACAGTCCCATAGAAATTATTATCCAACCAACGTCTACGTGTATAATCTGTTGATGATATTTCTTCTCCATCCAAAATAAAATTATCTCTTCCAATAAAACTTAGGGATGAATCTTCCCTAAAATAAACATTGGTATATAACCAATCATCTACATACTCTTCAAAAAAGCCTCGCCCATGCGTGTAATGCAACGCTATATTGGTACTCCAATTTGAATTCAATTTTTCATTCCATAACAATTGTGCATGGTCTTGTTTATAATTGTCTACCTGGTCTTCATAAAAACCTTGCGAGTTACCTGATTCATCAAAACGCGCTCCGGCGATATTAAATTTTCTATTATTTTCAATAATGTCATCTTCTCCAATAGCAGATATATCCACAGGGTTAAAACCATACCAAGCTTGATATGTAATTTCATGTCCGCCAAAAAGCAGTGCTTTGAAAAGAGTATTGTCATCTTTATAGGCCCCCTGTAAAAAATAGGACTCCAATTGAGCAGAAGCTCTATCAATATACCCATCAGAAGTGATTCTAGAGAGTCTTCCCGAAATTTCAATATGGTCATTGAGCATACCCGTACTAAACTTCAAATTGTTTCGAAGGGTGTTGAAACTTCCTATTGAAGAGGATATTTGACCATAGGCTTCCTCCGAAAATCCATCTGTCAAAACATTCAAACTCGCTCCAAAGGCACCAGCGCCATTCGTTGAGGTTCCGACCCCTCGCTGTAGTTGCAAACTCTCCGTTGAGGAAGCAAAATCGGGCATGTTCACCCAAAAAGTACCATGTGATTCAGAATCATTGTAAGGTATACCGTTAATAGTCACATTTACACGGGTGGCATCACTGCCGCGAACGCGAATTCCGGTATAGCCCACTCCTGCTCCGGCATCTGAGGTGGTTACCACAGAGGGCAGAAAATTCATCAAAATAGGAATGTCTTGCGCCAAATTTCTGGGTGCAATTTCATCTTTGGTTAGGTTAGAAAATGTAACCGGAGTCTCATTGGTTGCCCTTATCGCGGAGACAAATACCTCATCAAGAACTTCCACCTTTTTTCCTTCTAGGGAGTCTATTTGTTGTTCTTGGGCATTGACAAAAGCGATGGAAAGGCAAAAAACCGCTAAAAATTGAAGTGTGAATTGTTTCATTCGTACTATTGTTTAGTGACGAATAAAAGGGGCTATTATTCTATGTTGAAATTGAGTATTTGTCCAGTATTTGAACACTTGTTTCCAAATCAGGCATGTCTTTGCATCGACTTGCCCCTCGCTAAAAATGTCTTTTGGACACTTCATTAACGCTCGGTCCCTTAGCAGCATTACCTGCCCAGGTTCATTGGGTATAATCTCAGCCCTGCCCTGAACTTGATTCAGGGCCTTCCTGTTTCAAGTGTGGAGCTAAAGCACCCCTTTGAGATGGGGCAAAGGTACATTCAAGACTTGAAATTTTATAGAAAAAAAGAAAATAAAACAGCTACGAAACTTGATGTGTTGATTTCAACAAATCATTGACCGTTTTCACAGGATTAAAAGTTTCCAAAGCGACCTCGACAAAAATGGTGTTCCAAAAGGCCATGGCACCATTCCAAAGTCCGGGTAGCTCCAAGGCTTTCAAGGCTTTACCGTCTTTGGTCTTTTCTGTGATAAAACCCTGTTTGTGGTCTACAAAGTCAATAAGATCATACTTTTCTCCCTTATGGTTTCGTATGCCGCACACCAAATCAACTGGATTGAAATGGGTGGAATTCTTCAAAATATCCATTTGGTCTTCATCGGACTTGTCTATCTGGGCCGACTCAATAATTTGTAGTGATATCGAGCCATTGGAATCCGTAATCCAAAAGGGACCTCCACCAGGTTCTCCCTCATTTTTGACCATTCCGCAGACTCTGATAGGTCTGTTGATCTTTTCTTTGAGGATGTTCTTTTTTTCACTTGAAGTGGCATCCACAAAATTTGAAGAAAAACGAACATTCAATTCATTCATGGCAAACTCCGTGATTTCGTCAAGTAAACCCTCGCTGATTTCGTCACTTTCCAAAGCTTTTGCATACGCAAACGCTTTTTTCTGCACATTCAATAAAACACCTGCCAACATTTTCTTACTATAGGTCACATCATCAGCCTGTTCAGGCACTACCACATTGTCAATGTTCTTGATGAACACGATATCGGCATCCTGTTCGTTCAAATTCTCTATCAAAGCCCCATGACCACCTGGTCTGAACAATAAAGAACCATCAGCATCGCGAAAGGGAGTATCATCCATATTGACCGCAATGGTATCGGTTGAGGGTTTTTGATTGGAATAACCCACATGAAACTCGGTATGGGTATTTGCTGAAACACGACCATTGGCTTTTTTGAATTCATCGGCGAACATTTCGGTATGTTGTTCAGAAATGGTAAAGTGCAGTTTCGCCTTGTTCTTTGCTTTTGCGTAACTCGCCCCTTCTTTCAAATGTTCTTCAAAGGGCGTTTCCACATGACTGCCGTAGTTATGGAAAGGTAAAAGTCCTTTCGGGTAAAAACCATAGTTCAACGCCTCTTTCCCCAACAATTCTTTTACAAACAAGAACACTTCTTCTCCTTTTGAAGAGGGTTTGTCGGTAATTCTTGAGGTAACTATTTCATAAAACGGAAAGTCAGACAAGCCGTTTGAAAATCGTTCAATTGCCGAATCATTGGTTCGCTCTATATATTCTTCCAAACTTTCGGATGTGAAATCATATACATCCAAAAAATTGAACAAGGCTTTGAACATTCTTGAAGCCGCACCTGAGGCAGGAACGAATTTCAGAAGATCCAAGTCGTTCTTCGCGTTTTCAAAAGTGTCTACAGGATCTTTTGCGGATTCTTCGGTAAATTTTAAAATACCATTGCCCACAACCGCGGCTCCTTTCAAATTCACAAAGGGAATACCTTTTTTGAAAGTTGCTATCTGATCTTGTACTTTTTCGGCTGAAATTCCTCTTTCGGCCAATGCCTTCAATTCGTTTTCTGAAATCATGCTTGTTTGTTGCGTAATTTGTCAATATGGCTAACCGCTATTTTCAATCTGGTTTGCTTGTCGCCGCTCAAAGTAATAAAATTTCGATCGTACTTTTTCAAGGTCTCTTTGAAATACCCAAACATTCGTTCACGCTCATTGGGCTTGTCTCTCAAGTCATCACCTACCCACGGAACATCAATACCTGTCAACAGGTAAAGGTCATAGGTGTTGGCCAAGGCGAACTTTTCTAAAATCGGGTCACAATGACCCAAGTAATACGCCTCTGAGTAGACCTTTGTCTCCAGCAGATCGGTATCGCAAATTAAAATATCGGTTGCTTTTTTAGTTAGTTCGTTCTCTAACTTGATCTGACCTTCTGCAATGGGTAACAAATCATGGGGCTCGCATGTTTTGCGTTCGTTATTCCATTTGTTTTGAAGATATTCCCGCGCATATTCCGGTACCCAAACGGTATTATAGTAACGCGCCAATTGTTCTGAAAGTGTTGTTTTTCCCGTTGATTCAGGACCAAACAAAACCACTTTTATGATGTCTGAGGGCTCTTGTCTATACTTTTTTTCCATGCAAAGTACGCCTGTATGGCGAGAACTGTAAAGATAACATATTGTAAAGAGAGCATGCCCCAACCCCGTGATGCGTATAGTGGAATGGTAATCAAATCAGCGATGATCCAGAGGGTCCAGTTCTCCAACTTTTTGAGGGCCATATACCACATTGCCGTCAAGAAGAGACCAGAAGTAAAAATATCGATGTAGTTTGATGGTTCAATTTCATAACCAAATAGTTTATAAACCCCAAAATTAATACCCATTGTAGCCAAAAACAGCCCGAGACCTATCCATTTTTCCTTGCTGGTTGTTCTTGAAATTTTGACGACCTTTTCATGGTCTTTTTCGCGTGCCCAGTTCCACCAACCGTAAATGCTCATCACTGACCAATAAAAATTCATCATCATATCGCCCAAAAGACCATCCTTAAGAAGGATATAAAAAGATATGATTGTGCCTATCAGACCAATAGGGTATACTAAAATATTCTCTTTTTTAGCATACCAAACTCCAATGATACCCGCAAAAAAAGCAATTGCTTCAAGTATGATTATATAGGTTTCTTTATCACGGTAAGAATCCAGAAAAAAATCAAAAATTGGGTTCATAATCACTTCGGTCTGATTTGACAATTTTCATAAACAGCAATCCTTTATCCATCAATTCAAAAGCCGTTTTAACCTCTGTTTGCAACAGTTTCATCACGGTATCATAATCTCCATACACTTGTGTACTTAGGGGATTCTCTAAAACAGTAAGTTCTGAAGTGCGTAGCTTTTTGATGAAGTTGATGATGTGCGTTTCAAAATCATCTTGTAAAGGCGAAAAGGTCAGTTCTACGGAAATGTTCATTTTTTAGGGGTTTATGGGTTTTGGGTATTGGGTTTATGCGTTTATCTGTTTATGGGTTTATCTGTTTATGTGTTTATGTGTTTATGTGTTCAGTAGGTATTGAACTTCTTACATTGTACTGTCAACTGTCAACCATCAACTTTCTTTTCAATCGCATAGACTAGTGTAAAACCTTCAAACTCCATAAAAGAAATATCATAATTCGAACTTCGGCCCTCATAGATGATTTCTCCGGTGGTTTTGGCATTTGACATTTCAAAATCTTTGATTTCAATATGGTTGATAAAACTCAATCCGGGTTCTGCGTAGATTTTATATAATGATTCCTTACAACCCCAGACAATGGTCAATTTGCGTATCAAAGCGTCTGTATTTGCAATGGTTTTGTATTCGTCAATCGGAGTGAATTTATGGGCAATGCGCAAAATTTTATCGCGCTGTCGTTCAATATCAATTCCCACATCTTGAGAACTACTGACAATTATTCCCGTAAACTGACCTGAATGTGTGATTGAGATCTTGTTGCCATCGGTCAAATGGGGCTTTCCGTTTTCATCATAATATAAGTCAGCATCAACATAACCTGCCTCTGCCATCAAATGTCTAATGCTCAAAAAGCCCCTTCGGTGTATTTCTGATTTCATGCCATTCATTCGATTTTGACAATGCGGTGTCAATTGAATTCCGGTAGCGAGGTCGGCTTCTGATTCCGAAATCTTCCAAATATAAACCTTGATTGTTGAATCAATCGTTAATGTCTTGTAAAGGGGCATGCTATTGAATAGTCTTTTTGTACCTTTGACGTCCTAATAAAAAGGCTGCAGGCGCAGAACGAAAGTAATTATAAAAAAGAATATGAGTACTGAAACAATACCATTTGTACCCTATAAAGTAAAAGATATTTCTTTGGCCGATTGGGGAAGAAAAGAGATCGATTTAGCAGAAGCGGAAATGCCAGGACTCATGGCTTTGCGAGAAGAATATGGCTCTGAACAACCTTTGAAAGGCGCTCGTATCGCCGGATGTCTTCATATGACCATTCAGACCGCAGTCTTGATCGAGACTTTGGTTGCCTTGGGAGCTGAGGTTACCTGGAGCTCATGCAATATATTTTCAACTCAGGATCATGCAGCGGCCGCTATCGCTGCCGCCGGAATTCCTGTTTATGCGTGGAAAGGCATGAACGAAGAAGAATTTAATTGGTGCATTGAACAGACCTTGTTTTTTGGGGAAGAGCGTGAACCACTGAACATGATTTTGGATGATGGTGGCGATTTGACCAATATGGTACTGGATCGATATCCGCATTTGGCCGCTGGCATTAAAGGACTCTCGGAAGAGACCACTACCGGGGTGCACAGATTGTATGAGCGCATGAAAAACGGAACCCTACCAATGCCGGCCATCAACGTCAACGATTCTGTGACCAAGTCAAAATTCGATAACAAGTACGGATGCCGTGAAAGTGCGGTTGATGCCATCAGAAGGGCCACAGATACCATGTTGGCCGGAAAACGTGTTGTTGTTGCCGGTTATGGCGATGTGGGTAAAGGAACAGCGGCATCATTCAAAGGTGCAGGTGCCATTGTGACGGTTACAGAAATCGATCCGATTTGTGCACTTCAGGCCTGTATGGACGGATTTGAAGTCAAGAAATTGGAAAATGTGGTCAAAAATGCCGATGTGGTCATTACCACAACAGGAAATAAAGATATCATTCGTGCTGAGCACTTCAAGGCTATGCGTGACAAAGTGATTGTTTGTAATATTGGGCACTTTGACAATGAAATTGATATGGCTTGGTTGAATGAGAACCATGGCAATACCAAAGATGAAATCAAACCCCAAGTAGATAAATATACCATTGATGGCAAAGATGTCATTGTCTTGGCCGAAGGTAGACTGGTTAATCTAGGCTGCGCTACAGGGCATCCCAGCTTTGTGATGAGCAACTCATTTACCAATCAAACCCTAGCCCAAATTGAACTTTGGAACAATAGTGACAACTATAAAAATGAAGTGTATATGTTGCCCAAACATCTTGATGAAAAGGTGGCCAAGCTGCACTTATCACGATTGGGTGCCGAACTTACTGAATTGCGAAAAGATCAAGCCGAATACATAGGTGTGACCGTTGAAGGTCCTTTTAAACCAGAGTATTATAGATATTAGGAAATCATTCCATCTTGACCATAGTTAATGGCAATATCTTACCCAAAGCCGTTAAAATTGTGTTATTTATGTTTAATCAAATACTGTTTTTCGTAGACCTATTTATATATTTGTAAGGATAAACCAAAATTTATAGTCATATGTTTCGGTTATCCAAGAAGAATTTAAAGAAAAAAGTTCTCCAAAAAAAATACAACAAATTGATTAAAGTGGCCTTCGGTTTATCGAAGATTGATAGGTCGCTGAGCAGTCAAAAAGTCTTCGAAGCTGACAAGGTCTTAAGACAGTTAGAAAAAATTTCTTGATATTTTAAACCCCTGACATAAGTAACAAAACGTTCAACAAAAGCGTTAAAAAATTGTTATTGGTTTCACTTGATGGCAAAAACCGTCAAACAAGCAGTATTTTTCTAAGCTCAAAGAGTTACTAACCAAAGTATTGATTAGCTTAATTTCGGAAGTGTTTTGCGCACCGAAAAGAGAATTAAATGACAGAATAGTCAGAAGTTATCAAACATGTGCTGATATTAGAATGATTTTACATACATTTCAAACTTTATAATGAGATTTTACATTTATGAGTACAAAAGTTAGTAAAGATTTAGAGGAAAGAATAGCGGAGTTCGAGGCACGCAAAATGTCGGGGATGACCACTAGTGATAGGGTTTCGACTTCAAGGGAAGTAAAAGCATTGATTTTAGAGATTAACGAGATTTACAAGGAAACGAAAGAAGTTGAGTTGATGGATATTATGAAAAGGCTTACGGTCAAAAAGAAAAAAATCGAAAAAAGATTAAAAGGAAACCCGATAAATTAAGATTCTTCGAGAATCAAAAAATCATAGGTCTTCTATTTATTCCATCTCTTTGGTGTGTTTTAAATTGAAGACCTATTTTTTGTGATAAACTTTAAAATTTCTCAGGGTAAAGAACTATGGGTAAAAAGAAGAAACCAGACCAGGTGGTTTTTGATGAAGAAAGCCAAAAGTATACAGCTTCCTTAAAGCCCTATGCCACTGATGTAGGCGCCCCGGCCATTTCAACCAATGACACACTCGCCTGGAAAAACAGAAACATTCATGCCGTCAATAAGCAGATCAGTGCAAAATACACAGCCCTAAAGGCCAAATATGACGCCCTAATCGAGCAGTTTGAGTATAACAACTTGGTGTACCATGCCAAATTCAATTTTGAACCTGTTATTGGGTATACCTACCATTTGTACCGTGATAAAAATGAGGAAGCATTTTTATCTGTCATTGCGCCCAATGAATGTAATTTTGATTATGTGGGAAGTTTTAAATTGAATGCGGATAAAATGTGGGAACAGCTTAAAATCTAGCATGAAAAAAGACTTTTCAGAACGAGAATTGGATCGTATCATCGAGATGGCCTGGGAAGACCGTACCCCTTTTGAGGCCATTGAGTTTCAATTTGGGTTGCCCGAAAAAGAAGTGATCAAAATCATGCGGAGCGAGCTGAAGCGCAGCAGTTTCAATCTTTGGCGCAAACGCGTGAACAGTGGTGTAAGTCAGAAGCATTTGAAAAAACGGAATCCTGATATTGACCGTTTCAAATGTTCACGACAACGCACCATCACAGGTAACAAAATCAGCAAAAGATAAATGGCCTTGTTTGAAAATGACATTGCCCTCTTTCCCACGAATTACGATGAAATTCTACAGCGAATTTCTAAAATCAAGCCCTTGAAATATGGTGCCACACGCAATTTCATTGATGGTGCTGTCACTTATTTATCGCCCTATATTTCGCGCGGCGTCATATCAACCAAGCAGGTTTATGCGCATGTGCTTTCACAAGGCCATGATCCCAATAGAATTGAAAAATTCATTCAAGAATTGGCTTGGCGTGATTACTGGCAGCAGGTTTGGATCGCCAAAGGAGAGGCCATTAACACAGACTTGAAGCGGCAGCAGCAACCCGTTTCAAATCGCAGAATTTCCACCGCGCTCGTCAATTCCAAAACAGGCATCATTGGCATCGATAGGGCTATTACAGATTTTTACAAAACCGGTTACCTTCATAACCATGTACGCATGTACATTGCTGCCATCGCCTGCAATATGGGTCAAAGTCACTGGAAATATCCAGCACAATGGATGTACTACCACCTGCTAGATGCTGATTGGGCCAGCAATGCCCTAAGCTGGCAATGGGTAGCCGGATCCAACAGCAACAAAAAATATGTGGCCAATCAAGACAATATCAACAAATATTGCCACACCCAACAAAAAGGCACTTTTTTGGATATTGATTATAGTGGTTTCACCAACATGGGTATTCCAGAGGTTTTGGTACAGATCATCAATGAAAAATTGAAAACTGCCCTACCGGAAAAAAAGACCATACAATTTGACCAAAACCTTCCCACCTACCTTTATAATTTCTATAATCTAGATCCGAAATGGGATGCCGATATAAATGCCAATCGAGTTTTACTATTGGAACCTTCTGTTTTTGAGTCCTATCCGATTTCCCAAAAAACTATGGACTTTATGCTCTCTTTGGGCAAAAACATCAAGAATCTTCAGATTTTTGTGGGCGAGTTTGAAGAGTTGATCCGAGAACATGAACCCAGAGAAGTATTTTTCAAAGAGCATCCGTTGAACAGCAACTACAAAGGCACTGAAACTCCGCGCGATTGGATGTTTGATGTGACTGGTTATTTTTCTTCCTTCTTCGGATTCTGGAAAAAATGCAAAAAACAAATGAAATACTAAAATGCACTATACCAAAAAGGACATTTGTGAAATGGACCGTGTACAACGGATAAAATATATCAACTCCGTTTCCGGTATAAAACCTGCCAATCTTGTTGGCACCATTTCCAATACAGGTCAAAACAATCTGGCGATTTTCAGTTCGGTTTTCCATTTGGGCAGCGATCCCGCACTTTTGGGTTTTATCACAAGACCCACGGGTGAAGTACCACGTCACACCTATGAGAACATCTTGGAAAACGGGCAGTACACCATCAATCAAGTCCCTACAAATTATACGCAGAACGCCCACTTTACCTCAGCCAAATTGAGTCGCGACCAGTCAGAGTTTGAGCACTGCGGACTTACCCCTGAATTCATCGCCGATTTCAAGGTTCCTTTTGTAAAGGAAAGTGTTTTGAAAATGGGCCTACAACTCAAAGAAACCATCAACATCAAATTGAACGGTACCATTTTGGTCATTGGCGAAATTGAGCATTTGGTGCTGCCCGAAGCAGCCATTGGTACTGATGACGACATTGATTTGGCACAAATAGATACGGCTGGCATTTCAGGACTCAACACGTACTACTCGTTACAAAAATTGGCGAGATACCCTTATGCACGGCCCAATGAACTGCCTGATTTCAAAAAATGAAGAAACAGCACCTTCCTGAAAAAATATGTGTGGTTTGCGACCGCCCTTTTTCATGGCGCAAAAAATGGGAGAAAAACTGGGAGGACGTAAAATATTGCAGTGAAAAATGCCGCAGGAATAAATAAAAATTCTACCTCCTTGAATATGGAAGGGAATGAATTTTCTGCCACAGGCGAGATGAGAAAGGGGAGGTTGATCCGCTAAAAACGAACGGAGAGAATGAAGAAAAAACCAATTAAAAGCTCCCCTCCTTGGATAAGGAGGGGAATGAATTCCCAGCAACTGGCTGGGAATAAAGGGGAGGTTGATCTCCAATCAGAGCAGCACTAAATGCGTGAAAAAAATGAAAGCACTAAATCTTATCTTCCCACATCAGTTATTTGAAGAAAATCCCCTTTTCGTGAATGGCCACCCCTTTTATTTAGTGGAGGAATGTCTTTTTTTCAAACAATACCCTTTTCACAAACAAAAAATAGCCTACCACCGGGCGACCATGAAGTGTTATGCTGATTTTCTGCGGGTGAGAAAGCATGATACCACCTATATAGAGGCCCAAGAGACCATTGCCGATGTTCGAAAAATGCTTCCTTATTTGGCTAAAAAGGGCATCACTGAAATACATTATATTGACCCCACCGATTATTGGTTGGAAAAACGACTTCAAGAAGGTTGTGCTTCGCAGAGCATTAAAGCAGTTATTCATGATTCGCCCCTATTTTTAAATACCAAAGATCAATTGGCGAGTTTTTTCAAACCTGAAAAGAAGAAATTCCACCAAACCACTTTTTACAAAGCCCAACGTGAACAACGAGATATTTTAATGGATGCCAACGGCAAACCCCAGGGTGGAAAATTGACCTATGATACCGAAAACCGAAAAAAATATCCCGCCAAAAAAGTGCCGCCCGCCATACAATTTCCTGATAGTGATACCTATTATGAAGAGGCGAAAACCTATGTCGCCACCCATTTTGAGGATCATTATGGTTCGCTGACCGACCAACCCTTGTACCCCACCAACTTTGTAAAAAGCCAAGATTGGCTGCAACAATTTTTTGAACAACGCTTTTTTGATTTTGGGGCCTATGAAGATGCCATAGTGGCCGAACATCATATTTTGAACCATAGTGTGTTGACCCCCATGCTCAATGTGGGTTTGCTGACTCCTGATACAATCGTAAAACAAAGTTTGGCCTTTGCCAAGGAAAATGATACTCCCATTAATTCAACCGAGGGATTTATACGTCAAATCATTGGTTGGCGTGAATTTATTCGAGGCATCTATATTACCAAAGGACGTTATGAGCGCACCCACAATTTCTGGAAGTTCAAAAGAAAGATTCCCCCATCATTTTATGAGGGTACAACGGGTATACCACCCCTAGATAAAACCATCAAAAAAGTGCTGAAAACGGGGTATTGCCATCATATTGAGCGCCTCATGGTCTTGGGTAATTTCATGGTACTCTGTGAATTCGATCCCAATGAGGTGTACCAATGGTTTATGGAACTTTTCATTGATGCCTATGACTGGGTCATGGTGCCCAATGTATATGGTATGAGTCAATTTGCCGATGGGGGACTCATGTCAACCAAACCTTATATCAGCGGTAGCAATTATTTGATGAAAATGAGCGATTACAAAAAAGGCGATTGGCAGGCCACCTGGGACGGACTCTTTTGGCGGTTTATGCATACCCACCGTGATTTCTTTCTGTCAAACCCTAGATTGGGCATGCTCATTCGTACTTTTGATAAAATGCCCGATGAAAAGCGAAACACCCATCTTAAAAATGGCCAAGCCTTTTTAGATCGACTAAATTCTAACCCGTGAAACTCAACCATTGGCGTTTGCTTTTTGATTTTGGTCTGTTGGTACTGATTTGGATCGTACAATTGGTCATCTACCCCAGTTTTCTCTATTATCAAGCTGAAGATTTGTTGAACTGGCATCAAGAGTATATGATCGCCATTTCTTTTGTGGTCATACCCCTGATGTTTGGACAATTGGTTACTGCTGGTCTGCAATTTATCAAAAAAAGAAACCTGTATACCTTAGTCAGCATGCTACTGATCGCTTTGGTTTGGGCAAGTACTTTTTTACAATTTGTACCCATGCATACTGCCATTACAGAAGGCGATACGAGTCAAGAATTGTTATACACCTTAGTCTCCACGAATTGGATACGTACCGTCTTATGGACCTTGCTTTTTGTTTGGAGTTTGGGGTTAAGGGTAAAGCTTAAATAGGTTGCTTCAACCGACTTGTGTATGAAACCTATGTTTCGATATTGCCAAGGTAAACAGTAGATGGATTAAATGAAAAAAGCTCAAAAGAATCTTTTTTTTGAATCTATGGGCCTAGAATAATACTGTCTCAGATTACGGAAGAATTCATTTGTTTTTTACCTCCGTTCTTTGTTGTATGCCGTTTTTATTCTTTTAGACCGCTAAGTCATCTTCTACTGGTTCATTACTAACCTTATTCTTTCTCTCCAAAAGAGCAAAGCCAAAAGTCAAAACTCCTACACGTCCTACAAACATTAGGACAATAATTAGTATTTTTCCAATTGACGATAATTCTCCTGTAATCCCTGTACTTAGTCCAACTGTACCAAGAGCCGATGCAACTTCAAAAAGAATTTTTTCGAAATCAAAATTTTCGGTGAACGATAACAAAAATGAGAATAGAAATATTACACTAGTGTAGAGAATGAATGTTGAGGTCGCAACATAAAGTCGCTCAAACGGAATAATCCTTCCTAAAAACGAAATACGTTTTTGCCCTGCCAATCTGCTTTTGAGAACTGAAATCATTGCGGTCAGGGTTGTTATTTTCATTCCACCTGCCGTTCCTGAAGGCGAAGCACCAATATACATCAGAAATGTAACGAACAATAAAATAGGCAAACTTAGTCCACCTGTTGGAATGGTGTTAAAGCCAACTGTTGTCATTGCAGTCATTGCTTGAAAGAATGATTCAGCCATTCTGGAATTTGAATTCTGTACACTAGGTTCTGTGAAATAAACAAGTGTTGTACCAATAAATAAAAGTAGGACAAACCCATAGGTTACTATCTTAGTAGTGAATGATAGGCTTTTCGACTTGCGTTTTAATCGGTACCACAAATCAGTTATAACAATGAAGCCAAGTGAACCCGCAATTGCGAGAACTGAAATAATAGTATTGAGAAAACCATTGTCGCTGTAGCCTTCAAAACTGTCATTAAATAGACCAAATCCTGCTGTACAGAATGCTGAAACGCTGTGAAATATGGAAAACCAAATAGCTTTTATTGTCTCCATTCCTTCTTGTTTAAAAGCGATAAAGAAGCAAATTGTACCCAATACTTCCATTACCACAGTAAAAACGATTACACTTTTAATGAAGTCTTTGATTTTAATGGTCTTTGGTAGTGTGAATTCTGCCCCGATTATTTTATTGTGCCAATGTGTTATGTTTTTGGTTGTAAATAGCAGGTAATAAGTAGTCAGAGTCATATATCCTATTCCACCAATTTGAAATAAGCCCATTACAATCAGTTGTCCGAAAAAGTTATATGAATCGTAAACACTTACTGTTACCAGTCCTGTAGTAGAAATGGCAGAGGCAGAAATAAACAGATTGTCAAGAAAACCGACACTTGTTCTATGAAACAAGGGAATGCACAATAGTCCAAATCCAACTAGCGTATACAGAAAAAACCCCCAAACTAAATTCATTTGTGGGGACTTGCT
>CAYSPL010000017.1:0-2941 GCA_964432915.1 uncultured Maribacter sp.
CTACTCATCCAAAATATCTACCTGTCCTTTTTGGGTTGTTGTGATATAATCATTGACCATTTCTTCAAGAACATTGAGTGGCAAGGCACCATTATCCAAAACCACACCATGAAATTCACGAATATCAAATTTGTTGCCCAGTTTGTTCTTGGCCATTTTTCTAAGCTCTAAAATCTTATTCATACCCACTTTATAGGCTGTTGCCTGTGATGGCATCACAATATGCCTTTCCACCATTTTGACCGCATCGCTTTCAGCATTGGGGGTATTTTCAGTATAATATTTGATCCCTTCTTCGCGTGTCCATTTTTTGGAGTGAATACCAGTATCAACCACCAAACGACAGGCGCGCCAAAGTTCCATGGCCAAACGTCCGAAATCAGAATAAGGGTCACTGTAAAAACCCATTTCTTTGGGTATGAATTCGGTATATAACCCCCAACCTTCGGTATAGGCTGTGTAACCACCCATTTTTCTGAACATGGGTATATTTTCCAATTCTTGTGACATGGCTCTTTCCATATGATGGCCGGGTATGCCCTCATGATAAGCCAAAGCTTCCATTTGATATTTAGGCATGGCCATGATATCATACATATTGGCATAATAGGTGCCAGGTCTTGAGCCATCTAAAGCAGGGGCTTGATAAAAGGCTTTTCCGGCAGATTTTTCACGGAAAGGTTCAACGGCCTTCACAATCATATCTGCTTTTGGTTTTCTGAGAAAAAGCTCATCTAAACGACTTTTCATACTATCGATCATGCGCGTAGCCTCGGCCATGTATTCTTCACGGCCTTGCTTGGTGTCAGGGTAATAGAACTGTTTGTCTTCTTTCATGAACTTGAAAAAATCTTGAAGGCTTCCCTCAAACTTGACATGTTCTTTAATGGCGTTCATTTCGGCGTGAATTCGTTTTACTTCTGCAAGTCCCAATTCATGAATTTCATCCGAAGTCATATCAGTAGTAGTTGTTCGCGCCAAGGCATTATTAAAATAATCGCCTCCATCAGGAAATTTCCATGCGCCATGATCCGTCGTTGCTCTTTTTTCTTGGTCTTCTAAAAAAGCAATCAATTTGTCATAAGCGGGTTTTACTGAATTTGACAAGGCTGTTTTTGCCTCCGCTAACAATGCTTTTTTATCCCCATCCTCCAAATCAATATTTTTCAACTTATTTAGAAAGTCTTCCAATAAAGTGCTGTACTGCGTTGAATTTTCAAAAGGGAGTCCCTTTAAAATGTTTTTACACGATTCAATGGCTCTCGGAAACACAAATTTTGGAGGAACAATACCTGCAGCTTCACGTTCTTTCAAACCTTCAATGACTTGATCGAACATTTCTCCAACGCCGTTTAAACGGGAAACATAGGCCTCAGCATCACTTTTATTGGTTATTTGATGCATGTTGATCAAAAAGGAGGGCACCTGTGAATGTATGCCACGCATTTGATTTACAGGGTAATTGTGCAAACGGTATTTGTAGTCGGCAATGTCATCTTCTTGTTGTTGCACTGCGAGTTTATAGCTAAGTTTCGTGGCTTCATCCAACGCGTTGATTTCCACAGAATCTTTCAAATAGGCCAAACGCATTTTAGTGCGCTCCAATTCTCGTTCCTCTGACGCTGCAGACATGTCATCCCACTTATCATAATCGGTCTTGTCGCCTAAATAGGTTTGAAACATGGGTGAAAGGGCAATTTCAGCATCCCATTGTTCTTGAAACCAATTATTCAAATTATCGGAAGCTGTGGCAATTTCTTCGGGAGTATAGACTTTATTTTCTTTTGAATCCCGTTTGCAGGAATTTGCTAAAATCAAAATTGCCGCTGCGAATGCTAATAAAACGATTTTTTTCATGGGATGTTCTTAAATTAGGTTCTTTAAAGATAAGAAATTAGGCGTTTGCTATTATAAGTTCAGCCGTTTTAGCACTGGCCCCGCCACCACCCAGTTTGTCTTCTAAAATTTTGTAATTCGCCAAAACTACTTCCCGTTCTGGGCCTAAAAGAATTTTAGTAAGTTCTTGGCTCAGGTTGGTGCTACTCAATTCATTTTGAATCAATTCTTTCACGACCTCTTTCTCCATAATCAAATTGACCAATGAAATATAATCGAGGGTAATAATGCGTTTGCCGATTTGGTATGATAACCAGCTCGCTTTATAACAGACCACTTGAGGTACTTTGAACAATGCGGTTTCTAAAGTAGCTGTGCCACTGGTAACCAAGGCTGCATGTGAAACGCTCAAAAGTTCATAGGTTTTGTTGGAAACGAATTTGACATTTGGGTTTTTAAGAAAAGGAGTATAAAATTCGCGCTCCAAGCTAGGGGCACCGGCAATGACAAATTCGTAATCTGAAAAATCATTGACCACAGAAAGCATGACCGATAACATTTTATGCACCTCTTGTTTTCGGCTTCCGGGCAACAGGGCGATAATGGGCTTTTTATGGTCAATGTTGGCTTCTTTTCGAAAAGCGGTCGCATCAACCTTAGATCGGTTTTCAATTGCATCGATTAGGGGATGACCCACAAACTCCACCGGAAAGCCATGTTTCTTTTCGTAAAATTCCTTTTCAAAGGGCAAAATGACGTACATGGCATCGATATCACGTTTTATACTTTTTATTCTGCCCTCGCGTGATGCCCATATTTGAGGGGATATGTAATAGTTGGTCTTGAAATTCTTTTGTTTGGCCCATTTGGCGATTCTTAGATTAAAGCCCGAATAATCGATGAATATGATTTCATGGGGATTAAAATTGTAGATGTCCTTTTTACAGAACTTGATGTTTTTGGCAATTGTTCTGATATTCCAAAGAACCTCAATAAAGCCCATAAAGGCAGTTTCTTTGTAATGCTTTACCAAAGTGCCTCCAGCATTTTGCATCAAATCGCCACCCCAACAGCGAATATCAGCCTCGGCATCTCTGGCCTTTAA
>CAYSPL010000017.1:3041-61121 GCA_964432915.1 uncultured Maribacter sp.
TCAAATGCAAATCAAAATGTTCTAGAAAACCCGCTATTGAGTTTTGAATGTCAAAATAGATTTTTTGCCTAAACATTTTATTTCTTTTTGTTCTTAATAATAGTTGCAATTATTTTGATTAGTTGTTCCAACTCATTCAATAGTTCCTCGCGCTTCTTCTCATTTCCGAATTCAAGTTTTTTTAAAATTTTAAGATTTACTCGAGATTCTTTTAGCTCTTTTAAACTCAAACTTGCTTTATGAATAAAATCTTTGTCTGAAACAGTTCCTTGTAACTCCCCAAAATTCAGGGCTGAACTTCAGGCTGAACGTAACAATTGATTTCCAGAGTATTCTCCAGCAAAATTATCTGGAATGTCTTGACAAAATATGGCAGATCCAGCTGCAAAATTGACCAGTCGATCTTCTAAGTCAAATTTTTGGTCTCCCATTTATTTAGTTGCGTTTGAATTTGAGGTTGAATTTCAAAAAACTTTGAAATACAAAATAATAAAAGCGGTCAAAATGGTCGCTATCAAAACACCCTTAGCTCTGTTATCACGGCGAATTTTAAGAAACGCAAAAAATGCCAATAAGTTTAAAATAGCACCCAAGGCTAGAAGGCTTCCTATATGCCCCTGTTGAGTTGCCGCATTTATCGTTTCTTCTATTCCCATATCAGAAAACAGAACAATGTATAATAGGGTACCTAAAGCATTGGCAAGTAGGCCCACTATAAACCCTATTAGAATTTCTTTTTTGGTATTGACTTGAACTCTATTTTTATCCATTTATAAGCAAATACATGGTTACTTTAACTTCCAATCATTGATATTTTGAATCGCATGGTGTGCGGTCAAATCAAACTGTGTAGGCACTACTGAAATATACCCATTCGCCAACGCCCATTCGTCAGTATCTTCTCCGTTGTCAAGCAATTCAAATTCCCCCGTAAGCCAGTAGTAATCTTTACCCATGGGACTCACTCTTTTATCAAATTTCTCTTTCCAATTGGCACGTGCCTGTCTGCAGACTTTTATTCCCTTGATTTCATTGGTTTCGAGCTTTGGAATGTTGACATTTAGCACAACCCCTTCCGGAATTCCGTTTTCAAGTGCCTGAATGATTATTTTTTGAATGAATTTTTGAGCCTGATCGAAGTCCGCTTTCCACGTATAATCACAAAGCGAAAAACCAATTGCAGGCACCCCTTCTATACCCGCTTCAATAGCTGCGCTCATGGTACCCGAGTAAATCACGTTTATTGAGGCATTTGAACCATGATTGATACCACTTATGACTAGATCTGGTTTTTTATCCAATAGCTCTTGAAGTCCTAATTTAACACAGTCTGCAGGGGTGCCGCTACAGCTATAGGCAGCATTTGCACCGCTTTCATCGATGGCCGAAATTTTGGTCGCATATAGTGTATTATTAATGGTAATTGCATGCCCCATACCTGATTGCGGACTGTCTGGTGCGACCACAATTACCTCTCCTATTTCACTGGCAAAACGAATCAAAGCTTGTATTCCCGGAGCCGTTATTCCGTCGTCATTTGTAACCAAGATCAATGGTTTTGCCATAATTTATAATTTATGCGGTAAAAATACGTTTTTAAAAAAAGATATGTAACCCGTCCCTAACATCGAAAAAATAGTCCGTTGAACATAATGTGGCATAGTTTTTTCAGTATCTTAGAGAATTCAATAAATGACGCTCAAACCCTTGTACCAAATCTAAACTGGTCTTCAAATCTAAAAGAGGCCTTCTAAAAGTTAAAAAAAACATTTTTATGAAGAAAAATTTAACCTTTCCCCTTTTCATTATGCTTGTGGCTGTGGCCTCATGTAGTTTTACCAACAAGTCTTTTGAAAATGATGATAAAGATAAATTGTTGTTGGATATCATTACCTACGTCTTAGACAAGGGCCATTATGAGCCAAAAGATATCAATGATGATTTTTCTGCCAATGTATTTGATGATTTCATCGATGTCATCGATCCCACAAAACGTTATTTCTTGAAATCTGATATTGAAGAATTTGAACGTCAACGTTTTCAAATTGACGATCAGATAAAAAACACCGATATCACTTTCTTCAATTTGGTCTATGACCGATTGATGGTTCGTATGGATGAGGTTAAAGTGCTATACAAAGATGTATTGGATCAGCCTTTTGATTATGATAAAGAAGAAGTCATCAATATTGAATATGATAAGATGGGCTATGCCGTTGATAAAAAAGGTTTGAAAGAGCGTTGGAGAAAACAATTGAAATATGCTACGCTTAACTCTTATGATTTGAAAATGAATCAAGCTCAAGAGGAGGAGAAGATGACCCCTGCCTCGGCAGAATCTTCTTCTAGAGCATTGACTTTAGAAACCCTTGATGAGTATTTTGATCGTTTTGATGATTTGCAACGTAAAGATTTCTTTGAGCAATACATCAATAGTATTGTTGATGAATTTGACCCTCATACCTTCTACTTTGGCCCTCGTGAAAAGGAACGATTTGACATGAGTATGTCAGGCAAATTTGAAGGAATAGGTGCTCGTTTGCAAAAGAGTCAAGAAGGTGCTAAAATCGTGGATATTATTTCTGGTGGCCCCGTATGGAGAGATGCCACCCTTGAAGTGGGCGATATTATTCTTAAGGTTGGCCAAGATGGAGAGGTACCTGTTGACATAGTAGGTATGCGGCTAGATGATGCCATTAAAATGATCAAAGGCCCAGAGAGCACGGTTGTTGATTTGACGGTTAGAAAAATTGATGGTTCTACTGAAGTGGTTTCAATAACCAGAGACGTTGTTGAGTTGGAAGAGTCTTTTGCCAAATCAGTGAAAATTGGCAAAGAAAGTCAAAAATTCGGTTTGATACATCTGCCCAAGTTTTACGTTGATTTTGATGATTATAGCGAAAGAAACTGCGCAACCGATGTGGCCAAAGAAGTAGAGCGTTTGAAGCAAGCCGGTGCTGAGGGGCTGATTTTGGATCTTCGTGATAATGGCGGGGGTTCTTTGAAGACCGTTGTTGAAATGGCCGGACTTTTTATTAAAGATGGACCCATAGTACAAGTTCAATCTTCTGGC
Organism: uncultured Maribacter sp.; assembly: GCA_964432915.1. Taxonomy (GTDB): domain Bacteria; phylum Bacteroidota; class Bacteroidia; order Flavobacteriales; family Flavobacteriaceae; genus Maribacter_C. Next base: position 6,115 of record CAYSPL010000017.1, read on the forward strand.
AAGAACAAAGATGTTTATGATGATAAAGACGAGCGTATTCAATGGGATGGGCCTTTGGTCATTTTGGTCAATGAGCTATCAGCTTCTGCCTCTGAGATATTGGCGGCGGCAATGCAAGATTACAAGAGAGCGGTTGTGATAGGAAGCAAGCAGACCTTTGGAAAAGGAACCGTGCAAAATGTAATTGATCTCGGAAATATTGTAAGAAGCAATGAGCATGGCGATTTAGGGGCCATTAAGTTGACTACCCAAAAGTTCTATAGAATCAGTGGAGGTTCCACACAGTTAGAAGGTGTCAAAAGTGATGTGGTTGTTCCGGACAGATATAGCTATTTGGATATTGGCGAAAGAGGTCAGTCAAACCCATTGAAATGGGATAAAATCTCACCAGCTGATTACGAACCATGGAATGGCTATATCGATTACGAACAAACTGTTGCCAGTAGTTCAGAGCGAATGAGCAACAACCCTCAGATTAAATTAATAGAGGAAAATGCCCAGTGGTTAAAAGCACAACAAGATGAGGTTCAGATTTCTTTGAACTATGATACGTTCATGGCAGAGAAGGAAAAAGACAAGGAAAAATCAGAATACTTCAAAAAAATGAAGGACTATGATTCCAAATTGGATTTTAGCTCACTACAATACGAGCAGGAATTGTTTACTCAAGATTCAATACTTCGTGAAAAAAGAGATCGTTGGCATAAAGATCTTGCCAAAGACGTTTATGTTGAAGAGGCCATCAATGTATTGCAAGATTTGAAATTGAACAATATCAAGCAAGCCAAATTGGCCAGCGTCAAAGGATAAAAAGATTTTATATTAAAATCAGACCCCGCCATGTAGCGGGGTTTTTTATGTAGAAAAAGTTGAATCTTTTATTTGAGCTTTTCGGAATACATTTTTCGAAACTTAACCAACTTCGGACTGATGACTGCATTACAATAGCCTTGTGAACTATTGTTGTTGTAATAGTTTTGATGGTAGTCTTCGGCATCATAAAATATGTCTAACTCACTTATTTCAGTAACAATGGGGTCTGTAAAATAAGGGGCCATATCTTTGATTACTTTTTGGGCGACTTGCTTTTGTGCTTCATTGTGATAAAAAACAACGGATCGATACTGCGTACCCACATCGCCCCCTTGTCTGTTTAAAGTGGTAGGGTCATGAGTGGTCATGAAAACAGTCAAGATATCTTTATAGATAATCTGATCAGAATCGTACGTCACTTGAATTACCTCAGCATGACCTGTGCGACCTGAACAAACTTCTTTGTAGGTGGGTTTGCCTGGGGCAGTACCGCCAGAATAGCCTGAAACCACTTTTTCAATTCCTTTTAACTCTAGAAAAACCGCTTCGGTACACCAAAAGCATCCACCGCCGATGGTGGCTATTTCCAAATTCTTATCTGTCATACGTTCTTTTTAAGGGGTTGTATTGCGTTCCAATTTCATTGACTCCGAATTAATGCAGTAGCGAAGTCCGCTTGGTTCTGGCCCATCAGGAAAAACATGACCCAAGTGGGCATCACAAGTATTGCACATAACTTCAACCCGCACCATTCCGAATGAGGAGTCTTTTACATATTGTATGGCATTGGGGGTTATGGGTTGGGTAAAACTGGGCCAACCTGTACCTGATTCAAATTTTATGGTGGAATCAAATAGCGGAGCGTCACAGCACACACAATTGTATTTTCCGGCCTCATGAACAGCACACAGTTCGCCAGTGTGCGGTGCTTCTGTACCTTTTTTTCGTGTGATCCGAAATTGTTCAGGTGTGAGAAGCTCGCGCCATTCCAATTCGGTTTTAACCACTCTTTTATCTGGAGCGGGGTTTCCTTTGACACTGAAACTTATAATATCTTTCCAAGTGAGCATTTAATTCCTTTCCTTTTAAATTAGATACTTAGTGCTAAATTTTAGTCGCTGATCTGACTTAAAACTTGCATTTGCAACGCGCGGCATAGAACCGCTAAATTACGTTAAATTTGAGGTATGATTCGAAGAAATTCTTACCGTAAAAATAAAACTATTTATACGGTTTTACTATTGGCATGTGTTGTTGGTTTTTGGGTCTTTGAAAATTTCTACACTCCAGATACGTATTCGGCAAAAAATGGAGAAGATGGGGTCTTTCAACCTGCTGAATTTCTTTTGCCCAGCACTACGACGAATTCGATTGTTCGTCACCAGCATTATATGTTATCCTATAATGAGCCTTATGAGCAGGCTGAATGGGTTGCGTACTCTTTAAAAAAGAGTGATTTGACCTATGATGATCGCAAGCGGCCGTACTTCATAGAAGACCCAAAGGTCAAGTCAAAATCTGCTGATTGGCGAAACTATAAGGGTTCAGGATACGATCGTGGACATTTATGCCCAGCTGGTGATCGGCGATTTTCAGAACAGGCTTATAAAGAAACTTTTTATACCAGTAATATAAGTCCGCAAGACAGGGATTTCAATGCCGGGGTATGGAACCGCTTGGAAATGCAGATTCGACAATGGGCAAAAAGATATGATGAATTATTTGTCATTACAGCGGGAGTTTTGGAGCCCGGCCTTGAAGAGATTGGAGAAGAGGATGTTGACGTGCCAAGACAGTATTATAAAATTGTGGTAAGAGGTAAAGAGTATAACCTCAAAGCCATTGCCTTTTTGTTGAACGGAAAGGAAAGTAATAAACCCCTAAAACATTTCACGGTATCAATTGATACCATTGAAAAGTTAACGGGAATTGATTTCTTTGAGGCCTTCGATGATGCTAAGGAAGTTGAACTTGAAGCTAAAGTCAAATCAAAAGACTGGGCTTTTTAGCTATTTTGATGGGTGCTAGTACCCTTCTTTTAAGCGGTTGGAATCTAGTTTGAGCATAATAAAGAGCAATATGGTAAAAAACAAAAGTCCTGAACCACCATAGCTGAAAAACGGCAATGGAATGCCAATTGTTGGCAATATTCCGATGACCATTCCGATATTGATACAGTAATGGATAAATAATATTGAAATTGCACCGTATCCATACATTCTACTAAAAGGATTCTTCTGTCTTTCAGCCAAATAAACCAATCGAAGTAATAAGAAGGTAAAGAGTAGAACAACTGTAGTGGTTCCTAGAAACCCCCATTCTTCACCCACGGTGCTGAAGATGTAATCGGTATGTTGTTCTGGCACAAAATTGCCTTTGGTTCTTGTTCCCTCGAGAAAACCCTTGCCCGAAAAACCACCTGACTCAATGGCCTTTTCAGATTGGTAGGTATTGTACCCAATTGTTTTTTTGATCTTCTCCAGTTTTTCTGGATCTTTCTCCAATCGCAACCAAAGACTGAATCGATCGCGATGGCGTTGTTCAAATACATCATTGAAAACGAAGTTTACCGAAAGTGAGAATAAAATGGTAAGCACACCAATCAAGAGTAAAGGTAAAACAGGTATTTTGAGTGTTTTCTTCTTGGTCACAAAAACCAGAAAAATAAGTAATGTTACCACGATGCCTACCCATATAGTGCCAAACATCAAGGTTGAAACAAAGGTAGTAATGGCTAAAATAGGAATGGCCAAATAGAATAGAGGTATACCCTCACGAAAGGGAACCAAGGCCAATGCAAAGAATACCAGGGCACTACCGGGGTCGGGTTGGGGTACAATTAAAATAACAGGTATTAATATGATCAAAAATGCGTAGAGTTGATCTTTTGTACGATTGATATCGGTCTGAATATCGCTGAGGTATTTCGCCAAGGCCAAAGACGTGGTAATCTTGGCAAGTTCTGAAGGTTGTAAATTGAAGAATCCTAAATCATACCAAGAGGTGGCACCGGCAATTGTCTTTCCGAAAGGAAAAAGACCGAGAAGTAAGATGATTGTCGTGACATAAAAAACGCTGGAAAACCGCTCGTAAAAACCGGCCTCAAGACCTAATACCACGATGATGGCGATAATACTGACACCGATAAAGAAGAGTTGTTTGCCATGAAGCGTACTGAAATCAAAAAAACTGGTTGCGGCATCAGAGAAAGTACTTGAATAAATATTCACCCAACCCATGACAACTAGGGTCAAGTAAATCAATACTGTAAGCCAATCAACACGTTTTAGGGTATTTTTGCCGCTCATTACAACTTATTCCTTTTGCGCTTCGGGTTTGGGTTTTATCTCATGTTTACTCCAGTTGTATTCATTGATTTCAAAAGGTTCTCCACTGTAAGGTTTTAAATATTCACTCTCCAATGAACGCGTGAGCATTCTGTGTTCCAAATCATTTCTGGTAATTTCTCTTTTCAAATATTTTTCTATTAATAAAGAAGCGATATGACCAGCATAGCGGGCACCATAGTAGCCATTTTCAATATAAACGGCAATCGCGATTTTCGGATTTTCAACTGGTGCAAAGGCCACAAAAACCGAATGATCGGTCAATTGTGTTTTGACACTATCGATGATGGTAAAATTCTCTACCGTACCTGTTTTGCCGGCGATTTCGATACCCGGAATTCGAAGACCACGTGCAGTTCCTTTTTTATAGACATCTGCCATACCTTTAATGACTTCATCAAAATGGACTCTATCAATAGTGGTTTGTTTGGCCTGGGTAAAATTGGGGTCGATAATTTCTTTTCCGGCAACTTTTTTCAAGATATGGGGTGTGTAATAATGCCCTCGGTTGGCTATGGCCGCGGTCATGTTTGCCAATTGAATCGGAGTTACGGCAACCTCGCCCTGCCCAATGGAATTGGAAATGATATAAGATGATGACCATCGGTTATCGCCATACCATTTGTCATAATACTCTTTGCTTGGTATTCTGCCTTTTCTACCGGTATGAAGGTCTGAACCCAAATAATTGCCCAAACCAAAACTTTTCATATGGCCTTCCCATACATCTTGGGCTTCATCTGTGGTTTCGTACTTTTCATATATTTTTCTAAAGGCACCTGCAAAATAGGCATTGCAAGAATTGTAAATTCCTGAGTTCATGTTACGTATACCGCCACCACAGTGACAACCTCTAAGTGTGCGGCCTACGTAAAAACCATTATAACATCTGAACCTGGTGTTTGGTAAAATGACACCCTCTTGTAGGCCGATCAGTGCATTCAAAGTTTTGAAAGGTGAACCAGGTGATGGTTCGGCCAATATAGATCGATCGTAAGTGGGTTTGGATATGGAATCATAATATAGTTTGGTGTAATTTTTAGATCGCTTGCGACCCACCAATAATGAAGGGTCATAAGTTGGCCCAGAAATCATGGTCAAAATCTCACCTGAAGAGGGTTCGAGGGCAACAATGCCCCCCCATTTACCTTTCATCAGTTTTTCACCATACTCTTGTAATTCTTTATCGATGGTAACGTGTATTTCTTTTCCCTGTATGGGTTCCACATCCAGATCACCGTCTTTGTATTTGCCAATATCTCTATTGAACCGATCTTTTTGAATGTACTGTATCCCTTTTTGTCCTCGTAAGGTATCCTCATACACTGTTTCGACCCCTGTTCTGCCTGTCAATTCACCTTGAACGAAATCAGGGTTTTTGGCCAAATCCCGCTCATTTACCTCACTAATATATCCCAAGACATTTGCAGCACTACTGGTATCGTAATACCGCAACGATCTTTTCTGAATATAAAAACCAGTGAAGTGTCGCATTTTTTCCTGCAATCGGGCATAATCTACTTTTGACAATTGCGGTACAAGTACTGATGGCAATCTTGAAGAATAATTGCGGGCCTTTCTTAATTGTGATTTAAATTTTTCCTTGTCGATATCAAGTAGGGAACAAAACTCCAAGGTATCGAGAGGTTTGACTTCACGCGGAATCACCATCACATCGTAGGCCGGGTCATTACCTACCAGCAGCTTACCATTTCTATCATAAATGTACCCTCTTTCAGGATAGTCATATATGGCCTTGATGGCGGGATCTTCCATGAGTTGATCTTCTGAGAAGCTGAAAATTTGCAAATAGGAAAGTCTACCGATAAAAGTTATACCGATAATCATAATGATTGAAGATAGCAGTACTTTTTTCATTCCTTTGAAACGCTAAAAAGTGAACTGAACAAGGTGCACAATATCAATGTGGCCAAGCTTATTGAAAAGACCTTTTTAAGTATCAGAAGAATATTATCAAAGCTGAAAATTTCAATGATAAAAAAGGTAAAGTGATGCACCAATATCAATAATACTAAAAACGTGAATTGTTGCAACCTTGTTGCGCTACTCAATTTAAAACTTTGAAATTCATAATTGACTCCGAAAACAAATCGCATAATGCTTGGTCTTAGAAAGGCTATGGTTACAGTAGCTGCAGCATTCAAAGCCATTGTGTCAGAGAAAAAATCAATGAAAAGACCCAAAATAAAACTAAGGGCTATGAAAAGCTCTCGGTTTTGTTTTATAGGGTACCAGTACAAAAACAAGATGTAAACCATAGGGTTGATGTACCCGAAAAAATTAAGTTTATTGAATACCAAAACCTGCACTAGAATCAACAGTGCAAATCTGATTACATTCAATACCAAATTATTGCTGATCATCAGATTTCGGTTCTTCTAGTGTCAATATTTCTGCCCTGTTCTTGTTCTCAATGACATATATGTTTTTGAGGTTAGTCATATCGTTGAAGAGTTCCACATCAATGCTCCAATAACTTTTATCATTGTCAAGGTCAAATTTGTTGATGGTGCCAATAGGAATGTTTTCAGGAAAAATAATGCTCATGCCTCCGGTCACTATCGTATCTCCAATATTTAACTGCGCCAGTCTCGGTATGTCCACCAATTGCACAATATTGTATGAAGCTTCATTCCATTTTAAGGAACCAAAGTGGTTGGTGTTTTTCAACTTGGCGTTGATACTTGAATTCACATTCAAGATACTCTGAACTCTCGCAAAACCACTGGAAGTATTTTGTACAATACCCAAAATACCTTTTCCGGTAATTACACCCATATCAGTCTTGACACTATCTCTTTCGCCTTTGTTGATGGTAAGATAATTTCTTCGAGTGGCGTAACTGTTTTTAATGATTTGTCCCGAGGTTACCGTGTATGTTCTTTGGATGGAATCAAGATCAATGTTTCCCTTCTGTTTCCTATTGAACAATTGATTTCGCAGACGTTTATTTTCTTCTACTAGGGCCTTGTTTTCCTCTTGCAAATCAAAGTAGGAAGAAACATTGAATGATGCATTGTAAATATTGCCTGCTAGCCAATTTGAAGAGTTGAAAAAATTTGAACTGTGGTAGGAGTGTGATTGTACTGTAAAACCAAGAGAAATCAACATGAACAGCACATAGAGTAGAAAACTCCTATATCTTATGATAAAGTTGATGATCTGCTGCATGCACTAAACATTATGAGGCCTCCAATAAAGTGAGAAGGGAATCTATTTGATCAAGATACTTTTATATCGTTCTAAATTTTTCAATGCAATTCCCGTACCGCGAACAACCGCTCTTAAAGGATCTTCTGCAATATAAACCGGCAAATCTGTTTTCTGTGAAAGTCTTCTGTCCAACCCGCGAAGCATCGAACCTCCACCGGCCAAATAAATACCAGTATTGTAAATATCAGCTGCCAATTCAGGCGGCGTTTGCGAAAGTGTTTCCATTACCGCGTCTTCAACTCTCAAAATGGACTTGTCCAAAGCTTTTGCAATTTCACGGTAAGATATCTGAACCTGTTTTGGTTTACCTGTTAGTAAATCCCTACCCTGAACCGATTTCTCATCGGGTGGTGCCTGCAGGTCTTCGGTAGCGGAGCCGATTTCAATTTTTATATTTTCCGCAGTACTTTCCCCCACATACAAATTATGTTGGGTACGCATGTAGTAAATGATATCATTGGTAAATACATCACCCGCGATCTTGACTGATTTGTCACAAACAATGCCACCTAAAGCGATTACAGCGATTTCAGTGGTGCCACCACCAATATCAACAATCATGTTGCCTTTGGGTTGCATGATGTCCAATCCGATCCCGATTGCGGCTGCCATTGGCTCGTGAATCAAATACACCTCTTTCCCGTTCACACGCTCCGCTGATTCCTTTACCGCTCGCATTTCAACTTCTGTAATGCCTGACGGAATACAAATGACCATTCGCAATGCTGGCGGAAACCATTTTTTCTTCAATGCAGGAATGTTCTTGATGAACATATTGATCATCTTTTCAGAGGCATCAAAATCTGCAATTACCCCGTCTTTGAGGGGTCGTATGGTTTTTATGTTTTCATGGGTTTTGCCTTGCATCATGTTGGCCTCTTTGCCAACGGCAATGATTTTACCCGTAATGCGGTCTCTGGCAACTATTGACGGACTGTCGACGACAACTTTGTCCATATGAATGATAAGGGTATTCGCCGTACCTAAGTCGATGGCAATTTCCTCGGTCAAGAAATCAAAAAATCCCATTGTTGATTTATTTGGTTACGTTACTGGTATGCGTGGGGTGCATTTCATCGACAAAAGTAGTAAAATAAGCCGTTTTTTAACCTTTTATGTTGTGAATTTATGGCTTCATGTAACCAAAGGGCCACCTATTGAAGTGTAATACTTACAAACGGGTGCTCAGTGCTTGAAGTGACGGGTGCCGGTCATAACCATGGCTACCCCATTTTCATTGCAATAATCAATGCTCAATTGATCTTTTATCGACCCCCCAGGTTGTATGACGCAACGAATTCCATTTTTTTGAGCGATTTCAACACAATCAGGAAAAGGAAAGAAGGCATCACTGGCCATTACCGCACCGTCCAAATCAAAATTGAATGATTTCGCCTTGTGAATAGCCTGATTAAGAGCGTCTACCCGCGATGTTTGTCCTGTACCACTGGCGCAAAGTTGTTTGTTCTTTGCCAAAACAATGGTATTTGATTTAGTGTGTTTGCTCAGTTTTGAAGCGAAGATCAAATCTTCAATTTCAGTTGCGGTGGGTGCTTTGTTAGTTGCTGTGTTCAAATCACTTTCGGTATCTGTTTTATGGTCTTTTTCTTGCAATAACATTCCGTTGAGGCAGGTGCGCACAAGCATTTCCGGCATTTCAACTTCATTTTGAATTAAAATGATACGATTTTTCTTCCCTTTTAGAACCTCAAGGGCATCGGTCGAATAACTCGGTGCAATGACCACTTCACAGAATAACTTATGAATCTCTTCAGCCGTTGCCTTGTCTATTTCTTTATTGCTTATCAAAACACCACCAAAGGCTGAGACCGGATCCCCGGCCAAGGCATCAACATAGGCCTGATGTAAGCTATCACGTTGAGCAAGACCACAGGCATTGTTATGTTTCAGAATTGCGAAAGTCGGCTTTTCATCTTTGAATTCAAGCATTAAATTTACCGCCGCATCCACATCCAAAAGGTTGTTATAGGATAACTCCTTTCCATGAAGTTTTGAAAACATGGCATCAAAATCGCCAAAGAAAAATCCTTTTTGATGCGGATTTTCCCCGTACCGCAATACTTTGCCTTGGGTTTCACTTATTTTCAAGGCAGCCACGTCGTGGTTTTGATTGAAATAATTGAAAATCGCCGTATCATAATGAGAGGAAACGTTGAATGATTTGGCCGCAAAACGTTTGCGATCTTCCAAAGTTGTTGTTCCGTTTCCGTTCGAGATGAGTTCTAAAACTTCATCATAATCTTCCATAGAAGAAACACAAAGCACATCTTTATAATTTTTGGCCGCTGCTCGGATCAAGGAAATTCCCCCGATATCGATTTTTTCAATAATATCTTGCTCAGAAGCCCCACTGGCAACTGTTTTTTCAAAAGGATATAAATCAACAATGACAATGTCTAATTGTGGAATTTCAAACTCCTCCAATTGGGCTACATCACTGTCGTTGTCCTGTCTGTTTAGAATTCCACCAAAAACCTTTGGATGCAAGGTTTTTACGCGCCCACCAAGAATTGAAGGGTAACTAGTAACATCTTCAACCGGCACTACTTCAATACCCAAATCTTTGATGTATTTTTCGGTTCCCCCAGTGGAATATATAGTAATGCCTAGCTCTTCAAATTTTCGGACTATAGGTTCTAATCCGTCTTTATGAAATACTGAAATCAGGGCAGAAGTGGCTTTTTTGGAACTCATTTTTTTGCGTGCTAATAATTAAATTATAAACAAGCAAAAGTACTTTTTTTGGTGGCACAAAATGGGTCAGGTTATCAACAAAAAGGGTAAAGTTTTGAACGGCTAAATAGTAAAGGAAATAGTGAGATGATTTTTTTGCTTGTTCCTTCCCCGGCAAGGGGAAGGTGGCATTCAACCGCCTACCGCGGATTTGAATGACGGAAGGGGTCTATTGTAATTTTTATATCCGCCCTATTAAGGGGAGCTTTTAAGTGGGATTTTCTCAATCAAGCAAGAAGTGCTGCCACCTTGTGATTGACCATTTCCAGAAAACGTTCGTCTTCCTCAGTAAAAGGGTCAAGGGTGTTCGAATCAATATCAATTTGCCCAATATTCTCCCCATTTTTGAACAAAGGAATCACAATTTCTGATTTGACCGTGATACTGCAAGCAATGTAATTGTCTTGTGCTTTGACATCAGGCACCACAAAATTTTGATTTGAAACAGCTACCTGACCACAAATTCCCTTTCCAAACGGAATAATCGTGTGGTCTGTTGGTTCACCAGCATAGGGCCCGAGTTTCAATTCTTCCTTATCTCCGTTTCTGAAATAGAATCCTACCCAATCATAATACGCTACTTCTTTTTTTAAGAGCTCGCATAGCCGCTTAAAACGGGTGTCAATATCCAAATTGGTTTGACCTAAAATTTGTTCAACCTCGGGAATAAGATTTTTTAGCATTTTCTGGTTTTATCAAGGTTCAAAAGTCGATTTTTTGACATAGAAATACAAAACCTTTTGACTTAAATATTCGTTAACCATAAGTTCTTTAACGTATTGACAATATAGTATTTTGTAATTTTGTCTAAATGAAAGCCATATTTCATAAAATATTCGCACTCTCCATGGCTTTGTTGCTTTTGCTCTCCATTGTTTCGTGGAAGGTTGAAAAGCACTACTGTATGGGTCGTTTGATTGATGTGGCCTTGTTCGCTGAGGCCGAATCATGCGGAATGGATGCGCTTGGTTTTGATCAAGAAGAAGGCTTGAAACAGGTCCGACAATCATGCTGTGATGATGAGGTCATTATAATTGATGGTCAAGATGAATTGCACTTGCTGGCAAATGATTTAGAGATTTCCCAGCAATCTTTTTTTATTGCCTTTGCCGAAACAAATTATATTATTTCCCTCAATTTAGCGGAACAACCACTTCTGAACGAATACTACCCACCCCCCATAATAGTGACTGATATTCAGTTGCTTGATCAGGTTTTTCTTATTTGATTTATTGTTATTTCCTCGACGAAGGAAATCCTTTGAATACCGCTCTGAACAATTGTTTCAGTGGTATTCATTTTTGTGGTGTTGTGAACAGATACCCGTCCCTGTCTGCCGACAGGCAGGTTCACGGAAAAGACAATAAATCCATAATTCATGAAACATACCTATAAGATTACCGGAATGACCTGCAACCACTGCGTTGCCTCAGTTGCCAATACCTTGTCAAAGGTAGACGGCGTGCAACATATTGAGGTCAATTTAGAAAGGGAAGAAGCCGATATTTCGTTTTCAAAAGCAACCTCTTTAACCGCACTTGCCTCGGTCTTGCCAGAGAAATATTCCATTGCCGAACCAAAGAAGGGTAATTCTGTTTTTCATGTGAATGAACCGAAAACCGTTTCAAAGCTTCAACAATTAAAACCTTTACTGTTGATTCTGCTTTATCTTTTTTCGGCGGCTTTCCTGTTAAATTATGCAAATTGGAATACTTCCGAGGCCATGCTTGATTTTATGGGACTTTTCTATGTTGTTTTCAGCTTTTTTAAGTTCCTTGACTTGAAAGGTTTTCCTGAAAGTTTTCGAATGTATGACCCTTTGGCGAAAGTGATTCCCGCCTATGGTTGGGTATATCCCTTCATTGAACTGGCTTTAGGATTGCTGTTTTTGATGCGCTTTCAAACTAATATTGCACTGATAGTTACCATTATTATTCTCGGCATTACCACCATTGGAGTTACCAAAACGATACTCAGTAAAAGAAATATACGATGTGCTTGTTTGGGTACAGCGCTCAAGTTACCCATGACCGAAGCAACGTTTATCGAAAATGCGATCATGTTGATGATGGCCATAAGTATGTTGATGGGTTTGATTTAAACGAATAGTGACAAATGAAATTATACAACTATTTGCTAATAGGCTTATTTCCAGCACTTTGCCTGTCGCAAGAAAAGGTTGAGGGTATGGTTATGGAGGCCAATTCAGAAAACAAACATATTGGGCTCTCAGGTGCCAATGTGTATTGGATGAACTCCCAATTAGGTACCATTACCAACGAAGAGGGTATGTTCAGTATTCCTTTTGCAAAAGAGTACAACAAACTCATTATTAGTTTTGTGGGTTTTCGATCAGATACCTTGACCATTACCGAACCACAATTGTTGCATCATACCCTGCAACCCTCCAATGAATTGAATGAGGTGATTGTGCAAAAGAAACGTGATGCAGTTCAAAAGGCTTATTTCAATGCTAAAAATGTTATAACGGTAAATAGTGCCGAACTTTTAAAAGCGGCCTGTTGCAACCTGTCGGAAAGTTTTGAAACCAACCCTGCCATTGATGTCAATTTTTCTGATGCCTTGACGGGCACTAAACAGATTCAAATGTTGGGTTTGACGAGTCCGTATTTACTGATTACCCAAGAAAATATTCCTATGGTGCGTGGGGCTTCCCAAGCCTACGGACTCACATTTACCCCCGGCACATGGGTTGAAAGCATTCAAATTACAAAAGGTGCCGGTAGTGTGGTTAATGGGTATGAGAGTATTTCGGGGCAGATCAACACAGAGCTGGTCAAACCCTTGACCGATAAAAAACTTTTTGTGAATGGCTATTTCAATCGAAATGGCAGACTTGAACTCAATACCCATTTGAATACCAAGTTGAATGATAAATGGAGTACGGGTGTGTACATCCACGGAAATAAAAGGAGCCAACAAGAAGATCGAAACAATGATGGATTTTTAGATGCACCCCTTGCCGATCAACTCAATATATTAAATAGATGGCAGTACCAAAACCCCGAAACGGGTTGGGTCAGCTTTTTGAACCTTCGCTATTTGAATGATCAAAAGCAGGTGGGTCAGCTTGATTTTGATTCAGATACCGATAAGTTCACAATGAACGATTGGGGAAGCGAAATCGATACCCGCCGTTTTGATACCTCTTTAAAGTTGGGCTATGTTTTTCCAGAATTGCCGTTTCAGAGTTTTGGTTTTCAGGCCTCTTATAGCAATCATGAGCAAGAATCATACTTTGGGTTTAATCGGTATGACATTAGCCATGAAAGTGTGTATTCAAATTTGATTTTCAATTCTATCATAAGCAACACCAAGAGCAAGTTTAAAACAGGACTGACATTGGCCTATGACAGTTATGAAGAATTGGTAAATACAACTATGTTTTCTAGGGATGATGCTTCAATCGGAGCTTTTTTCGAGTACAGTTATGATAATTTGGAAAAAGTGAATTTGACTGCCGGACTTCGAATAGATTCGCATAATAGGTTAGGTATTTTTATTACACCTCGTTTGCATGTACAATATACCCCATGGGAAAGGGGAAGTCTTAAAGTTTCTTTTGGCAGGGGCAGAAGAGCGGCTAATATTTTTGCCGAAAATCAGCAATTTTTTGCCAGTGCCCGACAGTTACAGATTTTGGATACCGAAGGAAGCGTTTACGGACTCGACCCTGAAGATGCCTTGAACTACGGAATGAGTTTTCTACAAGGCTTTACCTTTTTAAACCGACCCGGCAATGTGACCTTTGATTTCTATAGAACTGATTTCAAAAATCAGGTTGTGGTAGATTGGGAAAATCCACGTGCGATTTCGTTTTATAATTTGGAAGGAGAGAGTTATGCCAACAGTTTTCAATTGGAAGTCAATCATGAAATTCTGCGGAATTTGGAGCTGCGCACAGCTTATAAATTTTATGATGTAAAAACAGATTACAACACCGGACTTTTACAAAAGCCACTACAGGCGCAACACCGGTTTTTTGGCAACTTAGGTTATGAAACCGAAGTTCATGAAAATGGGGCGCAGTGGCGTTTTGATTATACGCTGCATCATTTGGGCAAGCAACGCTTGCCCAATACAGATGTAAATCCGTCGCAGTATAGATTAGGTGATTTTTCAGACCCTTATAGTTTGATGAATGCCCAAGTGACCAAGGTGTTCTCTGATGCTTTTGAACTATATGTAGGGGGCGAGAATTTGACTAATTATAGACAAAAGAATCCTGTTTTAAGTGCTGACAACCCTTTTGGCTCAAATTTTGATACCAGTATTGTGTTTGCGCCGATCATGGGGCGTATGTTTTATTTGGGTTTTCGGTATAAAGTACCCTGATCGCAGGTCAGGCTGTCAGATAGAGCAGAGTCGAAATTTAAAATTTAATAATACATAAAAAGAAGTAATCAATCATGAAAAAAGTAAGTGCTGTTTTGATCGCATTGTTTTTTACAATGACTAGTCTTGCGCAAGAAAAGAACAAAAAAATGACCATGGAAGTTGATGGCGTTTGTCAGATGTGCAAAGTGCGCATTGAAAAAGCGGCCTTGGGTGTCAAAGGTGTGAAATATGCCCTTTGGGATATTGACTCGCATCAATTGTCGTTGATCATGGACGAACGCAAAACCAATGCCATGGAAGTAAAAAAGGCCCTAGTGGCTGAGGGTCATGATACCATAGAATTAAAAGCCACGGAAGCGGCTTACAATAAGGTTATGCCCTGCTGCAAGTATCGCGATGAAGAAGTGGTTAAGAGCCATCACTAGTGAAAATTCCTAAAAGTACTCTTTTATAATAGCTTTTTGATTACCCTAATGTCTTTAAGACTTTTTATGTATTATTAATTAGTTGCCTAAACTCATTGTATCGTTTAGGTTTCGGGTTAATTGAAACTTCACTATTTTTAGTACCCTTGGTTTTCTTCTTTTCGGTGGGCAGGGCGTAGATCCTCTTACCCTATGATAACAAATTAATACAAACCAAAATATTGCAACTATGAAATATCTAAAGTACATTCTTGGCATCATTGCCCTCTTGGCCATTGTCTTTTTTTTGATCGGGGTCATCAAACCCAAATCCACCTATGATTGTGAGATAATGGTAAACAAAGCGATTCATGAATCTTGGGCTGTTTTGCAAGATGAGGCGAAAATGTCAGAGTGGTTGGCGGGATTTCAAAAAGTGGAACATGTCAGTGGCACCCCCGGTACCGTGGGTGCGGTTTCGCTCGTACACTTTGACAGCAATGGCCAACAGATGCGTATTAAAGAAACGATTACCAAGATTGTTCCGAATGAGTCCATGTCGATGACTTTTGAAGACGAATTCATGAATATGGATTATCAAATGTCACTGACAACCGTTGATGGAAATACAAAAATCACTTCAAGCACAACAGCTATAGGTAATGGCGCTATTTCAAAATCGATGATGGCATTAATGGGAGGCGCTCTAAAAACACAGGAGGAAACTAATCTCACCAATCTCAAAAAAACAATCGAGCAAAATACCAAGAACTATTTCCCAGTTAAGAGAGAAAGTGTCGAAACCATTGTGAGTGAGGAATAAAAGCCCTAATCTTACGTTAGTTAGTTCAAACTAAAAGTAGGATGTTAGGATTAATATTACTGTATTGGATAGGCAAGTATTTTTATAAACTGGCTGAAGAATACGACAATCACAAATGGGGATATGCCATTTTAGGAATTGTGATTTATTACGGAGGAACCTTTTTCTTTGGTATAATACTGGTGTTCGTTATTGAATTTTTCTCTCCAGGATTTGTAGATACTATTGACGATAGGGTACTAGGGTTTATGGCCCTCCCTTTTGGTGTATTAAGCTGTTTCATGGCCTACAAATACTTCGAAAAAACGTGGAAAAAGAATTACCAAAATCCTATGGATTTACTTGACGAAATTGGAAAACCTGAGGAATAACCTATTAAAAAACCCGCTCATGAATTATGAACGGGTTTTTTAATAGGTTATTCGTAATCAAAATAATTAGCCTGTCGGCATTAACGACTACATCATGCCGGGCATACCGCCTCCGCCACCCATCGGTGGCATAGCAGGAGCATCTTCTTTAATATCTGTCAAAGCACATTCAGTGGTCAAAATCATACCTGAAACGGAAGCCGCATTTTCAAGGGCTACGCGTGTCACTTTCTTTGGATCGATGATTCCAGCCTTGAGCATTTCAACAAATTTTTCTGACTTGGCATCGTAACCGTAATCAGCCTTACCATCCATAATTTTCGCAACCACAACCGATCCCTCACCACCTGCATTTTCAACAATGGTTCTCAATGGTGCTTCTATGGCACGGGCTACAATCTGAACTCCGGTTTCTTCATCAGCATTTTCAGCGGATACTTTTGATAGAACTGATTTCGCTCTTACCAAAGCCACACCCCCACCGGCAACAATACCTTCTTCAACAGCCGCTCGGGTGGCATGCAAAGCATCATCAACACGGTCTTTTTTCTCTTTCATCTCAACTTCAGATGCTGCGCCCACGTAGAGTACTGCAACACCGCCAGCCAATTTAGCTAAACGCTCTTGCAGTTTTTCGCGGTCGTAGTCCGAAGTAGTGGTCTCAATTTGAGATTTAATCTGGCTTACTCGTGCTTTGATATGTTTTTGAACACCTCCGCCATTTACAATAGTGGTGTTGTCCTTATCAATAGATATTTTTTCACAAGTACCCAACATATCCAAGGTGGCGTTTTCTAGAGAGAAGCCTCTTTCTTCAGAAATCACGGTTCCGCCGGTAAGAATGGCGATGTCTTCCAACATGGCTTTTCTTCTATCTCCAAATCCTGGTGCTTTCACCGCTGCGATTTTCAATGATCCCCTCAATTTGTTGACTACCAAAGTAGCCAATGCCTCTCCGTCAACATCTTCAGCGATGATTAATAATGGTTTTCCCGACTGTGCCACGGGCTCCAAAACCGGCAGCAAATCTTTCATCGCCGATATTTTCTTATCAAACAATAAAATATGTGGGCTCTCTAGATCAGCCGTCATTTTTTCTGAATTGGTCACGAAGTACGGCGAAAGATATCCTCTGTCAAACTGCATACCTTCAACAACATCCACATAGGTATCGGTACCTTTGGCTTCTTCAACAGTTATGACCCCTTCTTTCCCCACTTTTTGAAAAGCCTGGGAAATCAAATCTCCAATGGCTTCGTCATTGTTGGCCGAAATCGAAGCTACTTGCTTGATCTTGTCCGAAGAGTCACCTACTTTTTTTGATTGTTTTGAAAGATTTTCAACAATCGCTTCAACGGCTTTGTCAATACCGCGTTTTAAATCCATCGGATTAGCACCGGCAGCTACGTTTTTCAAACCTTCTTTCACGATTGCCTGTGCAAGCACGGTTGCCGTTGTGGTACCGTCACCAGCCAAGTCATTGGTTTTTGAGGCAACTTCCTTGACCATTTGGGCTCCCATGTTCTCCAATGGGTCTGCCAATTCTATTTCTTTGGCCACAGTAACACCGTCTTTGGTCACTTGTGGTGCGCCGAATGATTTGCTGATGATAACGTTGCGTCCTTTTGGACCCAATGTTACTTTCACAGCGTTGGCCAAGGCATCAACACCTCTTCTAAGGCCGTCGCGAGCATCAATATCAAATTTTATATCTTTTGCCATAATAATGTTCTTTTGTTTTGAAAGTTCCAAATCCCAATCTCTTAGAATTTAGATTTTTTGTTTTTTGAAATTTTATTTAAATAATTGCCAGTATATCACTTTCACGCATCATTAAATAGTCGGTGCCTTCCAATTTTAATTCTGTACCAGCGTATTTTCCGTAAAGCACAGTATTGCCCACCTTTACAGTGACCGCTTCATCTTTGGTTCCTGGGCCAACAGCAACAACTTTTCCTTTTTGGGGTTTTTCTTTTGCAGTATCTGGAATATAAATGCCAGATGCGGTTTTGGTCTCAGCGGCCATAGGCTCAATAAGAACCCTATCTGCCAATGGTTTAATGCTAACTTTAGCCATAGTATTCTGTTTTAATTGATTTAATGTTTTGTCAGATTTCTTGGCAGAAACTATGCCAATACTTTAAAACTGACATTTTGTAAAACCAAAAATGCCAGCTTGTCATTGTCGCTGGCACTTCTGTATGTCATTCGTAATCTAAATTTTATTCGCTATCGCCTACTGGCTCAACACTTACAGGCTCGGGAAGTGTTTCTGGTAACGTCTCAGGAACGGTTTCTGGAACTACTTCTTCAATGCCATCGCCATTCAATAACTTGGAGTCTTGACCTCCAAAGTTACCTTTTAAGGCGACGTTCGAAGCCAAAATAAGTACCACCAACATGATGCCCAAAGTCCATGTACTTTTATCTAAAAAGTCACCTGTTTTTTTGACACCACCAACAATTTGGCCACCGCCACCACCACCGCCAAAAGAAGAGGCCAATCCGCCACCTTTCGGGTTTTGTACCATGATGACCAACATCAATAGAAAACATACAATGATAATCAAAATCAGAAATATTGTGAATGTACTCATGAGTCCTTAACTGTTGTCTTGTTGAATCTTTTCAATCGCTTTTATTCGGTCTGCAAAGAAACCACTTTTTTCCGGATATTTCAAACTTAATATCTTGTAGGCCTGCATGGCTTTTATGTACTTTTTTTGCTCTAAATATACCTTGGCCAAGGTCTCGGTCATCAATTCATTTTTGTCGATTTTCAATGAGGACTTCATGTCTATTTTTGAACTGCTTTCGGAAGGAATAATTTTCGGATTTTCATCAATGAACCTATCGATCAACTCGAATTTTTCTTCTTTCGAGATACCCTTTTCAATTTCAGAGGATGCCTTTTCTCTTTGAATAGGTTTTCTGGTGGTTAAATTCAACCATTCAGCGAAGGAATGTTTTTCGTCTTTGGTAAAGGTCAAAGGTGTGCCGATTTCGAGCGTTTTCTCTGCTTCTTTTTTCGCTTGGGCGATTTCCAAATCAATTTTAGGGTCTTTTGATTTGAAAAGATTCGGATCAAGAATGTGGTCTGCATCATCAATACTTTGAGGAAGCGGGGCGTCATCAGATTTTTCGATCAACTCTTTTTTGGCCAAATCATCCACAACTTTTTCTTGGGGGGTCTCAGCTTTTTCTTTATCGGATGACTTTCCTGTTATGGAATCAGCGATCGAGTTTTGTAAAAACTCTTCTGAAGTGATGAAATCAAAAAGTATATCGCGATCTGTGGTGTAGGCAGCGGTCACTTTTAGGGCATCATTGTACTTGAAACTGTTCAAGGTTTTTAGACCTTTCAAATGAATCGCCCGGGCCGCTTGAAAGTATGGGTATTCAGATAGAACAGCCTCCAATTCTTTGGTTTGGCTGGCATTAACGACCTCATGAGGATTTTGTAGTAGATATGTGAAATCTTGTACGTTCATATTTCAATTACCAATCTGCTAAAGATGCATTGAATATATCTTGCGTTATGCGTTCAAAAATGACTTCATGGGCTTCGTTCTTTACTGCAGAAAGTTGTGAATTTGCCGGATAATCAAAGAAAAATGAAAAGCGTTGATCTAAATCACTTGAACCATCTTCAATGGTATTATTGGTAAACCTGACTTTCACACTGATCGAAAGTCGGTTCTGTGCTGCAGTTTGTTGTGCCGTGGCACTCATGGGCGAAATGCGGTATTCCACTATTTCACCTTCATACACAAGATCTCCATTACTTGTAACCAAGTCAAGGCTACTCTGATTTAATATTCTGTCTTGAAGTGCGAGAGTGAAGTCACGATCCATACCAGGCTCGAATATGGATCCCGGACTTTGGGTGGCGTAATTTTGGAAATAATTGACTTGAAACGTCTCGGCTGTTCCAGGATTTCCGCCGGTAAAATTATAGACACCACAACCAGTGGCAAGGAAAACCAGACAAAGGCCTATGATTTTTGATAGTGTTTTTTTCATTTTTACTTTACTAAAACCTACAAGTCGTACTGTTTGATTTTGCGATATAAGGTGCGTTCAGAAATTCCGAGTTCAGAGGCCGCTGCTTTTCGTTTGCCTCTGTTTCTTTCCAATGACTTTTTTATCAGCTCGATTTCCTTTTCCTGTAAAGATAGGGTTTCCTCTTCTTCGATTTCTTCGGCGAAATGATACTTATCTTCTTGAACAGGTTTATATAGTGGTTCTTCAATATTTGTTTCAGGCAATTGCAACACCTCAACGGCTGAACTTTCAGTCTGTGCCACTTCATTATCATCTTTGCCATAGATTTTACGAATGAGGTTTTCGTTTTCTTCAGCAACTTTTTCAGCATCGTTGTTCTTCAAAAGTTCGAGGGTAAGTTTTTTAAGATCATTAAGATCCCCTTTCATATCAAAAAGCACCTTGTAGAGAATTTCTCGTTCTGTACTGAAATCAGCTTCCTTTTTTTCGCTTCCTACCACCGCAGGTAAATTGATGCCCGCGGCGTGCGGTAAGTATCCGTTGAATGTTGCCGCCGAGATATTTCTTCCTTCCTCTAAAACAGAAATCTGTTCTGCAATGTTTCTCAGCTGTCGAATATTGCCGGGCCAACGGTATTTCAAAAGTAGTTGAATGGCCTCTTCGCTCAATCGTATGGTGGGCATTTTATATTTTTGTCCGAAATCAGAAGCGAACTTTCGAAACAATAAATGCATGTCATCTTGCCGTTCTCTTAGCGGTGGAATATTGATTTCAACAGTGCTTAAGCGATAATAGAGATCTTCACGAAATTTTTCTTTTTTGATCGCTTCAAACATGTTCACATTGGTGGCCGCCACGATGCGCACATCTGTTTTTTGGGTTTGCGAGGATCCTACTTTTAAAAATTCGCCATTCTCCAAAACCCGTAACAAACGAACCTGTGTGGTCAGCGGAAGTTCACCAACTTCATCTAAAAATATGGTGCCCCCATCAGCCACCTCAAAATAACCGCTTCGGGTGGTGGTCGCCCCTGTAAAAGCCCCTTTTTCATGACCAAAGAGCTCACTGTCAATCGTTCCCTCAGGTATGGCACCACAGTTCACAGCAATATATTTTGCGTGTTTTCTATGGGATAAGGAATGGATGATCTTCGGAATCGATTCTTTACCCACACCACTTTCACCCGTGACCAAAACAGAAATATCGGTTGGGGCAACCTGAATGGCTTTTTCGATGGCACGATTCAACTTGACATCATTGCCAATGATCTCAAAACGTTGTTTTATAGATTGAACACCTTCCATTTTCTAACTATTGTTGTTACTGTAACCAACAGCCTTCCCGATTAAGGTGGCCGAGGTGCATTCTTCGATTTTCACGTTAACAAAATCTCCGGCTTGGTAATTTTCCTTAGGAAAAACAACAACGGTGTTTTGTTGGTTTCTTCCCATCCAATGGGCATCTGATTTTTTTGAAGTCCCTTCAATAAGAACCTCTTCGATATTTCCTAAATGCTCTTCGGTTCTAAACTTGCAATGTTCACGTTGTAGAGTTATTATTTCCTCCAAACGTCTTTGTTTGACTTCCATGGGAACATCATCCTCCAACTTTCTTGCCGCCATCGTTCCCGGTCTTTCAGAATAGATGTACATATAGCCAAAGTCATATTTCACATATCTCAAAGCTGCCAAGGTATCTTGATGGTCTTCTTCCGTTTCCGTTGGGAAACCAGAAATGATATCTTGTGAAATGGCACAGTCAGGAATTATTTCGCGAATATTATCAATTAGGCTAAAATACTCCTCAATGGTGTGCAAACGATTCATTTCTTTCAAAATTCGATTGCTTCCGCTTTGAACAGGCAAGTGAATATGATTGCAAATGTTATGATACTTCGCCATGGTATGAATCACATCAAGGGTCATGTCTTGCGGATTTGAAGTCGAAAACCGAATTCGCATTTTGGGTTGTGCTTCAGCTACTGAGGCCAATAATTTCGAAAAATCAACCGCAGTTGCTTTTTGCATATTTGATGCTTTTTCAAAATCTTTCTTCAATCCGCCACCATACCATAAATAACTGTCCACATTTTGACCCAACAAAGTAATCTCTTTGAAACCTTTTTGCGCCAAATCATTTACTTCTTCTAAAATCGATTGCGGATTACGACTGCGCTCACGACCCCTGGTAAAAGGCACCACACAAAAGGTACACATATTGTCACAGCCGCGTGTAATTGACACCAATGCGCTAACACCATTGCTTTGCAAGCGAATGGGTGCGATATCACCATAGGTTTCTTCTTTTGAAAGAATGACGTTCACGGCATCTCGACCGGCATCCACTTCTTGAATCAAGTTGGGTAGATCTTTGTAGGCATCAGGGCCTACTACCATATCTACAATTTTCTCTTCTTCCAGCAACTTGCTTTTCAAACGCTCAGCCATGCAACCAAGTACTCCGACCTTCATGTGCGGACGGGTTTTTTTGATGGCATTGAATTTTTCAAGACGTTTACGTACGGTCAACTCCGCTTTTTCGCGAATAGAACAGGTATTGACCAAAACCAAATCAGCATCTTCAAGATTATTGGTAGTGCCAAACCCTTCATTGGCAAGAATTGACGCCACAATTTCGCTGTCAGAAAAATTCATGGCGCAGCCATAACTTTCGATGTAAAGTTTGCGTTCGTTCTCTGAATTGTTCTTCAAATCAACGGTGGAACCCTGAATTGATTCATCAATTGTTTTTTCCATAAATTGCCTGAATGGTCAACCCTTAAGGGTCTGCAAAGATAGGGCTAAATACAATTTTATGACAAATTGACAGTTAAACTTTTATCAAAAATAAACGCAACTTTTTAGTGTATATTCGTCCTTTTTAATGTAACCCCATAAAAACGTGGAAATGAAAAAGCACTTTTTGATTCTAATATTCTTATCTGTTTTGGGCTTCATTTCATGTGAAGTCAGAGACGATTTACAAAAGGAAAGCTATTTGGTGGCCACTCCCATCAAGGCCGATCTGTTCGCCTTCAAAGAGGAGGCTGTTGAGGTAACCGATGCCGCGCCAATTATGGAATCCGGTAAAATATATGCATACAAAGATTACATTTTTGTAAATGACGTCAATAGGGGTTTCCATGTTTTGGATAACTCAAATCCTGAAAATCCTCAAAGTATCGCTTTTATAAAATTAGAAGGCAATTATGATATTTCAATAAAGGATGATCGATTATACGCCGATAGTTATGGCGACCTGGTCATATTGGATATCTCCGATATTGCCCATATCAAAAAAGCCAAACGAATTGAAAATGCGATTTACCAAGAATTTTGGTGCACGGTGGGTTTTGATGTTGACTGGCCAGAAGCAGATCTTTATGATTACAGTGATTTTGATGCATCGAATGAAGCTATAGTGGGTTGGGAGGTCAAATCAGAGCGTTTGTCAGATAAAGAATTGGAAGAAAGATTTTTGGGTATAACGAGGCGGTTTTAGAGAGTGCCAGCACCACTGCGAATGACTCATTTTCAACCACAGGACAAGGCGGGTCTTTTGCTCGCTTCAAAATAGTGGGTGATTATTTATATGCGGTTGAGTGGGCGAGCATTAGTGTTTTCGATATTTCAGATCTTGATGCACCAAAAGTCTTGGAAGATGTTTATACGAATGGTGTGGTTGAAACGATTTTCAATCAAGGTGATATTCTTTTTATCGGGGGTACTCAAGGCATGTACATATACGATATTTCATCGCCTGACAAACCAACCTTTGTATCGGAATTTGTGCATGGTAGAGCCTGCGATCCAGTGGTGGTTGATGGCACAAATGCGTTCATTACCTTAAGAAGCAGTAACACGTGCGGCAATGTTGAAAGTGGTTTGTATATTGTTGATGTCTCTGATATTAGTAGTCCTGAATTGACAAAATTTTACCCTATGCAAGAACCTTTTGGTCTTGGCTTTAAAGATGAAAAATTATTCATCTGCGATGGTCCTGCCGGGTTAAAGGTTTATGATAAAACCAATGTGGAAGATTTGCAACTCTTGAATCATTTTGAAGGTATCATAACATATGATGTGATACCCCTGCAAAACTCTTTGCTGATGATCGGTGATAAGGTTTTATATCAGTATTCCTATTTGGAAAATGACATTGAACTATTAAGTACCTTGACTTTGAATTAGGTTGAAATATTTACTAAAAACAATGCCCGGTTAACCGGGCATTTTTATTGTTTGATGGTCAACTGCTTGTTCATGAAACGGTGTTTCAACAAAAGACATTCTTGATTTTGCAAAACCTATTTTTGATGCATTTGAATGAGCGCATATATATAAGGTATGGTTCTAAATTAAAAAATTCAACTACTTTTGTTCCTTCAAAAACCAATCGATGGCTAAGAATTTAGTAATAGTGGAGTCGCCAGCTAAGGCAAAAACCATAGAGAAATTTCTCGGAAAAGACTTTAAGGTTGAGTCGAGCTTTGGCCATATCGCTGATTTACCCTCAAAAGAATTGGGGGTTGATGTTGACAATAATTTTGAACCCAAATATATTGTTGACACAGATAAAAAGGCATTGGTCAAAAAATTGAAAGACCTAGCGAAGAAAGCTGAAACAATTTGGCTAGCGAGTGATGAGGATCGAGAAGGAGAAGCTATTTCATGGCACTTGGCAGAGACCTTGGGTCTTGAAGCGGCCAAAGTAAAACGTATTGTTTTCAATTCGATTACCAAGTCTGCCATTCAAAAGGCCATCGAAAACCCCAGGGAGATAAATTATAATTTGGTGAATGCGCAACAAGCTAGAAGAGTATTGGATCGCTTGGTGGGTTATCAGCTCTCACCTGTTTTATGGAAAAAAATCAAACCAGGCCTTTCGGCAGGTCGTGTTCAGTCGGTCGCCGTTCGTTTGATAGTTGAACGTGAACGTTCAATAGAAGCATTTACCCCTGAGGCTTCCTTCAGAATAGCTGCCCAATTCAAAACTTCTGAGGGTAATGTTTTTTCGGCGAAGTTGAATAAAACATTTCCTTCCAAAGAAAAAGCCGAGGCGTTTTTAAAACAAAATATAGGAGCTGATTTTGAAGTGGGAAATTTGGATAAAAAGCCGGCGAAGAAATCGCCATCTGCCCCCTTTACCACGTCAACCTTACAACAAGAGGCTTCTCGAAAATTATACTTTTCAGTGGGTAGAACCATGCAAGTCGCCCAACGTTTGTATGAGGCTGGTTTGATTACCTATATGAGAACCGATAGTGTGAATTTATCAAGCGAGGCCATAAATGCAGCCAAAGATGCCATCGTTTCGAATTATGGAGAGGCGTATAGCAATGTTCGTAATTTCAAAGGAAAATCAAAAGGAGCGCAAGAGGCTCACGAGGCCATTCGACCGACCAATATCACAAATCAATCGCCCTCGCTTGAGCGTGACCAACAAAAATTATATGAATTGATTTGGAAACGTACTATCGCTTCTCAAATGAGTGATGCGCAATTAGAGCGCACCAATGTCAAAATAAAAACCAATTCACATTCAGAAGAATTTGCCGCGAACGGTGAGGTCATCAAATTTGATGGTTTTCTGAAAGTATATATGGAAGGATTGGATGAAGAGGATAAGACGGAAGAAAAAGACGGCATGTTGCCCGCCATGCAAATTGGTGATGCACTTCAAAACAAATTCATTTCGGCAACCGAACGTTTTTCAAGACCACCCTATCGTTTTACCGAAGCTTCTTTGGTCAAGAAATTGGAAGAGCTCGGAATTGGAAGACCGTCAACCTACGCACCAACCATTTCTACCATATTGAACCGTGGGTATGTTGAAAAAGGAACCGTCGAAGGTACGGAGAGAAAATATGTGCAATTGCTTTTAGAGGGTGGATCTTTTCAAGAAAAGGAGCTCTCAGAAATGGTGGGTTCTGAAAAAGGAAAAATGGTGCCCACTGATATCGGAATGATCGTGAATGATTTTTTGGTAAGCAATTTTGAAACCATTTTAGATTACAATTTCACGGCAAAAGTGGAGGAAGATTTTGATGAAATCGCTGATGGAAATCAAGATTGGCAAAAAGTGATGAAAGACTTTTATAAAGACTTTCATCCTAATGTTCTTGATGTCGAAGAGAATGCTGAAAGAGCCAGTGGCGAGCGTATTTTGGGCAAGCATCCTAAAAACGGAAAACGTGTTTCTGTGCGTTTGGGTCGTTTTGGACCCATGGTTCAGATCGGTACTGTTGATGATGAAGAGAAACCGACTTTTGCCAGCCTGCTTCCAGATCAGTCTTTGAATACGATTACCTTTGAAGAGGCCATGGATCTTTTCAAATTGCCTAGAAATCTGGGTCAATACAAAGGTGAGGAAATATTGGCCAATGTGGGTAGGTATGGCCCTTATGTGAAGTTCGGCTCGAAGTTCATTTCGTTGGAAAAAGGCGAAAGTGCGATGGACATTGAATTGGATCGCGCCATTGAGTTGATTGTTGCCAAAGAAAAAGCAGACGCTCCCATTGCAACTTATGAAGGCAAAGATGTGCAAAAAGGTGTGGGTAGGTTCGGGCCGTTCATAAAGTGGGATGGCATGTTCATCAATGTAAACAAGAAATATGATTTTGATAATTTGACACAAGAAAATATTGAAGAATTAATTGAAATCAAGAAGCAAAAAGAGATCGATAAATTAATTCAAGAATGGCCCGAAGAGGGCATACGAATTGAAAAGGCACGATGGGGCAGGCATAATATCATCAAAGGAAAAGTGAAAGTTGAATTGGCAAAAACCGTAGATGCGACCAAAGTTTCCTTAGAAGAAGCCAAAACCTTGATTGAAAAGAAAACGCCCAAGAAAAAAACAAAAGCTAAAGCAAAGTCCAAATCAAAAGCTAAAGCCAAAAAGTAGCAGAGCGATTTATTTTTATCTTCTGCTGAAGGGCTTCCTAAAACAACTTTTTCAAATTTTATGGCATTCGATTTTTTGGTACCGATCGAGGATAAAGTGCTGGCACACTGCGAGCTACTTCCGCTACAAGCCTTGGGTAAGAATATTCAAAAACATTCAGAGCGCGATGGGTTGCCTGTGTTGGCCATGGCATCAATAGCCTTGGTTGGCGTTAAAGAATCTCGAAATGCCTTTGAAAAAAAGATGGAGGTGTTGGATGTATCTGCCATCCGCATGGAATTCTATAAACTACTCTTGGGCAATTGGAGCTCTACCATCATTGATATGGGCGATATTGAAGAGGGCGAAAAAGTCGAGGATACCTATTTCGTGGTTAAGCAAATTATCGCAGGTCTGCTTGAAGAGAACATCATACCTATTATCATAGGGGCAACCCAAGACATTACTTACCCGGCCTATAGGGCATTTGATGGTATCAAAGATATGATCAATTTGGTCGCCGTTGATAGTCTTTTTGACTTTGGTCTTGAAGATGAACTGATTTCTTCGAACTCGTACATGAGCAAAATCATTACCGACCAACCCAATAACCTTTTCAATTTTTCGAATATTGGTTACCAGAGTTACTTTGTTGCGCAAGAAGAGTTGGATCTTATTGAACGTTTGTTCTTTGAGGCTTATCGCCTCGGCGATTTGATCAACGATATCAAAATTGCAGAACCCGTTTTACGAAACGCCCATATGGTAAGTTTAGATGCCCGATCCATAAAGGCAAGTGAAGTGGGTTATGCGACAAATTCTTCTCCGAACGGATTTACAGGAAGAGAAATATGCGCCATTTCAAGGTACGCAGGTTTGAGTGATAGCGTGTCAGTATTTGGAATTTATGAAATGGAAAACTCTGCTCAGTCAAGCCAATTGCTGGCGCAAATTATTTGGTATTTCATAGAGGGGGTCAATTTCCGAATAAAAGAGTCTCCCGCAGTCAACATTAATGACTTTACCAAGTATAATGTTCCCACTGAAACAGAACAATTGGTTTTCTACAAAAGCCATCTTTCAAATCGATGGTGGGTAGAGGTACCTTCGATACTCTCATTGCAGCACACAAAAGATTCAAAATCCCTATTGCCCTGCACCGAAAAGGACTATTTGGATGCTTGCGACCAGAACATTCCAGAGCGTTGGTTCAAAGCCTATAAAAAAGGAATTAATTGATTGAAATGTTTTTTCTTATATAATTGTTCTCTATACAATAATTTACACAAAACGCAGTTTTAGAGTGTAGAATAATTAAATGAGTTTGCAGTTTATAACCTTAATCGAAATTTAACCTAAAGTATGAAGAAGCTATTGTTATCATCTATAGCGTTTGTTTTTTTGCTCTCAAGTTGTGGGTCAAAAACAAAAGGAGAACTCGTCGGAGCCCCAGGTAAAAAGTGGTATCCAGAGAAACCTTACGGAATGGAACTCATTCCTAGAGGTTCTTTTATCATGGGTAAAACTGAAGAAGACCAAGCCAAAGTATTGAATGCTCCTACCAAGACAGTGACTGTACGTTCTTTTTATATGGATGATACAGAAATCACGAATAGTGAATACAGACAATTTGTTGAATGGGTCAAAGACTCAATAACAAGAACAAAGTTGGCTATTCTCGCTGATGAATTGGGTATTGGACCTGAAGAAGGAGGTATAGGCGATTTTGCGTTCAGAGATGCAGATACCACCAAGGCTTCAGTCTATGAAAAATATATGTTGGACAATTATTCAGGAATGGGTGAGACCGGATTTGAAGGAAGACGTTTGAATAAAGATGAGGATCTCGTTTGGGATACTTCGGAATATCCTGATGAGTTTTATACTGAGATTATGGATTCATTATATATACCTGAAGCAGAGTCTTATAACGGTCAACGTGTGATTGATGTTACCCAATTGCAATACAAATATAGTTGGATGGATATCGAGGCAGCAGCTCGAGATCGAAACGGAAGACGGGCCGATCATATTCGTCAAGAGATTATTCCCGTTTATCCCGACACCACCGTTTGGATCCGTGATTTTGAATACTCCTATAATGAACCAATGCACAATGACTACTTCTGGCATGATGCTTATAGTGATTATCCGGTAGTGGGCATTTCTTGGAAACAAGCACAAGCCTTTTGCAACTGGAGAACCAAATTCAAGAACGACGACCAAAGGAGTAAAGGAAAGCAACCAGTTAACAAATTCAGATTGCCGACTGAAGCAGAATGGGAGTATGCGGCTAGAGGAGGTATCGAAGGAGGAACCTACCCATGGGGTGGTCCTTATGTCATTAGTGACACAGGTTGCTTTATGGCAAACTTCAAGCCACAACGTGGTGATTATGCTGCAGATGCCGCTTTATATACTGTTGAAGCAAAGTCTTACGAACCAAATGATTTCAATCTTTATAATATGGCTGGTAATGTAGCAGAGTGGACCAACTCAAGTTATGACCCCAGCGCATATGATTATGTATCAACTATGAACCCTAACGGAGGAGATGGTGCCAACAAGCGAAAAGTGATTCGTGGCGGATCATGGAAAGACGTTGCGTACTTCTTGCAGGTAAGTACAAGAGATTACGAATATGCTGATTCAGCGCGTAGTTATGTTGGCTTTAGAACAGTTCAAGATTACATGGGCGAAGAAGATTCAACTCAAGGAAGCAGACTATAGGAACAAATAATATGACAGGGCATTCAATTTCAATGCCATCAAAATATTTCAAATACACAAAACCCAAATAATACCGGGTTACGCCGGTCAAACGTAAACCAAATACTTATTATTAACATTAAATTTTAAATTAAACTTTTATTATGGCACAGTCAAAATCAACAAAGAAACTTTTTAACATGGCCTATGGCCTTGGAGCATCGATTGTAATTATTGGTGCACTATTTAAAATCCTTCACTGGGAGTTCGGTCCATTAACAGGTGGTCTTCTTCTTGCTGTAGGTCTTATTACTGAAGCACTTATTTTCGCGATCAGTGCATTTGAACCATTAGATGAAGAATACGATTGGTCCTTGGTATATCCAGAATTGGCCGGTGGTGCATCTACTGGAAGAGATGGTGAAGCAGCTGAAATGAGAGAAGCTGAGTCTTCTTTATCTGCTAAATTGGATAACTTATTGAAAGAAGCTGGTGTAGACGCAAGTCTTATGGAAAGCTTAGGCGATAGCATCAGAAACTTCGAAGGTGCTGCCAAAGGAATTGCTCCAACAGTTGACGCAATGGAATCCACTAAGAAATATTCTGAAGAGATGGTACATGCTGCCGCTCAAATGGAATCTTTGAACAGTCTTTACAAAGTTCAATTGGAGAGCGCTAGCAAGCAAGCTTCAGTGAACGAGGAAGTTGTTCAGAATGCCAGTGCATTGAAAGAACAAATGGAGTCTCTTGCCACAAACCTTTCTTCATTGAATGGTGTTTACGGTGGTATGTTGACTGCTATGTCACCAAAAAACTAATTAGACTTTTAGTTATATAACCCCAAATCAATTATTAATTAAAATCTAATTAGAAAACATGGCAGGAGGAAAACAGTCACCAAGGCAGAAAATGGTAAACCTAATGTATTTGGTTTTCATTTGTATGCTTGCCTTAAATATGAGTAAAGAAGTTCTAGCTGCGTTCGGTTTGATGAACGAAAAGATGGAGACTTCTAACGTAAAGACTACAGAAAGCAATAACGATTTCTTGGCTAGTCTTGAAACAAAATCTGAAGAAAACAAAGCCAAGTACGGCGAAATCTATCAGAAGGCCAGTACCATCAAGAAAATGTCACAAGAGTACTTTGACTACTTACAAGGTATTAAAGACAGTATGATGGTTGGTGTTGAAGATCCAAAAGATTATACCGTTATGGATAAGTCGGATTTCTTGGATGGAAAGTTCTTTCAAGGCGATAATTTAAAGCCTGACGGAGAAGAATTCTTAAATAGAATCAATACGTATCGTGATGAGGTCATTAAAATTTGGCCTGGAATCAAAGATGCCGCTGAATCTCGTTTCGCTACAGGAGATGGTAAGCAAGACGATGGTAAAGTTGAAAAGCGTGATGGTTCACGTCAAGATTGGATCAACTACCACTATGAAGGTTTTCCTTTGGTAGCTTCATTGACCAAATTAACTGCTTTGCAGGCTGATATCAAAGCTACTGAAGAAGACGCTTTGAAATCTATGTTGGCCGGTAACTTGAGCGAGCAGGTTTCATTGAAAAGCTTTAAAATGGCCTTGATTGGCGATAAATCTGCTTTTTATGCTGGCGATAAGTATGAAGGTAAGATCATGATCAGTAAAACTGATAATTCTTCTACACCTGTGAAAGCCGATTTGAAATTAGACGGTAGAAAATTAACTGCTGGTAAAGACTACAAGCTTGAAGCTGGTGGTGTGAAAATGTTGATCGGCGCTGGTAACCCAGGTGATCATGAAGTATCGGGTACAGTTTATTTCATGCAAGACGGCGAAGAAATTCCTGTTGAAGTGAAAAGTAGCTTTGCTACCATCACTAAGCCAGGTGCTGCTTTGATTGCCGCTGACAAGATGAACGTGGTTTATCGTGGTGTGTCCAATCCTATCAGTATTTCAATTCCCGGTATACCAAATAACAAGGTCAATGCCAGAGCTCCAGGTTTGAAAAAGCGTAGCGGAAGTAGCTATATCATGAACCCCGGAAAAGGTAGAACTGTTACGATCAGTGCTTCTGGTACATTGCCAGATGGTCAGACTGTTGGTTCTAAAACAGAATTCAGAATCAAAGATATTCCGAGACCTGCTGGATCGATCAGCAAGCAAACAGGCAGTGTTAAATTACCTCGTAAAAACTTGGAAATTTCAACTATCGGTGCCATACTCGAAGATTTTGATTTTGACTTGAACCTTAAGGTTAGCGGATTCAAATTCAAAGTTCCTGGTCAACCTACGGTAATTGTAAAAGGAAGCAAATTGAATGGCCAAGCCAAGTCTGCTTTGAAAAGAGCAAAACGTGGTAGCGCAGTTCAGATTTTTGATATCAACGCTTACATAACCAACAACAAAGGTTATAAATTGAAAAAAGTATCTCCGGTAGTAGTGGAGATCACAAATTAGTAACTATGAAATTGCCGGGCTTGCTTTCAGTTGGCCCGGTTGCTTTTAAATGATTAGAAAAATGAATTGGAAGAATGTTTTAGTAATCGGAGCTGTAAGTCTCTTGCCAATTTCCATGACGGCACAGGCGAACATACTCAATGCAAAGAAACCTGAGGAAATCGGTGTGAAAACCGATGCTCAGAAAGCATTGGACAATGATGCTCCATTGAAGTACGGCTACGTTGATGATCGTGACATCTTATGGTCAAAAACCATATGGGAGGTCATCGATTTAGACGAGCGTGTTAATTTTCCTTTGTACTACCCTACTGATACCGTTGACATAGGTGCTGATAGAAGATCGTTGTATGATGTGCTTTTGAAGAACATCAAGAACGGTAAACTTGAAGATGTCTATGTAGATTCTTACTTTACTGAAAAAAGAAAGTTCGAGGATCTTAAAGCAACCCTTAAAAAGGTGGATACATTAGAATATGGTTACGAACAAATCAATGCCGGTGAAGCACTTTCTCCTGAATACGTGACCGAAAGAGAGCTTTCTGCGGCTGATATTGAAGAGTACAGAATCAAAGGCATCTGGTACTTTGACAAACGTCAAGGCGAATTAAAGTATCGCTTATTGGGCTTGGCCCCTGTAGCACCCGATGTTAACTTCATAGATGATGAGTCAATGGATCCTTCAGATGCCAAGGTTGAACTTTTCTGGGTTTGGTACCCGGGTGCCAGGCAGATTTTACATGACGCTAAGGTTTTCAACCAGCGTAATTCAGCACAACCTATTTCATTTGATATGTTGCTGAATGCAAGAAGATTCAATGGTGTCATCTATCGGGAAGATAATGTTCATGGAGACCGAAAGGTCAAAGATTATATTGCTGATAACGCCTTGTTCCAATTATTGGAGGCCAATAGAATTCAAGAGGTCATTCGTGATAGGGAACAAGATATGTGGAGCTACTAAATCCGCAGAGTTTTTAAAATTCCAATTCAAGATATTGAAAACCATCCGCTTGTCTAGCGGATGGTTTTTTTATTGGTTCATTTTGAAAAATCGGTTTTCCGTTTGAACCCTCAATAAGGTTTGGCTCTTAAAGTGAATACGTAACTTTGTACCATGACTGACTATCTTGTTGTGGGTCTTGGCCTTGCGGGTATTTCGTTTTGTGAACAACTCGAAGCCCATGGCAAGACATATCATGTTATTTCGGATCAATCGCAAACTTCGTCTTCGGTAGCGGGGGGACTATGCAACCCGGTTATTCTAAAAAGATTGAAGTTGCCTTGGCGTGTGAAAGAGCAGCTTGAAATAGCATTGCCCTACTACCAACTACTTGAGAAAAAACTTCAAACAGAACTGATTCATGAGCTTACCGTTTGCAGAAGGTTTTACTCCGTGGAAGAACAAAATCTATGGTTTGAAGCTGCCGATAAAATTGGAGTCGGTACTTTTTTGTCTCCCGTGGTCCATCAAAATGAAAACAAATTCATTGATGCCCCTTTTGGGTATGGTAAGGTTTTGAACACGTACAGGGTCGATACCAAGAAATTAGTGACCGCCTATTCCGATTTCCTTCAAAAAAGAAATTGTTTGACCAAAGAACAGTTCGATCATCTTGCTTTACACATGGCAGCTGACGCTGTTTCGTATGGTCATCACAAAGCAAGAAATATTGTTTTTTGTGAGGGTTTTGGAGTGCGAAAGAATCCGATATTCAAATATCTTCCCATTAACGGTACCAAAGGTGAATATGTGATCATAAGAGCTCCTGAACTGAAAGAGGAAAAAGCAATCAAAGCATCGATATTTTGCATCCCCTTAGGATATGATCTTTATAAAATAGGAGCGAACTACGACCATAGTGACAAAACCAATTTTCCGACAGCTGCAACAAAAGCATCGCTGCTCGAAAAAATGAAAAGCTTTATCAAATGTGATTATGAGGTGGTGGATCATATCGCGGGTGTGCGACCTACGGTGGTTGACCGTAAACCTATCATAGGTAAAAGCATACCACACAATTCAGCATATATTTTCAACGGTTTGGGGTCGAGAGGCGTCCTAGCCGCACCGTTTTTGGCCAAACAATTGTTTCTACATATTGAAAAAAAAGAACCAATTGACAATGAAATTGATAGCAATCGTTTTACCAAAAAATACTTCAAGAATTAGCAAGCGTCGCTTTTGGATCGTATTTCACGAATAGATTGATCCAGATGTTTCTGGAAAGACGCAGATTGATCGGAACAATGATAAGCAATACAAAACATAGCGCAATTATCGAATTGATAAGGGTCAAATCTAGAATCAAGTACGTAATTGCAAAAATGACCATACCGACCCCTACATTCAAGCCGTAATTGACGTACATGGCCCCAAAGAAGAAAGATGGTTCCATTTTATACTTGGTATTGCAATGAGAACAACGTTCATACATCTTGAACAATTTGTTCAATCTGTAGGGGTTGCGTTCATGATACATGCTTTCAAGATGGCACTTTGGGCAATTTCCTGTTAAAATGCTGTATAATTTGTTTCCTTTTTTTAACATTTGCCAAACTTTGGTCAAAAGTACTCATTTGCCTTTTTTCTAATGTAACCTTCATCACAAATAATGCTCAATATCCATAATCTTTCAGTCTCTTTCGGAGGTGAATATCTTTTTGAGGAAATATCTTTTCGGTTGAATGGGGGAGACCGTGTCGGACTCATAGGAAAGAATGGCGCCGGTAAGTCAACACTATTGAAATTGCTCTCGAGGGATATGGAAATCGACTCAGGAACCATTGCGATGGAAAAAGACATCAAAATAGGTTTTCTACGTCAAGACATCGATTTTGAAAAGGGAAGAACTGTATTGGAAGAGTCATACCAAGCTTTTGAGGAAATCAAATCCATGGAGCAACAATTGGATGCCATCAATCAACAACTGGCTGAACGCACTGATTACGAAAGTAATGGGTACAATCAATTGATCATTGATTTGAATGATGTGACGCAGCGCTATGAGATCATGGGGGGCTATAACTATCAAGGTGAAACTGAGAAAATACTTCAGGGTCTGGGGTTTGTGCGAGAGGACTTTGATAAAAAAACAGATACGTTTTCTGGTGGATGGCGAATGCGGATCGAATTGGCAAAGTTACTATTGCAGAGCAATGATGTTCTGCTCTTGGATGAGCCCACGAACCATTTGGATATTGAATCAATCATATGGTTGGAACAGTTTCTTAAAAATTATTCAGGAGCAGTGGTTATCGTTTCACATGATAAAATGTTCTTGGACAACGTGACCAATAGAACTATCGAAATATCATTGGGCCGAATATATGATTACAACAAACCTTATTCAAAGTATTTGGTACTTCGGTCTGAAATCAAGCAGCAGCAGTTGAACGCCCAAAAGAACCAAGAAAAAGAAATACAGCAGGCTGAACGTTTGATCGAGAAATTCAGGGCAAAGTCAACAAAGGCCTCAATGGCGCAATCACTGATCAAAAAGCTTGACAAAATTGAACGCATAGAGGTCGATGCCGATGACAATGCGGTAATGAATGTTCGCTTTCCAATTTCCATTACTCCGGGTAAGGTCATAGCTGAAATCGAAAATTTATCAAAAAGTTACGGATCCAACGACGTTTTGAACCGAATAAATTTGTTGGTTGAACGCGATAGTAAGACAGCTTTTGTCGGGCAGAACGGACAAGGCAAATCAACCTTGGCCAAAATAATTGTGGGAGAATTGGATTATGAGGGTCATTTCAAATTAGGCCACAATGTGCAAATAGGATATTTTGCCCAAAATCAAGCTGATTATTTGGATGGTAGCAAAACCGTACTTGATACCATGATTGACTCAGCCACAGAAAAGAACCGCAGTAAGGTACGTGATATTTTGGGTTCATTTCTATTTAGGGGTGATGAGGTGGAAAAGTATGTGAAAGTACTCTCAGGGGGCGAACGTAATCGACTGGCTTTGGCAAAAATGTTATTACAACCGTTCAATGTCTTGGTCATGGATGAGCCTACCAACCATTTGGATATCAAATCTAAAAATGTGTTGAAACAGGCACTTCAGAATTTTGAGGGCACTTTGATTTTGGTTTCTCACGATAGGGAATTTCTTCAGGGCTTAAGCAATAAAGTCTATGAATTCAAAGACAAGAAGATAAAAGAGTATTTGGGTGATATCGATTTTTATCTTGAACAAAGAAAGGTCCAAGACTTTCGGGCCATTGAGAAGAATAATCAAAAAAAGCCAAAAAAGGTCAAGTCCAATGATTCAACCAATGATTTCAAGACTCAAAAGAAACGGAAGTCCCTTCGAAATAGGTTAAGTGGTGTGGAGCGTGATATTTCTTCCTTAGAAAAAGAATTGGCAGCGATTGACCATGAGTTGTTAATGAACTACGACGCCACTATTGCACAACCAGATTTTTTCGATTCTTATGACAACAAGAAAAAACGGTTGGAAGAAATGATGAAGCAATGGGAAAAGCTCACCGAAGATTTGGAAAAATATAATTAGCCTCAAATCACACACTTTATAAGTAAATTCTTACAACACTTTTTTAGAGTTTCACAACAAAATCAGGCAAAAACGGTGTTATTTGGCGATTTGATTTGCAATATATCTTGTAAACCCCGTTAATTTGTAAGATAAATCTTATAAAATAATAGCTTAATTAGCCCGATAAATGAAAAACGCATTCTACATATTTGTATTTTCTTTAATGTGTCATGCAGTAAAAGCCGGAGTTTTACCAGTAGAAAAACAGGCCTTGATCGATTTGTACAACAGTACAGAAGGTGTTAATTGGACGCATCAATGGGATTTGACCAAACCGGTTTCATCATGGAATGGCATTGAAATCAAATACGGTCATGTAGTAGCCATTACCCTGATGAACAATAATTTAAAGGGAGAATTGCCCGATTCTATCGGTAATTTGAAAGGACTTCAAGTTTTGAACCTTGCTTTTAATAAGCTGTCGGGATCCCTTCCGAAATCTATCACCTCGTTACGTAATTTATTGGTCATGCGTTTCGGTAAAAATAAACTTTCAGGTAGTCTGCCAGCGAACATCGGAGACTTGAAAAAATTAAGAGTATTGGATTTTTTTAGCAACAAGATCTCGGGCACATTACCAGAAAGTCTCGGTAAAATCAAAAACCTTAAAGTCATTTCGGTATCTGATAATGTATTATCTGGTGAGATTCCCCAAGCACTAGGTGAATTAAAGGCATTGGAAAGATTGGAAGTGGCAGATAACGATTTTAGAGGTAGCGTGCCCGAGGCAATAGGTCAGCTGAATAATCTGAACATGCTGGTCTTGGCTGAAAATAATTTTTCGGGTGAATTTCCGGCAACGGTTTTTTCGCTACCCAATTTGAAAGTCCTTCAGTTGCAAAATAATGAATTCAACAAGAAGCATTTGCGAACAATGATACCAATGTCATCTGAATTGGCACTTTTTCAATTTGATGACCTTGAACTTAGCACAGATCCGAAACAATTCAATAAACTGAATTCATATAAAGAGGTCAGAATGGCTGACACAAAATTTGAAGATGATAATGATTGATATGAACCTTGAGAATCCACATACAAAAATGCGTGTTTTAATGATCACTTTATTGTGCTTTTTGGCCTTTTCAATGGCGGTAAAAGGGCAGATTTCACAGGAAGAAAAAAACGCGTTGTTGGAATTCCATAAACAAACCAATGGATTGGATTGGATCAATACTTGGAACCTGAATGAAGATCCATCAACTTGGTATGGTTTGAGAATAGTGGACAATAAAGTGACAGAAATAAATCTATTTAGAAATAATTTATCTGGGACTTTGCCAGAAAGCATAGGCGATTTGAAGCATTTAAACCATTTGAATCTGGCCTTCAATTCAATTAGCGGTATGATGCCTCATACTATAGTTAAACTTAAATATGTAAAGGTTTTCAAAGTTGAAATGAACAGAATAAAAGGCGAGCTGCCCGAAGCGATCGGAAGAATGCACAGTCTTGAAGAATTTACAGCCTTTAATAATTTTCTGTCAGGTGTGATACCTGAGAGTTTCGGAACACTTAAAAATTTAAAAATATTGAATCTTTCAAGCAATAATCTCAAAGGAACAATTCCAAAATCCCTTGGAAATCTAGATAATTTGGAAAGTTTGGGGTTATTCGAAAACTCATTGGAAGGTGTCATTCCCAATACAATGGGAAACCTTACAAATTTAAAGGAACTGGTTTTGGCCAATAATCAGCTGGGCGGGGCTATACCAGCCGAGATTGGCCAATTAGCCAGCCTTGAGATATTACAGATACAGAATAATAAGTTCGACTCATTCAAAAATTTAGAACAGCTAAATACCAAAGGTCTTTTGGCTTTCGATTACGATGAAGATAGTATCAAAAACGATTTTAAAAATCTTAAAACTGGCGGACCCACCAGAATGGCAGACACCAAGTTTGAAGATGATGATAATGATGACAATAAGTAGTGAAGTTTTAAACAGAATTTAATGCAAAAGGAGTAGTAATTCTTTTTTTCTAGTTAGTAGTTTGGTTTTAGGGGGTGCGAGAGCATCCCCTATTTGGTTGGCACCTATTAAAATAATTAACCTTTTTAATCAGAAATATCAAAAATCTGCGTTAGATTTACAGCAACACAATTGACGTCCCCCTGTTTATTATTGCGATTCAGGTCATTTCATTAGATTTTTTACTTAACAAAGGAGATGTCAATAAAACAGACTAGAATATGAGACATCTTCTTTTTCTTTGCCACTTTTTGCTATTGTTTACTTTTTTTGTTCCATGCAATGCCCAGATTTCATCTAAAGAAAAATCTGTATTGATTGATTTTTATGAGGCAACCAATGGCGATTCATGGCATGAAAAATGGAATTTGAAAGCTCCGGTTAGCCTTTGGTATGGAGTGGAAATTGAAGAAAATCATGTTGTTGGTCTGAAATTGCCCAACAATAATCTTAAAGGCAACCTACCGCATACACTTCGAAAATTGGAATTTATAAAAACCTTGAATTTGGCTTTTAATAAATTGACCGGTTTAATACCCAATTCAATTTCAGAATTGTCAAATTTAGAGGCGCTTAAACTTGAAATGAATGATTTCAAAGGAGGTTTGCCCACAGATTTTTCGGAATGGAAAAATTTGAGAGAACTCACACTCTTCAATAATTTTTTGGACGGAAACATTCCTGAAAGTATCGGGCATGCCAAGAATCTGAAGATATTGAATTTGTCAAGTAACAAATTGCAAGGAGAATTACCAAAAGCCCTTGAAAAATTGACCAAGATTGAAGTTCTTGGCTTATTGGGAAATCGATTTGAAGGAAATATTACAATTGATTTCGCAAAGATGCCGCATCTGAATGAATTGATTTTGTCATATAACAAATTTGACGGACCAGCACCGGCGAGTATTGTTGAATTGAAAAATTTGAAATCCGCTCAATTACAGGGAAACAATTTTAGCTCATTCAAAGGTCTTGAAAAACTGGGTCAAGGTACCCTAATGGCTTTTGACAGTGATAATATTGAGTTGAACAAAAAGTACTCAAAGTTCTCTTTGAAAGAAACGAGAATGGCAGACACCAAATTTGAAGACGATAACTAAATTTTAAGTTTCAGTTACAGCGACGGTATGTCAATTCACTACTTGAATTTTTCCGCCAAAGACTTTGTTCCTTTTCACATCTTTCGGATTTCCATAGATATAAATTGACCCACCTGCCCTAACTTTGGCCTCTACTTTGTCAGAAGCTTTCACATCAGCCCGTCCACCAGCATTCACAACTACCGTGGTTTCTGAGGTATTCAAATCTTTATTATAGATTTTTCCACCCGTATTGATCATGACTTCTTGAATTTTGGCGGCACCCGTTAAAGTGACCTCGCTACCTGAAATCGACTTTGCATACAAATCTGCGATATCGATTTTCAAATCAATATGACCTCCTTCTTGTGCTTTTATTTCAACGCGATTCCCTTTAATGGTCTGGTTTGATTTGATTTTGGCATTTTCATTGGCATCTATTAGAATTAGGCTTTCTGAATAATATAAGGTCGCAATGGCCTCATCGCCATCCATGAAATTGTCAAACTCCATTCGTATTTTGAGAAGCCCTTCTTTGTTTGAAATATTTACTTCGTCTTGATCATCCCCTTCGATGACTATTTTATTTGTGTCGCTTTTTACAAGTTTGACAATGATACGGTCATAAACCTTTAACTGCGTGAATTTTTCCAAATCCTTGGTTGTTTTTTGTTGTGCCAAACCGCTGGAGGAAAAAAGGACGAATATTAAAAAAGAAAGATATTTTTTCATGAGTTTTTATGTTACACTCTTTTTGATAAAAGACTTCACAAACTGTTCCAAATTTAGATTATTTTACCCATAATGCACTTTTTGATATCGTTTTAACACCTAAGATTTCGTTTGGGTTCGAATTTCATAAAACAAAGAACCACACCTGTTGGTGTGGTTTCTTGAGTGTAGTGATCGCGATAGGATTATATATCCTAATGGCCATCCCCTTTGCAAATAAGAAACCAATGACTAAAGTCATTTTTCTTTATTTTAGTTCATGATTTTGAACAAGTTCAATCTTTTCATAAAACAAAGAACCACACCCGTTGGTGTGGTTTCTTGAGTGTAGTGATCGCGATAGGATTCGAACCTATGACCGTCTGCTTAGAAGGCAGATGCTCTATCCAGCTGAGCTACGCGACCTTGTGTTGCGTTGCGAAGCTACATGTCCGTCCGTAGTGGAACGGAGGCGGAAGCTACGCGACCCTTTACAAAAAGGGTTTTACCGACTTAGCGGGTGCAAATATAACAATGAATCACGACCTACAAAATTAAAATACGCCGTATTACTCCTCAATTTATATGGTCAAAGCACTGAACGATATCATAATATGCAAGACAATCAAGACTATAAACGCAGATGCGATGATGTACCAAACCGTGTAACTCGATTTATTAGCAACTCTTTTCTCTTCACTGACCGTACCAAAGGTCAATCCTGCCAATTGTTTTTGAGAAGGAGCGGGGTAGTACATGCTTACAATAATGGCGATTGCGTTGTACATGGCAAAGATCGAAGCGCCAACCATGAACCACCCCATATTTATACCCGCTAAAAAGTAGTCCTCAGTATTTTTTTGTTTTTGTCTGATTACCCAGTAGGCCGCTACCAAAAGCACTTCAAAATAGAGGATTATAATGACCCAATCGAGAGATTCCAATCCTTGCATCAATTGAAATTTTGTTTGGTCATACCTTTAAGGATAGGTGATTTGTTGAGGATTGGTAATAGGAAATACATCCCTGAAGAAAACGTAATTAAAGTAAGTCAAATCACCCTTGATTATATTCTAACTGAAATTTGGTTCCATTTTTTTGAAGAAAGTTAAAATAATCAGTCATCATACCTCTTTTTAATATATCATTAACATGTTTTGATTAAACTATTGGCGAATGTTGCAGTCTAAAAACATTTGTTATTCAGTTGGCTAATTTTGAAGCCAAAAAGAGTTCATAATGAGCAATTTATGAGAAAAATCATTCTTTCAGTATTGGGCGTTCTTCTAATTATCGGAGGCTATTTTGGTGCAAAGGCCATAGCCGCCAACAAAAAGAGTTTTAAACCTCGGGTTGAAAAAGTGGTTAAAACAGTTTTTACCGAGGTTGTTGAAAATGGTAACGTTCAGATAATAGTGCCTGCCAATGGCAATTTGGTTGCTAAAAATCGAGTGGAGCTTTTCGCTGAGGTTCAGGGCGTTTTTAGAAAAGGCAATAAACTATTCAAAACGGGTGAAAGATATCGGCAAGGTGAAACCATTATTCGGATTGATGCTTCTGAATATGCCGCTAATGTGCAATCGGCCAAAAGCAATCTGTACAATCAGATTACTTCCATCATGCCTGATTTACGGTTAGACTATCCAGAAATATTTCCAAAATGGCGACAATTTCTAAATGATTTTGACATGGCCAAAGCCACCCCTTCATTACCTGAAATGTCATCTGAAAAAGAACGTTTTTTTATTAGTGGTCGTGGTATTTTGTCAACCTATTATTCCGTAAAGAATTTAGAACAAAGACTTTCAAAATATCTGATTTCAGCGCCCTTCAGTGGTGTTGTAACCGAGTCATTGGTAACTGAAGGCACCTTAATAAGGGCAGGCCAGAAGTTAGGGGAATTCATAAACACAGATGTCTATGAACTAGAGGTTTCAGTGAGTAAGGCATTTAGTGACTTGTTGAAAGTGGGTGAAAAAGTTGAACTGTCCTCTATTGATGAGGGCAAAAAATATGAAGGGAAAGTTGTGCGTATCAATGGTCGGGTGGATAAAGCTTCGCAGACCATCAAAGCCTTTATTGAAGTAAAAGATAGCAGTCTCAGAGAAGGAATGTACATGGAGGCCAATTTGGATGCCAAACAAGAAATCAATGCCATTGAAATAGATCGCAACCTATTATTGGAAGGCGATAAAATTTTCGTGGTACGCGACACGGTTTTAGATATGATTGATGTGAAACCGGTCTTTTTTTCAGACAAAAAGGTAGTGCTTAAAGAAGTGCCCGATGGCGCGGTAATTATGTCAAAGCCATTATTGGGAGCCCACACCGGAATGGCAGTGAAAGTTTATCAAGAAGGTTCAAATTCTAAAAAGTAATGCGGAAGCTAATAGCTTATTTTATCAAGTATCATGTCGCCGTAGATGTTATTATATTAGCTTTTGCCGTCTTTGGAATTGTAGGTGCAAGATCTTTGAACTCCTCTTTTTTTCCATTGACCGAATCAAAAAACATTGCGATAAATATTACCTATCCTGGGGCCTCACCGCTAGAGGTTGAAGAGGGTATTGTACTAAAGATCGAAGATAACTTAAAAGGTCTTCAAGGGGTAGACAGGGTTACTTCGACATCAAGAGAAAACAATGGTGTCATCAATGTTGAAATTGAAAAGGGGCGTGATATTGATTTCATGCTTCTTGAAGTAAAGAATGCTGTGGATCGCGTGCCCACTTTTCCCACGGGCATGGAGCCTTTGGTGGTTTCTAAATTAGAGGCCGTTAGGCCTACAATCAGTTTTGCGATTAGTGGAGAAAATATTCCGTTGAACACCCTAAAACAAATAGCTAGACAAGTAGAGAACGATATTCGTGCCATGGAGGGCAT
This sequence comes from uncultured Maribacter sp., assembly GCA_964432915.1. Lineage (GTDB taxonomy): Bacteria > Bacteroidota > Bacteroidia > Flavobacteriales > Flavobacteriaceae > Maribacter_C. Next base: position 49,478 of record CAYSPL010000017.1, read on the forward strand.
TTCTCAAATCGCGATTTCAGGCTATCCGAATGAAGAAATAGAAATAGCCCTAAATGAAAATAGCCTTCTGGCGTATGATATATCTTTTGCAGATGTTGCGCAAGCCGTGGGTAATACCAATATTTTGGTTACCGGCGGAAACATTAAAACCAGTGCGGAAGAATATTTGATAAGAGCAAACAATCGTTCGTATTACGGTAATGAACTGTCGAATATTATCGTGAAGGCAGAACCGTCGGGTCAAACGGTTCGGTTAAAAGACGTGGCAGAGGTGAGGGACAGATTTTCGGAAACACCCAACGCCTCCTATTTTAACGGTAAACTGGCTATTGATGTTACCATTACCAGCACCAATACCGAAGACCTGATTTTGTCGGCCGAAAAGGTCAAGGATTATATCGGTCAGTTCAATGAAAAATATGATAACGTAAAGCTCAGTGTTGTTCGTGATTTGTCAGAAACGTTGACGGGCAGAACTGAACTTTTGGTGAAAAATGCTTGGCAAGGAATGCTTTTGGTACTTCTTTTCTTGTCACTTTTTCTAAATACCAGATTGGCTTTTTGGGTTGCTTTCGGACTTCCGGTAGCATTTTTAGGAATGTTCGTTTTTGCAGGATTTTTCAATGTGACCATCAACGTTCTTTCACTCTTCGGAATGATCATAGTAATCGGAATTTTGGTTGATGACGGAATCGTCATCGCAGAGAATATCTACCAGCATTATGAAAAGGGAAAATCTCCGGTAAGGGCAGCAATTGATGGCACCATTGAGGTTTTACCAGCTATAATCTCAGCAATTATAACCACCATTTTGGCTTTTTCAATATTCTTGTTTTTAGATAGTAGAATCGGAGATTTCTTTGGCGAAGTATCCGTTATCGTGCTATTGACATTAACGGTGTCACTAGTCGAGGCTTTGATCATATTGCCAGCTCATTTAGCCCATTCAAAGGCATTGAAAGCAAGGTCAAATGAACCCCAAAAAGGTATTAAAGGTCTATTTTCAAAATTGCGTAAGATAAACGAGGCTGGCAATCGATTTATGTTTTGGATGCGCGACAATGTGTATAGTCCGGTTTTTAAATTCGCCCTAGAGTACAAGTTATTGACGTTTGGCATTTTTGTCATGGCGTTATTCTTGTCTTTTGGTTCTGTGGGTGGCGGAATTATTCGTGTTTCCTTTTTTCCTAGAATAGCCAGTGACACTGCTCAGATAACACTTGAAATGCCCAACGGAACAAATGAAAAGGTAACCGATTCGATCATTTCACTTATTGAAGAGAAGGCTGAAATCGTGAATAAAGAGCTTACAGAACAGTATTTAAAAGGTACCGACAAAGTACTTTTTGAAAATGTCATTAAAACCATTGGCCCAGGTTCATCGAGTGCCAATTTACGGATCAATTTATTACCCGGTGAAGAAAGGCCTGATGCCATAAGGTCTGATTTGGTTACGAATCGTTTGCGTGAATTGGTAGGGCCGGTTATTGGAGTGGAAAGTTTGGTTTATGGGTCAGGAGGCAACTTTGGGGGTTCCCCTGTTTCTGTGTCGCTACTTGGTGCTGATATTGCAGAACTCAAGGCTGCAAAAAAAGAACTAAAGACATTTCTTCAAAATAGTTCAATATTGAAAGATGTCGCCGATAATGATCCAGCAGGTATTAAAGAAATACGGTTGCGACTTAAAGAAAATGCTTATTTGTTGGGTCTAGATATGAGAGGTGTCATGAACCAGGTAAGGGCCGGTTTTTTTGGTTCACAAGCCCAGCGGTTTCAAAGAGGTCAAGATGAAATTCGAGTTTGGGTAAGGTATGACAGAGAAAATCGATCCTCTATTTCTGATTTGGACGAAATGCGAATTGTGACCCCAAGCGGTTCTCGAGTACCCTTGAAAGAAATTGCAAACTACAGTATAGAGCGAGGCGACGTGGCAGTAAACCGTTTGAGTGGGCGACGTGAAATTCGTTTATCGGCAGATCTGAAAAACCCGAAGGATAGCCCAACAGATGTCATGAACGAAATAAAAAATGTCGTAATGCCTGAAATACAATCCAAATATCCTACGATTACGGCCTCTTATGAAGGTCAAAATCGTGAACTTAACAAGTTATTGGGTTCATTGGGCTTTGTTGGTTTGTCTGTATTGGCCCTAATTTACATGACCATTGCCTTTACCTTCAGAAGTTTCAGTCAGCCCTTGATGTTGATACTTTTGATACCCTTTAGCATGACAGCAGTTATTTGGGGGCATTGGTTGCATGATTTCCCCCTAAATATCTTATCCCTTTTAGGAATTATCGCTTTGATAGGTATCATGGTCAATGACGGTCTCGTTCTCATCGGTAAATTCAACAGTAATTTACGTTCAGGAATGACCTTTGATGATGCCATTTACGAAGCCGGACGTTCAAGATTCAGGGCCATATTCCTTACATCGATTACCACGATCGCTGGTTTGACCCCATTGATTTTCGAAACAAGCAGGCAAGCCCAATTCTTGATTCCGATGGCAATTTCAATTGCATATGGCATCGCATTTGCCACCGTGTTGACTTTAATAATGTTGCCTTTGTTCTTGTCATTCAGTAACAAAATGAAGGTTAATGCCAAATGGCTGTATTCAGGAAAAGATATCACAAAAGAAGAAGTTGAAAGGGCCATAAAAGAGCAGAAAGAAGAAGTTCAATTTGAACATGATGGTGTTCAGTGAAAAATTGGTTGGGAAAAAAGGAGGAAAGAACCTGATGGGATTTTTGAATAAGCAAAGAGCACTCTTGAAGTAGAAGAACAATGAAAAAACCGTTGCTGATAGGATTTATTTTAATGCCCTTGTGCATGGTCATGGCTCAAAAACAGCTGCTGACCAAAGAAGATGCGGTTCGGTTGGCATTGGAGCATAATTTCGGAATCAAGGTGGCCAAAAACCAAGTTGAGATTGCCAAAAACAATCAAAGTGTTCTGAATTCAGGTTTTCTGCCAACCTTAACGGGCATTGCATCGGCGAATTATCAACGAGATGACAACACGATTGAATTTCCCGGGCAATTGAATCAAGATGGTACACCAAGGGGTGATGTTGATTTATATAAAGCAGAGGCACAGCGTTACGGATCTTCTTTAAATGCCAACTACGTGCTTTTTGATGGTTTGGGTCGCTTTTACAATTACAAACGCTTAAAAGAACAGTATCAGTTAAGTGCTTTGCAAGCACGTGAAACCATTGAAAATACAATGCTTCAAGTATTTAGCGTATATTTTGAAATAGCCCGTTTAAGTGAAAATGAAAAAGTGCTACAACAGGCAATGGAAATTTCTTCACAACGTATTAAAAGAGCGGAATATGCTTTTGAATACGGTCAGAACACTAAATTGGATATTCTCAATGCCCAGGTCGATGTCACCAATGACAGTATCAACCTCTTGAACACAAGACAACAACTGGCCAACACCAAACGAGATTTGAGTGTTCTATTGGATCAAAACCTGCAAAAAAAATATGAGGTTGACACTTTGGTACGTTTTATTCCGAGTTTAGAGTTGGAAGAATACATGGATCAGGCTGAATTGAACAATGTGGCGTTACTTCAGGTAGAGAAGAATTTAAAAATCAACACCTATGACATCAAAGTCAATAAATCTGGCTATTTACCTACCCTAGGTTTAAACGGAAGTTATGGCTGGAATTTAAATCAATCTGCGGCCTCCGCTTTTTTTCCTGGCATCAATAATGATAATACCCGAAACTTTGGATTAGGGGCAACCCTAACTTGGAATCTTTTTGATGGGGGAGGAACCACCGTTCGTGTGAAGAACGCCAAGATAGCATATGAAAATCAGGAATTGCTGAAAGAGCAGGTTGTATTGGAAGTGCAAAGGGATATTCAAAACGCCTGGGAAGTTTTTAAGAACAAGTTGACCATTTTTCAAATTCAAGAACAGAATGTGGTAACCAATAAAAATAATTTTGAGCGGTCTAAAGAACAATTTCAATTAGGGAGGGTTACTTCAATTGAATTTAGGCAGGCTCAGATAAATCTTCTAAATGCCCAAACAAATAAGAACTTGGCCAAATATGATGCGAAACTTGCTGAACTTCAGTTATTACAGCTAACGGGTCAGCTTTTGAATGTTGATTTTTAAAAAGCAGATAATTGTACGAGCACTTTTTTCAATGCCCCTATTGTTGGGAAGAAATATCAATGTTAATGGATCCGTCGGTTTCTAAGCAAACCTACGTTGAAGATTGCGAGGTGTGCTGTAACCCTATTGAGGTCAGTCCCCAATTTAAAGCGAACGATTTGATTTACTTTGTGGCAAGAGATATAGAGCAATGACCATTTTCCTCTCTGTGGGTACATGAACAAAGAAATGCATACTATTCAAGAATAATTCTTTTTTATGTTCGTTGTTGTATTAAAATCAATCATTTTGCATAAAATTGTTACAACCATAACTCATGAGCAGTATTAGCCAATTGAAAAAAAAGATTTCCTTAGCCGATTACGGCATTGATGATAAAAATTTTCATTACCAACTCCCCTCTTCAGAATTACATCAAATTATTTTAGATCGTGAAATGGGCAAAGAGGCAGATTCTGGTGCAATCGCAGTCAATACGGGCGAATTTACTGGAAGATCACCTATGGATCGTTTTATCGTCAAAGACAAAATAACCGATAAGAAGATTTGGTGGGGCGATATCAACATACCTTTTGAACCCAATAAATTTGATCTGTTGTATGATAAGGTCATCGCTTATTTAAATAATAAAGAACTGTACGTGCGTGATTGCTATGCCTGCGCAGATGCCAATTACAGAACTGATATTAGGGTGGTCAATGAGTACCCTTGGTCAAACATGTTCGCCTACAATATGTTCATTAGGCCAACCAATGAGGAATTAAAGAATTTTGAACCGGAATGGACGGTCATCAATGCACCCGGTTTTATGGCAGATGCAGCTGTTGATGGTACAAGACAGCATAATTTCGCGATACTAAATTTTACCAAAAAAATTGCTTTAATTGGGGGTACGGGTTATACCGGAGAAATTAAAAAAGGGATATTTTCAGCATTGAATTTCATACTTCCTGTTGAGAAAAACACCTTGCCCATGCATTGCTCGGCCAATGTGGGCAAGAAAGGCGACACGGCCATTTTCTTCGGACTCTCGGGTACAGGAAAGACCACTTTGTCTGCAGATCCGGATCGAAAATTGATAGGCGATGATGAACATGGTTGGAACAATGAAAACTCCGTTTTTAATTTTGAGGGTGGATGCTATGCCAAAGTGATCAATCTATCTCCTGAAAACGAACCGGAAATCTATGGTGCCATTAAAAAAGGAGCGATTTTGGAGAATGTCATTCTGGACGAAAATGGAAAAGTTGATTTTGAGGATACCTCCATAACCCAAAATACAAGGGTAAGTTATCCCATTTATCACATAGACAATGTTAAGCGACCTTCGATCGGAAAGAATCCGAAAAATATTTTCTTCTTGACGGCCGATGCTTTTGGAGTATTGCCTCCCATATCGAAGTTGACACCCAGTCAAGCAGCCTATCATTTTATTTCAGGTTATACGGCGAAAGTGGCAGGTACAGAAGCTGGGGTTAAAGAACCCATACCTTCTTTTTCGGCTTGTTTTGGGGCGCCGTTTATGCCGTTGCATCCAACGGAATACGCAGAAATGTTGAGCAAGAAAATGTTGGATGCCGGTGTCAATGTTTGGTTGGTCAATACCGGTTGGACAGGCGGCCCATACGGAATGGGTACGCGCATGAAATTAAAATATACTCGGGCCATGATCAATGCCGCATTGAATGGCGATTTGGGGTTGTATTCGTACGATACCTATCATATTCATTCGGTGTTTGGAGTGGCGCAGCCAAGAGAATGTCCTGGTGTTCCGACAAAAGTGCTAAGTCCACGTGCTACTTGGAACGATGATGAAAAATACTATGAAACGGCTTTCAAATTATCGAACGCCTTTCGTGAGAATTTCAAAAAATTCGAATCGTATGCCAGTGAGGAAATCCGTAGAGGAGGTCCGCAGAGATACGGTTACTGAGGCTCTTTCATGTGTTTCGTCTTGTATGTAGTGCCGTCCAATTAGAGGTGACTTTAGGCCGTGCCAGAACTAATCGACCCACTTGAAGTGTTTTTCTTTGATATTTTCCTTTTCCGTAGTGAGATAGTCAATAAAGGCCTTAGCCACTGGTGACAGTGATTTCTTTTTTAGCCAGACTAAATTCCATTGTGTGTTTATTGGCAAACCTTTGTATGGTATAATGGTAATGTCTCCTTTTTCAACAGCATTACGTATGCCGATCATGGGCATTATGGAGTATCCAAAACCGGCGATAACGGCCTGTTTTAATGCTTCGTTTGAGGTTAATTCAATCTTTTTTTTGGCCGGTAAGTTCTTTCCTTGAATAAAGGTTTCCATTGCATTTCGAGTTGCCGATCCCGGCTCTCGATATAAAAGGGGTTGCTCTTTAAAAATGTTTTCTTTTTTGCTCTTTCTGTTTTTTTCACGTTCCGATCCGCCTACCAGATATAAACTATTACGTATCAATGGTAAGCGTTCTAATGTAAGATGTTCGGGTAAGACAGAAACCAAGGCAAAATCAACAAGGTTGTTCTCTAAATCTTCAACTACTTTCAGCTTGTTGGTCACATCCATTGAAAAATCAATACCTTGATGCTCATTGATGAAACCTGATAAATAATAAGGCATCACATATTTTCCAGTTGAAACCACCGATAGTGAAAGCTTGCCCGCGAGTTTTCCTTGGTACTCATTTGATTTATGGTCTATTGCGGCTATTTCTTTCAAAATTTTACGGGCTGCCTGGGCCACTTCTTCCCCGAACGCAGTGACAAATAGTTTTCTTCCAATGATTTCAGTTAAAGGAAGCGGAAATTGTTCTTGAAATTTTTTGAGCTGAATAGACACAGCCGGTTGGGTCAAAAACAAAGATTCCGATGCCTTGGTCACGCTTCTCTTTTCAACTATCGTGACAAAAATCCGCAATTGATGAAGTGTATAATGCATAAATAAAAGTTATGTTATAGATAATAAATATAAATAAAAATAAATGAATCATTGTTCGCATCTTTGTGGCAGTAATAGAAGAGAACCTTTAAAAATAATCGTTATGCACACCAATGTAAATACTTCAGCAAAAGCCATTAGGGTAGATAATGGCAGCGCAACTTTTATGCTTAAAGTGAATAAGAAGCAACTTGCTCAAATGGGAAGAAGAGTACTGATTTTTACCATTCTACTTCTTATTTGTACGCTGGCAATAATAGCATACAGTTCGAAAAGTCCATTTTTTGAACCCCTCGCTGCAAGCGCTGCGATTTCAAGTATGATAGCATTTATAGCTTCAAAATCAAACCATAAATAAACCTTAGAAAAATGACAACAACAGACGTATTACAACAAGTTCAATTAATTGACGGAGAATTCACGGCGTCAGAAGCATCTGACGTATTAAATGCATTACTCCGAGAAAAAATAAATTTTCACAAGCTAAATCGCCTGTCTTTGTGGGAGGGAGATTTGGACTGTGACACTTCTTTTGATGACAGCCGTTTGGCTAAACTACAATCGGCTCAAAAAGAGGTTCAAGAGTTATGTAAAGAGGTGCGTTTGGCAGGAAGGAAAATGAGGATCAATGGGGTTCTGGAAATCCAAATTATCGATTGAGCCATTATTTGAATTAGTGCAATGGATTTACATTTATTAGTCGATAATCTTACCAATCCGGCGCTTTTGTTCTTTGTTTTGGGTATAATGGCGTCTCAGGTTAAAAGTGACCTTGAAATTCCAAAAAATTCCTCCAAATTCATTTCACTTTATCTCTTGCTCGCCATCGGGTTCAAAGGCGGGCAAGAGTTGGCTCATAGCACATTCAACACTGATATCCTTTATGCTGTGATAGCCGGTATAGCTTTGGCACTTGCAGTTCCCCTGTATACTTTTTTTATCCTCCGATTAAAATTCAATGTACATAATGCAGGTGCCATAGCTGCGGCTTATGGCTCTGTAAGCGCCGTTACATTTGTGACTGCAGTTAGCTTTTTAGAGATGGAACAGGTTGAATTTGGGGGTCATATGGTGGCCGTTATGGCTTTGATGGAAGCACCATCAATAATAGTTGGGGTGCTGCTGATGAGAATCTATTCAAATGGAAAACGTTCGGCAAAAGAGTTACTTGGTTTGCTGAAACATGCGGTTACCAATGGTAGCGTATTACTGATTTTAGGAAGTCTGGTTATTGGTTTCATTGCAAGTGATGCCCAGGCTGAAGGTATAAAACCATTTACCACAGATATTTTTAAAGGATTTCTTGCTGTTTTTTTACTCGATATGGGCATCACAAGTGGTCAAAAAATTGGGGCTTTACTAAAAAAAGGTTGGTTTGCACTACTATTCGCCATATTGGTGCCAATCTTGAACGGTATTTTTATCGCAAAGGTCTCGGGCTTCTTCCTTACCAATGAGGGCGACCGTTTTTTATTGGCTATTTTGGCAGCAAGTGCATCATATATTGCGGTGCCAGCAGCTATGCGCATAGCCGCACCAAAGGCCAATCCAAGTTTATATTTGCCCATGGCACTTGCCATTACTTTTCCGTTTAACATTACGCTGGGTATGCCCTTATATATGTATATAATTCAAAGTTTATGAGGCTATCTTCGGGCAATTTGACCTAAAAATCATGGTGTCAAATGTCAAATCAATTAAGCCTTTTTAATAAGGCTGAATATCAAAAAACCATCGCATTGATGAACAACACAATGTCATTTTTTCAGTTTTTTGAAAAATTGACAGGTTTTTTTTGAATGGTATTCATTTTGCAAGCTGATATTCACATCAAAAGAAGATGTCAATTTATTGTTTAACTAAATTTTTGATTATGAACAAGTTAGAAACGGTTCAAAAAAACGGAAGTTTGGTTAAAACAAAAAGATTTGCAGACTTCTCAACATGGCCTTCATTGTTTGATGGTCTATTCCATAATGACATGCCATCACTAATGATGGCCAACTTTAACACGGGTATGACCTTGCCCAAAGTAAACATTCGCGAGACCGCAGACACTTTTATGGTTGATATGGCGGTACCCAGAATGAAAAAAGAAGATTTTACCATTGATTTAGACAATCAGGTGTTGTTTATTTCAACAGAAGTGAGTGATGAAAACCAAAATGACGGATACAAATATACGCGCAGAGAGTTTGAGTATGCTTCTTTTAAACGCACGTTTACCCTTCCAGAAATTATCGAAGAAGAGAAAATAAAAGCTTCGTTTTCCAAAGGTATTTTAAGTGTACACCTTCCTAAAAAAGAAGAGGCGAAACAAAAACCGCCACGTACTATCACCATATCATGATTCTCCAAAGAAGAAGAAATGATGTCTGTCTTTTTATAAAGAGAGGCCGCCTCTAGTTATTAATTTAATTCAAATTCAAAATGAAAAAGACACATATCATATCAGGACTAATAGCTTTAGTTGTGACCGTAACCACGATGATGGGTTACGATTATTTTAAAGGAAGGCAAGACAAAACTGCGAAAACCTTACAGGTGAACTCCGTTGAAACCGTACCTGCACAGAAAGTCTTGTATGCTGCCAATACTGAAGGGGAAATCATTCCTTTGGATTTTACCAAAACCACAGACAAGGTGTTGGATGCGGTAGTACATATTCAAGCGAAGCAAAAATCCGCTAAAAACCGAAACGGCTTGTATCAGTACCGACAGTTGCCTGACGCATTTAAAGACTTTTTCGGTGATCGTCAGTTTGGTCAGTTTTTTCAAAGGCCACAACAGGCAGAGCCAAGAGAAGATGAAGACACTAGAATGGATAAGCCGGTTAAAGTGAACCACCTTTGCCCGTTCCTAAATCTTGCCAAACATTCTTTTTATGATTAACCGAAAAACTAGGGGTTCGTTCTTTTCGTAAAGGGTTTTCATACCATTGTTCCGAACTGCCCGAATGTGTATTGAGCGCAGCATATCCCATTTTTTTAAGTATAGTATCTAAAGGAATTTTATTTGCTTGTTCGCAGTTCATATCGGCTGTCCTCAAAACTTAAGGTTAATATCTGCAAAGATTTTTGTAAATTACCGTTGAAAAAAAACTACTTTTGTGAGTTAATTTAAAGCCTAAAAACGGTAGTCCAAATGAGTTAATGAAGTTCAAAAAACTAATACAAAAATTAGGTTTTTCACCAAAATAAAACACTTCTGGCATATTTCAAAAGAAATATACTCAATTTGACAACTACACCATTGAAATAGATTTCGAAAAAGAAAAATTTCTTTTTGGAGATAAAATAACATCCGAAAGCAAAACCACACAAAACTTTTCCCAAGCAGAAAATTGGGTTGTTGTTGAATGCGTAAACCGACTTTTGGAGAAAGGTTATAAACCTCAAAACATAACTTTAGAAAAGACTTGGAAAACAGGTCATGGAACAAGTGGACGTTTAGACATACTTGTTACCCGTGATGATGGTTCGGCTTATCTAATGATAGAATGTAAAACTTGGGGAGCTGAATTTGAAAAGGAATTTAAAAATCTTGAAAAAAACGGAGGGCAGCTTTTTACCTATTTTCAGCAAGATAAAGATGCGGACATTATCATGCTCTATGCTTCTGAACTAGACGGAAAAGAAATCAAATACCGTAATGAGATTGTCAAAATCGAAGATGATTATAGGCAAGCGGGAAATGTAAAAGACTTTTTCGAAAGATGGAACAAATTACCAAAGTCTAACGGGGTATTTGATAATTGGGCATCGGCATATGAATTTCAAAGTAAAGCACTTACCAAGAATGACTTGAAAGTATTAAAGCAGGAAGATAGTAGCTTTATTTTCAATCGTTTCTTAGAAATACTAAGGCATAATGTGGTTTCTGATAAACCAAATGCTTTCAATAAAATATTCACTCTTTTCCTTTGTAAAATCGTAGATGAAAACAGAAACGAAGATGAGCAATTACATTTTCAATGGTTAGAAGGCGAAGACAATCACATATCCTTTCAAAAACGTTTAACAGACCTCTACAATAGAGGTATGCTCGAACTTTTGGAAAAGAAAGTTACTGATGTAAGCGATAGCGAATTTGATAAGCAATTCCAACAAGTCGAAGACCAATACAAAGATAAATTCAAGGAAATTCTTACTGAAATTCGACTTAAAAAGAATAACGAATTTGCAATAAAAGAGGTATATGATGATGCCTCTTTTGAAGAAAATGCTAAGGTCGTAAAGGAGGTTGTAGAGTTACTACAAGTTTATAAGATTCGCTATAATTATCGTCAACAGTTCTTAAGTGATTTCTTTGAATTGCTCTTAACAACAGGATTAAAACAAGAATCTGGACAATTTTTTACCCCTGTGCCAATTGCTAGGTTCATTATAAAAAGCCTACCGTTTCAAGAAATTACTGGCAAAAAAATTAAACAAGGAAATAAGAGCGACTTGTTACCTACCGTAATTGATTATGCGGCGGGAAGTGGACATTTCTTGACTGAATCAATGGAAGAGATTCAGAAATATATAGATGGCTTAGATGAGGGTAAATTTAACCCTACTACAAAAAGGGCTATAAAAAAAT